>NZ_CAJTQJ010000032.1 GCF_910578695.1 uncultured Brachyspira sp.
AATATGCATCTGAAGTGCTATTTTTGCATTATTAACTGTTTCTTCTAAAGTTCTTCCTGAACTTACACATCCGTCAAAATCATAAAATACTGCATTATATCCTGATTTGGCTTTATATATATTCGCTGTAAATGTTTCTAAATTAGTTTTCATCATAATGATAAATATAAGCGTATAAAAACAATGCTAAATTATTTTCTAAGTTTTATACCTGATTGTTTTTCTATGCTTTTTAGTGTTCCAATATCTAGCTTGTCACTTTTCTTATGATAAGAAATTGTAACTCTGCCTTTCTTATTATTATGTTTAAATTGTTTATGGCTTCCACTTTGAGTAACTTCAAACCAGCCATTTTTTTAGAAGTTTTATAACTTTCATAAAACATATTCTATATATTTTATTATATGCATATTCTCTCCTTTAAGTAAAATTTATACACATAATATATTTACTATCAATACTAATTTGTTAAAAATAAAAAACCTGACTTACATTAAAAAATATAAGCCAAGTTTTTTATTATAAAATATCATTAAAAATTACAGAGACGATAAAACTTCCTCTATACCTTTTAATTTATCTTCAAACTCTTTTTTCTTTCTTTTTTCAGTGTCAATAGCTTCCTGTTTAGCTTTCTTCATAAAGTTTTCATTAGAGAGTTTTTTGTTTACAGTTTCTAAATCTTTTTTGTACCCTGCTGCTTCTTTTTCTAATCTTTTTTTCTCTGCTTCCAAATCTATTATACCCATAAGATTAACATTTATCTCACCGCCTTCAAACACTTTAACAAATGAGCCTTTATTTCTTTCGCTGTCTTTTGAAGAAATAATATTCAAAGACTCTGCAAGTGAAAGCGATGATATAATATCTTTATAGCTTTCAGAAGTATTTTTGAAATAATCTGAAGTACAGCGGATTATAATATCAAGTTTTTTATTAGGAGGCAGATTAAATGATGAACGGGAATTTCTTATTCCGGATACTATATCCTGAATTAAATTAAAATCTTTTTCTATATCTTCAAATATATATTTTAAATTAGATTTAGGATACTCTCTAATCATCAATGCTTTTGAATCAATATTATGCTTTGGTAAATTAGAATAAATTTCCTCTGTGATAAAAGGCATAAAAGGATGAATCATAGCCATTGATTCTTCAAGCACATATAATAATACAGCAATAGTTTTTTCTTTTTTGCTTTCATCTTTCAAATCGAATTTACTTATCTCTATATACCAATCGCAAAACTCATTCCAATAGAATTTATAAATAGTTTGAGAAGCCTCATCAAATCTATACTCTTTTAATTTCTGAGCTGCTGATTCTACAGCTTTCTGAAGCCTTGATAATATCCATTTATCTTTATTTTCAAGAATGCAGCTGTCTAAATCTTTTATATCAGCATTATCATCAATGTTTCCAAAAATATATTTAGCACTGTTGTAAATTTTATTAGCAAACTTTCCGCCCATTTTGAAAAGCTCTCTGTCAAGCCAAATATCCTGTCCGCCTAATGAAGTTATAAATGACAAAGTAAATCTGAATGCATCAGCTCCATACTCATCAATAATTTCTATAGGATCAATACCGTTTCCTAAACTTTTAGACATTTTTCTTCCGATTTTATCTCTTATAAGTCCGTTAAGATAAACATCTTTGAAAGGAACATCATTCATAAAATGAGTTCCCGCCATAATCATTCTGGCAACCCAGAAGAATAATATATCATAGCCTGTAACAAGTGCTGAAGTAGGATAAAAATATTTTAAATCCTCATTAATATAAGGCCAGCCTAAAGTAGAGAAGGGCCATAGCCAAGAAGAAAACCAAGTATCAAGCACATCCTCATCTTGATGAATATTTCTGCTTTTACATTTAGAGCATTCTGTAATATCTGTTTTTGAAGCCGTCATCTCCCCGCATTCATCGCAGTACCAAACAGGAATTCTATGCCCCCACCATAATTGTCTGCTTATACACCAATCTCTAATATCTGTCATCCAATGATTATAAGTATTAATCCATCTTTCAGGATAGATTTTTATATTGCCGTCATTAACTGCCTTATATGCTTTTTCTGCTAAAGGCTTCATCTTTACAAACCATTGATCGCTGTAATAAGGCTCTACAACATTATGACATCTGTAACAATGCCCTACCTGATGCTTAATATTATCTTTGCCTGCAAATGCCCCAAGTTCTTCAAGTTCTTTTATAATTAAAATTCTTGCTTCTTTTACAGTTTTGCCTTGATAATTAGAAGGCGTATTTTCATTGAATGTGCCGTCTGCATTAAGTATATTTATTATTTCTAAATTATGTCTTTGGGCTATAGCAAAGTCATTAGGATCATGTGCAGGAGTAATTTTTAAAGCCCCTGTACCAAACTCTTTATCTACATAAGTATCTTTTACAAGTCTTAATTTTCTGCCTGCTATAGGAAGTATTAAAAAATCATTTTCAGTAAGATATGCATATCTTTCATCATCTGGGTGAACAGCTATTGCAGTATCAGCCAAAATAGTTTCAGGTCTTGTAGTAGCTATTTCAATATACTCATCTTTTCCTTCTATCTTATATTTAATATGATACAAAGCACCTGCAACTTCTTCATGTTCAACTTCATCATTAGCCAAAGCAGTACCGCAGCTGGTACAGTAATTAATAAGATATTTTCCTCTGTATATTAAGCCTTGATTATAAAGCTCAACAAATACTTCTCTTACAGCATTGCTAAGACCCTCATCAAGAGTAAATCTTTCTCTATCCCAATCGCAGGAACAGCCTATTTTCTCAAGCTGCTTGATTATAATAGAATGATGTTCATTAGCTACTTCCCAAGTTTTTTTTACAAATGCCTCTCTTCCTAAATCATATTTATTTCTGCCTTCTGCTTTTAATCTTCTTTCAACAACATTCTGAGTAGCAATACCTGCATGATCAGTTCCCGGCATCCATAAAGTACATTTCCCAAGCATTCTATGAAATCTTATTAATATGTCCTGAAGCGTATTATTAAGTCCGTGCCCCATATGAAGTACGCCTGTAACATTTGGAGGAGGTATGACTATAGAATATGGTTCTTTATTTTTATCTATAACAGCATGAAAAAATCCGTTTTCTTTCCAGAAATTATATAATTTGTCCTCAATGTTTTTAGGAGTATAAGCCCCTTCTAAAGTATGTTTCATATTCTTTTCCTCCATTTTTATTTAATTATTATTTAATTATAAATCAAAATAAAAATTGATTATATTATTTTTATTAAGTTATCTCATTTTTATATACTAATACATATTTTAATAATGCTATAGTTATATTTAAGAAAAGGCAAAATAAAAATATTTAAATAAAAAATTTCTTTATATTTTATACTATATATAATATTTTTCAATTATTAATTTTTATATACGAAATATAGAATCTATTGATATTTATTTTATGATATATTAGAATAGCCGCTGATAAATTATTTGTATTTTCGGAGTAAAAAATGTCTAAATTAATAGATAAGAAATTAATTGATTATATTAATGAAGTTGATAGTTCTCTGCCTGCTCCCGGAGGAGGAAGCGTTATGGGAGTTATAGGAAGTTTGGCTTGTGCTTTGGCTGGAATGGTAGGACATCTTACTGTAAACAAAAAAAAATTTTCTCAATTGAGTAAAGAAGAACAGGATTCTTTTAATAGTGCTTTAGAAAAAATAAAAGAGATAAAAACATATTTAACGGATATAGCAGATAAAGATGCTGAAAGTTTTAATATGTTTATGGAAGCTATGAAGATGCCTAAAAATACAGAAGAAGAAAAGTATAAAAGAAATTGTGCTTTATCTGAGGCTTCAGAAAAATCAATATCAGTTCCTTTTAATGCTTTGAAATACTGTTATGATTTAATACCGCTTTTTGATATTATATTAAAATATGGAAATAATGGAGTTATTACTGATATTCTTAGTGCTTATGTTTTAATATTTGCATGTGCCAAAGGATCTGTATTAAATATAAATATTAATATGCCTTTTATAAATAATGATGCCTTTTTGGAAAATATAAAATCTAACAGTATTCAATATATTAAAGAAATAGAAAATAAATTCTACAGTATAGAAAATGAAATATCATTATTTAAAATATAGTATTTTTTATACGACATTCTAATTTTTCTTTTATATTGATATTTTATTTATATTATGATAAACTTCATAGCATAGCAAGGATTTATAAAATATATATAATAAAATATAATTATCTTTTATTATTAATATTTTGATTTAATTATCTGAATTATTTTTTAACTAGAAAATATTATAATAAAAATATATTTTATTCTTTGATATATCTTTATAATTTTATTCTTAAAAATCTCCTTGTCCTTAAAAATAGGGGTATCAAATGAGTATAATAACTAAACATATAATATCTTTAAGCGAACAGGAAAAAGAAAAAATTAAAGAATTCATAAAAGATGAAAGTAAATCAAAAAGACTAATTTCTAGGGCTAATATCATTCTGGCATTAGACGAAAAAAATAAAACAGGACTTACTCATACTGATATTGCTAAACAGTATAATGTTACATATCATACAGTAGTTAATATCATTAATGAGTATATAAAATCAGGACTAGATGAAACTCTTACATATAAGAGAAACCCTAATAGTAATAGAAAAAAGAAATATACTAATTAAAATAAATAATATTTCTATGTACGGGATAATTTATTTTCTGAAATTATTTTTAATACTCTCGCACATGATAAAATATCAGGCTTCATATCCTTAAACATATACTCTGCATTTTCATATACATTACTTGTTAAATTAATTCCAAAGTCAATACATTCATCAATATTTCCAGTCATAACTAAATCATCAGTAATTACAATACCTTTAAAACCTAAATCTTTTTCTAATATATCAGCATATTTTCTGGACATACTAGCAGGATATTTATCATCTATATATTTATTTTTTATATGAGAAACTAAAACCATCTCAGCTCCTGCCTCTATTCCTTTTTTAAAAGGCAGAAATTCTTTTGAAAGCAAATCATTAATAGTTTTATCAATATTCGGAAAATCATTATGGGAGTTAACTGCTGTATCTCCATGTCCAGGAAAATGCTTTAATACGCTTATTATTCCTGCATCTTTTTGAGCTTTAACTACAGCATATACCATATCCGATACTATATTAACATTTGTAGAAAAACTTCTATTATATATGTATGAATTAGTATCATTAGGTATATCGCATAATGGTGCTAATATCATATTTATACCCATATCTAATAAAAACTTTGATTTTTGATATGCTATATCATATGCATACTTTATACTATTTAAATCCCCTATATCTTTAGGAGAAATATCTTTAAATTTATCAAAATTTATGCGATTAACCTCGCCTCCTTCCTGATCTATAGAAATAAGCATATTCGGATTAACATATTTTCTTAAATCAGAAGTAAGCTTCTTTAATTGCTTTTCATTTTCTATATTATAACTAAATAGTATAACTCCCATTATATTATTATCTTTAAGTATTTCTATAGTTTCCTTTGAAAGTATTTTATCTTTAATACCGACCATTAATAAAAGTCCTTTTCTCTCTTTTTCATCCATTTCATAAACTTTATCTATATAATAAGATAAATCAGAATAATCTTTTTTTAATTTCTCTATATACATATTTTCATCAGATATATCTGAATCAGCTTTACATGCATATATAAATAATAATATTAAAAATATTATGCTTTTTATAATCGTTTTATTAAATTTAATATTTTTGCACATACTTCTAAGTCCATATCATTAATATTATTTTCAATTATATTTTTTATATTCTTTATATTTTTATAATAACTGTTAGAAAAAACATTTATTCCATAACTAATTATATTTTTATTATCATTAATATAATCAGTCATTATAATGCCTTTAAACTTCATATCTTTAATAAGAAAATCTTTATACTTCAAAGCATTTTTTATATTAGACATAACTATAATATCAGCATTTGCCTTTATACCTGCTAAAAATGTTTCTCTATTATCAATAATATTTTTTATTTTTTTATCATATAATTTATCATCTATATATAACTTATCATCTATATATAACTCATCATCATAGTATTTTGGAAAATATTTTAATGCTGTTATAAGTCCTGCATCTTTTTGTGCCTTTACTGTTTGATATATAAGCCTAGAAGCTAATATTTTATCACTTGTAAATATATTTTCTTTTAGATGAGATTTTTCATTGCAATATGTATTGCATATAGGAGATAATATCATATTAATGCCTATAGATTTTAACTTTACTGCCCTTTCATAAGCTATTTTGTATGCATACTCCTCGCTTTTTCTCTCGCCTATATAACTAGGATAAACTTTAAATTTCTGATGATAAAATATGCTGTAAGAAGCTTTATAATCCTGATCCAATGCTATAAATATTTTTCTATTAATTTTTCTTTTTATATCTTTTATTAACTCAAATAGCGAATGCATTTCTAAATTATCAATATTTATAATAATGCCTGATATACGGCTTTTATTTAAAACATTTATTAGATTTTCATCATAGTTTTTTACAGATATTATGCTCATTATTTCTTTAGCATTATTAATATTCTTTAAATCTATTTTTATATCTTTATTAAAATTAAAATGAGTGATGAATAAAAAAGACAATACAAAAAATAGTATTAATATAATTGAAATAATATAAATCATTATTTTTGATTATTATAAATAAAAAATATTATATTCTTTGATATTATATCATAATTTCATAAAAAATACTAGCCATTACAGTAGGTAGCTTCGCAATAGTATTTCTGCATAGTATTACATAGTATTACAGTGTACATAAACGAATGGTATGCAGCTTAATACTTATTATAGAAAATAAAAATATTTATTTTACATTTAAAACTTATTTTGTTAGTAATTAGTAAACTATAATCTGCTTAAACATACACTTATATATTCTATATTATTATAAATTCTCTTTCAAAAGATCATAAAGTTTAATCATAGCTATAGCAATTTCCTCTGGAATGTCTTTTTCTGTGTTTATATAATATATATAAATCCAACCTGAAGAATCCTTAGAAAATTTTTCAAATATATTATTAATTTCTTCATCTAATTTTTTTATTTTTTTTATTGTTCTTTCATTTTCTGTATATATTCCAAAATGAAAATCTATATCCGTACCATTATTATTATTTTCCAAGATTACATTGGCTTCATTTATAGTTTTAAATTCTATATTATGAGGATATTTATTTTTATTAACTATTCCATTTAAAATTTCTTTTTCAGCTAAAAAAGTATAAGATTTTGATTCACCATTCTTTTTTAAGTAATCTAAAACTTTTTGAGTAAACTCAATATGCGGTTTAGCTTTTATAGACCATTCTTTTTCATTAATAATATCTATAACACTATTAAATATTTTTTTGTATTCCTCAGCATCTTCCACTGTTTGTATATCTTCAAAAATATTTTCTTTCAATAGTTTTCGTATTTTTTCTTTTGTCATATCAATCTCCTTTGTATTATTGCCTAGCATATTGGCATTATGTATAGTCTGTATCATAGCAGATTTTAAAAGCCTATAATCTTTTATATATTTATTGTCATTCTCTTTAAATAAAATATTTTCTTTATGAAAAAAACAATATTTTTCATTTTCTAAAATATTCTCAAGCCATAAAGCTATATCGCAATGTTTTAATGTTTTAAAATTATCCCCAAGTTCTTTTCTTACATTTGAAGATAGGCTATTTTCATTAGGTTCATTTCCATAAGGCGTTAAATAAATAATATATATATTGTTATAGATATCTTGATTCTTTTTATAATAATCATTTAATTGATTAGGCTGATCTGAAGCATATATTTTATTTTCTATGATAATTGCAAAGTCTTTTTTATAAGATATAAATAAATCCATTCTTCTTCTGTATGCATATTTTTCTCTTTTTATATTTATATCTGAATGATTTATTTTTTCTAATTCTTCAATACTCTTTAACCCATAGTAATCCCATTTCAGTTTATTATTTAAATAAATTAGAAAGTCTTTAACAAAACTTAATTTAGTACCTTCATACTCTATATTTATTTTAAGAAAATTGGCAAGTAAATTACTATTATAGTTCTCATATCTTTGTAAATTTACTGCATCAAATATACAAAACTGAGGAGGATATTTTTTCATTTCCTCTTTTACTTCTTCTATTATTGTTTTAATTTTAGGAAAGATTTGATTTAATATATTTGTCTTTAATTCTTCTTCCTCTAAAAATGATTTATGTATAGATTTTATAGTATTTTCTACCGCATTATATTTTTCTTCTTCATCTTTTTTGAATTCATTTATTAAAGCTAATAGTGTATTTTCAATAATTTCTGTATTCATAGTAATAGTATACTAAAAGAATTATATTTTTACAATCTGTATTAAATATAGAACAATAAAAAGATGTGAAATTCTATAATGCAATCCCAAAAATAAAAATTGCACTTTTTCACAATACTATGATATATAAAAAAAATTAAAATTATTATGATATTAATCAATAAGATTTTTTACTTCGTCCCAGCTTAATTTATTTATATCACCCATAGAATCACCTACTACAGTATCAATCAATAAACGCTTTTTATTTTGAAGCTCTAATATCTTTTCTTCTATAGTGCCTCTTGTGATGAGTTTATAATTAGTGACAACTCGTTTCTGCCCTATCCTGTATGCCCTGTCAGTAGCCTGATCTTCAACAGCAGGATTCCACCATAAATCATAATGCATTACTGTATCCGCCTGCGTCAATGTAAGTCCTGTACCTGCTGCTTTAAGGCTTAGTAAGAATATAGGTGCTTCGCCTGCATTGAATCTATGAACTAAATCCATTCTGTTTTTCGTAGCACCATCCAAATAAAAATAATCTATGCCTAATTTCTTGAAAGCCGCCCTCATAATATTAAGCATTCTTGTAAATGAACTAAATACCAATACATTATGTCCGCCTGAAACAGCTTCTCTAATCATCTCTATAAACATATTAAATTTGCCGCTTGTATGACTTTCACCTCTTAAATCATCATGCATAAGTCTTGGATGGCAGCAAACTTGTCTTAATCTTGTCAATGCCGAAAATATTTCTATATGAGACTGAGCAAAACCTTTTCTTTTTACAGTTTCAAAAATCTCTATTCTGGCAGCTTCAAGTATTGACATATAAAGTTCTTTTTGATCTTTAGTTAAATCGCAATAGCTTACAACCGTATGTTTGGGAGGCAGATCTTTTAATACATCAGTTTTTAATCTTCTTAATATAAAAGGTGCTATTCTAGTTTTTAAATTATCTAAAGCCTCGCTTGAACTATCCAATCCTGCAAGTATAGGAGCTTCATAATCTTCAACAAAATCTTTATGCTTTCCCAAAAATCCGGGCATAAGAAAATCAAACATAGACCACATCTCGCTTATACTGTTTTCTATAGGCGTACCGCTTAATGCAAGTCTTTTCAATGATTTTAAACTTTTCACCATTTTAGCATTCTGGGTATTGGCATTTTTTATATGCTGTGCCTCATCTAATATAAGATAATTAAACTGATTCTCACTCAATGCCTTTACATCCCGTCTTAATACAGAATATGATATCACAGCAGCATCATAATTACTTACCGACTTAATCTTTTTCATTCTTGTTTTTAAATTGCCTGATAATACTATAACTTCAAGAGAGGGAGCAAATTTTTTTATCTCGCATTCCCAATTAGCAACGCAGGAAGTGGGGGCAACAATCAAAGAAGTAAGATTATTTCCTTTTTCTTTTTCTTTTAATATAGCAGCTATAGTCTGAAAACTCTTTCCAAGCCCCATATCATCAGCAAGTATTCCATTCAATGACATGTCCGCCAATTTCCTAAGCCATTTATAACCCATTAACTGATAGCTTCTGAACTCTCCTGCTATATCTTTAGGAGGCGTTTCATCATAATCAACTTTTTTTATATTTGCTATTGTATCTATTGAATTATCATCTAAATCCAATTCTATACCGCTATGTTTCTCAAGCATATCAGCAAAATAAGGAGCACTGAACATAGGAAGCAAATACCTATTATTTTCTTTCTGTTCTATAGGATTTTCTTTGAACATTTTAGCTATATAATCAATTACTTCCAAATCTATAGGTACGAATGAACCGTTCTGAAGCCTTATATATTCCTTATTTTCAACTTTTACAGCCCTTATAATATCCGATAAATCACAAAGTTCTTTAACGCCCTCAAAAGAAAAATTAATCTCAAAGAAATTAATATCTTTAGTTAAAGAAACTCTCATTTTTAAAGGCTTAACATTCAATTTCAATGATTTAAAAGATTCGCTGTAATAACAAGTCCAGCCCCTATCCTGAAGAGATGGAAGTATTTTATAGCATAAATAAAATATCTTCTCATCATCAGAAGTAGCAAAAGTATAATCCCCTACCTTATCCAAGTATTTAGATAAAGTTCTGCAGAAATACTCTTCTTTTTCAGTATCTCTGTAAATCTCTGTAACCTCATTATCGAACATATTGCTGCTTGTAAACTTTCCTGAATAAGGATCAATAGTAAAAGAGCCGTATTTAAACTTGATAGTAGAAAATACATTAGTGCCGTCATAATCCAAAAATACTAATGCCTGAGCAGGAAAAGCTAATATATCATTTTCTTTTATATCTTCAGGAAGCTCTATATTATCAAAATCTTTTTTCAAGTTAGGAAGCACTCTTGAGCAGAAATCTTTTATATAATCTTTTCTTACTACTATACTGTCTTTAAAAATATTCTTTTTGATTTTAGGGTACGAAGGATTAGTTTCATAAAATATATCCTTATAAAGCACAAAGCCGCAGTTTTCTCCAAATGTATAAACTCTATTCAAATCAATATCTTTAATACTCAAATTAAGAATCAAATCTTTATCTTCATTATAGCAGCTTTCTAACTGCAAATTTAAAATTTCATCGCTGAATGTAATTACTCTGCTTTCAAGCCTTATATTAGAAACATCTTTTAATAAAAGCAGGCATTGATATGCATCATAGTCTTTAAACCATAACTTGCCATTTTCCTGCAGCTGTTTAGCTTCAGCATATAAATTATTCAAAAATCTTATAAATTTAGCTTCTGCCTTGCTGAAATCTTCAAGTTCTATTATTTTTTCATCATCTTCTATATTCTGCTTGTCTCCGATAACGCACGAAAATAAAAAACTTTCAAGCTCCCCTACTCTATATTCTTTTTTATTTTCTAAATCTATTAATTTTAATGAAAGTCCTAAAACTCTTTCATTACTGCTGTCTCCTCTTAAAGATAATAATACTGATAAACTGTAATATTCTCTATAAAGATTATCCCTATAATTATCCATTAAAGGAGATCTTGTATAATAAAGCCAATCTTTGCGGGAAAGATCTATTATTTGTGAATGTTCTTCTTTTTTATTTCTGTCTATTCTTTTATTATCGCTTTCTGTTATTATAATGCTGTTTGCTATAGTTTTTATAGATGCCTTTGCAAGCTCATCATTTTCTTTAATATTTGCATTTAAGTTTAAAAAAGGATTATCATTTTCTTTAATTTTCTTTTTAGACTTACCCCTAGTATTCATTCCCATAACCTTACTATATTTATACACATTATTTTTAAACGCCTTTTATAATAAGATAATTATTAAAAAAGTCAATATTTTATAATGTATAAAAAAACATGATTTTTAATAATATGCAAAAATAAATACATTGTTTAATATTATGATAACTAAATTATGTTAATATAAAAATTATTTTTCATCAAAGTATAAATTTAAGAATATTAAATATTCTGCAAAAAAAAAACCGCACTAAAACAGTGCGGAAAGATGAACCGGTGACGGGTTTCGAACCCGCGAATGCAGGAATGAAAATCCTGTGTGTTAAACCTCTTCACCACACCGGCATATATAAAAAATATCTTACTTAATATGAGCCAAGAAGGGTTCGAACCTTCGACAACCGCCTTAAAAGGGCGATGCTCTACCGACTGAGCTATTGGCCCGTTTATTTTTATATTCAATTAAATGTTTGTATATATTACAATATTATTATTTTTTTGTCAAGCATTAAATATATTTTTTTTATATTATAAAAATATATTCCAAGGACTGAAAGAAGGAAGTTCTGCCTCAATATAAACCTCTTCATCTCTAGTAGGATGAGGAAACTTTAAACTCTTAGCAAATAATGCCAAAGGAACATCATCTCTGTCATATTTTATATAGCTTCCGTACTTTCTATCTCCGTATATTGCATGCCCTATATTAGAAAGCTGAACTCTTATCTGATGAAATCTTCCCGTTTCTAATTCTATATTTAATAAACTTAAATTCTTTGTTATATCTTCTTTTAAAACATTATATTTTAATTTGGCTATTTTTGCATTCTTTGTATTTTTAAAAACTACCTGAGCAATATTTCCTAATTTATTTTTCTTTTTTATAAGATAATTTTCAAGTTCCGCCTCTTTATCTAAAAGTATGCCATTAACAACAGCATAATATTTTTTTTCAAACTTTCTTTCTCTTATATATTCGCTTAGTCTTGCAGCTGCCTTTGATGTTTTAGCAAATACAATAACTCCTGATACAGGTCTGTCAAGTCTATGTACAAGTCCTAAAAATACATTTCCTTTTTTATTATATTTTATTTTTATATAATCTTTTATATTGTCAAAAAAAGAAACATCTCCTGTTATATCGCCCTGAACTGGTATATTGGCAGGCTTTATTGCTGCTATTATATGATTATCCTCATAAATAGGACTTATATAACTATTAAGTTCTTTTTCAAAATCCATACTATTTAATTTCGATTTATTTAAGAGTTAAGAATATATAAGGAATATGCCGAGTCAGGGAATCGAACCCTAGACACAAGGATTTTCAGTCCTTTGCTCTACCTACTGAGCTAACTCGGCAAGTGAAATTTATTATAGCATACTAAAAAAAAATGTCAACTATTTGCATAAAATTATTACAAAAAATATGTTTATAGGTTTATACTCATATAAATATATTTTGACAAACATCATCATTAAATATATAATAAAAATTATTTTTTAGCAGGTAATTAATTATATGACAAAAAAGAAAGACAGAATAATAACATTTTCATTTGCTGTTGTAATTATAATTTTAATAAATGCAGTATTAAGTCAGTTCACTCCTATGATAGATTTAACTAAAGATAAAATTTACTCTTTAAGTAAGGAAAGCAGGAGATTGGTAAAAAATTTAAAAGAACCTATGAGCGTAAAATTTTTTGTTACTCCGAATCTGCCTCCTCCTTTTTCTACTTATGAAAGATATATAAAAGATATATTTGAAGGATATAAGAGTGCAGGAGGAAAAAATATAAGTTTTGAAGTTATAGATGCATCAAAGCATTCTGATTTGGCTAATAAATATAGAATAAATCCTACGCAAATAAGCGTATTAGAAAAAGATCAAACTCAGACTAAAATAGCATATATGGGACTTTCATTTATATACGGAGATTCCATAGAAACGATACCTTTTATTCAATCGACAGAAGGCTTGGAATATAATATAGATACAATTATAAGAAAAATGATGGATAAAAATGACAGACTTGCAAGACTAGAAAATAATTTAAATGTATATTATATATCATCAAAGGAAATATATGAGCTTCTTCCTATAGGGGCAATAGAGCTTATACCTGATTCTATAATGCAGGCTGTAGCTGATGCCAATAAAGATTTAATGAATAAAGTAAGATTTATAAATATTGATATGTCAAATCCTACCGCTGAAGATGAAGAATTATTAAAAAAGATTAATATAAAAAAAATAGAATGGAATGATATAAAAGATAATGAAGGAAATATTGTAGCAAATAGAGGAAGTGCTTATTTTTCATTAGTTTTAGAAAATGGAGATGATATAAGAGAACTTTCAACTTCATATATATTATACGGGGCTTTCGATGAAATAAAAAATGAAATATCAAAAAATATAGACAGTATGCTTGGACTTAAAGCAACTATAGGATATGTACAAGGGCATGAAGAAGCTAATTATATAACAATACCTCCGCAGTTTGGAGGAAATCCTAATGATGCTTATAATAGCGTAAGCGAGTATATTGCAGAAATAGAGGCTAATTATAATTTTGAGCCTATTGATATTTCATTAAATAATATACCTTCAAATATAGATGCTTTAATTATTGCAGGAAGTAAAACTCCTTTCAGCGATTATGAATTATATAATCTGGATCAATTTATTATGAGCGGAAAACCTGTATTATTTATGTTAAACGGAGCAGAAATAAATCAGGATGATCCTAGTGCACAAATGTACGGACCGAAACTTGTAGCTGTTACAAACAGACTTAATGAAATACTTGATAATTACGGCTTTACAATAGCAGAAAATATGATATTTGATGATAATTCATATAAAGCACAGTTACAGCAGAATATGCCTGAACAGAAAATGTACTATATACCTTTAATAGCTGCAGAAAATATTAATTCTAAAAGCGATATTACAAAAAGCATTAATGTTATGCTTGCACCTATTTCATCAGAAATTATATTAAACACTAATAATACAGATATAAAAATTACTCCTCTAATTTATACCAGCAGTAAAAGCTGGACAGAAACGGAAAACTTTACAGCATCTATGGCAGGTATGCCTTCTGACAGCAGTAAATTATCAAAGAGATTAATATCTGCAGTTTTTGAAGGTAAGATGAATAGTGCATTTCAAGAAAAAGAAATTCCTTTATCAGAAAATTCTAATAATAATATTAACAGCAGTATAAACAGAATAAATTCCACATCAAGCGGAAAAGTTATAGTATTAGGTTCTTATGAAATTGCTAAAAATAGTGCTTATGCAGCAAATAAAATATTTCTTATGAATGCTGTTGATTATATGGTCGGCAATACAGGACTTATGAGCATAAGAAGAAAAGGGGCTGTATTTAATCCGCCTTATCAAGTACCTGAAACTGTTAAGCTTTTGGTAAGAATAATAAATATAGTTATGCTGCCTATTGCTATTATAGTATTCGGACTTATGCTATGGAATTCTGATAAAAAAAGAAGAAAAGATATATTTAAAAAGTTTAACAATGAAATTTCATAAATATAATGCTTTCTATTTTATTATTTTTATTGAAACTTTACATTTAAAATTATTTAAGTATAATAAATCTTTAAAATATTTGTAAAAAAATAAATATACTTTTATATAAAATGTTGGAATATATAATGGCTAAAAAAAATAATACTGTATTTGTATGCGATAACTGCGGAGAAAGTACTATTAATTGGATGGGTAAATGTCCGTCATGCGGTTCTTGGAATAGTTTAAAGCCTTTTACAGAACCAGCAGAAAATACTAATAAATCTATAAAAGAAAGAACTTCATTATCATCAAATAATGATAAAGCAGTATTAACATCTTTAAAAAAAATAAAATACAATAATAGTATTAGAATATCTACAAATATAGATGAACTTAACAGAGTATTAGGAGGAGGAATAGTTCAGGGAAGCGTCATACTTATAGGAGGAGAGCCAGGAATAGGAAAGTCTACGCTTCTATTACAAACTGCATCTAATATTGCTGAAAATGAAAAAGTTTATTATTTCACAGGAGAAGAATCTCTTGAGCAGATAAAATTAAGGGCGGACAGACTCGCATTAGAATATAAAGATTTTTTAATATCTTCAGAATCTAACTGCGATAATATAATAAATACTTTATTAGATGATAACCCTTCGCTTGCAATAATAGACTCTATACAGACAATATATAGTCCGTCAGCTAACAGTATAGCAGGTTCTCCTGCACAAATAAAAAACTGTGCATGGGCTTTAATGCAGACTGCAAAATTAAAAAACATAACTATATTTCTAGTGGGGCATATTACAAAAGAAGGTACTATAGCAGGACCTAAAATACTTGAACATATTGTAGACTGCGTATTATATTTTGAGGGAGATGATAAGGGTATATACAGAATATTAAGAGCCGTGAAAAACCGTTATGGTGCTATTGATGAGGTTGGAATATTTGAAATGGCTGAAAAAGGCTTGACAGAAGTAAAAGATCCTTCAATGGTATTTACAAGAGGAATAAATGAACCTGTATTTGCTGGAAATGTTATAACTCCTGTAATAGAGGGAAGCAGAGTATTTTGCGTAGAGCAGGAAGCATTAGTAGGAAGCAGCGCATTCGGATATCCTAGAAGACTTACAATAGGCTATGATCAATACAGACTGCTTATAATAATAGCAATATTAGAAAAAAGAGCATATCTTAATCTTTCAAATCAAGATGTGTATATTAATGTAGCAAACGGACTTAATGTTAAAGAAACGGCAAGCGATTTAGCAATAGCAATGGCAATAGCATCAAGTATGTCTGGAATATCCATTCAAAGAACCACATCTTATATTGGAGAATTGGGGCTTTCAGGCGAGGTAAGGCCTGTAAGATTTATAGAAAGACGAATTAAAGAGATGAAAAAATTTTCTGTAAAAGAAGTATATATATCTAAAAGGGCTTTAAAAGAAGTAAAAAATATAGATAATATAAAAATTATAGGCATATCGCATATAAGCGAAGCTGTAAAAAAACTTGGTATAGGTAATATATGATAAAAAATACTATATAATTCCTATATATTATAAACTTAAAGGGCTGATTTTGAAAAATAAAACTACTGAATTTTATAAAAAATTTAAATACTGCATACCTTCAAATAAAGAAATAGCAGAAAAAGAAGAAAGCATATTAGAAAATATAATAAATATGTCAAATAAAGATTTAACTGCTTATATTAGACAATATATAGTTAAATTAACTTATTACAAAAAAAATTTTTTAGACTTAGAAACTTCAGAGCTTATAGCTAAAATACTTATAGAAATAGGCTTTATATTAAGAATACAATATATTGATTATTTAAAAAATACAGAAAATAATACATTAAATAACAATGATGAAGAGATAATTAATCTATCAAAAATGATACAGCTTCTTGTATATGAAATAACTACAATAATATCAAGTAAGGAATATGAAATAGATAATATATTTGATAATTTAGATGCTTTAAAATCAGATACAACAATCGGACATATAAATAGAATATTCATTACGAATATAGAAGCCATAAATTTTTTTAATAATAAATTAAATCACGGAGCTGCAAGCAGACTTAGAATTGATTTTAAAAAAAATTATTATAAATTTTCTGATAGAATATATCAAAGATATCATTTGATTAATAATGCAAATACTTTAGATTCAAATGTAAAATTAGGTGTAAGAAAAATAGAAAATTATACAATTAATGATGCTGCTATTGGTATTTTAATTCACGATATAAGTTTGGACAAAGAGAGAGATTATATACCATTACCAAATGAAGAAAAGGATAATCATTCAATAAAGGATTATGCTTTTGCTAAATATTTTATGAGAGGAAATGAAGGAGCTGTATTAACTGTTTCTTTGCATCATGAATATTATAGTTATGGATACGGGCTTTTTACAGAATTATATAAAGCTGCTTTAAGAAGAAATCCAAATCATGAAATAGAATATATAATATCTTATGATTATAAAGATATATTAACATTACAAAGTCTTACATATTTACCAGCAAAAATTTTAGAGGTAATTGATGTTTATGATACTTTAACAAAAAGTATGAATAAAAATCCAAAAGAGGCTGTGCTTTTTATGAAAGAAAATTTCTTAGAAAAATATATAAAGATTGATCCGATAATCACAGATTCATTTATAGATTATCTTAAAGAAATAAAAAAAATAAAGTTATAATATTAAAAATAATTCCCTATGATTTCTTTTAGTCCCTCTTTATCTAATTTATACATTTTTAAAAGCTCATTTCTTTTGGCAGTTTCAAAAAATTTATCAGGCAGGGCATGAATTTTTACACTCTTATATATTTCATTATCAGACATTAATTCTAATACTGCACTTCCAATGCCTCCTTTCTTTATATTTTCTTCAATAATCAAAATTTTATCAGATTTTCTAATCATATTTAAAATAGTTTCTTCATCAAGAGGCTTTAAAGTAGAAAGATTTAACAAAGCAGTATTTAAATTAATCTCATAAACAGCATCATATATATCAATAAGTGTCTGTCCGTAGCTTATTATAAGATTATTACTGTTTTCAAAATCTCTTACAATATGAGCTTTTCCTATCTCAAAATTATCAGATACAAGATTTTCTCTTAATTCTCTAACAGCCGATTTATTATATCTTATAACTGTAGGTCCTTTATATTCTATAGATTTTTTCACCATATCTTTAAAATCTTTTTCACCTACAGGGGACATAATAGTAATATTGGGTATAATTCTAAGAAAAGATATATCAAATACTCCTTGATGAGTATCTCCGTCTTCAGGTACAAGCCCAGCCCTATCTATCATAAGCTTAACATTAGCATTCATTATTCCGATATCATGTATTATTTGATCATATCCTCTTTGTAAAAATGTAGAATATAAAAAAACAAAAGGTATTATACCATTTACAGAAAGCCCTACAGCAAAAGTAATAGAATGCTGTTCGGCTATGCCTACATCAAAAAATCTGTCTTTAAAAAGTTCTGCATATTCGCTTAATCCTGTTCCTGATTCCATAGCCGCAGTTATAGCTACAATATTTTTATTTTCCTCAGCAGCTTTTATAATGGATTCGCCTGCAATATTAGAAAAAGTTTTTGAATTAGATTTATTTTTTAATTCTCCTGTTTCAATATCGAAAGGTGCTATGCCATGAAATTTATCAGGATTTTCTTCAGCTATTTTATAACCCTTACCCTTAACCGTATTAACCTGAACTAATCTAAGTCCTCTCATAGATTTTACTTTCTGAAATGTATCTATTAATTCATAATAATTATGACCGTCTACAGGACCGAAATATTTAAATCCCATTTCTCTGAATGCAATACCGGGAGTTAAAAAAGTTCTGACAGCCTCTTTTCCTCTATTTATAAATTCATTAGCAATATCTCCGAAAGGCAATGCAGAAACAAGTACTCTTAATTTCTCAGATGCATCATGAACTAAATTATCATTTAATGTATTATTTAAAAATTTAGATACGGCACCAATATTTTTTCCTATAGACATTTCATTATTATTCAAAACTATTATTATATCTCTGTCAGTGTTGGCAATATTATTCATAGCCTCTAATGCCATTCCTCCAGTCATAGCACCGTCCCCAATTATGGCTATAACATCTCCTGTATCATCAGAAAGTTCTTTAGAAACTGAAAGCCCATAAGCAAATGATAATGAAGTAGAAGAATGTCCTGTTTCTTCAATATCATGTTCGGACTCGATTCTTTTAGGAAAGCCCGATAATCCCCCATAAGTTCTTAAAGTATTGAATTTATCTTTTCTCCCAGTAATGATTTTATGAGTGTATGACTGATGTCCTACATCAAATATAAAGGCATCTTTAGGAGAATTAAATAAATAATGAAGCACTAAAGTTAAATCTACTACTCCTAAATTACTTCCTAAATGTCCTCCTGTATTAGATACATTTTTTATTAAAAATTCTCTTATCTCAGAAGATAATAATATTAATTCTTCTATACTTAATTTTTTTAAATCATACGGACTATTTATATCTTCTAAATACATATATAACCTTAAAATTAATTTAATGAATAAATTATAACCATAAAACATTTTATTTCAATACAGCAAAAATATATAAAATATAATTTTTTATTCATAATAATTTACAATAAACTATATTGAAAAAATTTAAATATAAAACTAATAAACATAATTAAAACAATTATAACTAATATTTTAATAATACTATCCAATAAACCTCCGAAATGAGGAGGAAAGAACATAGGAAAATCTAAAAAATGTCTGCTATGAGGCGGTATATGTCCTATATGATGAAATGCACAAGATATGAATAAAAAAGAAAATAATGTTAAAAAATAAATTTAAACATAAAATATCCTGCTTAATTTTTATATATTATTAGACGAACAATAATATAAAAAAGTTTCTAAATAAATTTTAATAACTATTTATTTTTTTATAAAAAAGCTATATTATTACAAACATATTAAGTTAATCATATAAACAAACTTGGCTGGACTGCTTTATTAGAAGTTACTATTTTAGGAAATGATTCTAAAAATTATATTGAAATAGTAAAACTGCTTCTTTCTCATGGTGCTGATAAAAATATCAAAGACAGAGAAAGGAAAAACTGCTTTAGATAATGCTAGAGAAAGAGGCTTAAAAAATATTGAAGCTATATTAAATTAATAATTATACTCCAAAGATAATTCAAATATATGCTCTAAAACTTCATCAGTTTTAAATGGTGCATAATAATTAAATGTTAAATTAAAATTATTAACATTAAATAATAATTTTGTATTAAATTCCATTTTATACTTTGGAGAATGTGCAAAATAAGTTATAAAGTTAATTAAATTATCTAAAAAAGACATATAAAGACCTACAGAATAAAATGAATGACTGTTTTCATAAAAATATTCTATGTAAGGGTTTAATATGAAATTGTAATTATATATAAAATTATAATTAACACCTAATAAAGATTTTATATCATTAACTGTTTTTCCAATATTGTTTTTACTTAAAATATTATAAGTAACATTTCCATAAAGTTTTAAACCTATATCAAATATATATGAAGCCTCAAACCCAAGCATTAAATTATTTTTATTAGTTAAATCATAAGTGTATTTAGTGATACCCATTAAACCTAAATGAGAATCAGAATATTTTAAATAATACCAAACCTTATAATAATTTAGTTCTTTTAATAAATCTATTGACTTAGTATCTGTAATAAAGCCTATTGAATGAGTTATATTATTTTGATATATATTAAGCTCTGTATTATATAAAGAATTAAAATCATTATATAAAACACTTTCATCAACAAACATATATTGTCTGTTAAAACCTTCTCCAAAATGAAATTTTCTTTTTCCTATATAAAAACCAATAATATCATTTATATAAGTAAATTGAACTTCATCAAAAATAAAACTTGCATAAACTTTATTATCGCTTTTTTTTATAATGTTTCCATTATCAAAAATAATATCTCTGCTTTCTTTTGTATAAATTCTAACAGCAGGCTTAAATGAAAAATAATAATTATTGTTTATATATTCAAAACCTAAATAAAAATAAGTATCATTACTGAAAATTGAATTAGGTATATAATCAGTTTCTTTTAAATCTATATAATTAAAACTTGTATTAAAACCAAATTTAGGATTAATGTCGGCAAAAATCGAACTAGACAAAACAAATATTATAATAATAAAATAATTCAAAAATTTCATTATATAAATAATATTCTATTTTTATAAAAAAACAATTATAAAAACTTATTTAAATAAACTAAAAAGCATTTTTATATTTTCGCTTCTAAAATAAGAAGAAGAAACATCTGAAGGCTCTATTGTTTTTATACTGCATACAGTACTTATATTAGTATTTATTATGAGATTAGAAAAATACATATCGTCAAAATAGCCTGTAGAACTGCTTTTTTTATATTCAGCTCTTTTTAAAGCCTTTCCGCTATTATCAAAAAAATCTATTGTATAATTATTAGATGATTTTTTTAATACACCTTTAGAATAAGGTACTACCCTATTCTTTTTTACTAAATTGACGCTTTTATCATCATTTATGCTTTCAGCTTTATAATCATTAATAAAATCTATAGACATTAAATCATTCATATTGGCAGCTCCTGTTATAACATAATTAGCTGCTATTTTTAATGCAGAAACCTGATTAGCACCCATAACAAAAAAACCCTGCTTATTTGCAAGAAAAAGGCTTTTACTATCTTTTAAATACATTAATTTATAATCTTTACCAACTATAAGCTCAAAATTATTAACAGTTTTTTTGCCGTCTTTAATATCTGTGAATGTTCCTTTTAATTTATAGCTTTTTCCATTTCTATTATATATATCAACAAATTCAGTAAAAATATCCTGACTATATAAAAAGCTAGATACAAAAATAAATATTACTAATAAAAATTTATACATATTTTATCACTTCAATAATTGGCATTCTTATTACTTTTATAATTGGGTACACTCCAGCAAGTATAGAAACTCCCAACACCCATACAAATACTAAAACAGTATCTTTTAAAGTAAGTAATAAAATTAAAGGAAAGCCGTCAGTAGCACCTGGAAATTTCATTGTTATATTAAGCATTGATAAAATATTTGATATACCATAAGAAATAATTATTGATATAACAGAACTTAACAAAGCCATTATAATAATTTCTAAAAATAAAAGTAAAGTTACATTTTTTATATTTATTCCCAAAGCACGCATAGTACCGAATTCATTTAAACGCTCTAAAAAATTAGTTGTTAATATCTGCATTACAGAAACAAATACTAATATACTTAATACACTTAAAGCTATTAAATAATTATTATTGTTCATATCAATAACAGAAAGTAAAAATGCATTTAAATCTTTCCAATCTTTAGCTTCATAATTCAAATTATTAGAATTAAAATATTCATTTAGAGAATTTTTTATCTCAGTTGCCTTATAATAATCTTTTAAATAAACAAGCAGACTATGTGCATTTCCTTGTTCTAATCCGAAAACATCATACATAGCATTAATAGGACAGTATATAGTAACAGCATCAGCATAATTGTTATTTAAAGATATTGAACATACTGCCATTAAAGAGCCTAATGTTATACCGTCGCCGAAATCAGTCATTAAATTTAAATAAGGTGTTTCATCATAGTTTATATTAAAATACTTTCCTAAATCAAGCCCCAAAGCCATAGTATCAACATCATCATCAAAAATCGGTGTTCCATTCTTTAATAAAACACTTGACATAACTTTTGAAACATTCTCATAAGCATATCCAGAAAAAAATTTGCTTTTGCTTTCATTGCCTATTAAACCGCTTATATCTAATTTTTTTTGATAATCATTAACTTCATTAATAGTTTTTAATTTTTTATATAATATTTCAAAATCTGAATTGTTAAGCATATTAATTTTTTCGCTTTCGCTGTTCCAATAAGATTTGTCAGCAATAACAACAGATCCTCCGCTTGTGTTTATACTTGTTATTATACCTTCTTTAGAATAATTATTATATCCGCTTATAAGCATAAGAGAAACAAAAGAAACTATTATAAGTATCATATTTAAAATAGTTCTTGTTTTATTATACCATAAATTATCCCAAGCCAATTTTATTATATTCATTAATACCTCTATTAAATTTTTTACTTAATTTCTTTTATTAACTTTAAAACTTTTATAACTAATTTATTTTAAAATTACTCCGTCTTTCATTATATATTTAGTATCAATATAATCTTTTATTAGTTCATCGTGCGATATAAAAAATCCTATGCCATTTCTTTTTTTTATAGTTGTTCTTATATAATCATAAATAAATTTGCTTGTTTCAGTATCTAAATTAGCACTTATTTCATCACCGAATACATAAGGTGCTTCTGTTACTAATGCCCTTGCTATAGCAACTCTTTGTTTTTGTCCGCCTGAAAGCTGTTCAGGCTTCTTGTTTTTTAAATTATCTATTTTTAAATTTTCTAATATAGTCATAACTTTATTATTAATACCTTTACTGTTAAAAAAACGCAGAGGCAAAGCAACATTATCAAAAACTGTCTGAGTTTTAAGAAGTTCTAAAGACTGAAGTATTAAGCCAATATTTACAAGCCTAAAATAACTTCTTTCTTTATCGCTTAATTTTGAAACTTCATTTTCATTCCAATAAACTGCTCCATCAGTAGGCACATCTATGCTTGATAAAATATGAAGTAATGTACTTTTACCTGCTCCTGACACTCCTGCAACCCAAACTATTTCACCATTTTTTATTTCTAAATTAATATTTTTATTAGCTTCAATATTATAATATTTTGTTTTGTATATTTTGGATATATTAACACATTTTATCATTTTAAACCTTTTTAAAAATCAGCACCTTCAGCACTCAAAAATCCGTCTTTTCCGCTGTCATAAGATTTTTGAAGCAAGTATCCGTAAAATCCATTAGGGTACATTTTTTTTGCATTTTCAAGTTCTGTAAATGCTTTTTCTGTTTCATTAACTTTCATATATGCCATTGATCTGTATATATAAGCTCTGTAAATCATATAATCAGGCAAATTATCTGTACTATTTAATGAATTAATTACAGAATAAAAAGTATTATTATTATAATAGCTTAAAGTTGCAATCTGCCACATTCCGTATATTTGCTTTGCCCTAAAATTAGCACTGTCTTTTAATAATGCAAGCCTTGAATAATTATACATATCAACTATAATGCTGTAAGGATATTTATTATTAAAAAATCCTAATGAAGTTAAAGAATTTGCAAAATCAGCAAAAGCTCCGTAGGACAAAGAAGTTGTAAAATATTTATCTTTCTTTATATCTTTATAAATTTGAGATAAAGTTATATAATCTTCTTCAAAAGTTCCATTAGCAATAGAAATATTCGCCCATAAAATATAAGTTTCTATTTTTAAATAAACTTTTTCTTCTTCTTCAAAATTCGATTTATCAATTTTTTCTAATATACTTTTTGCTTCATTTACTTTTACAAGTCTATTTCCAGAATAATATTCTGTATTTTTTGATTCTATTTCTTTTAAAATGTTTTTTGCTTCATTAGAAAGTTCAGCATATAAAAATAAAGTAAAGCAAATAAATAAAAATAATATTTTTTTAATCATTATAATTCCTATATAAAAATATTAATTAAACATACTTTTTCCTGAAGCATTTTTTTCAAGAATCTGTTTTAAAAAAGCTCCGTCAGAAAATATACTTTTTGCTGTGTTCATATATTTTTCATAATTAGCCTTATCATTATTTTTTAAATATACCTGAGAAACCCATAAAGAAACAATATGCTTTTCCCATTTCTCTTTAGCATTACTTTCTGACTTTTTAAATATAGGCATTGCTTTATCAATTCCGCCTCCGACAAAAGGAGGAGTAAATGCAGTTAATATAGCCTTGCCTAAAAGCGAAGGAAAATGATTAGGATTAATTTTTAAAGCTGTATCATAAAGTTCTGAAGCCTTTGAAGAAAGTTTTATTATTTCATTAAGAGGCGGAGAATAATTTATAGCCGTACTCATAACATCAGCAACAGAAGCTAAATAGTCTGCATCGCTTTGAGATTTTAAAGGTGTATTAGTTTTTATATTTTCATTTAATATTTTATAAGATTCTCTTTTCGATTTTGGATTAGTATACATATCTATAATCAAAATCAAATTACTGTAAGTTTGCTTTTCTACACTTAAAACATCTAAATTTTCAACTTTTTTTATTAAGTCTTTTAATTCATCATAAGTATTTGAATTATAATAAGCATTATAAAGATTATTCATTTCTTTATTATAAGCAAAAGCTGAAATATAGACCAAAATAAAAACTATTAAAATTTTCTTAATCATTAAAACTCCTTATAATTTTTTATACAAATAAAACCGTAAAAAAAATTAATTAGTATTATTTATTATATCATCTTTTTTATATTTTGCTTTTATATAAATAAAATATACTATTAGAAAAATTACAAAACAAACCAATTAAGATACTAGTCTCTTAATTATTTTAATACTTATTACATTAAAGTTTAACTTCATATTATTAACTAAATAAACATATACATAAAAAACTACTAATAAAAGTGCATGATTAATAAAAGTAATAAATGATACTAAAAAACCAGATATTAAAGATCTTTTTATATCAAAATAACTTTTTTTATTTTCAGCAGATTTTTTTGAAAAATAAATTGCTAAAATAGACAGTATTATACAAATAACATTAACTATAAAAATAGCAATATCATAAACAATAGTAGCAGTAATAAATCCTACAATTATACTGCCTGAAAATATCTTAACTAATTCTAATAGCACATAATATGAAGTTATAACAATATAAGGAACTGTTCCAACTATAAGTGTAGAAACAGGGCTTAATAAAAATGCTGTTAATATAAAAAATATTTTTAGTACAGAAAAAATCTCTAAATAAGGTACAAATATAAGTATACTGCTTAAAATTGTAAAAATAAGCGTAAGTAGTATTTCATTCTTTTTATTAATCAAATTATTTTCTAACATAAAAACCTTTAAATATAATTTTTAAAACTGTATTGCACTTACAATTAAATTCATAACTAAACTTTTATTATTATCAACACCAAATGTTAACTGTAAAGGTGTTGTTCCAAAAAGATTATAACCAATACCTCCTCCAACAACATAAAGTAAATTACCATTATTAATACTTTCTTCAAAATATTTTCCGTATCCAATATTTCCAAAAGCAACTAAATATATATCGCTGAATCCAGAAGGAAGAAAACGCATAAAAAATTTATATTCTAAATGAGCAAATGTAAGCAAATCAAAAGATTTATTATAAACTTTATTAGCACTTAAAGGAAGCATTAAAAGAGAATACAAATATTTATAGCCTATAGAATATATTTTTTCGCTTTTGTCAAAAAATCCGCTGTAGCTTATATATAGCATTGCAGAAAGTTCTCCCCAATAATGAAAGAAACTATAAGGCATCATAGCATAAATACCATAAGAATACTGCTTTGAATTTGGTATTATATTCACAGAAAAGCCTATTAAAAATTTTAATTTATTTACAGCACTTTCATATAAAGCTGAATTAAGCCCTACACTTTGAGTAATTTTAAATATAGAACTTAATTTCTGAGTTTTTAATTCTGAACTTAAAATTTTTCCAATATTAGCATTATAAACAAGCATAACATTATCAGAAGAGTATCCTAATTTTAATTGTCCATAATATTCTAAATCTTTATAATTAAATGTTGAAAAAGGCGGACTTATACCCTGCTTATAATTTAAATCAATAAAAAATCTTTTATATCTGAACTCCATTCCTAAATTAGCAAATACACCAAAAGAAGATTCTGATCCATAATCATAGCTTATTCCTAATCTTGGAGCATATAAAAAAACAGAATTCTTTTTATAAGCATAGCCTATATCAAAAGAAAATGGAAATCCGAAATAATTATATCCATAATGAAAACCAGATTGAGTAAAATTTTCCTGAGCGAACAAAAAACTGCATAGTATAAAAAACAAAACTAATATTTTTTTCATAAAATTACAAATCTTGCATTTTTATTTGATTTATTATTTTCAAATAAGAATGTTTACTAATTATATAAATAAAATAATAGTTTGTCAATTTATATAATTAGTTTACTAGTATAAAACAAACATTCTAAAGGGTGGGGAATTAAATTTAAACTATAAATTTTTATCGTATGCTTTTTTATATTCATTAAAAATATAATGAATACTAGGGCAGGCATTTTTTATTATTGCTAAAAAACAAGCAAAACAAATAATTTTACAAAATACTTTTATGATAAAATATAATATTATGGCTTCAAAAAATAAAGACTTTACAAAATTTAATTTAGAAAAAGAAAATAAAAGATATATAATTTCATCTAGGACAGCCCCTTATATTATTATCATTTACGAGAATTAATATTTAAATATGAAACAGAAAAAGAGA
>NZ_CAJTQJ010000033.1 GCF_910578695.1 uncultured Brachyspira sp.
TATTATTTAATAAAATTATTAATATATAATTTTGATTAGCAATAATAATAAAGTTTGGATTTATTTATGAATGATAAAAAAATTACAGCTGCTATTTCTATAATGCTTTTAATAATATCTTTTTCTTTAACTATTTTTACAAGAGTTTATTCTTTTCCGAAAGCAGGAACAGATTTTGTAGATTTTCTTACTCATTTTTATGATATGAAAAAACATTATGATAATAATACAATTCCTGTAGTAGGTGCAAGATTTCAAATGGGACCATTAACTGAGGAAGTAGCTCCCAGAGTACCCGGAGGTTTTTTCTATATACATTATTTAGTATGCTATAAATTGGCTAATGAAAATATATAATTAGCAAGAGTATTCAATTTTATCACAATGTTTTTGCCTGCTGTTATATTTTTATTTTGGGTATATAAAAGATTCGGACTTTCTATAATGTCTATATTGTCAGTATTAACTTTATTTAATATATATTTTGTTTATACTAATAATATATTTTATAATCCTAATATAACGCTTTCTTTATCATTTTTACTTATACCGCTCTTAGGCGAATATATTATTGGCGATAAGCCTTATATTCCAGCTATTATGTTTTTCCCATTGTTAGCATTAATGGGACAGGCACATTTTGCAGTTTATTATAGTATTGTTCCTACTATCATAGTTTATCTTATTATAAGATACAAATATACTATAAAAAATATCAAATTTCTTTTAATTGGAATTTTTTTAGCATTTTTAACATATCTGCCTTATTTAGTATCTGAAATAAAAAATGGTTTTTATAATACAAATAAAATGCTTAATTTTTCATCAAGCAGCGATTTAAAACAAGCATTTCCCTTTCCTCAGGTTCATTCTCTTATTATGTTTCCTACAAATGAATTTTCTGTTATGTATTCTGCCAATAATTTTAAAAAGATAATGAGTTTTTATTTAAATGATAATCCATTTTTTATATTCACTTTAGGCTTACTAATAATATCTATAATAGTTGTACTTACAGCCCTTTTATATTCTATAATAAATTTTTTTAAGAATAAGTATTATAAATTTGATTTAAAAACTAATGATAAATTATTAATCCTTACAAAAGAATTGATGTTAATATTTTTATTATATTTTCCAACAACTATATTAATAACATTTTTGGGAAGAGGAGTATCAGGACAATTCAGATATCATTTCGGCGGTTTTACTTTATCTTTTGTGCCTATGCTTTATTTATTATATAATTTGAGTATCAATTTAAAATATAAATATATTAATTACCTTTCTATTTTTTATATGTTTAGTGCATTAGCTATGACTTTTAATATAGCTGTATTTTATAAAAATTATCAGGAGCCTTATAAATGGAAAAGTTATATTGATACTATTCAAAATATATCGAATGATTCTCAAGGAGAAAAGTTTATTATAAAAAATGGTTCAGAGTATTTCAGTCAAATGGGATTTGTTTATAGTAAAAACGGCTGTTGGAATGAAGTACAAAACAATGCAAATATTATTTATCATTTAGAGAGTTCAAAAAATAATACAAATATAATTAATTTGCCTATAATATCAAGCAATAATATTTATATAGTTTATAAAGAAAAAATAGAATAGGTTATTTTTTATTATAGTTATTTTTTATTATAAACATTTTCTTTTTTTGATATATTAAATTTTGAAAGTATATAAACAACGCCTATTAAAAATCTTAAAAAATACATTGACATAGAATAAATTGGATGCAGCAATAGTTTTTTCCATTTGCCTTTTTCTATATATACGCCGATATAACGGTAAAAAATACCGAATTGCTTTTTAGTAGTTTTATCATATCCCCATTTTTTGAAATAATTATCAAAGTTAGAAGCATAATAACTTTTTTTTACTATATATTGTTTTAATGTATGATTTTCATTATGATAAAGCGGAGATTTTATTATTGATACTTCTCCTATTTCTTTTATTCTTCTGTCTATATCCCAATCTTCTGTGCCATTTAAATTTAAATCAAAACCTCCTATTTTTATAAATGCTTCTTTTCTAAAGAATCTTACGGCATCTATTACGGTTGCATCATAAAAGGAGCGTTCAAAACTTCTTACTCTATTAAAAAAACTGTTTCCGTAAATTTTTTCAGGTATATAAACAGCCTGCACATCTTTATTATTTTCAAAAATTTCCAAACATTCTGTAATAACATTTTCGGATAAAGTCATATCAACATCTAAAAATCCTATTATTTCGCCGCTTGACATTTCTGCCCCATAATTTCTTTGTGCAGAACGTTCAGGACCTTTAATAAAAGTTTTTGCCCCCAATTGTTTTGCTGTTTCTACAGTTTTGTCCTCTGAACTATTATCTACTAATATTATCTCTGTGTCTTTATAATTTGAATTTTTCACAGCATTTATACAATCAGCAATAAAATTTTCAGAGTTTTTTGTTGTGATAATAATACTTACCATTTGCTTATCCGTAATAATATAATTTTACTTATCCGTAATAATATAATTATTATAAAAATTATTTATTGTTGCCGTACATAAACTAGATTTCTATTTCTTTATTCGACAATAAAAAATTACCCGCTTTAAATATACATAAATAAAAAAGATAATTAGCCATTCTAGTTTTTTTTATTTATTATTATCTATTGCTAAATTAAAGTTTTTCTATCTTATATAAACTTAAACCTGTAAGCCTATATAAGATTAATATACATATTCTCTTTTTTCATATTTTTAGCTAATGAATATTTTTCTTTTTACTCTTTCAAATCAATATTCTCAGACAGATTATGAGGATTGAGAATTTCTAAATTATGTAATTCTTCAAAGCCTGAATCTTTAAGCACAGAGTTTACTAGTATATCTTCATTGTATTTGCTGCCTAAAAAATAATGCATAAAATAATTATTCATTCCGTTGATATTTCTCATACAGGAATTATAACAAAAACTATATAAAAGTAAATATTTTTTATTTTGTAAGAAGCTTTATTATCTCTTCATTTTTTCCGTATTCTTTTGCATAGTATAATGCATCTTTATTGCCGTCTTTTATATTTTTATCAGCATAAGCATTTAAAAGCATTTTGGTAATTTCTAAATTTCCGCTATGACAAGCCCGCATCAATGCAGTCATACCATATCTATTTTGAACATTAACATCAGCATTATTTTTTATAAGCACTTTTACAGCATTAATATTATCATTATTAGCTGCCTCTATCAATGCAGTGTTTTCATCATAATTTTTATAATTTATATCCGCACCATTATCAATTAGCTTCTGTAAAAAAACTTCATTAGTAGAATATTCTGCTGCATTTATTAATGGAACGCGATAGCTAAGTAAAGTTATATCATTAGGACTTAAGATTTTCAAGCTTTTATCTAAAGAATCAGAACCATTTTTAAGCAAAATATCTGCTATATCATCATTACCGAACATATAAGCATAAATTAAAGCATTAGCATTATTTATGTTTCTTTTATTTATATCAGCTTTATTTTCAATTAAGATTTTAACAGTCTCTTTATAGCCTTTCATAGCTGCATACATTAGAGGAGTTTCTTCATCTTCATTGTCTCCGAAAAACAAATTAACATCAGCTTTATTTTTTATTAATAGTTTTAAGATTTCAGTATTTTCTTTACCGTCATCACCCTTGTTTAAAGCAGAAAATAATGCAGTTCTTCCTCTAAAGCCTTGATAATTAATATCAGCATTATAACTTAAAAGAAGTTTAACCATTTCCATATTATTATTATCAGCTGCAAGTATTAAGGCACTATCTCCATCATACATTATAGCATTAACATCTGCTTTATATTTCAAAAGAAGTTCAGCCATTTCTATATTATCATTTTCCACAGCAATTGATAATAATAAAGCGTTTTCAAAATTTATATCACCATTATATTTTTTAAGAATATTTTGAGCTTCTTTAATATTGCCGTTATTGACATAATATATTAATTTTTCTGATGCTTTGCTTTTATTATTATATAGAGTTTGACTGTATAAATACAGACTAAATAAAAATAAAATAAATATTAATTTTTTTATCATTTATAAGCCTTTTTAAATTATTAAACTTTTATTTGTATTTAAAAAATATTATAGGTGCTATAAAAGAAAAAATAAATGAATATATACCATAAACATAAACAAAATTATATATTTTATTATTGCCGATCACTGCCTCATTTATACTGAGATTATTTTTTAATATCTTTATTATAGACTTTATATTTTGTATTATGATATATATTAAATTAATGGCTATTATCATATTAAGAAAGGCAATAGAAATTTCATTTATTTTAACTTCAGAAATAATCACTCTGTATATACTTGCACTCAATACCAATATATTAAATAAAAATGCTAGTATTGGAAATATTATATACATTGCTTTTGTTATTATTCCAGCTTTATAGTCAGCTCTTATAAAGTATAAAGTAAAAACAGATAAAATTAATAATATATTATAAATTATAAAAGACTTCATATTTGTATAAGGTATTATCGGTTTATAGAGCAATGCAAAAAATAAAATAAATATTAAAAATGAATATAGAAACAATAATCCTCTTGAAATATATATTGAGATAACAGTTTTAAATCTCTTTTGTACAAAGAAAAATATGAAAGGTATTATAGAAAGAACAAATATAATAGACATAAAAATAAGTTTTTCAATTAACGGTTCTAAATCAGCTGCTATATCAGTTCTAAAAATAAATGTATCAATAAAAAAAACAATAAATATCCAAAATACAAATGCAGTAATTCCTGCTATGATAGAAAATAAAATTATATCTCCTAATTTAGTAAAACTATTAGATGTATTATTTTTAAAATTATTATCTGCCGAAAGTATTATAATAAAAAACATTGTATAAGATAATATACTTTTATTAATCATTATATTAGACATAAAAAAATCAAGCATATTAGGTGTTTCGTTTTTTAAAGGCGATGAAGTAAATACTCCGAGTAAAAATAAAAGCAAAAATGACAAAAATGTTATTAGTATAGTTCTTTTATTAATATTTATGCTGAATAAAAATGAATAACAGAAAAAGTAAAAAACTTGAAAATAAAAACTATTAAAAATCATATTGTAAATTAATTTTTCAGAATCATATTCAGTATCAAATAATAATATATGTATATTCATAGGAATAGAAGAAATTATCATTAATATAAATACTAATAGAAAATATATTATTTTTTTACTGCTGTAATTCATTAACTTATCTTTATACATTCTATATAATTATTATATATGTTTTTAATCAATATTTTTAAAATGTATTATATATTATAATTATTAATTGTAAAGTATGAATTGTTACAGCATAGCATTAGAAATATTTAAGACTTTTTTATTTAATGCCTTTACAAACTTTTATATTATTTGTATAATACAAAAGCTAAAAAAATTATAAGGAAATTATAAATGTCTGTAAAATGTGTTTGGTGCGGAAAATATATTGAAGAAATAAAAGGGCAGGCTGTTATGGATACATGCGAGGAATGCGAGGATTTTTTTGAAGATCATATTGATGATATATCAGCATCTTTAAATGAACTTCTTAAAAAAAATGAAAGTTCATCTTCAAAGCCTTCAAAAAAGAAAGCGTGGATAAGTTATTCTCTTATGACAGCAATTCATATGTTAAGTTCTAAACCATTCATAGAGTTTAAAGATTCCAAATATAAAGATTTAATTACAGATAATGAAAAATGAAAAAATTATATATAATCACCTATATATTTTTTTGCTTCGCAGTAAATTTAACTCTGTAAAAATATTAACTTCTAAAGACAATTATGTAAATATTTATTAATATAATAATGATTTATTAACAAAGAAAATATAAACTGTTATGAAAGCAGTAAAAAATTAGTATAAATATTGTATTAATAAATAATTAATATATTTAAATTATGAAATATATTATTCTGTTTATATATAAAATTATTGATTATATTTATTGTTAACTAGGATTACTTATGAATAATAATATAGGATTGCTTATGAATAATAATAATAATAATAATAAAAGAGAATCAGAAATAGTTAATTATGCTTCTGATAAAAAACAAAATACTTTTAATTCTGTAATTTCTTGGATTCCATTTGTATTAGCTTTATTGTATACAGTTTCGCCTGCAGATTTTATTTTTGATATTATACCTGTACTAGGCTTAGGATAGGATGCTTTATTTTTAATTATATTGATTTTGCTTATATTTTTAGTTTTTAAAGTTTCATCTAACTAGTAATTATATATACTGTAATTTTTTATATTTAATTTAAAAATATAAATTCCGATTATAGAATAGTCATAATATATTTTTAAAGATTAAGAAGATGGAAGAGATAAAAAAGTATTGGAATGAATTTTTAGATATTATAAGCGAAGATGATGAGTTTGCTGGTGCTGCATTGCTTGAAGGAAGTATTTTTATAGCTGATAATGAAAATAAGGCTGATATAGTATGTTCTGGAGACTTTACTGCAGCTCATATAAAAAAAGATTTTTTGGGAAGAATAAAAGATTTTTTTGAAGATAAATTAGGACATAGCATAGATATAGATGTTAAAGTAGATTCTGAATTTGTTAATGAGTATTTAAATAATGAATACTTAAATAATAATGAATACTTAAATAATAATGAATGCTTAAACGATAATGAATACTTAAACAATAATGAAAATAATAATTCTGATACTGCAAAAAAAGAGATTTCTGATAATAAAGCTAATTTAAATAATAAAACTAATTTAAACGAATATTTCAGATTTAATAATTTTATTCAGGGAAATAATAATAGATATGTATTTGAGGCTGCCAAATATGTATCATCTAATCCGGGTATGGAGTACAATCCTCTCTATATATACGGAAGTGTAGGAATAGGTAAAACGCATTTGCTTCAGGCTATAGGCAATAGTTATATTGAAAATAATCCAAATGCTAAAGTTTTTTATATAGACGGAAGCGGTTTCAGAGATGAATATGTATCAGGTCTTCAGAATAAAAAACCTGAAATTTTTAAAAGAAAGTATAAATCTTTGGATATGCTTTTATTAGATGATTTGCAGCTTCTTGAAAGTGCTCAGGAAACATCTAAAGAATTATTTGAAATATTTCAGTCTTTGGATAATGCCTCAAAACAGATGGTATTTGTAAGCGATAAGCCTCCTAAAGAATTAAGAAATATAGAGGCAAGACTTAAAAATAGATTTGAAAAGAGTCTTATTCTCTCGATAGAGCCTCCGCAATATGAAACTAGGCTTGCTATAATAGAAAGAAAGCTATTTGATTTGCATACCAATATTGATGAAAAAGTTATGGAATATATGGCAGAAAATATTACTACAGATGTAAGAAAGATTGAGGGAGCTATAAGGGCTTATTTATCAGTTAGGGATTTAATGAAAATAACCCCTGATATAGAGCAATGCGAGAAACTTAATATATTTAAAGACTATTTTACTAGTAAGCCTAAATTAAATAATGCCACAATAAAAGAAATAAAGAAAATAGTAGCCGATTATTACGGCATAGAAATATCATCTTTTGAAAGCAGGGACAGAACTAAATTCATATCAAAAGCAAGGCATGTTGCTATGTATTTGGCTTGCGAATATACTAAAAAATCTGTTACAGAGATAGGATTAGATTTTAATAGAGATCATGCTTCTGTAATTCATGCCAGAGATAAAGTTAAAGATGAGCTTAAAACGGGTTCTCATCTATATTCAGAAATAAATGAAATAATATCAAATATGTCATAAAATATTAAAATAAATGTGAAAAAATATTGACTTTTATATTATTTTATATATAATGAAAATGTATTGTTAAATTAATACAATTTTTCATAAACCTCCTTATCACCCTGCCGTATTTTATCAGGGTGATACTTTTTTAACCATAATTTATATTATAATAATACTTATTTGATATTAAAATGTATAAAAATAATACATTACTTGATTAAATAAATGTATAAAAATAATACAAGACTTTTTTTACTTGATATTATTATTATTTACAGCTATATAATTATATACTTAAATGTTTTATATGTTGTTTAAAAATATTTTTTCTATGTTAATATATTGTTTTTATTTTTGTATTTATTTATTAAATTAATGCTGGAAAAAATATAATTGGCATATTTTTTGCATATATAACAGCATAAAGTCATAAAATAACAGTTAAGTTTGAAAGGAGATTAAATGGAAGAGGAAATAAAAGAAACAAATGATGATATAGAGGCTGAAAATAATGAGCAGTTGGAAGCACAGGAAAACAATGAAGAAGTTTCTGAAAATACAGCAGAGGAAGATGAAATTAGCATATTAAAAAAAAGAATAGAAGAGTTGGAAAATGAATCTGCTGATATGAAAAACAAGTATATGTATGCAATGGCAGAGGCAGAAAATATTAGAAAAAGAACAGCTAAAGAAAAAATTGACGGTATAAAAAGAGCTAATAAGGATTTATTATTATCGCTTTTAAACTTTATGGATAATTTTGAAAGGGCTTTGAAAGCAGGAGAACAAGATGCTGATATTAAAGGCTCTGAATATTATAAAGGAGTAGAATTAATACATAAGCAGTTTATAGACTTTATACATGATAACGGAGTTTCTGAAATAGAATCTTTAGGCGAAGAATTTGATCCTAATGTGCATGAAGCATTAACTATGATAGAAGTTTCCGATATAGACAAAGAAAAAGTAGTTGAAGTTTATGCTAAGGGATATAAACTTAATGATGAGCTTTTGAGAACAGCTAAAGTGGTAGTTGGTAAGCCTCCTGCTGCAGCTGAATAATAAATAAATTAATTAGGAGATTTTATGGCACATATTCAACTTTTTAGAGCTTATTATGAACCGAAAGGGGATAAAAAAGCAAACATACAGCATATAAATGAAGTACTTCAGGATTTAAGTGATTCTATAAATAATCATATTAGAGGCAAAGAAGTAATCAATGTTGACCTTACTACTTCTCATTTGGGAAATGGTCATACAGAATATGTTGTTAGTGTTCTGACGAAAGATTAACAAATAATAAAATAATTTTGCATATATATTATTAATATTTATTTTTTATATTAAAAAGTAATTTGTAATTAAAGGAGAAATTTATAATGAGTAAAATAATTGGAATAGATTTAGGTACAACAAATTCATGCGTATCAGTAATGGAAGGCGGAAAGCCTGTTGTAATAACAAATGCTGAAGGAAACAGAACAACTCCTTCAGTAGTGGCTTTCACAAATAAAGGCGAAGTTTTAGTAGGACAGCCTGCTAAAAACCAAATGGTAACTAACCCTGAAAATACAATATTTTCTATTAAAAGATTTATGGGTAATACTTATGCTGAAGTAACAAAAGAGCGTTCAAGAATGCCTTATACAGTTTTAGAGGACGGCGGTAAAGTAAAAATCAAAACTTTGGAAGGAAACTTCACTCCTCAGGAAATAAGTGCAAGAATACTTCAGAAGATGAAGCAGACTGCTGAAGAATATTTAGGAGAATCAGTAACAGATGCTATCATTACAGTACCAGCTTATTTTAATGATAGTCAAAGACAGTCTACAAAAGATGCAGGACGCATTGCAGGACTTAATGTATTAAGAATAATAAATGAGCCTACTGCTGCAGCATTAGCTTATGGTATGGAGAAAAAGAAAGATGAAAAAGTAGCGGTTTATGACTTGGGGGGCGGTACTTTCGATATATCTATACTTGAATTGGCTGACGGAGTATTTGAAGTAAAAAGTACAAACGGAGATACTCATTTAGGAGGAGATGATTTTGACCAAGCTATTATTGATTGGCTGATAGATGAGTTTAAGAAAGATACAGGTGTTGATTTAAATAATGATAAAATGGCTTTGCAGAGATTAAAAGAGGCTGCTGAAAAAGCTAAAAAAGAAGTTTCAAGTTCATTGCAGACTGATATTAATTTGCCGTATCTTACAGCAGATGCTTCAGGTCCTAAGCACTTGAATGTATCTTTATCAAGAGCTAAATTTGAAGATTTGGTAAGGGATTTAGTAGAGAAAACACGCATTCCATGTGAAAAAGCATTACAGGATGCAGGACTTTCTACAAGCGATATAGATGAGGTTATACTTGTAGGAGGTTCTACAAGAGTGCCTTTAGTACAGGAAACAGTTAAAAATATATTTGGAAAAGATCCTAACAAAAGCGTAAACCCAGATGAAGCAGTAGCAATGGGAGCAGCTGTACAAGGCGGTATAATTAAAGGCGATGTTAAAGATGTGCTTCTTCTTGATGTTACTCCGCTTTCGCTTGGTATAGAAACAGAAGGTTCAGTAATGACTGTTCTTATAAACAGAAATACTACTATACCTACAAACAAAAAACAGGTATTCTCTACAGCAGCAGATAATCAGCCTTCTGTAACTATCAGAGTATTACAGGGTGAAAGAAAAATGGCTAATGATAACAGAGAGCTTGGAAGATTTGACTTAACAGATATACCTCCTGCACCAAGGGGTGTACCTCAGATTGAAGTTTCATTCGATATTGATGCAAACGGTATAGTACATGTTACAGCTAAAGATTTAGGTACAGGCAAAGAACAAAAAATAACAATAGCTTCTTCAAGCGGATTGAGTGAAGATGAAATAAATAAAATGGTTCAGGATGCTGAAAAACATGCTGAGGAAGATAAAAAGAAAAAAGAGGAAGTTGAGGCTAAAAATAATGCTGATTATATGATTTATCAGACAGAAAAATTATTAAAAGAAAACGGCGATAAATTACAGCCTTCTGATAAGTCTGAGATAGAAACAAAAATGAATGCATTGAAATCTGCAGTAGAATCTAATAATGCAGACAGCATTAAAAGAGCTACCGATGATTTACAAGCTGCTTGGAGTAAAGTTTCTGAGGCTCTTTATAAACAGGGAGGATCAGATGCAGGACAGCAGCAGCAAAATAGTCAGGAGTCAAGCAGAAAAGATGACGGTGTGGTTGATGCTGATTATGAGGTTGTCGATGATAATGACAAAAAATAATAAAATTGATAAAAAGTAAAAGTTGAATATATAAAGTCTAATGGGCGGTTGGAAGTTGATTTTTGAAAGTATTGATTTTCAGCCGCCTATATTTTTTATAATATAAGTATATTAAATTTTTATATAAGTATATTAAATTTTTATATAAGTATATTAAATTTTTATAAAGGTATTAAAAACAATGGAATTGTTAGAGGCAGTTAAAAATAATAATTTAGAAGATGTAAAATTATTACTAGAACAAGAAGCAGATATAAACGCTAAAGATAATGATAATAGAACAGTTTTAATGTATGCTTGTAAAAATGGTAATTTAGAAATAGTAAAATTATTGGTAGAACAAGGAGCAGATATAAATGCTAAAAATGATGATAATGAAACAGTTTTGATGTATGCTTTAATGAGCAGAAATTTAAAAATAGTAAAGTTATTGATAGAAAGAGGAGCGGATATTAATGCTAGAAGTGATGATAATGTAATAATTTTGATGTATGCTTTAATGAGCAGAAATTTAGAAATAGTAAAATTATTAATAGAAAAAGGGGCAGATATTAATGCTAAAGATAATGATAATAAAACATCTTTGATGTATGCTTGTGAAAGAGGAGATTTAGAAACAGTAAAGTTATTGATAGAAAGAGGAGCAGATATAAATGCTAAAGATAATGATAATAAAACATCTTTGATGTATGCTTGTAAAAAAGGGCATTTAGAAATAGTAAAATTATTGATAGAAAGAGGAGCAGATATAAATGCTAAAGATAATGATAATAGAACAGCTTTGATACATGCTTCAAGAAGTTGGGATAATTTAGAAATAGTAAAATTATTGATAGAAAGAGGAGCATATATTAATGCTAAAAGTGATGATAATAAAACATCTTTGATGTATGCTTCAGAAAGAGGAAATTTAGAAATAGTCAAATTATTAATAGAAAATGGTGCATATATTAATGCTAAAAGTGATGATAATAAAACTGCTTTAAATTATGCTTTAGAAAAAGACTATTTAGAAGCAGCTGAATTATTAAAATTAAATGGTGCTGAATAATAAAAATATATTTTAAATTTTTGCTCTTTGACAATTTACTATAATGTTAGTATAATACTATTATGAAAGATTAATATTACCAATTTTATTTTATCTGATGAAAATAAAATTCATACTTGCTATGTTTTGAAAGAATTAAATAATAATAGAATTTTAACTGATCATTGTCAGATTCATTTTATAGAATTACCCAAATTTAATTTGGAAAATATTTCACAAATTGAATACTTTGATAAATTGAACAATGAATTTGTTTCTTGGATAAAATTTTTTTAAATGAGAAGATATGTCTGTTTTAATAAAAGAAAATACAATATTTGAAGAAGTAGAAAAAAAATGTAATACTTTTGTTAATAATAGTCCTGTAATGGATAAATACAAAAAAAGAGAAATAGATGCATACTTCTTTGATAAAAGTATTAAATTAGATTTACAAAAAGCTGAAGAAAAAGGTACTCAAAAAGAAAAATATGCATTAGCAAAAAATATGAAGAATGAAAATCTTGATATAAATTTGATAAGCAGAATAACAGGATTAAGCATAGAAGAAATTATTAAATTATAGCTTATTTAAAAAATATTTTTTTATGTTATAATATTTGCCAATAAAAATAAGGCATACAAGTGAAAAATCGTTTTATTAATTTTATAAAAAGAAAAAATAAATCAATGCATACAACTGAAACAATATATATAGCTTCAATACTTACTTTGATAGGAGGTTTTATTGATGCTTATACTTATATTACTAGAGACGGTATATTTGCTTATGCTCAGACAGGCAATATGATATTTTTATCTATGCATTTAGTTAAAAAAGAATTTTTATATATGATGAATTATTTTGTACCTATCATTATATTTGTTATAGGTATTTGCACTGCTTTATATATAAAAAAAATTTTGAATAAGAGAAAATTAATTGAAATAGAATATGTAATTATATTAATGGCTGCCTTAATACTTTTTATAGTAGGGCTTTTGCCTAGAACTTTTTCAAATACTATAGTTGTAAGTGTTATATCTTTTATGTCAGCAATTTTTATGATAACATTTAATAAGGCTGAGGGACTTTCCTATGTTACGAATATGTGTACAGGTAATTTAAGGTCGGTTTCTGAGAATCTATTTAAATTTATATTTGAAAATGATAAAACAGGATTAAAAAAAGGATTGATATATATTATAATATTAGCTTCTTTCATATTAGGAGCTTTTTTAGGAACTTTATTTACTAATATTATTGGAGTTAAAGCTGTATGGATTTCATCTGCTTTACTTTTGGTAGTTGAGAGTTTAATGTTTTTTGACAGATGATTTGTATTGATGAAATTTTTTTTATATATATAATATAAGGATATATTTTATGGATAAAGATTATTATAAAATACTTAATGCTGATATATTTTCAAACAATGAGAGAATTAAAAAAATAAAAAAATCTTATAAAGAATTAGCACAAACAGAAATTCAGCAGATTAAAAGGCTAATAGCATATTTACAGATATAAATAAAGCTTATGAAATTTTATCTATAAAAAGGCTTGTATATGATATTAGATATTAAGCTTAAAATAAATATTTTATTAGCTTTGCATTAGGTTTAATATTTGTAAGAGTGAGTTTAATATTTTTAAGAAAATAAAGATAATTTTTGATTATATAAATTTTATACAGAGGATATAGTAAAATGGCAGAAAAAAGAGATTATTATGAAGTATTAGGAGTGGCAAAAACTGCTTCTAATGAAGAAATAAAAAAAGCATATAGAAAATTGGCTATGCAGTATCACCCAGATAGAAATCCGGGAAATAAAGAGGCTGAAGATAAGTTTAAAGAAGCTACAGAGGCTTATGAGATTTTATCTGATGATAAGAAACGTGCTCAATATGATCAATTTGGTTTTCAAGGCGTTCATAGTGATTTTGCAGATGCTTACGGCAGGGGCGGATTTGATTTTTCATCTATGTTCGGAGGCGGCGGATTTGGAGATTTAGATGATATATTTAGTTCGCTTTTCGGAGGCGGTTTTTCAGGAAGAGGGGCAAGGGCACAAAGACGCGGTAATGATATAAGACATGATATTACTTTATCTTTAGAAGATGCCGTTTTTGGTAAAAAAATGGAAATCAAATTGGATAAAAATAATACCTGCGATATTTGTAATGGTACAGGGGCAGAACCCGGAACTAAAACTCAAACATGTCCTACCTGCGGAGGAAGCGGCGAAGTGAGAATGACTCAGGGTTTCTTCAGCGTAAGAAAAACTTGCAGCAGATGTAATGGAAGCGGTTCAATAGTAACAGAACCATGTAAAAAATGCAGAGGAACAGGAACTGTAAAAAAAACAAAAACTATTTCAGTTAATATTCCAAAAGGTATAGATGATAATACTCAGCTTAGAGTAAGCGGAGAAGGAGAAGCTATAGGGGGAGGAACTGCAGGAGATTTATATTTATATATACATGTGAGTCCTCATACTCATTTTGTAAGAGATGGAATGGATTTAATAACTGAAGTTGGAATTAATATAGCACAGGCAGTATTAGGAGCTGATATTTATATACAAACTTTAGATAATAAAAAAGTAAAAATAAAAATACCTGCAGGAACTAATAGCGGTCAGGTATTTAAATTGAAAGGAAGCGGTGCATCTCATATAAATAGAGCGGGCAGGGGAGATTTATTTGTTATAGTAAATATTGATGTTTCTTCTAAATTATCATCGGAAGAGAAAAAGCTGTTTGCAGAGCTTAAAAAAGTTATGCCTGAAAATAATGAACCTGTTTTAAGAAAGCCTAATAGAACTAATTGGTGATTATTATTAAATATTAGAATTAATTTAATTGATAATTACTAATTAATTCTAATATTTTATTTTCATTTTGCATTTCATCTATTGAAGGCATAAATATATTATATGATTTTTGATGCTCGGATATCTTTTTTATTTTTGATATTATTGATATTGGATTTTTAGAATCATATATCAATGCATTCTTGTTATCTGATACTATTTCAGCTGATGAACTTTTAGAATCTATTATAGGCAGTGTTTTATAATGCCAAGCTGCTATTAATTGAGTATAGAAAGAATCTTTTATATTATGTATTATCATAGCATTAGAAGTTTCTATTGCATTAGCTATACTATAATTATCATTTTCATCTGCAAACTCTACATATTGTTCTATTGATAATTTATTTATATTTTCTTTCAATTCTTTATCATATCCTATAATTTTTAATTTATATATATCATCGCTTTCTTTCAAATACTCTGCATAAGCTGCTGTACATTTAAAAATACTGTCTTCTTTATTATAAAAAATAACTATTGATTTATCCTTTTCTTTTTTGCCGTTATGTATAAATATATAAGGAGAAAAATAGGGCTGTATCACATTGATATTTTTTATATCATTATGTAAATACAATAGTCTTTCCTTTATTTTAATACTACCGCATATTATCATATCTATATTACAGGTATGTTCATAATCTAATTTAATAAGTCTTTTATCTGTTAATTTAGTTTTATTATATTTGCTTTCTTCAAAATATAAATGATTTTGAAAATTAAGTGCATACCATACAATTAAAGGCAATTTATTTATTCTTTTTTTTATTAGAATATTTTTAGTTATAGAGGCTATTATATTCATAGGAAAATCTACAGCCATAACGACATCAGCATTTTCAGCTAATTTTGCTATATTTTTTGCTTCTTTATTGAAAAATAATGATGACAGATGTTTTCTTGTTATATAGGCTGGGAAATTTTTAGGAAATGATTTAGAAAATACTGTAACTTTTATTCCAGATTTATATAAATAGTCTGTCATATTAAACATAAATTGATTAGATTTATTTTTTATATCATTAGCATTTGATATCAGTATAATAATTTCTTTCATTTTTTATCCGCATAATTAAAATATAACAAATCCAATTCCGATATAATTTAGTAATAAATAAGGACTTGTTATGAAAATAAATAAAATTTTATTTGTAATTTTCTTTGTATATATTTCGGCATATTCAAGAGATATTTTACAATATCATACTCCTATGAATGACAGAAATATTAATATTACTTTAGAAAGCATATCAGTAAATACGAATAAAATTACTATAGATGCTAATAGTCAGTACAATTTAAATAAAGAATTGGATAAGGTTAGAAAATTTATAGATGACGGTAATTTTTTTAATGCTGTAAATTTATGTAATTCTATTGAAACTAATTATATGAATTATTATGAAATATATTATTTGAGAGGGCTTTCATATTTTAGAAGGGCAGATTTATATTATGCTTCTTTAGATTTTAATAAAATTTTATCATTATATGTAGATGAAGAGAATCAGGATAAAGTTTACAGACTTATATTTGATTTTTTTAATACTATTAATGAATATGAAGAAACCTTAAAAGTATGTATTACAGCTTATAAAATGACTGATAATCCTTATTGGCTTTTTTTGGCAGGCAATTCATCTTTAAAAAACGCAGATGTAAAAAGTGCTGATTATTATTTTAAGGAATGTTTGAAAAAAGATATATCTTATGCTAATGAGGGATTTGGAGATTTGAATTTACTAAATAAGCAGTATGATGAAGCTCTTAATAGCTATAAAAAAGTTAGATATGTAAATAATGATGATAAAATTAGAATTCAAAGTAAGATAAGCAATGCTTCAGTAAAAAGAGAAATTGAAATATGGAATAAAAGTTTCCAGCAGAAAGATTATAATAATGCTATGAGTATATTACAGAATATATCTTCATATTCTTTGGACTATCCTGAAATAACAGTAGCTACAGCTAAAACTTATTTTGCTTTGGAAGATTATAATAACTCTAAAAATATATTAATAAAGTTTATTGAATCTGTGAAAGATTTTGATGAGGCTTATGCTATATTGGCACAAATATATCTTTATGAGAAAAATGAAACTGAGGCTATAAAAATATTAGAAAAAGGATTAGAATATACATACAATAAACCAAGATTATATGAAACATTTGCCTCTATGCTTTATAATGCAGGATATATTTATTATCCTGATAAAATAATATCGCAGATTATTAATTTATATAATATTTCTGATGAGAATAAGATTGATTATAGTAAAAGTTTGATAAGACAAAAGAAATATGATGAGGCTTCTAAATTACTTAAAAGTGCAGAATTATATAAAGATGAGGTTTCTAAATTATTAAATAGTATAGAATGCAATAAAATATTGGATAAGGCAGCAGAGTTTAATCAGAAAAACTATTATGTTAATTTGATGCAGATGCTTTCCAGATACAGATTTGATGGAAATGAAGAACAGATTAGAATAGGGTATATTGCTGATGCTTATTATAATTTAGGTTCTATAGATAAAGCTATAGATATATTGAAAGAGGCTTTTAATGCCGATATTATAAGTATTAATAATGTTTTTCTGCTTAGAAGATTATTGAATATTAGGGCTTCTGACAATGATACATCAGCTTATCAAAAAGAGAGAGATGCTATAGATATAACAGCAACTGAGTATTGGGAAGAGGAATTAAAACTGCATTTAAATTTGGTTACTGACAGAATATTTGAGTTTATGAAATTTAATCAATTTGATGAGGCTTTATCTTATATATCTGAATTGAGAAATAAAAATTATGATGTTGCATATATAAAGCAAATAGAATCAACAGTTTACGGACTTTATTCTGCTTATCTATATAAGAATAAAAAATATGAAGAAGCGTATAAAACTGTTTCTTTAGCTTTTGAAAGAAATAGAAATAATTATGATGCTATTGCTATTAAAAATGAAATGGATGTGAATTCATATTTAAGTTCTATAGGTTATTATGATAATATAAATGCTTATATTAGTTTATCATCTACTATGAAAGAAATTTTGAGAATTTCTCCTGCCTATATAGAAAATAGAATAAAATTAGCTGAAGCGTATATTAGAGAATATAATTTAGAAGGATTTAATATAATTAATAATATTACTGATTATATTAATATAAATGGAGGGAAAGATTTATTATTAGGAAGAGGGTATAATAAAGCATATTTATATGATTATTCTATTTCCTGCTATGATAGAGCTTCTAAATATATTACTGTTAATCCTATATATATAGCAGAAAATTATATTAATTTAGAAAATAATAATATTTCATCTGATGAGATTTCAAAGTTATTAAATAAAAATATTAATAATGCAGATACGCTTTATGCCGTTTCAAAACTTTATACAAAGATTGGTAATTATAATAATGCTATGAATACGATTAATAATGCTTTATCTATTGATGACAGTAATTTAAATTATCTGTATCAAAGAGGCTCTATTAATGAAATTATGGGCAATACAAAATCTGCATTAAATGATTATGAGAAGGTTCTTAAGATAAATAAAAATTATGCTGCTGCCAATTACAAGCTTGCAGAAATTTATTTAAACAATTTAAAAAATGATATGAATGCTGAAACTTATGCATTAAATTATTTAGCATTAATTCCTGATGATTACAGCGGTTATGAACTTCTAGGAAGAATATATAAAGCTAGGGCAGAAAAATATATAGATAAAAATACAAAAACTTTACTTAAAGAAGCATTGAGTAATTATGAAGCTGCACTTAATAAAGCAGTATGGGGAAAAGATTTTAATGCCAGAAAAATGATAGCCGAAGAAATTGAATATTTACAAAATGAGATATTAGAATATAAATAATATAAATCAAAGTAAATGAAGTCTGTTTTCTATGGATATGCCGTAAACTATATCATCATTATATTTAATGGATTCTTTAACTGAATTATATATAAATTCAGCAGATTTTTTTAATGCATTTTCTATGCTGTCTCCTTTCAATATATATCCTAAAAGAGAAGAACTAAAAGCATCTCCTGTTCCCGGTATGCTTATATCTATTTTAGGATAATAGATTGATGCTGTATTATCATTTTGATAGTATAAGCATCCTATATCTTTATCTTTAATGACACTTGTAACTATTACTGCTTTAGGTCCCATTTTTGAAAGCTCTTCAGCCATATTGCGGGCTTCTTCTTCTTTATATTCTATAGACGGATCTTTATCTAATAATATTGCAAGCTCTGTTATATTCGGAGTAACTATATCAGCATATTTTATCATTTCTTTCATAGAGTTTACATGTTTATCAGACATAGAGGGGTAAAGCTTTCCATTATCTCCAAGTATAGGGTCTATTAGAATTATATTTACATCAAAATGTTTTATTATATCCTTTACAATTAAAGACTGTTTTTCTGATGATATCCAGCCTAAATAAAAAGCATCAAATTTAGGATTTCTTATTTTCAATTCTTCTACTATCTTTTCAAGCGGTTCAGTTAAATCAAAAGCATAAAAAGAATCAAAAGCAGTATGATTAGATAATATAGTGCTCACAAGAGGAGATACTTTTATGCCTAAATATGATAGGATAGGTATATTAATCGTTAAAGATGCTTTACCGTATGCACATAAATCATTAAGAAGCAGTACATTGAAATTGTTTTTATTATTCATATCTATCATTTAAATATAATAAGAGATTCTCTGTCAGCAAGTACTTTATATCCTGCCACCTGTGCAAAATATGAAAATTGATCCAAACTTATATCATATAATTCTTCTATTTCTTCTTTAGTAACTTTCATTTTTTTATTTCCTAATAAAAAAGAATTAAGTTCAAATCCGCTGCTTCCAAATTTTCTTTCAATCTCGCTTTGAAATGGGTTCTTTTTACTTTTTCTCATAATATATTACTCCAATAATACATTTTCATATAATATCATATAAAATTTTTTTTTTCAATTACAAATTTTTATTAAAAAATTAAAATATTTTTTAGTGCAGAATCAAAAATTATATAAATATTATTCTTTTAGATTTTTGTTATTGCTAGCGATAAACTTTTTATTGTTAATAATAAAAATTATGGGCTTTGATACTCTGCCATTCTATGAATGTCAGACGCTCATAATTTTTATAATTTAATTTATAAGCTGCTTGTTTATCTTTATTATTACCAATAAAAAACTTGTTTGTTAGTTAGATCCTGCCATTTACAAGTTTAATCATAAAAATTTAGTTTCTATTTCTTTGAGCTTTTTTTAGAATACCTGTAATCCCTCTAAGTTTAAGTATTTCTGCTTGATTTAAAGCAGTTTCACCATAGTCATTTTTAATATTTACATCAGCTCCTTTTTCTACTAGAAATTTAACAAATGGTTCAGCAAACCTTGATCCTGATGTTGAACAAGCCCAAATTAAAGAAGTGTATCCATTGTAATCTTGTGCATTTATATCAGCACCTTTTTCTAATAATAATTCAGCTAATTTTATACGCTTTTCTTGAAAATTTTTATTATTAAAATTACCTTCGCTCATACCAAGATATATCAAAGGAGTGTACAATCCTTCATTCTTTATGTTTACATCTGCTCCTTGCTCTATTAAAAAATTAGCTATTTCAAAGTCTCTTATACCTAAAAGCCTTTCACCCATACTATCAAGAGTTTTATTTAAAGCAGTGTATCCTTCATCATCTTGTGCATTTATATCGGCTTTTTTTGAAACTAAATATTTTATCACATCTATATTTCTATTTCTATACTTACATGCTGATATTAAAGCAGTACTTCCAGATGCTTGAAAGTTTACATCAGCACCTTTTTCCGCTAATAATTTTACTGTTTCTAAATTATTTACAGCAAGCATTAAGGCAGTACTTCCGTCATTATTAACAGCATTTATATCTGCATTTTTTTGTATTAGAAGTTCTATCACTTTTGTATTATGAGTTTCTGCGGCATATATTAAAGGCGTATTTCCATTATCATCTCTTACATTTATATCGGCGCCATTATTTATTAAAAATTCAGCAGTGCCGGATTCATAATGATGTCTATCTAATGACAATAATAGAGGAGTTACTACTCTGCTATATTCAGATTCATAATGGGTTTTGGCATTTACATCAGCTCCTTTTTCAACCAAAAATTTAACCATATCATAGTCATTTCTTGAAGCAGCTATCATTAAAGGAGTATAATCATAATAATCATCATCATAATTATAACCATAATTATAATCATAATCGCAACTGCAATCATTATAACTTCCATTTTCTATTCTTGTTTCTAAGTCAAAACCATTTTCTACTAATACTTTAAATATTTCTTTATTTCGTTTCCAGTATGATGAATCTGCATAAGATATGCTAAGAAGAGATTCTCTGTAATTATCTTTAGTATTTACATCAGCACCGTATTTTATCAATAAATTAAGTATTTTTATAGCATTTTCTTGTATAAAACTATTATGCTTAATACTATAATATAATACTGTTTTTCCTGTATTATCTTTAATTTTTACATCGGCGCCATTTTCTAATAAAAATTTAACCATTTCATAATTTGTATTTCCAGCAGTATACATTAATGCTGTAGCACCTATTTTATCTTTAGTATTTACATCAGCACCATTTTCTATAAGTAATTTTACAATATCATCATATCTTTCTATAGAAGCAGCCATTAAGAGAGTTCTATCATCATCAAAATCTAATGTATTGGGATTTGCACCTTTATCCAAATATAATTTAACTTTTTCTATATCATTATTTTCTACAGCAGAAATAAGCGATTCATCTAAAGTTTTAGAATATAAAAGAATATTAAACAAAAATAATATAATAAATACTTTTTTCATATATACCCCTATAGTGCTTATTGCATATAATTATATTATAATAATTATTTTCTGTCAATTAAAGCTATTTTTATTCTTTATATTAAGATATTATTTATAATTTTTATTAACAATAGTAAAATAATGACAGATAAATAAAAAACTGCATTATCTAAAGAATTTTTTATCCAAATATTCTTTTGAAAGCCTTAATACAAAAGGTCTTCCATGAGGGCAGTTTGTAAGTATATTTTCTTCTTCAAGCAAATCTAATAATTTCTGCATATCTCCTATTGAAAGTTTATCTCCAGCCTTTGGAGAATATTTGCATGATATAGTAGAGCAGGTATGCTTTATTACTTTTTCTAAATTATTATTGTCGCCTTTTGAAATATATATATCAAAAATATCTTTTATTATTTTTTCAATTTTTTGATTTCTTGGTATGTATATTGGTATATCTTCTATGATAATACTATGTTTTGAATTAACTTCAAATTTTATCCCTATTGATTCTATAGATTCTTTTGCCTCATTTAAAATATCTATCTCATAATCTCTATACTCAATTTCGCAAGGTATAAGAAGTTTTTCATATTCTATTTTTTTTGATATAAGAGTTTTGTATATTCTTTCATAATTAAGTCTTTCATAAGCGGCATGCTGATCTATTATATACATTTCATTACCGCGTTCGGCTATTATGTATGATGAAAATGCCTGTCCTATGGCTCTTGTATACTCTCCGAACTCTATATTATTATAACTATTTTCTTTTGTTATATTATTAATGCTTTCATAATTAAAATTATTATTATTTGATGAGTCTGTATACTGACAGCTTTTTTCTTCAAATGAATCATTTATATCATTTTGATGATTTTCTGAAATTTTATAACTATTATAATTTGAATTTTTATTATCAATATAATTATTATTTTGTATAGGAAAATTAGGAGTAATATCTTTATCAATATCTATTTCTATATTAACAGAACTAAAAGTATTCACTGAGTTTATATTATTTACTACAGCATTATAAATCATTCCCGAAATATCTCTTTCATTTTTTATTCTTACTTCTTTTTTACTAGGGTGAACATTAACATCTATTTTACTGCTGTCAATATTTATATACAAGAAGAAGAAAGGATATCTATCTTTAGGTATTGCATTTGAATATGCATTTTTTATGGCATAGGAAATAACTCTATTTTCTATAGGTCTGTTATTTAAGAATATAAAATTATTTTTTCTCATAGATTGGCTTATTTTAGAATTTGAAAATAAACCGTAAATTGATGTTTCATATTTTTCTATTTCAATTTCTACTAAATTTCTAAATACATTGCTGTCAGATAAAAAATTTTCAATTCTTTCTTTTATAGTATTAACTTTGATATATGAGCTGATAGGTTTTCCATTATTTTTTAATTTCATAGAGATTTTCGGCTGTACTAAAGCCTCAGTATCAAAAACTTCTTTAACTAAAAAAAATTCTCTTGAAGTATTTTTTAAGAATTTATATCTGGCAGGTATATTAAAAAACAAATTTCTAGCTATTATTTTTGTACCCTGAGAAGCGGCAGCTGGTTTATGTTCTATTATTTTACCGCCTTCAGCTATAATTTTTCCTCCATTGCTTTCTTCTATGCTCTTTGAAATTATTTCTAAATTAGAAACATCTGATATTGATGCTAATGCTTCGCCCCTAAATCCAAGCGTATATATTGAATCTAAATCTTCTATAGAATGTATTTTGCTTGTAGCATGATGAGTTATAGCTAGAGGAAGTTCATTAAATCTAATTCCATTTCCATTATCTTCTACTATCATAGATTTGATTCCTGCTTCTTCTACAGACACATCAATATCAGAAGCCTCAGAATCTATTGCATTTTCTAATAACTCTTTAAGCATAGATGCTGGTCTTTCTATTACTTCTCCTGCTGCTATGCGGTTAGCTACAGACTGCGGTAATTTTATTATATTTTTATTCATTTTATTATCTATTGATTTATTTATTATAAAAAATAAAAGGGCAGAAATTAATCCTGCCCTAATTTTATGCATTTAATTTAAATTGTTCTTAAATTAAGATGGAAATGGTATTAACAGTCCTGCTGTAATAATAATGCCGACTACAACAAGAACTATTAAAGTATATCCCATAATATCTCTTGCACCTAATTTTGCTATTCCGAGAGCAGGCAAAGCCCAGAAAGGCTGAATCATATTTGTCCAGCTATCTCCATAAGCGATTGCCATTGCTGCCTTAGCAGGATCAACACCGATTTTAGCTGCTGCAGGCATCATAATAGGACCTTGAACTGCCCATTGTCCTCCGCCTGAAGGAACAAAGAAATTAACTATACCGCCGCTTAAGAAAGTAAATAATGGGAATGTTGTTTTATTTGATATGTTTACAAATACATTGCTTAATTCTATAGCAAGCGAAGTTCCTGTTTGAGCTGATACGCCTTTCATAAGCCCCATTATACCGGCATATAAAGGAAACTGCAAAACTATACCGCTTGCACCTTTAGTTGCTTCTTGGAATGCATTTATTAAGCTTCTTGGAGTTTTATGTAAAATTATTCCAAGCATTAAAAATATTAAGTTAACAATATTTAAATTCAAATCCACTTTTCCTGAAGATGTAAAATAAATTATAATATATACGAAACCTATTATAAACATTAATAAATTTACAATAATGCTGTTTTCTAATTTTTCTGCAGGAGTCATTTTAGCAAAATCTTCTTTAGTAATTTTTTTTACTTCAAAATCTTGTAATAAATTAGGGTCTACACTGATAATATCAGCCTCATCTTTCGGATGCATTAAAGCATTTATTATTGGAAGCACTATTAAAGTTACAAGCACTATAAATAAGTTATATCCTGAAAATAAAGTCTGACTTGTAGGAACAGCTTCAGCTAAAGAACCTCCTGTAGCTTTTAAATCCCCCCCCGCTAATGTTAATGGAATAGAGCCTGAAAATCCTGCATGCCATAATACGAATCCTGAATATGCAGAAGCTATTAAAAGTCTATAATCTATATTTTTAATTTTTTTAGCTATTTCTTTAGCGAATATAGCACCAATTACAAGTCCGAATCCCCAATTTAATATATTAGCAATATAAGATATTATAGTAACAAGTATTATACCTTGAGTAGCTGTTTTTGGTATATCTGATAATACATCAAGTAATTTTCTAAAAGGCGGAGCTAATGCAAGTACATGCCCTGTTACAAGCACCAATACCATCTGCATACTAAAATCCAGAAGCGACCAAACTCCGTTTCCCCAATGCTTACAAGCAGTGATAAATGACTGTTTTGTTACAATCATTACCGCAATAAATACAATAAAAGTAAGCACTGCAGCAAAAATATATGCATCTGGTAAATATTTCTGCATAATTTGCGTAGAGCCATGTGCTATGCTTTCCAAAACACCTCTTCTTTTTTTAGACATAAATAACCTCCTAATTATTATAAAACTTCAACTTTTTTTAAATTGTCTGATATTATTAACTGAGCTTCAGTATTAGCCTGAATATCTTCTACACTGGAAGTAGAAAATATTTCAATTAATTCTATTCCTTTATCAGTTATATGCATAACTCCTTTTTCTGTAATAATCATATTTACTTGATTTTTAGCAGTCAAAGGAAGAGAGCAGTTTTTAAGTATTTTTTTGCTTCCCTTAGCAGTATGCTCCATAGCAACTATAACTAGTTTTGAACCTACAACTAAGTCCATAGCTCCGCCCATACCTGGAACCATTTTTCCGGGAACCATCCAATTAGCTAAATTTCCTTTTTCATCAACTTCCAAAGCTCCAAGTACAGTAACATTAACATGTCCGCCTCTTATTACAGTGAAAGACATAGCACTGTCAAAAAATACACCGCCGTCTTTTACAGTAACTAGTCCGCCGCCCGCATTAGTGATATTTGGGTTTTCTTTTCCTTTTTCAGGTGCAGGTCCTAAACCTAACATACCGTTTTCTGACTGCAGTATCACATTAATATTGTCAGGTATGTAATTTACAACTTCGGTAGGCAATCCTATACCTAAATTAACAACATCGCCGTCTTTTAATTCCTGAGCTACTCTTCTAGCTATAATTTCTCTAACTTTTTCTTTGCTTAATTCTGCCATTTTAATACTCCTTAAAATTATTAGGCTTTAACTATATAATCTACAAATATAGACGGAACTATTATATTGTTAGGATCCAAACTTCCGTCTATCATTTCTTTTACTTCTACTATAGTGATATCGCAAGCCATAGCCATAAGAGGGTTAAAGTTTCTGGTAGTGCCATTATAAGCTAAATTACCATATTTATCAGCATAATCAGCATAAATAACTGCTATATCTCCATGTATAGCTTCTTCAAGTATATAATCCTTACCTTTTACTTTTACTATCTGTTTATTTTCTTCTACTATAGTGCCAAGTCCTGTAGGAGTTAAAATACCTCCAAGTCCTGCTCCTGCAGCTCTTATACATTCAGCCAAACTTCCCTGAGGCATTAAAGTAACATCAATTTCTTTATTATTCATTTGCTTTCCTGTTTCAGGATTTGTACCGATATGAGATGCTATTACTTTAGATACCTGTTTATTAACAATTAATTTGCCGCAGCCTTTATCTGGAAAAGCGGTATCATTAGTTATTAAAGTAAGATTTTTCACATTTTGTGTTGCTAGTAAATCTATTATACTAATAGCAGAACCGCATGCTAAAAATCCTCCAAACATTACTCTAGAACCATCTTTAATTAAAGAGCAAGCTTCTTCTTTTGAAATTATTTTAGTCATAATTAATCCTTTATGTTTATTTTATTGCAATTTATCAGATATTAAATATACAATAAATTTACTATTTATATATTGCGATTATACATTATATATTAAAATTATACAACAATAATATTTTCTAAAATTATAAATATATCTATGAATATGAATTTTATACTGATGCAGTACAAAAGAAAATGATATAAATATAAAGTATAAATTTCTAAGGTTTTAGACTTTGTATAAATTGTTTTATTAATTTTATAAAATATAATATTGGTATGAATTAAAACTATTTAATTCTTTATTAAAAATATTAATAAAATACTTGATTATTTTCTTAATCATTAATTATTTTTTCACTTAATTTAAATTATTAATCCAAATTTCTTATAAATATTTAAAATATTAACTGCAATATTTCAAATATAATATCCAGTTTTATTAATTTTTTTTCTTTACTTTTTATATTTTCACTGTAAAATATACTTATGATTAAGAAATATTTTAATGTTTTAAATGATT
>NZ_CAJTQJ010000034.1 GCF_910578695.1 uncultured Brachyspira sp.
TAAGAGATGAGAATATTAATCTCGGAAGTATTGATACAAGTTTGATTACTAATATGGGTAATTTATTTATAGGAAGTAATAGAAAAGATTTTTCAGGTATAGAAACTTGGGACACTTCAAATGTTATAGATATGGGTTTCATGTTTGATTTCAATAAAAGTTTTAATCATAATATTAATAATTGGGATGTTTCCAAAGTAAAAGATATGGAATGCATGTTTAATTGTGCTGAAAGTTTTAATCAGCCTTTAGATAAATGGAATGTTTCTAATGTTGAAAATATGAGGTATATATTTTTTAGTGCTAGCAGTTTTAATCAGGATATTAATAATTGGGATGTTTCCAAAGTAAAAGATATGGAAGGTATATTTAATTATGCTGAAAGTTTTAATCAGCCTTTAGATAAATGGAATGTTTCTAATGTTGAAAATATGAGCTATATGTTTTATGGGGCTGAAAAATTTGACAATGATATTAACAGCTGGGATACTTCTAATGTAAAAAGTATGGAAAACATGTTTACAGATTGTACTAATTTCAATCAACCTTTGAATAGCTGGAATACTGCTAAAGTAGAAGAAATGGGATGTATGTTTGAAAATGCTGAAAGTTTTAATCAAAATATAAATAACTGGAATGTATCTAAAGTAGAAAATATGTTTGCTATGTTTTCTGGTGCTGAAAGTTTTAACCAGCCTCTTAACAATTGGGATGTTTCTAATGTTAAAGATATGAGCCATATGTTTTGCAGAGCTTACAGTTTTAATCAGCCTTTGGATAAGTGGGATGTATCTAATGTTAAAAATATGGAGAATATGTTTAGTGGAGCTTACAGTTTTAAGCAGAGTTTAGATAATTGGAAAGTATCTAATAATTTAATTAACTGCATACTGCATAAAACAGATTATTCATAGCTTGCAGATATATAAAGATTAGGCTATATTAAAATATTTATTGTATTTATTTCAATAAATATTAATAATATTATTGCTAAAAAAATAGATATATTGTATCATTTCTAAAAATCGGGGAGCTTGAAAAGGCTGAGAGGAAGTTCATAAAAACTTCGACCCTTATAACCTGTTTGGGTAATGCCAGCGTAGGGAATCATCTCTTTTATTATTTTAATAAAATGAGACCTTTTCTAAAGTTGGTCTTGTTTTATTAAATTATTTTTTTAATGAAAACAAATAAAATAAAGTCTATATATTTCTGATAAAACAAGACAAACGGCGTTATAAAAATCTCTATTTTTATTTTTAATTAAAGGAGCTTTTTATGACTTCAAAACTAAAATTTATTATTCTATTATTTTTATTATTTATATCCTGCAAAAAAGAGCAGAGAAAAAATATAAATATACAAGATGAAATTACTGTTAATCTTGGATATGAACTTAATAGTATAGACCCCGCTTTAAATGATGAAACTTACGGATATATTTATATAAATCATGCTTTTGAGGGACTTCTAAATAAAGATACAAACGGCAACATTATAGAAGGAACTGCAGAAAAATGGGAAATAAGCGAAGACGGTCTTACATACATATTTCATTTAAGAGATAATGCTAAATGGAGCGATGGAAAAAAAGTTACAGCTGATGATTTTGTTTATTCTTATAGAAGAGCAGCTGACCCTAAAACTGCCTCTCCTTTAAGCTATTTAATGGAATATATAAAAAATGCCAAAGACATAATAAGAGGAAAACAGCCTGTAGAAAATCTTGGAGTAAAAGCAATAGATGAAAATACTCTTGTAATAGAGCTTGAAGCACCTGCTTTATACTTCACTGATATACTAGCTTCAGGAGGAGTTTATATGCCTGTGAGAAAAGATATAATAGAAAAATATGCAGATGATTGGACTTGGAAGCCTGAATATTATATTGGAAACGGTGCTTATATAATGACTGAAAGAAAGCCTGAAGAATTACTTGTATTTGAAATCAATACTAATTATTGGAATTATACTAATCAATCGGCTAAAAAAATTAATTTTGTTTTAATAGCTGATGAATATATATCTCTAAATGCAGTTAGAACAGGAGATGTAGATTTTTCTATCAATGCCCCTCCTATCGGTGAGATAGAAAATTTAATAAAAGATAATTTAATGGCTGTAAGCGATATTATAGGAGTTTACTATTTAGATTTAAATACAAAAGATAAAGCATTATCAGATAAAAGAGTAAGAAAAGCATTATCACTTGCCATAGACAGAAATTATATAGCATCAAATATAGGATACGGAAAATTAATAGCAGCAGAGGCATTTGTACCGCCTGCAGTAAAAGGACTTGAAAAATCTTTCAGAGAAGAAAGCAGCAATTATATAATAGCAAACAATTATAGCAGTAATATAGAAGAAGCAAAAAAATTATTGCAGGATGCAGGATATCCTAACGGCGATAATTTTCCAATATTAGAAGTAAAAGTATCATCGGGCTTTTATACTACAGTTTTGGAAGCTATTCAGGAGATGTGGAAAAATACTCTTAATATAAATATTATTGTAAGAACAGAAGAATCAAAAATTACTTTGCCCTTTAGAGAATCTGGAAATTATCAAATGGCAAGAACAAGCTGGACTGGCGATTATAATGATCCTCTTACTATGCTTCAAATTATGACTAGCTATAGTGATATAAATTACGGAGGATTTTCTAATGCCAGATATGACTATTTAATAGAATATGCATCTGTTTCAGCAAATGCACAAAAAAGAATTGAGGCTTTAAAAGAAGCTGAATCAATAATATTTGATGAAGTTCCTATTATACCATTAATATACAGAACAGATTTTTTAATAGTTAATCCTAAATTAAAAAATTATATTGATGAGCCTTTGGGAAGATATAAATTTAATTATGCTTATTTAGAAGAATAATATAAAAAATAAAAGGAGAGTAAAATGAAATTTTCAGAAATAGTTTGGAAAAAGAATGACAGCATATATAAAAAAATAATTGATATGCCTTTTAATAAAGAGCTTATGAATGGAAGCCTAGACAAGAAAAAATTTGCATATTATATAGAACAAGACAGTATATATTTAAAATACTATTCTAAAACTCTTGCTGTAATTTCTTCAAAAACAGAAAATACAGATTATGCATTAGCTTTTCTAAAATCATCTGTTAATTCTTATATAGTAGAAGAAGAAATTGTGCATAAATATTTTAGAGATACTTTTCAATTTGAAAGTACGAATAAAATTACAGCTGCTAATTTAGGATATACAAGTTTTCTTATTAATACCGCTCATACTGAAGCTTTTGAAACTGCTGCTGCTTCTATACTTCCTTGCTTTTGGATATACAATGAATTAGGTAAACACATAAAAGAAAATGCGGAGATTAAAAATAATCCGTATAGAAAATGGATTGATACTTATGCTGATGAAGAGTTTTCAAATGCAGCTGAAAATATGATTAATATTATTGATAACTTATACAATAATGCATCTGATAGCGTGAAAGCGAAAATGATATCTGTTTTTGACATCGCTTTTATTTGGGAATACAGATTTTGGAGTGATGCTTATAATTTAGATGATTTTTATAATATATAAAATATTTAAATAAATTAATTGAAATTTACTTTTCTATATGCTATAATATTTATATACATATAGAGGGTATATATTAAATGAATAATAAATTAACTTTAATAATAGGGCTTATATTAACTTTTATAATACTTAGTGCTGCAAGAAAAATTATATTTAATATAATGAGCAGAGGAAAATTTAAAAACATAAATGTAAATGACGCTGTTTCAATTTATAAAAATAGTAAAAATATAGGATTAATAGATGTAAGAAGCTATATGGAAGTTCAGCAAAGCGGATATATAAAAGACAGTATAAATATTCCTTTAGATGATTCTAAATTCAATGAAAAAATGTCAGAATTAGATAAAAATAAAGAGTATATAGTTTATTGTGCAAGCGGAAATCGTTCTAGTACAGCCTGTATGCGTATGTATAAATTAGGATTTACAAATATTAATAATCTTACTCATGCAGGATATTTTCAGCTTTCATCATATTTAAAATAAATTATATTTTATTCATAAATATATTTTAATTAATAAAAAACTCATTCAAATGAAAATATATTTATTAAAAAATTTAAATATAAAAAGCGAAGCTGATAAAAAAATTAACTTCGCTAAAATATTTTTATAAAGAAAACATTAATTTAGAAAAAAATTACTAATGTTTAAAATGCCTTATACCTGTAAATATCATAGCAATACCATGTTCATTGCAGGCATCTATTGATTCCTGATCTCTCATAGAACCTCCGGGCTGTATTATAGCCTTAATATTGTACTTAGCACATGCATCAACAACATCTCTAAATGGGAAGAAAGCATCAGATGCCATTACAATACCGTCGCCTGCACGCTCTAAAGCATCTTCGCAAGCCCAAATTCTATTAGTCTGCCCGCTTCCTATACCTTTAGCCATAAAATCTTTTATTACCGCTATAGCATTTGATTTAGCATATTTTACAACTTTCATTCCGAATATTAAATTTTTCATCTCTTCTTCAGTAGGCTTTTTCTCTGTTACAACTTTATAATCTTCTATTAAAGTATTATCCTCATCTTGAACAAGCAATCCGCCATCAACTTTAACAAGATTAATTTTATCATTAGTATTAGTTTTATATTTTATTACTCTTAAATTCTTTTTAGTTTTTAATATCTCCAAAGCCTGAGGAGTAAAGTCTTTAGCAATAACAATTTCTAAAAATATTTTAATAAGTTCTTTTGAAGCCGCCTCATCTACTACACTGTTAAATGCCACTATTCCGCCGAATATAGAAGTAGAATCGCAATTATAGGTTTTATTATAAGCTTCCAAAACATTAGAACCTAAAGCAGCACCGCAAGGAGTAGAATGCTTTATTGCAGAACATGCATACTCATTTTTACTATCATCAAACTCTAATACTATTTTCAAAGCTATATCCATATCTCTGATATTATTAAATGAAAGTTCTTTTCCATTTAGCTGCTCAAAATCTTTCATAGAACCTTTATCTATAGCAGAAACATAATAGCTTGCTTTTTGATGAGGATTTTCTCCGTATCTTAATTCTTCTTTTAAAGCATAAGACATATTCAAATAATTAAGTTTCTTATCTTCTTTGCTTTCCAAAGAATTAAACATAAACTCAGACACTGCAGCATCATAAGCAGAAATTAAATTGAATACTTTAGAAGCTAAATATTTTTTTGTTTCAAAACTTACTTCTCCTTTTTCCATTTCATTTTTTACTAAATCATAATCTTTAACATCGCTTATAACAACAACATCTTTAAAAGACTTAGCAGCAGAACGAAGCATTGTAGGTCCTCCTATATCTATAAACTCAATTTTTTCTTCAAATTTCAAATTATCATCTTGTACTTTTTCAAAGAAAGGATAAAGATTAACTATTACCATATCTATAGGAGTTATTCCTCTCTCTTTAATAGTTTCCATATGAATGGGATTATCCCTTATAGCTAGAATCGCTCCATGTATTTTAGGGTCTAAAGTTTTTACTCTGCCGTCAAGCATTTCTTTAGCTCCTGTAATTTCAGCAACCTCAATAACAGGTATATTATTTTCTTTTAAATATTTATAAGTTCCTCCTGTAGAAACTATTTCAACATTCTTTGAAATTAAAAACTTAGCAAAGTTTAATATTTTGTCTTTATAGAATACAGATATTAATGCTCTTTTTATCATTATAAAGCTCCCAAATCTTTTTTAAAAATAATAAATCAATTATAATATAAAATATGTTATTGTAAAGTACAATTAATATTTAAAGTTGATTTTTGCAAAATTTATGATAAAATGTAATAAAAATTAAAAAAATAAAGGATAAAATACGATGTTTACTTATGTAAAACTTAAAAATTATAAATCATTAGTTGACTTTGAAGTAGATTTAACATCATCAAAAAATAATCCTAAAAAAATGATTATAATTTACGGGGAAAACGGAGCTGGCAAAACTAATTTTATAAATTCATTTTTTACTTTATTTGAAACATTAAATACAAAAATACATTATGATAAAATTAATAAATTGATAAATGAAAATTTAGATAATAAAAATAATTTAGATATTATAAAAGATATATTTAAAAGTACAGATTATATTATTAATGATTCAAAAACAATTAATTCAAAAAGTAATATGGTTTTAGAATTTGGATTCACATTAAAGGATAAAGATACAAAAAAATATAGAAATGGGGTATATTACATAGAAACAGACAATAAAAACATAGTAAAAGAAAAATTAGAATATACATTAACTAGAAATAAAACAGTTTATTTTGAAATAGATAGTAAAAAAAAATATATCAATAAATCTTTATTTAAAGAAAAATATTATAGTGAAATAAAAGATTTAATTGATAAATTTTGGGGTAAACATTCATTTTTATCAATATTATTATTTGAAAGAAATGATAAAACAAAACAATATATATATGATAACATTAAAAAAAATATTTTTGATGTTATAGAATATTTTTTATCTATGTCAATTCATCTTGAAAAAAATAAGAATATAAAGGTAGGTAAAATATCATCATTAAAAGATGTAGTTGTGAATATGGATAAAGGAATTATAAAGAAAAATGATGAATATAAACTAAAATTCACTGAAGAAATATTGAATGATTTTTTTACTTCTATTTATAGCGATGTAAAAAAAGTATTTTATAAGAAAAAAAATAAGGAAGATAAAATATTATATAATTTATTTTTTAAAAAAAGAGTATATGGAAAAATGATAGATGTAAATTTTGATTTAGAATCAAATGGTACACAAAAATTATTAACATTATTCCCATTTTTACTAGCTTCTTTAGATGAACAAATATATAGAGTAGTAGCTGTAGATGAACTAGATAGTGGTATTCATGATTTATTAACTTCAGAGATATTAATTTCTCTATTTAATAATATAAATGGTCAGTTTTTTATTACAACTCATAATACAACTATTTTAGAATCTGATATAGATAAAAGCTCTATCTATGTATTTAATATAGATAGTATTGGCAATAAAGTACTAATTCCTATAAAAAATTATGAAAAAGAACACCCTAATATTAATTTTAGAAAAAGATATTTAAATGGAATATACAATGGCATTCCTATAACTTCAGGTATAAATTTTGAAGATATATTGGAGAAATAGCATATGTATGTTATTAATAAAAATTATCTCAAAGCATTAGTAATATGTCATGGTGGATCAGAAAAAGATATTTGTGATGTCATTAAAGCTGAGCTTAAATTAAATATAAGAATTATTTCTAGAGATAATGGCGGTACATCTATACAGATTACTAGTTTATATGATGAATTAGAAAAACATAAATTGGATAATTATGATGATTTTATAAAAGAATATGGGAATCTAATTGATTATGAAAATAATGAAATTATCAGTAATTTTAAAATTTTTATAATAATGGATACAGACGATTGTACTCCTGAGCAGAGATCTGAATTTATAAATAAGAATATGTTTAAAAATAAAAACTTAAGAAAATATATTGTACCGATATATAATGATAAAAAATTAGAAGATGTTTTTTATAAGGCAAAATTAATTGATATTAGAAAAAAAACAAGTAAAGAAATAAAAAGAGGATATAAAAAATTAATGACAAAATGGATGCAAAATGAAGTTAAACAAAAAGAATTCTATAAAAAACTTTTAAAAGTTAAAAATTATTCAAATATGCATGAGTTTATTAAATTTTGTTTAGATAACAAATATACTATAAAAAAATAATGCAATTAAAAAAGTCTGTATAATAAGCATCAATACTAAATCCCGCCCGCCGCAATTTTTTTTATAAAATAGTTATCATAATTTTAATTTTATGTTATAATAAATATATGTATTGTATGTATTATTCGCTTATATACAATATTTTATCAAAAGTAAGGCGTAGCTTATGAAACATGCATTTCGTTTTTTTATTATTCTTTTAATTATAAACAAGGGGGGGGTATTATATACAGCAGTAACTGTAGATTTCAGATTATTTACAAGTTCTTATGCCTATAATGCTGAAAACACTTTATGGCAGGATACAAGAACAACATTAACATACTTTGAAAATTTCACTGAAGGTGCTTTTGATATAAAATTTAATGATCTTATCACTTTAAGAGTAGGAGCTTCAGTATTCTTTCCTTTTACATTTGAATTTCCTCAAGGTATAAGAGTTTTTCCTGTAGTTACAACACAATTATCTAATGAATATATTTCTTTAAGAATAGGAACTATGACAGGAGGGCATAATCTTCCCTCTCCTATAAGAGACCCTTTAATGGATATGACTCCTGTTGTAAGAGCTACTCCTGATAATACTTTAATATCAAAAGGTCCTGAAAGTTATAAATATAATGATCCTTTTACTCATGGCTATTATGAATACGGAGCATCTTTTGAATGGTTTAAAGGAGGAAAAGGCGAAATATATATGAATTGGCAGATACAGCATAATGCCAAGCATAGAGAAAGATTCGATGTAGGAGTTACATATTCTATGGACTTTGCACATAATATAGCAACTCCTTATGCTGCTATACACTATTGGCATAATGGCGGACATGAATATCCTTTTGTAGAAGGTTCTCCTGCTATTACAGAAAACTATGTAGGTGCTGTAGGTATTAACAGCTATTATTTATCTATACTTTATATGGCTTCTTATAATTTAGCTGACAGAGATAATGAAGCCGGAGTATTCGGACACGGACTTTTCTTGAGAGGTACAATACCTGTAAAAACTTATTTTGAGATAGAGCCTATAATATTCGTTTCAGGCTGGTATATAAATAAAAAGCATAAATTTATAAGCGTTGAAGGAGATCCGTTTTACAGAGTACCTTTCTATTTTGGGCTTAATATTAAGAAGGATTTTATATTTGATAATGGAATAGTTTTAGGACTAGGCTTTTATAACGGATTATTCCTTAATGAAAAAAATGAAATAGGCATAAGATATGATCAGACTTTACAATTTGATTTTACATATTTAGTACCTGTAAAAAAGCAATAAATAATTTTATTTTGTTATAATATAAAAAACTTCTATAATAATAAATTGCTTTTATTAAAAAATATAGTAATATTTATTATATAGGAGTTTTTTAATATGAAAGATAAAAAAGAAGTTAATCCGAATATTTCAAGTTCATTTTCTTCAAATTTTTTAGCTATTTTGTATACAAGCATTTCTTCGCTTCCTACTATAGTTAAGTTAATATTCTCTTTTTTAGTAAAATTTAAAATCTCATATATAGTATAAATTTTCACAATTTTTTCTTTGGCTATACCTTATAATAAACTTTTGAAATTTTTTCATTCTTAAGTAAATTATTATAAATAGTATGCTCTCTGGTACATACCTATACATATCTTATATTTTATAAAAATTATATTGTAATTATATATATAAAATATTCTAATTTATAAAATTAAATTTTACTTTAAATTAAAGTTAAATATATGTTAATATGAATTTTTAATAATAAATTTGGAAATTATATCAAAAATTTATAAAAAATAGAAAATAAATTTGAAAAAGGGTTATAATTTGATTATACTTTAATATAAATGCTCTCGTGAACATTTTGAGCTTAAATTTATAAAATGGAAATATAATGGTATTTTTTAGTAATCTTTACCGAAAAGTTATTAAAATAAGACAGTACAGTACAGTACAGTACAGTACAGTACAGTACAGTACAGTACAGTACCCAAAATGTAAATTATTCTCATTGTAAATATCACCTATTTTATAGAAAACAATACTACAATATTCCAATCTTTTTTTCAACATCATTTATTAAATATTTTAAAAAATACGGTTTTTTCATTAATTTTTTATCAAATATTTTAAATTGCTGTTTCCTCAAAAGTCTATCTGGCATTTATCTTTTAAATGCTTGTCGTATAAATATTATTTTTATAGAGGAGTTTATACTATGAAAAAAATTTTAATCATAGCTTTTGTACTAGTAAGTGCATTAGTATTGTCAATTTCTTGCAGACCAGGAGAAAAATTCAAGCCTAATCTATCAGCAGATTGGTGGTTAAAACCTGAAGATCATAAAAAAGCTTTTATGCAAAGCAAGGCACTTTTTACATCTGGTAATGGAGAAATTTATAGAATAGCAGCAATAGCTGTAACTAAAAAAGGTTCTATAGTTTGTTTAGCCGACAACAGAAAAAATGTAAAAGATATCGGAGTAAATGGATCTGATAAAATAGATATAATTCTTAGAAGAAGCGAAGATGGCGGTCAAACTTGGTCTAATCCGTATCATATACCTGAAAGAGCATCAATTCTTACAGAATCTCATAGCGACCCTGTACTATTTTCATGTGCTGATGGTTCTTTAGTAGCTCTATGTGCTTCAAAAGGCGGTTTCGGACAACAAACTGCTTCTAGTTCTGGAATAGCTATGTCTAAAAGTACAGATGACGGTAAAACTTGGAGTAAGTGGAAAGAAATAGGAGATTCTATAGGTGAGCAATTAAAAAGTAAAGATAACACTATATCAAGGTTTTTTGTTGCTTCTGGTAAAAGCTTAACAATGAAAGATGGTACTTTAATGTGTTCATTATTATTAGGAGGAGCTACTATGACTGCATTTACAAAAATAGGAGTAATGCAATCAAAAGATAATGGTAATAATTGGACGGTTTTAACTGTAATAAATCCAGGTAAAAAAATTAATGAACCAAAAGTAATAGCAGAATTAAATGACGGCAGTCTGCTGATGTCTGTAAGACCCGATCAGGCTGGTGATAGAATATTCTATAAATCAAATAATAGAGGAGTAAGCTGGCAGGATGTAACTAGTCAAATGGGAAAATTAAAAGATACAAGAGTTGATGCTGAAGGTGTTGTTTTAACATCTATAAAAGATGGATATAAAAAAGATAGATTAATTCATATTAATTGTGATGGTAATGGAACAGTTAATAGAAAAGGGCTGAGAGTTGTTATTAGTTATGATGAAGGTAAAACTTGGAATCCTTCTGTTTCAAAATACTTAGAGCCAAGTTTTGCTTGTTATTCTTCTATAGACAAATTACCAGATGGTACATTAGTTTCATTTGCTGAAGAAAGTAATCCTAATAATACTAAACCTCCTCATGGCGACCAATTAGGATATACTATGATGTTTAGAAGATTTAATGTTGCTTGGATAACAGACCTTCAAGATACTTTTGATGAAGATTATTATGGAATAAATAGATAAGGCGGTCTAAAATATGAAAAGGTTAATATTAATATTAAGTATAATAAGTGCTTTATATATAGAAGGTTTTGGATATTTTAAATCCCAAAATATGATAGATTTTCTTGTACATTCAAATCAGCTTCAAATTAGAACTGATAGATTTGGTGTTCTCGCTGGTACTAGAAATTGGAGATTTGCAGTTGGTTTGACAGATGCTGATAGAATATCAGGCGGTATAATATTACATAATACTGGGGAACCTGCTAGTCAAGATGCAAATAATAAAGGAATAGATAAATTTGTTCCTTCTGTTTCTGCCGCATTCGGTTATGATTCTGATTTGTTTGGTATTGGAGTAGGATATGAGTTTACTTGGAAATCTCCTACATATATGGTTCATACTCCTAGTATAACAGCTACCGCTTTAAATGATAATTTTAAAATAAACATTCCTATTTCTATAGGTGTCGGAGGTACTTCTTATATAAAAAGTGTACTTGCAGGAAAAGATGATTTAGAAGGTACTATTGTAGTTTCTACTGCTATTGAAGGACAGTATTATTTTCAAAATCAGCCATACTTGGGGCATTTAACATTTTTTTTCAATTATGGCAATGCATATATTGAAGCTATTGATAAACCAAATGCTAGTTTTACTCAGCAATCCATTGGCGGAGAATTTAGAATGTACTTCAAAGTAGATACACCTAATGTTATAATTGAACCTATAATTAGGGTAAGATTTGATACAGCTTTAAAAACTACTTATAAAGGTTTAAGAGCAAGCGATCTTTATGATGTATTTGACAGCTTTGATGTATCAGCTAAAGGCTTTAATCCTTCACAAGAAACAGGATCTGGAGCTGCTTCTACTAGTACATCTGGGGCTTCAGCAATTGGCACCTTAAGCGGCGGATATATAGCCTCTATCCCTGACGAATATTATGCTAAAGAGCCTTATAGAATTGGTATAGCTTTTCCTGTTGGTTTTAGAGCTTCTTCTGATGACGGTAAAATGATTTTCTATTTTGAACCTGCTTTATCTTTAACAGTTATAAATGCTAAAGATATATATCAAAAAGGCTATGAAAATTATCCCGAAGATTCTAGACTTCATTATAGAAGGAATAATCCTTTTTATACATTTGGATATGTTGTTTATGGAGAATTAACATTAAGACCTGTACCTCAATTAGAATGGTATACAGAAATTCAAACAGGCGGTGCTACTGTAGCTGGTAATTTAGCTTCTACTGGTGTTTCTACAAAATTTGTTTTAAATGGTAAAACAGGTATAAGTTGGTATTTCTAAAGTAACATTTCAATGGATAAAATAGTATGTAAAAACATAATATTTTTACATATTATTTTTATCCATTTTTTAATAATATTTTATTTAATTATAAACAAAATTATCATATTAAAAAGTATATTAACTATAAGCCTTGTAAATATATATTTATTATTATGTAAGAAATAGATAAAAAATCTAAATATAAAAAATAGTCTTAAAACATACCAAACACATTTTATATATTTGATTAATTATTAATTTAGTATTAAAATATAATATTTTTATTTGATTTAATATATATAAGTATAAATAGTTATTTGCACTATATACAAAAACAAAATATAAAATTATTTTGACAAAGTTAAAAATTTTTGGTATATTCATTATTATAGGAGTTTTTTAATATGAAAGATAAAAAAGAAGTTAATCCGAATATAAATCATAAAGTTATAAATCATGATGAAGCTGATTTTTCACATGTATATTTCTACAAACTATTATTTGAAGAAAAACCTCAATTACCGAATATAGAATTATTAAAGCAGAAAATCAGAAAGATTTATAAAGATATTGATACAGTATCATCAGATAAAGGTATTTACAGCATAGCAATAAATGATTTGAAAGTAAAATATAAAGATGAAAAAGAAGTTCCAGCTCAAATACTTATGCCTGATGCTATGGAGTTTGATTATACTTCAATAAGCGATTATTATTATAGCCAAATGTGGGATATAAAAGAACCTAAAGAACTTATAAAAAACTGCAATTACGAAATAATGCTTAGCGATTTTTTAGCTGCAGGATTAGATTATAAAGATAGAACAGCATTGCTTAATAATTGGCTTTATACAGCATTAAGTCTGTTTGATAACTGTATAGCTGTATATAATGAACAAAGCGGAAAACTCCTTTTACCTAATCAAATACTTAATAACAGCTATCCTAAAGATTTCAGATTTATGCTTTCTGGAGTAAATATAAGACTTTTTAATGTACAGAATTCTAATGATATTATAGTAGATACATTAGGATTATATGCTATAGGACTGCCTGATATACAGTATCATTTTCATAATTTAAATGTTAATGATGTAATAAGTCATGCTTTAAATATTGCTGCTTATATATTTGATAACGGAGATATTATAAAAAGCGGAGATACTATACAAAGCATATTTGAAAATAAAAACATACAATGGAAATGTCAATATGAAAAATCTTTGTTAAAGCCGTATAGAGAAATACTCGATATTAATACCTTAGAGTATGCTTCAGGAAAAAGATAAAATTAATAATTTGTATAATTTTGTTGCAATAAAATAAGAATTATTATATATTATTTCGTATTGTTTATTATTATAAGATATATATATCATATATATTGTATAAAATATAATCAATAAACGGTAAAAAACTAATGTTAATATACTAAAAAATATAAAAAATACTATGACAGTTATTATTAAAACTTTTTTTAATAAAAATAAAAGCTGTATAGGTATTGTATCAACGGAGGTATGTAATGAGTGAGGATGTTTCTTTATTAACTAAAGAAGAAATTGATGATGAAATAAAATCATTAGTTCAGAATTGGAAGAATGCTGAGGGAAATCTTATAATGATATGTCATGGTATTCAAAAACATTACGGCTATGTTCCTAGAAATGCAGCCAAATATGTATCAGAAGAGATAAATATACCGCTTGCTAGAATTTATGAGATTCTTACATTTTATAACTATTTCAATTTAGAACCGCCTGCTGAAAATAATATAGCTGTTTGTATGGGAACTGCATGCTATTTAAAAGGCGGCGGACAATTAGTAGAAGAAATCAAGAAAAAATTAAATTTAAAAGGCGATCAAAAATATTCAGCTGATAGAAAATACAAGCTGGAAGAAGTCAGATGTATAGGCTGCTGCGGTTTAGCACCTGTAATAACATTTAATGAAGAAGTTTCAGGAAGAGTAACCGCTGATGATATATCTAAATTTATCGAAAGCAAAGAATAGAAAAATCGTAATGGAGCATAAAAATGGCAGAAAAATTAAATAAAAACAAACTAGAAGAACATAGAATCAATAAAGCCAAAGAAATAGGCTTAAGAAAAGGCGATGAATTATCTGAATCTAATAAATATCATATTTTAGTATGCGGAGGAACTGCTTGCGAATCCAATAAAAGCGATGATATAGTAAGATTATTAAGAGAGTATGCTGAAAAAAACGGTATAGGCGATAAAGTATTAGTAGTAAAAACAGGCTGTTTCGGATTCTGCAGTCAAGGACCTGTTATAAAAATTATGCCGGGCAGAGTTTTTTATACTCATGTAAAGCCTGAACATGCAAAAGATATTATAGAAAAGCATATAATAAAAAATGAACTGCTGTTAGAAATACTTTATAAAGAGCAAAGAGAGCATAGAAATTTTTCAAAAGAAATTAATTTTTATCAAAAGCAAAAAAGGATTGTATTAAAAAACTGCGGAATGATAGATCCTGAAAATATTGATGAATATATAGGCAATGACGGATATAAAGCACTTTCCAAAGTATTATTTGAAATGACTCCAGATGATGTACTAAAAGAAATAGAAATTTCTGCTCTTCGAGGACGGGGAGGTGCGGGATTTCCTACTTGGAAAAAATGGAAGATTACAAAAGAAGCTGAAGATAAGCAAAAGTATATAGTTTGTAATGCTGATGAAGGAGACCCCGGAGCTTATATGGACAGAAGCATACTTGAAGGAGACCCTCATTCTGTAATTGAAGCAATGACAATAGCAGGATATACTATAGGTGCAAATAAAGGTTATTTATATATAAGAGCTGAATACGGACTTGCTGTTGAAAGAGTAAAAATAGCATTGAAGCAGGCTTATGATTACGGATTATTAGGAGAGAAAATTTTAGAAAGTGATTTCTCATTTGATTTAGATATAAGACTTGGTGCGGGTGCTTTTGTATGCGGAGAGGAAACGGCTTTGCTTGCTTCTATAGAAGGAAAGAGAGGAACGCCTAGACCTAGACCGCCTTTCCCTGTTGTAAAAGGTTTATTTGAACATCCTACTGTTATTAATAATGTTGAAACCCTTGCAAATATAACTGCTATAATAAATAACGGCGGAGATTGGTTTGCTTCTATTGGTACAGAAAATTCAAAAGGTACAAAAGTATTTGCTTTGACAGGAAATGTTAATGTATCAGGACTTGTTGAAGTGCCTATGGGAACTACTATTAGAGAAATAGTATTTGATATAGGAGGCGGAATACCTAATGATAAATTTGTAAAAGGAGTTCAGACAGGAGGACCTTCAGGAGGAATAATACCTGAATCATTATTCGGAACAAATATTGATTTTGATAATTTATTGGAACTAGGCTCTATGATGGGCTCAGGAGGTATGATAGTTATTGATGAAGATACAAATATGGTAGATTTTTCTAAATTTTATCTTGGTTTCTGCGTTGATGAAAGCTGCGGTAAATGTGTGCCTTGCAGAATAGGAGGCATGCAGATGCTTAAAATATTAGAAAAATTTACAAAGAAAAGAGCCAAAGAAAGCGACATACAAAAATTAAAGGATATTGCATTAACTATGCAGAATGCTTCATTATGTGCATTAGGTTCTACAGCCCCTAATCCTGTAATGTCTACATTAAAACATTTTGAAGAAGAATATATAGCTGGAATATTCACTCCTCCCGTTCCAAAGAAAAATTAATAGTATCAGCGAATAATTAAGGAGATAAAATATGGTTAAAATAAAGATTAATGGCAAAGCTATAGAAGCAGAAGAAGGTATTACTATATTAGAGGCTGCTAAAAAATTAGGCATAAAAATACCGTCATTATGCTATCACCCAGATATACCGCCTACATCAGCCTGCGGTATATGTATTGTAAAATTAGCCAATAAAAAAAATAAATATACAAGGGCATGTTCTAGTATTATTGAAAATGGTATGGATATAATAACTCATGATGCTGAAATCAATACCATAAGAAAAGGAGTATTAGAATTGGTATTATCTGCCCACCCTAATGATTGTTTAAACTGCATAAGAAACGGAGAATGCGAACTTCAAACTGCTGCTGCTGATTTCGGAGTTAGAAATTCAAAATATGATAATATTAAGCAGAATCACCCTAAAGATGAATCAGCCGGAAGCATAGTGCTTAATCCTGAAAAATGTATAAAATGCGGAAGATGTGTAGTAGTTTGTCAGGAAATGCAAAATGTACATGCATTAGGCTTTATTAATAGAGGTTTTGATACTTACTTTGCTCCCGGTGCTGTTTCTTTAAAAGATTCTACTTGTGTAGACTGCGGACAATGTGCTTCTCACTGCCCTGTAGCTGCTATATATGAATATGATCAAACTAAAGAAGTTCAAGATGCTATTGATAACCCTAATATTTATGTTACTGTTCAAATGGCTCCTTCTGTGAGAGTGGCTTTAGGAGAATATTTCGGACTTAAGCCCGGAGAGAATATAACAGGAAAAATATATGCAGCTATGCGTTTAATGGGATTTAATGCTGTATTTGATACTAATTTCGGTGCCGATATGACTATTGTTGAAGAAGCACATGAATTTGTAAAAAGATTTACTGAAAGCAATGGAACATCAGTTATGACAACTTCGTGCTGTCCTGCTTGGGTAAAATATATAGAGGAATATTATCCTGATTTGCTTGATAATGTTTCAAGTGCTAAATCTCCTCATATGATGCTTGCTCCTATGACTAAAACATATTATGCAAAAAAAGCTAATATAGCCCCTGAAACTATATTTAATGTATCTATAATGCCTTGTACTGCTAAAAAGAATGAAATAAGAAAAAATGATACTATGCATTCAAGCGGGTACAAAGATGTTGATGTTGTAATTACTACCAGAGAGTTTGCAAGAATGATTAAACATTATGGTATAGATATTGCAGGTATAGAACCTGAAGAAGCAGATAGTATATTAGGAGAATATTCAGGTGCAGGAACTATATTCGGTGCTACAGGCGGAGTTATGGAAGCTGCTTTGAGAACTGCTTATAATATTATAGCTGGTTCAAATCTTTCTAATGTTGAGTTTAATGATGTAAGAGGCTTACAAGGAGTAAAAAGAGCTTCTGTAAAAGTATTGGATAAAGATGTAAAAATAGCTGTTGTTAATGGACTTCACAATGTTGATACTGTAATGCAGGAAATAAGAGCTGCTAAAGAAAAAGGCGAAAATCCTCCTTATAACTTTATAGAGGTTATGGCTTGTCCGGGCGGATGTGTAGGGGGCGGCGGTCAGCCTTATGGTACTACAAATGAAACTAGAATAGATAGAGCTAAAGGCTTATACGATGAAGATAAACAAACTGTAAAACATAGATGTTCTCATGATAATGAAAATCTTAAAAAACTCTATGATGATTATTTGGGTAAGCCTCTTGGTGAAAAAGCTCATCACTTTTTGCATACTGAATATAAATCTAAAGAAAAATATACTAAATAATAAAAATAATAAAAGCACTATAATATATAGTGCTTTTTATTTATTATTAAATATCTAATTTTTTAATTATAAAAAAACTTTATAAATTAAGATTTGTAAGGAACTTTAATTATACCTTTTCTAACATGATTTTTTCCTGTTTTAGGAGGAAGCCCTACCCTATGGGCATCATAAGGAAGCAGTATTAAAATCTCTCCTTGAGATAAAGTTAAACGAACACTGCCCTCTCCTTCCCAATCATGATAATCAGAATCTTCATCATAAGATTTTGGTTTTAATGAAGAAGTATTTGCTATTATAAAATCTTCAGAACCTTCAAAAATTATCTGAATATCAACATATTTTAAATGCGATTCCCAAGGAGGATTATCCTTATTATCATAATCTGTAACATTAATAAAAGCACCTTCGCATATTTCATTATCGAGATTATGCCTGCCATTAGATAATTTTTTTAAATCATCATAATGATCTCTTATATAATTTTTAGCTTTCCAAATAGAATTATGAAAATTTTCATTAAATTCACTTTTTATCGGTTTTAATATCATAAATAAATCCTTTTCACCTTTTTATTTAATCTGTCTATGTACTCGGGAACAAACTTACAAAAATTATAATGTTAATTATAATTTTGATAAATATTTATCGAACATATCTTTCAATATTTTTTTCTCAGATTTACCTAAAGATTTAGAGCCCATAGGTGCTCTGCAATAGGCTACTGCAGAAGGATCATAAAAAGTAATGCATTCTTTAAGAGCAGGATATATTCCTACATTCAGTAAAGTTGTAATAATATCATTCATATCATGCTGAATTTTTAAAGCTTTTCCCATATCTTTATTATCAACTGCCTTTATAACTTTTTTAGCTAAAGGAGCCTGAATATTGTAAGTAGAACCTATTGCAGACTTTAAGCCATAAGATGCATAAGCTATAAGCATTTCATCGAAGCCAGCCCACATCATTTTATCAGGATATTTTTGTATCAATCTTTCTAATAAAAATACATCGGAAGAAGTATACTTAATACCCATTACTCTTTTATCTTCAAATAATTTTCCAAATTCATCTAAAGAAATTTTATTATTTGAAAGAGTAGGCAAAAAATAAATCACTAAAGGAACTTTTTTAGTAGCTTTTAATATAGTGTTATAATATTTACTAATATCAGCAAATGAAAATGGATAATAGTATGGTGTAACTGCAGATATCAAATCATACCCTAATTCTTCTGCTTTTTGAGCCATTTCACAAGCTTCATTAAGATTCAATGTGCCTACATGTGCTATCAGAGGAATCTTTCCCGAAACTTCTTCTTTAGTTATTTCTAAAACAGCCATTCTTTCTTCTTTTGACATAAGAAGTCCTTCGCCTGTAGAACCGCATACATAAAGCCCGTCTGTCTTCATAATATCAATATTATGCCTTACATATTTTCTTAATACTTTTTCATCTAATTTTCCACTTTTATTAAATGGCGTCATTAGTGCAGATAATATACCTTCGCATCTATTCATACTATTTCTCCTTAAATATAAATTAATTATATTCTATAAAGTAAGCTGATTTTTTGCAATATCTATATTCATTATTTTATAAAAAATATTTGCAAACTAAAATGTTTTTGTTATAATCTATTATTAAAAGCAGTAATTTTACAGTTTTATGATTTTTATTCTATATATGTATGAAAGAAAAATATAATTTAATAACTCTTAATTTTATTTCTATAGTATTTCTAGTGCTATTTTTATTATTAAATATAATTTCTGTTTTTTATTATGAAAATAAATTTATTTTTATACTGTATTCTGTTTTAGCTTTATTATCATTAGTTCCTATAATTATATTATATATAAAATTAATGAAAAAATATAAAAAATCTGAAGAAGCAAAGTCAGAAAATAAAATATATAAGTTTAAAAAAACAGACAGCACAATAATAAATGATTATCAAAAAGCAATAATAGACTTAAAAGAAAAAAACAGCTATATATTAGGCAGATATAATGTTTTGGATAAAATAAAAAAACAATATAAAAAAGATATGGCAAAAGCTAGAAAACTGCAGGAAAATATGATGCCTAAAAAAATGCCTAATAATAAAGTAATAGAATCAGCATCATTATACAAGCCTCTTGAAGATATAGGCGGTGATTTTTATGATTATATTCATCTTGATGATGATAGGATATTATTTATAATTTCAGATATCAGCGGACACGGAGTAGAAGCTGCAATTATAACTGCTATGCTTAAAACAGCTTTTAGAAATATAGCAAAATCATTCAAATCTCCTGCATCTTTTATATATGATGTAAATAATTATATAATAAAAATAATGCCCATAAACTATTATTTAACTATGATAGCAGCTGAGATTGACTTGAAAAATAAAACTATAAAATATTCTAATGCCTCTCATACTCCTATACTAATAATAGAAAATTCTGAAATAAAAGAATATACTAAAGGCGGCACCATAATAGGACTTTTTCCGCAGGCATATTATGAAGAAGAAGCTATAAATATAAAAAAAGATGATATATTAATTTTTTATACAGACGGAGTAATAGAAGCATCAAGGTCAAAAAATAAATATGATTTTTATGGTATAGAGAGATTGAAGAAAATTTTATTAAAAAATAGAAATAACAAAGCACAAAATATTATAAGCAATATAGAAAAAGACTTTTATGATTATCTTTCATATATGTCGCCCGATGATGATTTCACTATAATAGCATTCAAAATAAAAATATAAAGTAATTTTTATATTTAACTTTACTTAATTTCTTTATATAAAACAGCATCAGTATCGCCCTCTGCCAATTCATTTAATTTAGGAACTATAGACTTAAAATGTTCTGAATTATTATGCATTTCTACAGCTTTCTCATCTTTCCATTCTTCTATAAAAGTAAGGCATTTTCCATCTACGCTTTCATACAAATTATATGAAATACAGCCTTCTTCCTTCCTGCTTTTTATGATAAGTTCTTTTGCTATTTCAATAAACTTAGATTTATTTTCCTCTTTTACAATATTTTTTGCAACTATTTTAATCATATTCTTATTGTCTTTTGATTTGCTCTTTATTTTTTTATTATACTTATTTTGGGCTATTATAGGAGATTCAAATAAAGATATTTTAACCGCTTCAATAATATCATCAGCTATTGCAGTATTCAATTCTTCTCTCTCTTTTTTACTGAAAGATGAAAGCACATAATCATTAACTTTTTTGCCTGAAGGAGGTCTTCCTATCCCTACCCTTATTCTTGTAAAATCATCGCTTTTTAAATGTGATATTAAACTTTTAATGCCGTTATGCCCCCCAGAACTTCCGCCTTTTTTTATTTTAAAAGTACCGAAAGGAATATCCATATCATCATATATTACTATTATATCTTCAGGTTTTATATTAAAAAATTTAGATATATATATTACAGATTCCCCTGAAAGATTCATAAAAGTCTGAGGTTTTAGAAGTATATACTCTATATTTTTATCTTTTGCCCTCGAATATAAAGATTTCTTTTTATTATTATCAAAACTAATATTGAAATTTTCAGCTATTTTATCTATTAGAATAAAACCAACATTATGCCTATGGTTCTTATATTCCTCTCCCGGATTTCCAAGTCCTACAATTAATTTAGTCATAATGAATATTTCTTTTTAGCCAGCTGAGGGGATTCAAACAAAGCAATGCATACAGCATCTACAATATTTTCGGATATATCTCTAATCTTTTTTCTTTCATCTTTTGTAAAAGGAGCTAAAAGGAAATCAGCTTTCTCCTCATCTTCAGGACATGCCCCTATACCAACACCGATTTTAGTAAAATTATAACTTTTTAAGGATTTTCTTATACTAATAACACCATTATGATCTATATCAGAATCATCTATATCCCATTCAGCCTCATCATTAACCGAAGGTATAACTCTAAATTCCCCTATAGGTATATCAGTATCATCATATATAACTATAATATTCTCAACGGTAATTTTCATAAAGCTTGCCATATACAGAGCAGCTTCCCCAGAAAGATTCATAAAAGTCTGAGGCTTTAGAAGCAGATACTCTATTTTACCTTGCTTGCCTTTTCCGAAAACCGTTTTTTTCTTTTTTATATCAAGTTCTACATTAAGCTTTTTGGCAACTCTATCTAAAATCATATATCCTACATTATGTCTATGATTTTTATACTGTTCACCAGGGTTACCTAGTCCCATTACTAATTTCATCATATAATAGTAATCCTAGAACTATATTTATGCCTCTGCACCTTTATTATCTTCTTCCTGAGTAGTAACTACAGTAACAACTGCTTTAGAAGAATCACCCACAGGATCAACCCCCTCAGGAAATTTTATATCTCTAATATGCAGACTGTCTCCTACTTTTAGCTCGCTAACATCAACAACCAATTCTCTAGGTATAGAACCAGGAAATGCTTTTATATTCAAACCGTATTCAACCTGCTCTAAAGTACCTCCTCCTAAGCGAACGCCTTCAGGAGTACCTTCTATATGAATAGGAACATAAGTTTTTATTTTCTTATTTCTATCAATTTCATAAAAATCAATATGCATAATATTTCTCTTAATGCCGTCTATTTGATAATCTTTTACTAAAACTTCTCTAGCTTTATCATTTTCTATATCTAAAGTGATTATATCATGCTGTCCTGCTAAAGAAAAAACTTTAGAAAATTCTTTTAACTCTACAGCAATAGAATATTGATTTTCTCTTCCGTAAAGAGTAGCTAAAGCATAGCCTTCATTTCTTAATTTACGTCCGGCACTTTTAAATTTAGTATCTCTCTGTAAAGCTTTAATAGTATAATTCTCACTCATTTTTCTTTCCTTTTATTTTACTTATCAAATAGTACGCTGATAGAAAGCTCCATATGAATATGTCTGATAGCATCAGCAATAACAGGAGCAACTGAAAGAACTTCTATTTTGCTTCCTAATCTATCTTTCATAACTTTCAAGCTGTCTGTTATATAAAGCTTTTCTATATCGCTTGCATTAATTCTCTCATAAACATCTCCAGAACATACTGCATGTGTTATAAATACATATATTCTTCTCATACCAGCCTTTTTTAAAGCCCGCATACTTTTTATGAGAGTACCGCCTGTATCTATTATATCATCTATAATAATAGCATCTTTGCCATTAACATCACCTATAATATTCATTACTTCGCATTCATTGGCTCTGTCTCTTCTTTTATCTATTATAGCTATATCAAGATTAAGCTGCTTAGCTATAGCCCTAGCCCTTCCGACTCCTCCTATATCAGGAGAAACTATAATAGAATTAGACATATCAAAATCTTTTCTTATTTTATCCAAAAATACATTTTTAGAAAGCATATGATCTACAGGAATATCAAAAAAACCCTGTATCTGTGCCGCATGTAAATCTAAAACTAAAACTCTATGAGCACCTGCCTCCGACAAAAGATTAGCAACTAATTTAGCTGTTATAGGTACTCTAGGCTCATTCTTTCTATCCTGCCTAGAATAGCCGTAATAAGGTATAACTGCTGTAATCCTTTTGGCACTGGCTCTTTTTAAAGCATCAACAATACAGTAAAGCTCCATCCAATTTTCACTGCTGGAAGGACGTCCTGTAGGCTGTATTATATAGGTATCTTTATTCCTAACAGTCTCTTCTATTTGTACAAAAGTTTCGCCGTCAGCAAATTTTCTTATTTCCATATTACCTAATTTTAATCCAAGATTACTGACAACATCTTCTGACAATTGAGGGTTTGCTGTACCGCTTAATATTAATATTTCGTCTGCTATTCCCATTTAAATACCATTATTCAAGAAAAAAGTTGGGGTGGAAGGATTCGAACCCTCGAGTAATTGGACCAAAACCAATTGTCTTACCGCTTGACGACACCCCATTATTAATATAACTTTTTCTAGTTCTATGAGTTTTATATTCTACTATATAAATAAAATTTGTCAATACCTTTAAATAATATTTTTGAAAAATTATATTAAAAATTATTGATAAAAAATAAAAATAATATATGATATATTAAATTATTTTAAGGTTAAATTATGAATGTAGATTCGGATAAATATATTCCAATAGATTTAAATTTCATAAAAAATAATACAGATATTATAAAATTTAATACATCTGAAATTATATGCACAAGTAATGATAATATGTATATGATTATGCCGAACTATAAAATTGATATGCTTTTGGATAATTCATATATAAACTCAAATATATTCAATAACTTTTACATTAATAAAGTTTCAAAATCAATAATAGATTTAATATTAGAACAAAAAAAGAATGATAAATACAGACAGATAAAACATATCAATCAATTTCTAAAAGTATATAAAGACTGTCTGCCTGATTCTGAAAATACAAAAAAATTTGAATATGAAATATTAGAACTCATTATAGAAGAAACTCCTAAAGAGAGAGCTGTATCTTTAAAAAATTATATTGATATATTAAATCAATACTATAATGATAAATTGTATCCTAATGCTATACAGTATATATTAGATATCATAACAGAGCTTGCATTTATAGAAAGAGTAAATTTAATTCATTTGGTAAATGCAGCAAAAGATCAAATAAATCAGGAATATTTTGATAATGTTACATCTTATGATACTAGATATATACAAAACAGCTTAATATTATCTGTTACAAAACTTGTGCATAAGATATATCCTAATATCAGTTTATTTTATGGATTTAATAATTTTGAATGCAGAAATGTTATAGGACACAGCAACAGAGTTTTTCTAACCTTTATAGAGTTTATGATTTATTATAATGAACAGATAGAAAATCAATTAAATCTTAAAACCATTATAAATTTTGATAAGAAATTTTCTCATTATTATAAAAATGTTTTTAAAAAGTATAAAATAAATAGAAAAAATATTAAATTTGATAATATTTTTAAAAACGGATTTAGGAAAATACCATTAGAAAATATAGCCAATTTTGCTTCAGGAGTATTTTGGCATGATATGGTAAAAATAAAAAAGCTTGATTATTTACATATTAATAAATCAAGAGAATATATTAAAAAATCGACTTCGCATGCTATTAACGGATATCAATTTTTAAAGCTGTTTAGAAACTATAATGATGATATAGCATTAATAGTCGGAATGCATCATGAGTATTATGGTTATGGATACAGCATATTAAAAGTTATAAAGGAAAAATACTTAAAAGAAAATAAACAAATCAATCCTATATGGCTTGTTTCCGACAGCATTTATGATATAGAAACATTACAAAGCTTAGCATTTTTTCCAGCCAAAGTTCTTGAAATAATTGATATATTTGATACAGTTGTAATGCCTCAAAAGATTTACGGCAGAAAAGGAATAAATATAAAAGATGCTGTAAATTTCATATATGAAAATTATATAGTTAAAGAAATTCAATTAGACCCTATATTATTTGAATTATTCATAGATTTTTTAATAGATATAAAAAAGGAAAATATACAAAATCCGTTAAAAATATAATTATTAATATTCTCCTTCATCATTTCCAATATAGTATTTAAATACATCATAAGGCGAATATATGCCTAAATCTGTTACAACAGCACTAACCAAATGAGGAGGCGTATAATCAAATGCAGGATAAAAACCTTTTACTCCTTCTTTAGCAGTTTTTATACCCATAGCCTCAGTTACAAATTTCTCATCTCTAAATTCAAAATGAACATCTTCAAGTCCATTACAGTCCTTATCTGGAGCTCCAGTTACAAAATATGGAATTCCTAAATATTTTGCCGCTATAGCTATTTGAAAAGTTCCTATTTTATTAACAACTGCACCATTCAAACATATTAAATCAGCGGCAGAAGTAAATATATCTATCTTCTTATGCTGCATAGTATAAGCTGCCATATTATCAGTTATCACAGTAACATCAGCATTTTGTTCATAAGCTACGGTAGCTGTAAGCCTTGCACCCTGAAAATAAGGTCTGGTTTCTGCACATACTATTTTTATATCTTTATTTCTTTTTTGAAATTCCTGTATCATAAATCCTACTATAGATTCGCCGAAACATTGCGTAAGTATAGTACCTTTATCAGGATACATTGATACTAAATTTTCTGCTATTTTTTTTATTTTAGAATATCTCTTTGTAGAAAGCTCTATACCTCTATAAAACATAGCTTCTATAGGGTCTTTATTTGATTTTATAGCCTCTATGCCTCTTTCCAAACAAGATTTAGTTATAAGCATCATTCTTTTACTTGTAGTAGGTCTTGAATTAGCTAAAGTACTGCATGCATTAGTTAAAAAATCTATTCTGTCATTTACATCTAAATGCTTGGACTCATAGCCTGCCAATGCCATACCCATAGCAACAGCTAAATAAGGTCCTGCACTCTGAGTTACCATATCTGATATAGCTTTTGAAACTTCTTTATGAGTTCTGCACTCTGCAAAAATTACTTTATTAGGGTAAACTCTTCTGTCTAATATTTTAACGCACCCTTCATCATACCAAGCTATATTTTCAAATTGAAGCATAAAAGCTAATTCTTTATCTACCCTATTAATCATAAAAACTCCTAAAATAATAATTTATTTATTTACTAATAAAAAACTTGTTCGTTAATACCCCCTGCCATTCTGCGAATGTCAGGCACTCACAAGTTTTTTATTTTATTGCTAGCTATAAACTCGCTTTAAATTAGCTAATAACTAAAGTTATTAGCTG
>NZ_CAJTQJ010000035.1 GCF_910578695.1 uncultured Brachyspira sp.
ACTGCGTTTCATACCTAAATTTTAACAAATTTAAGTTATCTAGGACAGCCCCAATCTTTTTGGTATAATTGTAATATCAATAACAATATTTGCAATTATTGAAACTGCTATAAGTATAATTGATATTGTTATAGCGGTGCGTATATAATACAAATATATATATCATAATTTTTAATTATAAATTTCTTACTTTTAACTAATAATTTCTGCTGTATTATATATATTTTTTTTATATCAAATTTTTCTTTTTTATTTAAAGCCATTATGAATAATCTAAAAATATTTTTTATTATTCTATAGTATAAATATTATCAATTATTGATTTTATTATAATATAAATATATAATGCATAAACTAAATCCATTAAAAGAATAATCATAAATGAAAAAATTTATAAAAAATGAACTTCAGAATTGGAAATCTATAGAAGTTGTATGGATTATAATTGCAAGCGGTATAATATTATCGCTTTCTATATATTGGAAAGAAAATATTATTGGTATAATGTCGTCAATAAGCGGAATATTATGCGTTATTCTTACAGGTAAAGGAAAATTATCTTCGTATATATTTGGAATGATTAATACTATTCTTTATTCATATATTGCTTTTAATGCAAAATATTATGGCGAGTTTATACTTAATGTATTTTATTATATACCTATGAATATAATAGGCTTTATATTATGGAGCAGAAATATAAATAGTGAAAACAAAGAAGTTATAAAAACAAAATTAAATAAAAAATACAAAATCATAATATTTGCTTTGTCTTTTATATCGGTATTTATTTACGGACTTATATTAAAAAAATTAGGCGGTTCTCTTCCTTTTGCTGATAGTGCAAGTACAGTTTTTGCAGTAACCGCACAGATACTATGTATAAAAAGATGCACTGAACAATGGATAATGTGGATATTAGTAAACATTTTAAATATTTCAATATGGTATATTAATTTTTCAAGCAGAGGGGAAAATATAGCAGTTTTGATTATGTGGAGCGTTTATTTAATTAATGCCATTTTTATGTTTATTAAATGGAATAGAGAATCTAATTTACAAAAATAATTCGGAGTTTTTATGTATAATGTCGGAATGTACGGAGGTTCTTTCAATCCGCTTCATCTTGGGCATGTAAGATGCATAATAGAAGCAGCTAATCAATGCAGAAAACTTTATATTGTTTTAGCTGTCGGAAATAATAGAAATGAAATTGACAAAAAAGTACGGTACCGCTGGCTTTATCAATTAACAAAGCATATTGTAAATGTAAAAATAATATTTATAGAAGATAATGCAGATACAAAAGAAGAATATACAGAAGATTTATGGGAAGAAGATTCTATAAAAATAAAAAATGCTATAGGTGAAAATATTGATGCAGTGTTTTTAGGAGATGATTATAAAGACAAAGATTCTTTTTATACAAGGCATTATAAAGATTCAGAATTAATATTTATAGAAAGAAATGAAATAAGCTCTTCAAAAATCAGAGAAAATGTTTACAAATATTGGGATTATTTACCTAATATAGTAAAGCCGTATTATACAAAAAAAGTTTTGCTTTTAGGAAGCGAAAGCACAGGAAAATCCACTCTTACAATTAATCTTGCAAATTATTATAATACCAACTATATAGAAGAAGCAGGAAGAGAATTATCCGAAAAATCAGTAACCGATTTATTAATGCTTTCAGAAGATTTCACAGAGATACTTCTTACTCATAAATTAAATGAGATAAAAGCAATAGAATACAGCAGTAAGATATTATTTATTGATACTGATGCTGTAATTACAAACTTTTATATGCATTTTTTAGAAGATGAAAATATTATTGATAATGAAAGGCTTGCAAAAGCAATAATACATATAAATAAATATGATTTAATACTGTTTTTAGAACCTGATGTCGATTTTATTGATGACGGAGATAGAAGCGAAGTTATAAAAAATGACAGAATCAAATACAGTAATAAAATAAAAGATATATTAAATGGTTTGAATATAAAATATTATTCTATAAACGGAAATTATCAGGAAAGATTTAAAAAATCAATTTCTATAATAGATGCTTTGTTTTGCAATATATAATAATTGAGATTATGAATACTTTACTTTTATGTATATTTTAGTATAATATTACTTTATAATATTTATTTTGTTTTATTTTATTATTTTAATATAGAAATTATGATTAGGGAAATTTATAAATGACTTTCTTATCTGCCAAATTTTTATTCTTTCTTTTAGCTTTACCTATTATAATATTTTTATATATACAAACTAGAAAGAATCATTCATATTCTGTAAAGCATCCGAGAGTAAGTATGTCAAAAGTTTTAAAATCGAGATATTATGTTAAAGATATACCATTTTCACTTATTATTTTGGCACTCGCTTTTTGCATTATAGGTTTGGCACGTCCTGTAAAAGTTTTTCATTTATCTGATATTAATGGAGAAGGTATTTATATTTCTCTTGTAGTTGATGTTTCTCCCTCTATGATGGCTGAAGATATGATACCTACAAGGCTTGAGGCTTCAAAAAAAACTATGATTGATTTCGTGAAAAAAAGAAATTTTGATAAAATTAGTTTAGTATCATTTGCTTTAAGGGCATCTGTTCTTTCCCCCGCTACTTTTGATTATATTTCATTAGAAGAGGAAATAAAAAGAATAAAAATAGATGAAGAAGGCTCAACTTCAATAGGGCTTGGTATTGCAACTGCTGTTGATATGCTTAGAAGCGTGAAAGATGATAATGAAAAAATTATAATACTTCTTACAGATGGTGAAAATAATTCAGGCGAAATAGATCCGAAATTAGCTTCTGAAATAGCGTCAAATTTTAATATAAAAATTTATACAATAGGTATAGGAGATGCTAACGGAAGTCATGCTTGGGTTACTTATGATGATCCTAATTATGGTAAAAGAAGAATAAGGGCTGATTTTACTTTAAATGAAAAATCTTTAATAGATATTGCTGCGGTAACAGGCGGTAAATATTTTAATGCTAAAAATACCTCTGCTTTAGATAATGTTTATAATACAATAGACAGATTAGAGAAAAAGCCTATATTAGATGATGATTTAATTCAATATAAAGAACTATACAAGCCGTTTATTATAATTGCTTTTCTTTGTTTATGCTTGAGCATTATACTTTCTACCACTAGATTTTTAATAATACCTTAGTTTATTATGTATTATAATATTCAAATAATTATGCATATAATATTAATTTGATATATTAATAATAATTGCTTGACTATTTATGTTAACCAATATATAATTATAAAATTATATAAAAAAAAGAGGTAAAACTATGGCAGAGATAAAAAATTATTATTTCTCTTCTGAATCGGTAACAGAAGGCCATCCTGATAAGATTTGCGATGCTGTAAGCGATGCTGTCTTAGACGAATGTTTAAAACAAGATGCTAATTCCAGAGTTGCATGTGAAACTTTGGCAAAAACAGGAATGATAATCATTGCAGGAGAAATCACTACAAAAGCTAAATTAGACTATCAAAAAATCGCTAGAAATACCGTAAGGCGAATAGGATATACAAGCAGCGATATGGGATTCGATGCCGATACTTGTGCTGTAATGGAGGCTATTGCAGAACAGTCTCCTGATATAGATATGGGTGTTAGTGCAGGTAAGGGATTATTTAATTCTGAAAAATCAAATATTTCTGAAGGGGCTGGAGATCAAGGTATAATGTTCGGTTATGCTATAAATGAAACTGAAACATATATGCCTTTAACTATACATTTAGCTCATAGATTGGCAGAACGCTTAACTAAGATTAGGAAAGATAAAATAGCTGACTATTTAAGACCGGACGGAAAAAGTCAGGTTACTATTGAATATAAAGATGGTAAAGCTGCAAGAATAGAAGCTGTTGTTATTTCTACTCAGCATGCTGCAGGCATTGATCATAGGCAGATAGAAGAGGATATTAAGAAATATGTTATTAATGAAATATGTCCTAAAAATATGCTTGATGAAAATACAAAATATTATATTAATCCGACAGGTTCATTTGTAGTAGGCGGACCTATGGGCGACTGCGGACTTACAGGCAGAAAAATTATAGCAGACAGCTACGGCGGACATGGTGCACATGGAGGCGGAGCTTTCTCTGGAAAAGACCCTACAAAAGTAGACAGAAGTGCTTGTTATATGGCTAGATATGTTGCTAAAAATATTGTTGCTTCAGGTATAGCTGACAGAGCTTTGGTGCAGTTCGCTTATGCTATAGGAGTACCTGAGCCTTTATCTGTATATGTTAATACTTTCGGTACAGCAAAAGTTCATGATGAAGTATTAGCTAATATAGTTACTAAAGAGCTTGATTTAACTCCTTCAGGTATAATTAAAAGATTGGATTTAAGAAGACCTATTTATGAAAAGACTACTGCTTACGGACATTTTGGAAGAGAGCTTCCAGAATTCACTTGGGAGAAAACAGATATAAAAGATTTATTTGCTAATGCTGAATAATTAATTTTAACAAAATAAAAAAGTTTTAAACATTTAAGGCTTGTTAATCAAATATATTAGCAAGCCTTTTATATTATTATATTCATTAAAAAATATGCTTTTTATTAGAATCATATTTTTAACCTTTTTTTCCTCCCATATCCATATACTGGCTGTACATAGGCGAAGGCAGTCCGAAACCTCCTGCTACAGGCATTGTTTCTCCTGTTATAAATGAAGAATTATCACTTGCAAAAAATAACACTGCATTTGCAATATCTTCAGTAGATGCAGGTCTGTTTAAAGGAACATTTTTTAAAAATAGCTTTAAAAATTCTTCAGACATATTTTTCATTGCCGCATCCGTTGCAACAAATCCAGGTAATACAGCATTGCATCTTATATTATTTCTTGCATACTGTACTGCGATATTTTTTGTGAGAAAATTTATTGCTGATTTTGATATCCCATAAGCAAGTCTTGACATATCAGGAAAGATTCCTCCTACAGATGATATATTTATTATATTTCCGCCGCCCGTTTTTATCATTTGTTTAACAGCTGCTTTTGAAGGAAGGTAAACACTCTTTAAGTTTTCATTAACTATATTAAAAAATGCATCAGTATCTCCGCTAATTAAATCAAAATCTTTATTTGTGTCAGTAGTGCCGAAATTGTTAACAAGTATATCAATTCTATTTTCTTTTTTTACAACATCTTCTATCATAGAAGTAAAAGTTTCTTCTTTAGATGCATCAAAGTATACAGCATCGGCATCGCCTCCGTTTTTTATTATTTCATCTGCAATTTCTTTTCCTGCATCTAATCTTCTTACAGCTAAATAAACTTTCGCTCCATTTTCTGCAAGTTTTTTTGAACATTCTAAGCCTATGCCTCTGGTAGATGAGGTTACAAGTGCTATTTTTTTATCTAAAAGTTTCATTATCATATATCTCCTTTATATTTTTATTAATTAAATTTAATAATTATTTCTATAATTAATATAACTATTTTGAATATATAATTCTGTATTTAATAAAAAACACTATAACAAAAGAAAAAGTTAAAACTTCTGTAATAGGCATAACATACCATATACTATCTTTAACAAATATTAAAGGCATTATAAATATTAAAATACCGCTTATTATAAGTCCTCTAAGTACTGCAATTATGAAAGAGGCTTGAGGCTTCATTATTGCCTGAAAATAGTAAGTTGCATATATATTGAAAGGAAGTATTAAAAATGATATAAAATAAGCCCTCATAATATTTTTTGATATGTATAAAGCTTCTTTAGAAGGTTTCATAAATGCTTTCATTAAAAAATCTGTATTAAAGTATGTAAATAATGTATATACTATACTAAGTATAAAAGCTGATAATATACTATATTTTACAGCAGATTTAATTCTATACATCTTTCCTGCACCTAGATTAGTTGATATTATAGGCTGAGCTGCCTGACCTATTGCATAAGCCGATGACTGAACTAATATGTTAATATTTATTATTACAGAATAAACTGCCAAAGCTGATGTTCCGAAATATTTCATTATCTGTCTATTAAACATTAAAGCTAATATCCCCATTGCTATATCTATAAAAAATGTAGAAAAGCCGATTTGTATGATATTTTTTGATAATGAAAATAATTTATTTATATTTTGAAATTTTAAAGTATTATTTTTTGTAAATAAATGAGATATTAATATAGAAGCAGTAATAACCTGCCCTATAGCAGTTGCAAGCCCTGCACCGAATATACCCATATCGCATACAAATACAAAAAAAATAATCTCCAAGTATATTAAAAATACCTCCTGCCATAACTCCTATTGTCGCTTTCATAGGGGCATTATCGTTTCTAAGAAATGATGCAAAAAACTGACTGAAAGCAAATAAAGGAAAAACAATTTTTATAGGAATAAAATATCTTTTTGCTAAATCTAATAATACTTCATCAGCACCAAAAAAATAAAGTATATTATTTTCAAATATCAATGATAATATCCAAACTATAAATATAACTATTGATAAAGAAATAAATGAAGCAGTAAAGAAAATATTTGATTTTTCATATTTACCAGAGCCTTTTGCCTCACTAAAAAGTACAGAACCTCCTATACCAAAGAGTAAGCCTATACCATATATAATATTCCATATTGGTGCAAATACAGCCAAAGCAGCGGCACCATTATCTCCCTCATAATGTCCTACCATAGCAACATCAACTATAGAATAAACGGCAGCTATTAAAGCACTTCCGAAACTAGCTGATAAATATTTAAAAAATATTTTTTTTACATCTGTTTTAAGCATATCCATAAATAATACTCCTATATAAAAGTTTAAAAACAAAAAGGCTGAATAAGAAATCTAATAATTAGACATCTTATCCAACCTTGAGTATTTTCAAAACTTCAATGATCCTCCGATGAATCTATAGAAGTATTATATAATATATAAATTTAAAAGTCAAATTTTAGACTAATATTTTTTGATATTGGTAAAAATTATAACTAATTTTCTATATAAGCATAGCTGAATTTATGTTTTGCCAAATTATCATATATCACATTTTTTAATTTAGGGCTTACTAAAGTAGGCGTTGTATAATAGTATAATGGTATTATAACATCATTATCCATAAATATTTTTTCAGCTTTATGCATAGCATCCATTCTAATATTTTGATCTACTGTATTCATAGCAGTTTGAAGCAAATTATCATATTCTTTATTTGTAAATAGGGCATGATTTTGAGGGCTGTAGCTTAAAAACATACCTAAAAATGTCATAGGATCATTATAATCAGCAGTCCAGCCGCTTCTTCCTATAACATAATTTTTATCAGTATATAATGTTTGTAAAAATACTGCCCATTCCTGCTGACTTACAGTGCTGTCAATACCTAAATATTCTTTCCACATCTGCTGAACAGCTTCAAAGATTGGAATTTCTCTATTAGAATCTACTAAAAATTGAAGCACAGGAAAACCTTCTCCATTTGCATATCCTGCTTCTTCCATAAGTCTTTTAGCCTCTTCTATGTTTTTTTGATAATCCTCTTTTTTTATGCTTATATAATCTCCGCCTTTTTCTCTGAAATCTCCGTTAATATCAGGAGCTCCGAAAGGTATAAATGCACCTGCTGGTATACCTGCTTTTACAATATTATCTGCTATATAATTTCTATCTATAACTAATGATAATGCTTTTCTAACTCTGCCGTCTTTTAAAACATTATTGGTATGATTTAAAGCATAATAATATGTTCCAAGTCTTTTAACCATTTGAAGCAATCCTTCTGCTTTCAAAGCATCAATATCCTGAGCAGGAACTCTGTCTGAAAAATGGAGAGAACCTTCTTTTATGCCTGCAACTGAAGCTGTAGGATTATCCATTAAAATAAATGTTATTTTTTCAGGAACTAAATTTTTATAATCCCAATGATTAGTATTTTTTATCATTATGATATTATTATCGATATTTCTTTCTATCATAACATAAGAGCCGTTTCCTATATAGGTTTTAGGATTCATAGTCCAAGAATCTCCGTATTCTTCTATGATATCCTGACGAATAGGGTAGAATGTAGGAAATGCTGTCAGCTCTAAGAAATATGCTGTAGGTTTTTCTAATGTTACTTCTAAAGTATAATCATCAATCGCTTTTATCCCTAAAGTATCTAGCGGCATTTTACCTGCATTTATAGCCATAGCATTTTTTACAGGTTCAAATTGATAACTGTATTCGCTTGCTGTTTTAGGATCAACTGCTCTTTTCCAAGAATATACAAAATCTTCAGATGTAAGCGGATTACCGTCAGACCATTTGCCGTTAGTTCTTAGATGAAATATATATGTAAGTCCGTCTTCGCTTATATCCCAGTTTTCAGCAGCCCCTCCTGATAATATTCCGTCTTTATTTTTGGCAGCTAAACCTTCAAATGCATGTATTATATAAACAGAAGCATCTGAAGCTATATTTAATGTAGGATCTATAGTTTTAGGCTCAGGACCTACATTTATAAATAAACTATCTCCTTTATTTTTAGATGAACAAGATATTGTAATAACACTGATTAATAATAAAAAAATAAAAAATAAGTTAATAATATTTTTCATAAATTAATATCCTTTTTGTATAATATGTTTTAGAAAATATATTATACTATAATTATGAAAAATCAATTAATTAATAAAAAAATATATAAACAATGTTTCATTAAATATTAAAATATAATAATATTATATATAGATAATATTATTAAAATAAATATAAAATGAATAATAAACTTCAAACACTAAAATATAAAATAACTTTATTTTTTATAGGCATAATATTTTTATCTGCTTCTTTTATAATAATATATCTTAATTTTAGATTTAATGATAATAATATAATTAAAGTTAATGCCAATATAGAAAGTATTTATTATTATGAATACGGCACTATAAAAAAAAGAAAGTTTGCAAATGTAGTTTATAGTTTTAATTACAATAATAAAAAAATATTTCTTACAAACTCTTATTTAGATAAATTAGATGATACATATTTTGTAAATGCTGAAAAAGAATTATTTTATGATAAAAACAGCAGAGATTTAGTGAATAAGCCAAGTAAATATACATTAGTGCTTGCATTTATATTTATAATATTGGCAATAGTTATAATTGTATTTGCTGTAAAACTAAAGCAAAGTAATATATATGTATCTTCAAGAAATTTATATAATAAATAAGACTATTACTTGTTTTATGTTTAAAATAATATTTTTATTAATAAAATAAGTTAAGTTGTTCAGTCCGATTTTTTATTAATTTTCTAACTCTGAAATATCATCATAGCCTTTTTCTCTAGCTAAATCGAAAACCGTTTTGCCTTCTTTATTTACAACTGTAGTATCTGCTCCTTTTTCTATTAAAAGTTTAACAAGTGCAGTATTTTCATTTTCAAGAGCTTTAAGGATTAAAGGATAAGCATCGTCTGAAATTATAGGAGTATTTATATCAGCACCCTTATCAATTAAATATTCAGCCACTTCAGTATTCTCATTATAAGAAGTTTCAGCTAATAAAGAAACATATACATTCGGATAGTATTCAAGTTTATATTTCATAGCAGGATCAATGCCTTTAGAAACTAAATATTTTACTATATCTAAACAGCCATTCCCAACAGCATAACTAATTATAGGATTACCGCCATAGTGATCAACATAATTGATATCAGCTCCGTATTCAACAAGCATTTTAAATTTTGACAAATCACATTTTACTCTTTCATTATAATCTATAATTAATTTTATTAATATAGGGGCTACTTCTTCAAAGCCGTATTCAACATCTAATTCGGCACCTGCCTTTAATAATTCTTCCATTACTTTCAAACTATTTTCATTTGTAGAAAATACTGCTGCATATAAAGCATCAATACTACCTTCTCCTTTAAAATTAACATCAGCATTTTGTTTTATAAGTTCTTTTACAAGTTTTAAATATCCCATTGAAGAAGCTGTCATTAATGGTGTGCTGCCGTCATAATTTTGATTAATATCAGCTCCGTATTTAATCAATTCATAAAATTTTTCTTCAGGATAATATCCAATAGCCATTATTAAACTTCTTGTCCCGTACTTTTCTTCCCAAGCTTTTAAAGATTTTTCATCTTTTATATTTTTTAAATCATTATACGGCTCTAAATCCCATTCTGGTACTTCTGTACTATTACTCTTTGAAGCAAGTGCTAGAACATCATCATAGCCTTGTTCTTGAGCTAAATCAAAAATTGTTTTTCCCTCTTTATTAACAATGGAAGTGTCTGCACCTTTCTCAATCAAAAGTTTAAGAAGTTCAATATTTTCAGCATTAAGAGCAATAAATATTAAAGGCAAATCAGAAACACTATCAGTTTGAGTATTAATATCAGCACCTTGTTCTATTAAATATTCTGCTATTTCTGTAGTTTTATTTCTTCTTGCAGCATTCAATAATGAAAAATATTTATATGAATATCCATTAGTATATTTCATAGCAGGGTTAACACCTTGAGAAACTAAATATTTTACTATATCGATACATTCTTGTGAAACAGCAGCAGCAATTACAGGTCCGCACTCAAAATTTGAATAATTTATATCTGCTCCATATTCAGTAAGGAGTTTAACTTTTTCTAAATTGCATCTTCCTATTATAGCAGTATTTAATATATTCGCTTTATTTTCTTCTCTAGTACCATAAATAATATCAGTGTCTGCTCCTGCCTTTAATAATTCTTTTACTACTTCTAAATTATAATTTTTTTCGGACTTTACTGCAAAATATAAAGCGTCCAAATCTCCTTCTTCTTCTCTAAAATTAACATCAGCATTTTGTTTTATAAGTTCTTTTACAAGTTTTAAATATCCCATTTCTGAAGCTGCTTCTAAAGGAGTCATTCCATTATAACCTATCATATTTACATCAGCACCATAAGATATTAATTCAATAGCTTTTTCTTCTGTAGGAAATTTATCAATAGCAAATACTAAAGAAGATTCACCCGGATTTTCTGACTGCCAATCATTGAAAGAATTTTTATCTTTTATAGAATCAATTTCATTAAATAATTTTTCTTCCTTTTCCAACATTGTGGTTTTATGTATACTCCACATATCATTAGAAGCATATCCTTTATATATTTCGCCATTATTATTTGTTTTTTCGCTTTTAGCCAATCCGCAGCTTATTATATTTATGATACTAATTAATATTAAAGATATTATAATTATTTTTTTATTTATCATAATTGTAAAATTCCCTTTAGCCTCTAAATAATATATTTCATTATATCATAAATATACATCAAAGTAAATATTTATTACTGTATATTATAACTTTATTGTTTGTATATATATTATCTATTTTTTACAGGAGAGTAAAAGTATGTATTATAATTTTTTACAATGTATGCATATAAAAAATAAAATATATATTTAATTGACAATTATTTATTATAAATTATAATATTAAGCAGTTATGAAATTAATTATAATACTAATTTTTTTTACTGCATCTGTATATATTTTTCCAGTATGCTATGTATTTTATCATTCTTATTGTTATGTACATTATGCAGATGAGAGCTGTGAAACTTGTATAGATATTTTTTCTATAGTTAAGGCTGTAAATAAAATATTAATATTTTTCAATATATATAATACTTTTGTATATTTTGGTATCTCATATATATTTATAATAAAAATAAAAAGAATAATATTTAATTTTAATAATAATCCCACAAGTTTAAAAGTAAAATTAATAAATTGATTTAATATTCTTTATATAAGTTTATGCTGTAATAATTTTAACTTAATTAAAGGATTTTTAAATGCAAAAAAGAATATTAATTTTAACTTTTTTTATATTATTTATTTCATGCCGTAATACTAATACTAATACTAATGATGACAATAAAATAAAAGCTTCAGTATCAATATTTCCTATATATGATTTTACTAGGAATATAGCTGAAGATAATATTAATTTACAAATGATTATAAAACCGGGTATAGAAATTCATTCATTTAATTCTACGCCTGCTGATATAATAAATATACAAAATTCTGATGTATTTATTTATATAGGCGGTGAGAGTGAAAAATGGGCTGAAAAGATCATAGCTTCTATAGATACCAATGGAAAAAAAATTATCAGGCTTATGGATTATGTTAATGTATTAGATGAGGAAATAGCCGAAGGTATGGAAGAAGATGAAGAACATAATCATAATGATGAACATAATCATGATGAAGATGTCTATGATGAACATATATGGGTTTCTCCGAAAAATGCCGTATTGATTGTAAATACTATTTGCAAAGCTTTATCGGATATTGATGCCTCCAATGCTGATATTTATAAAGCCAATGCTGATAAATATAATCAGAAATTATTGGCTTTGGATAATGAAATAAGAGAAGCGTTAAATTCTTCAAAAAGAAAAAATATTGTATTCGGAGACAGATTTCCATTCAGATATTTAACTGAAGAATATGGTTTGGAATATAGAGCCCCTTTTAAAGGATGCAGCAGTCAGTCGGATGCAAGCCCTAAAACTATTGCTTATTTGATAAATTATATTAAAGATAATAATATACCTTATTTATATTATATAGAGTTAAGCAATGGAAAGATAGCAGATATTCTAATTGAGCATACAGGTATAAATAAATTAAAACTTCATTCAGTACAAAATATAACCAAAGAAGAATTTGACTTAAATGCTTCGTATTTATCTATTATGAGAGATAATTTAGAAAGTTTAAAAAAGGGATTAAATTAAAAGATGCTGAATATAAAAGATTTATCAGTATTTTATGACAGCAATGAGGTATTATCTAATATCAATTTTTCTTTAAGCAAAGGAGATTATCTTTCAATAATAGGAGAAAATGGCTCTGGAAAAACTACATTAATAAAAACAATACTTGGACTTATGAAGCCAAAAAAAGGAAGCATTGAATTTGATAATATAAAGAAAAATGAGATAGGATATCTGCCTCAGCAGGGAATAATACAGAAATCATTTCCAGCCAGTGTATTTGAGGTTGTTATTTCAGGCAGATTAAATAAAAAAAAGTTTCTTCCTTTTTATACTTCTAAAGATAAAAAAGAGGCTTTGAATAATTTAAAAAAATTTAATATAGAAAACTTAAAAAATAAATCATATAAAGATTTGTCAGGCGGACAGCAGCAGAGAGTTATTTTAGCACGTGCATTATGTTCTGCAAAAGAATTATTGATACTAGATGAGCCTTCTGCAGGATTAGATCCTATAGCTACAATTGATTTATACAATTTAATAAAAAAATTAAATGATGAGGTAACTATTATAATGGTATCGCATGATATAGCAAGTGCTGTAAAATATTCTAATAAAATACTTCATATCAATAAAAATATGCTTTTTTTCGGAAGCACAGAAGATTATATAAAAACGGATATATATAAAAGAATATCAGGGGAGGATATGGAATGATTGCTTTAATTCAGGAACTTTTTTCATATACTTTCATTGTAAGAGCTGTCATAGTAGGCATATTAGTTTCATTATGTGCGGCACTTTTGGGCGTTAATTTGGTTCTTAAAAGATATTCTATGATTGGTATCGGGCTTTCTAATGTAGGCTTCGGTGCTTTATCTCTTTCTATGATGTTTGGGCTTTCTGCTCTTCAGATTTCTATACCTATAGTTGCTTTAGCTTCCATACTGCTTTTAAGATTAAGAGAAAACAGCAAAATAAAAGGAGATGCTGCTATTGCCTTGATATCAAGTGTTTCTTTGGCTATAGGCATTATTGCCATTACTGTGAAAACAGGGATAAATACGGATGTATGCAATTATATGTTTGGAAGCATACTTGCTATGAGTAAAAGCGATGTTTATATAAGTATATGCATAAGCATTATAGTTATAGTTCTTTATATGCTTTTTTATAATAAAATATTTTTAGTAACATTTGATGAAAATTTTGCACGTGCTGTAGGAATAAATACTGAACTTTATAATACAGCTTTATCTATACTTACATCTTTAATCATAGTATTGGGTATGAGAATTATGGGGGCTATGCTGATATCAAGTTTAATAATATTTCCTGCACTCACTTCTATGCGTATATTTAATACATTTAAAAGCGTAATAATTTCATCGGCTGTACTTTCTGTATTTTGCTTTTTTATTGGTATAGCTGCCTCTTTTTATCTTGAATATCCTACAGGTGCTTGTATTGTTATGGTGAATTTATTTATGCTTTTAATATTTTCTATAATAGGAAAAATTAAAAAATAGTTATAAAAGGAGTATTATAAATTGTGAAAGCAGTATTATTTTTATTTATTATATTATTATTATTTTCTTCTTGTTCAAATAAGAAGTATAATAATGCTAATTTCAGCATAGAAAAAAACTATGCAGATATACCAAAAAAGAAATATGATTACGGATATAATAATGATAATAAACCAAAGCAGGCAGATATGAATAATATTATAGAGATAAAAGAGAGAATGTTTATTAATCAATGTAATGATATATATTTAAATCCTGATGATTATAGAGGCAAATTGATAAAGTTAGAAGGTATATATGATGGTTTTACAGATGATGAAACAGGAGAGAAACTTAATTTTGTATTCAGATACGGACCAGGCTGCTGCGGATATGACGGAGTTGCAGGATTCGAATTTAATTATAATGGAAGCATACCTAATCCTCAGGATTGGATAGAGATTGTCGGAATCGTTGAGGTATTAGAGATAGATAATTATGAAACTATAAGACTGAATGCTGTAAGTTTGAATGTGCTTAACAAAAGAGGAAAAGAGTTTGTAGCTAATTAATTCTGATAATTCATATATTTATATTTTATAAACAATGATGCAGGCAAGATAAGTTATTTATCCTGCCTATTTTATTTATTATTATTAATTTATTTCCAAAAAGCATTTACTCTTTTTTGGGCATTTTCTTTTAAATCATAATAATAAAGTGCTATATCATAAATATGATAAACACCTTTTTCAAAAATTCCTCCTAAATAAAAATCATCAGGATTTATAGTACTGCATTTTACAACTCCTCTTGCTTTATCAATTTTAGCATCTGATATTTTTGTAGGTTTTCCGTAATTCGATGCTATATTTGCCCCCAAGCTCTGTTCTTTGAAGGCTAAAGTTTCATCTAATGTCCAAGTTATAGGATTTATTGATAAAGCTCCTTCAAGAAGTGTAGGATTATAGCCATTAAAATCAGGACTTTCTGTATTATAAGAAATTATTATACCTGTATCATATTCACTGTTTGCAAATCTTAAATGAGGATTTTCATCTAAATCTTTTTGAGTGATAGAATACCCGAATATATAAGCTGCTATCATTCTATTTTTTAAATTTTCATTAGTCTTAAAATAATCAATTAATATTTCTTTTATCATCATAGCACCTTGAGAATGTCCTGCCAATATAAAAGGTTTATTTTTATTATAATTTTTTATATAATAATCAAATGCTGCTATTGCATCCTCTTTGGGATATGAATAAAAATATTTATTTTGTTCTTCTTTGCTTATATTGTTTTTGGGATTCAATAGATATGTAGCATCAGCCTGTCTGTATAATGGAGCATATATATTTCCTACTTCATCAAATATTCCTGTTTGTTCAATCATTACATTTGTTATGTCTTTTAACATAGGGGCATAATTAATAGTGCATATTATAGATTCATTAGTATCTTCTCTGCTCCATAATGTCGGGTATAAATAAAATACATCTGCTTCATTAGAAGATGAAGGTATATTAAGCCAATTATTTTTATCAGAATAGTCTGTAATTTGATTTACTTCATTATTATTAAAGCAGCTTATTATCATTATGCTTAATAAAAGTGTAATAAGTATTTTGATTTTTATCATTTTGTATTCCTTTTAATTATTTTGATATATAAAAAATATTATAAAAATATTTAATTACTATATGTTATTTCTTTTCCTATAAAATTATTTGTGAATTTGCCTTTATCATAAACTATGTTTCCACGCACTATAGTTGTTAAAACTTTACCGCCTCTTTTAAAGCCTATATAAGGAGACCAGCCCGATTTAGTGATTATATCTTTTTCTTCTATTACTGAATTATCGTTTAAATTTATTATTACTAAATCAGCATCATAATTTTCTTTTAATAATCCCTTATTTTTTATGCCGAATATTTGGGCAGTGTTTTTACTCATTATATTTGTTAATAATTTTAAATCTATAGTATTATCATTAACTTTTTTAAGCATTAATTCAAGAGAATGTTCAGCAGAAGGTATTCCGAATATAAGTTTTTCTAGTTTTTCACTTATTAAATGAGGAGCATGATCTGTAGCTATTGTGTCTATAGTACCGTCTAATATTGCATTCCATAAAGCTTTATTGTCTGATTTTTCTCTTAACTCGGGCTTCATTCTAAGGAGCATTTTATTTCTGTCATTTTTATTTACATCTTCTGTATTTAAAAACAAATGATGAGGAGCAGCCTCTCCGTAAATTATCATTCCTGAATCTTTTGCTTTTTTTAATGAATCAATTTCGCTTTCAAGCGATAAATGACATAAATATAACGGAGTATTAGTATTTTTTGCTATTTTTATTGCCTTATCAGCCATTTTATCTTCTGCATGAACTGTAACTATTTTTGAAGCTTCAAATAATTTTTCTAATATATTATCATCTTCTACAAGCATATTTCCTGTAGAAGCATTAAAAAAAATTTTTGTTGATGCTGCATCATTAATAATACTTTTTATATCATCGCTGTTGTCTGCTTTACTTCCTCCGAAATGAAAACCATAATCTGCATAAGATTTTCCAATCATCATAGATTTTTTTGCAAAAAGATTTTCTTTTGAAATTGTATTTGGAATCGTGTTAGGCATATCCAAAAATACTGTAATTCCTCCTCTTACACAGGCTTTGCTTCCAGAATTGAAATCTTCTTTATGAGTAAGTCCCGGATCTCTCATATGCGTATGCGGATCTATTATTCCTGCAAGCACATAATTATAATCAGCATCTATTATATTATGCATTTTATTATTAAATAAATATTTTTCAAAATTATTTTCATAATCTATATTTTCTATTTTTTCATCTTCTATTATTATAGAAACTATTTTTTCGCTATTTGCAATTTTAGCATTTTTTATTATCATAATTTACCTATTTCTTTATTTATCTATTTTTTTTATTTTATTTATCTATTTCTTTATTACAGTAATAACAAAAATCTCCGTATTCTTTTTTTACTACTTTATTTTTTGTTTCTTCAAAATGCGTAACACATTTGCTGTTAGTACAAACTCTTTCTTTATTTTCTTCAGCTTCATACTCAATTTTTTTTCTTTCTGTTTTAGATTTTATAGCATCTGTAGCCAAAGCCATCATAGCCATTCTTATAGGAACGCCGTTTTTAGCCTGTATAAAATATTTTGCATATTTTGTATTATCTAAATCTATATTAATCTCATCAACTCTTGGAAGAGGATGCATTATTATCATATTATCTTTACATTTGCCTTCAATATTCTCTTTTGAAATACGAAAAGAATGCTTCACTTTTTCATATTCATTAATATTATCAAATCTTTCTCTTTGTATTCTAGTCATATATAAGCAGTCTATATCTTTTAATATTTCTTCATAATTATTAAGTTTTTTATATTTTATTTTAGCCTGATCTAACTCTTTCAATATATAATCAGGTATTTGTATAGTATCGGGAGATATAAAATAAAACTCTCCGTTAAACATCATCAAAGCCTTAGAAAGAGAATGAACAGTTCTTCCATATTTGGTATCTCCTACAAAAGCAATTTTTTTATTTTCTATACTTCCTAATTCTTCTCTTAATGTGTATAAATCTAATAAAGTTTGACTAGGATGTTCATTAGAGCCGTCTCCTGCATTTATGATAGGACAATTTGAAACTTCTTCTGCAAATTTAGCTGCCCCGTCTATATTATGACGCATAACTATAATATCAGAATATGCCGAAACCATAATTATAGTATCTCTCAAAGATTCTCCTTTTTTTATGGAGCTTTTATCAGGATTATCAAATCCTAATTCCTTACAGCCCATTTTATAAGCTGCTGATGTGAATGATAATCTTGTTCTTGTAGAAGGTTCAAAAAATATACTTGTCATTATCATTCCATCCATAATTTTTCTTCTCTCATTACTATCAGTGTTATCCAATTCTTTAGCAATATCCAATACTTCAATAATTTCTTCTTTTGATAACTCTTTGATAGATATAAAGTTTTTCATTTTTGCTCCTTAAAAAATAGATGATTGCTTTTGCTTAAATTTTGCATAAAAAAAAGGAATAAAATTGTTAAAGATAACAGCTTTATTCCTTAAAATTTTTATAAAAATACAAATTAGAAAATTTAAATAGACAAAATAGGATCGCAAATAAAAAATAATCCTGTACTTAAGAAATATATTTTTCATTCTTTTTCCTACTATCATAAATTGAATTAATTATATCATAATAGGCTAAAAAAATCAAGTATGAATTCATAGTTTTTTGCTTATATATAATATACATTGTAATAAAGTATACATTATATTTTTAAAGTATAGTATGTAATTTTTAATATTTTAATTTACAGTTTTTTATTTATTTGAAGCAATTTAAATTATGTTTAGTTTTTTTTATTAATAAATTCTTTTTTATATAATTCATATTACAATTAACATTTTTATAAGTTATAGATGTATATTTGATAATGAGTTATGTTAAATGTTATTTAATTCTGCCGACTTTTTAATATTTTTTCCTATAACATTAATTTTATATTGGATATTTCCAAAAAAATTAAGATATATTTGTCTTTTCATAGCAAGCTACACATTTTATATGTTTTGGAATCCTAAATATGCATTGCTTATGGGTACTTCAACGATTGTAACTTTTTTAAGCGGCATATTAATAGAAAAATTAAAATATAAAAGGATAGTAGTTGCTTTCAGTTTTATTATAAATATTTCAATACTTATATTCTTTAAATATTTTGATTTTTTAATTGAGAATATTAATATTATTTTATCAGTATTAAATATTCAGTTAATAGAAAAAACTTTTGATATAGTTCTTCCTGTTGGAATATCATTTTATACTTTTCAGGCATTAAGCTATACTATAGATGTTTATAGAGGCGAAATAAAATCTGAAAAAAATATTATTAAGTATGCTTTATTTGTATCATTCTTTCCTCAGTTGGTTGCAGGTCCTATAGAAAGATCTAAACATTTACTCAGTCAGATTCAGAATATGGATAAAATAAAAAGATTCGATTATCATAGAATAACAGAAGGGCTTATTTTAATGCTTTTTGGTTATTTTCAGAAAATGGTAATAGCAGACAGAGCTTCTATTTTTGTTGATACTGTATTTAACAGATATTATATTTATAATACAACAGAATTATTATTATCAGCATTATTATTTGCAGTGCAGATATACTGTGATTTTGCCAGCTACTCACTCATAGCAATAGGAACTGCAAAAGTTATGGGTATAGATTTAATGGAGAATTTTAATACCCCATATTTTTCAAGGAGCATAAAAGAGTTTTGGGGAAGATGGCATATATCATTATCTACTTGGTTTAGAGATTATCTTTATATACCTTTGGGCGGTAACAGATGTTCAAAGTTTAGAAAGAGTTTTAATATATTATTAACTTTTTTAGTAAGCGGATTATGGCATGGAGCTAATTTTACTTTTATAGCTTGGGGTGCTGTTCATGGTATATGCTATCTAATAGAAGATATTACATCAAAGTTTAGGAATAATGTTTTAAATAAATTCGGTGTAAAAGTGCATAGCTTCAGTTTTAAATTTCTTCAGGCAATTTGTACTTTTATAATAGTTGATTTAGCTTGGATATTTTTTAGGGCTGAAACTATATATGATGCTTTTTACTATATAGAAAGAATGTTTACTAAAATAGATTTATGGCGTTTATTTGACGGTTCATTATATAAATTAGGATTAGACTGTTTTGAAATGAATATACTTATAATATCTTTAATAATGCTTTTTTCAGCTGATTTGATAAAGTATATAAAAAAAGAAACTATTTATGAATTTTTAAAAAATCAATGTTTGTATTTCAGATGGGCAGTAATATTTTTATTATTGTTCTTTATTATAATATATGGAAAATACGGTGCGGGTTTTGATCCTAAGCAGTTTATATATTTTCAATTTTAGGAGCTATAAAAATGAGCGAAGTTAGAAAAAATTATTACGGCAGTCTTTGTACTGAAATGTATGAGATACTTCATAAAAAAGCACCTGAAGATGAATTAAATTTTTATCTTTCTTATGCTGAAAAAGGTAAAAAGATTTTAGAGCCTTTATGCGGAAGCGGACGATTTCTTATTCCATTTATAGAAAGGGGTTTTGATATAATTGGAATAGATATATCCGATGAAATGCTTAAAAAACTAAAATTAAAGATGCCTAATGCTAAAATAATTCATACTGATATTATAAAATATTCTCCGAAAGAAAAATTTGATTATATATTTATTAGTTCAGGTTCAGTATCATTATTTACAGATATTAATATTTGCAAACAAATTCTAAGCAGAATAAAGAAATGGCTTTCTGAATCAGGTAAATTTGTTTTTGCAGTTGATACAATAGCTAATAGATGTATAGACAATAATGATTATAATATTTCTGCATCTGTTAAAACAAAAGAAAATTTTGAAATAGTGCTTAAATCAAAAAACTATTATAAAGAACAAACTCAGTTCTCTCCGTCAATTTATGAAATGTATAATAATAATGCTGAATTGCTTAAAAGCGAGTTTATGGATTTTCAGACTCATCTTTATAAATATGGTGAAATGGAACAGTATTTAAAAGAGGCTGGGTTTACTCAAATTAAAACATTTTCTTCTTTTGAAAAGGAAATTGCAGCTGATGATAAATGCGATATGTTTTTATTTGAATGCAGTTTTTAATAATTATGATAATGCAGCTAAAAAATATTATTGTTATTTTATATTTATAAATGATAAAGACTTTTATAAAAATAGATATTTTTTAGTTTGAAAAAATTGAATTAAATACAATATTTTTTTTAATTTTGTATAAAAAATAATAGGCTTTTATAATATGATGAAAAATATAATAAAAATTATTTGCTTTACAGCTATATTTATCACATTGCTTTACTTTTCAAGCAGGGTTTTAAGATTCAAAAATGATAATGGAATATATCAGGGAGACAGTTTTTATGAACAGAAAATTAACAGCATAGATGTGCTTTTTTTGGGAAGCAGTCATGTGCATTACAATATTAATCCTGCTGTACTTTATAATGAATACGGAATTGCTGCATATAATTTTACTTCAGGAAGTCAGCCTATTTGGAGTACATATCATTATTTAGCGGAAGCATTAAAATATCAGAAGCCTAAATTAATTGTATTAGAGTCTTATATTATAGCAGCAAGCAGAACTAATGTTGCAGATTATCAGATTGTAGCCGCCACTTATGCATTAAAATGGTCTAAAAATAGAATAGAATCTTTAAAAGTAACGGCAGCAGAAAGATTTGATGAGTTTATTAATCCTATATACAGATATCATAACAGGTATAAAGATTTAAAAGATGAAGATTTTATTTCTTATGCTAATAATTATAATCACTATAAATATTTTAAAGGTTATTCTTTTCATAATAAGATATTTCCTGTTAAAAAACATAATATAAAAAATATTAAAGATACTTTGCCTTTACTTAAAGAGCAGGAAACTTATTACAGAAAAATATTAGAATTAGCAAAAACAAATAATATACCTATTGCTGTAATAGCTTCGCCTTTTCCTATGACTGATGATGAGGCTAGACATTTTAATAGAATAGGTGAGATTGCAAAAGAATATGATATACCTTTTATGAATTTTAATCATTACTATGATGATTATAATTTGGATTTTTGGAAAGATTATAATGATGCTGGGCATTTGAATTATAAAGGAGTTTTGAAATATACTTCTTTTTTGGGTAAATATTTAAAAGATAATTTCGATTTGCCTGATAGAAGGGGGGATTTTAATTATAATACTTGGGAGAAAAATGCTTTATATGAGTATAATAAAGTTTATGATATGAGTTTAAGAGATATAGATAATATTTACGATTATATAGCAAAAATAACTAATATTAATGACTATACTATAGTAATAAATATGCTTGGAGAATACAGCATAAATGATAATGTAGTAAAGAGTTTGTATCATAATTTTAATATAACGAATGAAATATATACTAATAATGTTTCTTATGTTATAGATAAAAATAAATTAGTATTTTCATCAATGGGTAAAACTAATTATTTATATCATAAAGAACTTAATAAATATAATGATTTAGTAATAGACAGCGGAAATAAAATATTGATAAGCCGAAGCAATTTAATAAAAAATACAAACGGAATTAACATAATTGTGTATGATAATATAACATCTGAAGTAGCTGATTATTTTGATTTGCCTTATACTAATCATTCTATAAGCATATTGATAGAGAGAGATTATTAGATATTTTTATATATTTATATATGTTATTTTTATATAAAAAATATTACAGTTTAATTAACATAATAATGCAGATTTATGATATTCATAACCGATAATCATTTGCAGAGGGTATAAATATGAAAAACATAAGATATAAATATTTATTTGTTATTTTATCGGTAGTATTCATTTCTACTTTAGAAAATTTATATTCTCAGAATACTGTAAATACTTATTCTATGAGAATTAATGCAAATGATGTTGAGATGAATAAACTGATAAACGGCTATCAAATCTATATAAAAAAGAAATATAATATAGACGGATTTAGATTACAGTTAAAACTTCAGGACGGAACATCATCTTATCTTTATATTAATAATAGCGGAGATAATAATGCTGTGATTAATATAAAAAATACAGATTTTCACGAAAGACTTGGAGAAGTATTTGAAGTGTTTATTCCAAATAATCTTTATTTAGACAGAAGAAATAATAATTCTGCTTTTGTACTTAGAGATAATACTGATCTAATTTTAGAAGCGTATGATATCAATAATAATATATTATTTAAAAATGATATTATATTGAAAGCTAATAATAATTCTGCTTCAGTTCCTACAATAGTGCTTAGAAATGTAGAAAAAGAGGGAGATTTATATGCATTTTATTTATACTATTCAGGAGGGGATAATGGAAAATATGCATTTTATGTAAGAGAAGGCAGAACTAATAATGCATATAAATTAATAAATATTTATTTTGGAAACACTGCAGATTATGATAATAGCGGTATCATATTAGAAGATACTTTTAATAAAGAATTAGGAAAAAAACTTTATATAAAAGCATATTTCAAACAGCTGCCTGAAGATAGATATTTATCTTTTAATGTATTTAATACTAAAGGAGAAAGTTTTACATATCCTATAGATTATGTTATAGAAACTACTAATGTAAAACAAGAAATAATACCTCCTAGCATTCCTAATGGCGGAAATGAAGGACCTGTACAAATAAGACCTTCAGATAAAGTTATAGAATTATCTACAAATACTATAATAGTAAAAAGAGATTCTAAGCCTAAAAATAATGAAATAAAAATTTTATCTCCTGCATCTATTAGTGATAAGCCTAGTATAGACATAAAAAATACAGATGCCGAATCTTCTTTGAATAATGCAAGTAAAGTATTTAATACTCCTCTTAATTATGTTAAAGATGCAGAAGAATTAACTTACAAATTAAAAAATATCATTAATAAATATAATGGAAGTACTGACTTAGTTGTAGTGCTTGATACAACAGAAAGCATGCATCCTTATTTAAAATCTATAAAAAGAGATATCAGGGCAATAGTAAAAGAATTATTTAATAACGGCAAATCTTCAAGGGTAGGTTTTTTACTTTACAGAGATTTGAAGGATACATATTTTACAAAAAGAATAGATTTTAGCGATAATATTAATTATATAAACAGAGAGGTTAATTATTTTTATGCTGCAGGCGGCGGTGATAAGGCTGAACCTATGTATGAAGCTGTACAGGAAGCATTAGAAAAATTTGATTTTCTTAATGAGAAAAAACTTATTATAGTAATAACTGATGCTCCTGCTAAAGTTATAGGGAAGGCTGATTTAGATTTGAATATTAAAACAGCTAAAGAGAAAAATATTACAGTTGAATTTATATTAACTTCCGAAATAAAGGAAGAAGTATTTGATGCATCTGATGATCATTTATACTTTTTAAATTTTTAATTTCGTATGGCTAATATTTATAATAATAAAGAAAGCTTCTGTATTTTTATAGGAGCTTTTTTATTATTGGAATTAATTATAAAATCTTATTAACTTTTCTTTTACAGTTTTTTTATTCAAAATAAAATATGTTAAAGATGAAACTATTATTCCAATACATATTCCAAAAATAACATCGCTTGGATAATGAACCATCAAATAAACTCTTGAAAAACCTATCATTAAAGCAATTATTAATGCTGCAAAACTATATTTCTTATTAAAGTATAAAAAGAATGTAAAAAGCACTGCAAATGAGGCTGTTGTATGCGAAGAAGGACATGAAAATGAAATTTCTAAATGTTTTCCTACAGCAATCCAATATTCATTATATATAGGGCAAGCAAAAGGACGCTCTCTTGCTATTAACGGTTTTAATATAACAGCACCTATAAATATGGATATAAATAAACTCAAAGCCATATTAATTCCGCATAGCCTTGTTCTTTTTATAAATATTAGTATTATAGTTAAAGTTATTAAAGGCAATGCCTCGCCTAAATATGTTACAGCATTAAAGAATATATCCAATATTTTATAATTATTATGTAAACTATAAGCAAATTCTATTATACTTTCATCAAAAATATTTATAATATTCATCATTCATTTCCTTTTTTATATTAACTATATTTTAATATAAATAAAAAAATTTCATACAGATATACTTAATATATTATTTAAAATATTTATAAAAAATAAAAAGCATATTATATCAATATATAAATAATATTGAATATAGTATTAAATAATAATAAAAAAAATAATAATAAAAAATCAAAGCCTTACAATGTCTCTATTTATTTCTTTTAAGCTATGAACACCGCACATAGTCATAGCATCTTCAAGTTCGCCGCCAAGCTGAGAAACATAAGATTTAACACCTTCCTCGCCTCCGCCGTAAACTGCTATTACAAAAGTTCTGGCAATAACAACTCCGTCGGCACCTATAGCAAGAGCCTTTAATATATCAGTGCCTGTTCTTATTCCTCCGTCAACTAATATTTTTATTTTTCCTTTAACGGCATCAACTATTTCAGGCAATACTTCTGCAGTTGCAGCACATTGATCAAGTACGCGTCCTCCATGATTTGAAACTACTATTGCATCAGCATTTGCTTCAACTGCCTTTTCAGCTCCTTTTGCAGTCATTATTCCCTTTATTATAAAAGGTTTTTTAGCTATTTCTTTTATCTCTCTTAATTCATCTGCAGTTTTACTTCCAGCTTTGGGGGTAAGATTTTTTAAGAAAGGAAGTCCTGCTCCGTCAATATCCATAGATACAGCAAATGCATTAGAATCAGCAACTAATTTCATCTTTTCTTTTATTACATCTATATTCCAAGGCTTAATAGTTGGAATACCTATTCCATTTTGTTTTTTTATCATAGTAGTAGCTGCAATCATAACATTAGGATTAATTCCGTCTCCTGTAAATGCTGCTATGCCTGAATCTGCACATGACTTTACTAATATATCATTATATTCTTCATCTGTATACTTATTTCCATAATGAAGCTGAACTGCACCTACAGGACCTGCAAATATAGGATATTTAAATTTTTTACCGAATAACTCAAAAGAAGTGTCAATATCTTCATTAGAACATATTGTATCCATATTAAGCCTTATTTCTCTCCATTTGTCATAATTTCTAATAGCAGCATCTCCTATTCCTTTGGCGCCTGGTCCTGGCATACAGTTTTTACATACCTTTCCATTACATATAATGCAGGCTTTACAAAATCCCATACAGTCTTTTGCAGCTTCTATAATTTCTTTATAAGTCATAAAAATATCCTCCGAATATAATCAATTAAACTCAATAATAGTACTAAATAATAATACTAAATATATAAAATAAAACAAGATTTTTATATCATAAATGATAAAAATATCTAATTATATTTTTAATAAGGATGTTAAGTCAAAACAATATTATGATAAATATAAATTATACAGTTTGTAAAGATGAAACTCATCAATAAAATAACAATAAGTTAAATGATGTTATAATTTTTTAATAAAATTCATTGACATAAAAGTATAATTTATATATACTTATTTCTATGAAAATTAATAGATTTGTACAAATTATAGACAGTCTACAGTCTACAGTCTACAGTCTACAGTCTACAGTCTACAGTCTACAGTC
>NZ_CAJTQJ010000036.1 GCF_910578695.1 uncultured Brachyspira sp.
CTTGCTTGCTTGCTTGCTTGCTTGCTTGCTTGCTTGCTTGCTTGCTTGCTTGCTTTTAATGACAAAAAGATATTATAATTGTATAAATAATTTAACATTAAATTAATTATATATTATTTTATTAAAAAAGCAACTATGATATATAGTACATACTAAAGCATTTTCTTATCAGAATTTCTATCATATCTATATCAGTAAATAGAATATTTGAGCAGTCTGCACTTTTAGTAATAGATATATAAAAATGACAATGCTGCTTCAGTCAGCAAAGGCATTATGTTTTTTTAGCTATTTGAAGAATAGTATTATTTTTAAATATATTTGCTCGAGACTGGACTTGAACCAGCACGGTATTACCCGACAGCACCTCAAGCTGTTGTGTCTACCTATTCCACCACCCGAGCTTTATATTAATGCATACAATTGTATATTAAATAATAATTTTGTCAAATAATATTATTAGCATATAAAAATTTAAATCTTTAAAAAATATATTTTTTATTATATATTTATATTATAATTTATCAAAAGGAATAAAAATGAAATATGTATCCAATCTGCATACTCATACAATATACTGCGATGGTAAAAATACAGTAGAAGAAAATATACAATATGCCATAGATAAAAAATTTATAAGTTTAGGTTTTTCAGGGCACTCGCATTTTTATATAGATAATACTTCTATGTCTGAAGAAAATACTATTAAATATTTAGATGATATAAAGAAGGCTAAAGACACTTATAAAAATCAAATACAAATTTATTTAGGAATAGAAGGAGATTATTATTCTAATTTAAATAAAAATACTGATAAAGAAATGGGACTTGACTATAGAATAGGTTCTGTGCATTATATAGATGACGGTAATAATTCATATTTTCCTATAGATATGTCAAGAGAAAGTTTTAATAATGCTGTAAATTATTTTGGAGGTATAAAAGAAATAATTTATAGATATTATGATAATGTTATAAATATGATAGAAACACAAAAGCCCGATATTATAGGGCATCTGGATTTGATTAGAAAATATAATTTGAATAAAGAATATTTTACAGAAAATGAAGATTGGTATATAAATAAAATATATGAAGTTATAGATATCATTGAAAAAAGCGGCTGCATAGTTGAAATAAATACAAAACTTATGAATAAAAATAATCTTGATGCCCATTATCCTAATAAATTTACAATAAAAAAAATATTAGAAAAAAATATACCTATTATAATAAATTCCGATGCACACAAAACTATCAATATGGATAACTATTATACTGAAACTATTAATGAACTAAAGAAACTTGGGGCAGAATCTGTAAAAATGTTAATAGATAATGAGTTTAAAAGCATAGATATAAATAAATTATGATTTTTTATTACTTATTAATATCAATTATGCAGTTTATATATTTAATTTTTTATTTATTATAATAAATATTATCAGTTAATAATCCTTATAAATATTAGATACACTCTATTTATTATTTTATTTAAAAATATTATATTAATAAATATAAAATTATCTAAAAAATTCAGAGAAAGGATTTTTAAAATTAAATTTAAACTTACTTTTTTCAGCCTGTTTTTTATGAGGTATATTTACCTGCGATGCCTCATCTAAACTCATCATAAGTATTCCTATAACAGCCGAATATGCAGGATTATTAGCTATATCTCTAATACCCTCAATCTTATCAGGCACACCGATTCTTGCAGTAATAGGAGCAGCACCTTTAACAGCCGTCTGATATGCCTTAGCAAGCTCTACTAGTCCTGGAAGCAAAGCACCTCCTCCTGTAAATACCATTCCTGCAGAAAGAGAATCAATATATTTCATCTTGCTTAATTCTTTTCCGCATAAACTAAATATCTCTTCAACTCTAGGCTGTATTATTTCAGTTAATACTCTTTTAGGTATAGTACGCATTTGTCCGCTTGCAGTCGGTACTTCTATAATTTCTTTTTCTCCTACCATATCTATAAAGGCAAATCCATGATCCCTTTTTAATTTTTCAGCAGACGGTATAGTTATTCTAAGACCTTCAGCTATATCATTGGTTATATGCTGGCTTCCAACAGGTATAACGGCTGTATGCCAAACTGAACCTTCTAAATATACCATAATAGAAGTAGTAGAATGCCCTATATCAAATACAACTACTCCAAGTTCTTTTTCATCTTCAGTAAGACAAGCCTCAGAACTTCCTCTTATATTAACTATAAAATCTTTTCCAGAAAAACGCATTTTATTCAAAGTTTTTTTTAAATGTTCGCTTACATGTTTAAGCCCTGTTATTATATGCACTTTCGTTTCAAGTCTTGTTCCAGACATTCCTATAGGATTTTTTATTTCATCTTGTCCGTCTAAAGAGTATTCCTGTTCTATAGCTTCTATTATTTCTCTATCAGCAGGTATTAATATATTTTTTGCACTTTCTAATACTCTTTCTATTTCAGCAGGTGTCACTTCTTTATCTTTTGTATTAACTCCTATTACGCCTTTACTGTTTAATCCTTTTATATGATCTCCGCCTATAGAGGCAATTATATCAGGAGCCTGCAGCCCAGCCATATGCTCAGCTTCATTGATAGATTTTTCTATTGCATTAGCAGCAGCATCTATATTGATAATGACGCCTTTTTTGATGCCTTCGCTTTCGCTTTCGCCTATGCCTATAACATCTAATTTATCATTATTAACACGGGCTATGACAGTTTTTATTGATGCACTTCCTACATCTAATCCTGCTAAAATTGGCTCTTTCAAGTTAAACTCCTAAATAATAATATTATGTTAATATTTTCGGTAAAAATAAAAGTATGATTAATGATTATTTTTTTTGCTGTTTTTGATTTTTTTATATAAAAAAATTATTAAGAAAACTTTTTAATTCATTTAAATATATATTTTCTATATCCCATATATCTTTATCCATATAATTTCTATTTTCTTCTTTGATATCATCTTTATTATATTTTTTTATAGCTTCTAAATAAGCAAAAACTTTAGATTTATAAATTGGTATTTTTATATTATCCAAAGAAGATATGCAGTTCGCATATTCATCAAAACATTTAATTATTTCTTTTCTTACAGCTATATTTATAAGTATAGTCTCCAAACATCCTGTATCTTTATTGTTTGGAAGCAAAAATATATTTTCATCTTTTATATTAAATTTTTTTAATCTTTTTTTTATATTATATTTACTTTTATTAAAATCTTTATCTGCATCAAATATAATTATTATATCATTATTATCATCTACATTAGTTTCTATTATGTTTATATTATTTTGATTAAAATCTTTTCCTCCATTAGATAGAATATTTATATCATAAGAGGTGCTATTATCATTTTCTTTTTTTATTGAAATATTTTTGTAATGAAAAGTTATATAATCTTTCAAAAATTTTTTATCTGCTTTACCTTCTGCAAGTATTAAAATTTTTTTATCCATAATTAATACCTTATATCAGCATCATTTTTTAATAATTCTTCTATCCCTAAAATATCATAATTGTATGCTTTGAAGCCTTTATTTTTTGTATTTACTATATTTATTATATTTACTTCATCTTTAATATCATAAAATTCTTTATTATCATTAATTATATAATAAATAAATTTTAATACTTCATAACTATGAGTAGTAAAAAACATTTGTATATTATTATCTTTGCTTAATCTAAATATAGTTTTCAGCAAATGTATTATAGATTTGTGATGAAGTCCGTTTTCAATTTCATCAGCTAAAATAGTATTAAAATTATCTGAAATTATAGAGGCAATTATATGTAAATATTTTATTACACCATCTCCAATAAGGTTAATATTTACTAATTCATTTATATTTTCTATATTCATATAAATTGAATTATTAAGAACATTAATATCTTTTATTTTACTGTCAAAAAAAGAAATCATTTCTGTCAATTTATCATTTTTTTTATTTTTTATGATTTTAGTTATATTATGCATTAAGTCTTTATATTGTAATACACTAGGTATATATATCCCCTTTATATTGCTGTTTATTTTTAAAATATCTTTTTCTATTGAACTTATATTTTTATAAGAATATTCATACTTTTTTTTAATTTTTTTATTAATATTATTAAAAATAAGATTATATTCCAAACCAGATATATTATTATTATATTCTAAAATAGGCTTTATATTTAATTTATAATTTAAATTATTTTTTATTTTATATTCAAATTTTATATTATTTTTATAATCAAAATTGCGGAATATATTTGTTAGTGTAAGTTCATTATTATCATTTTTTGTTCTTAAATTATTTATATAATAAGGCATTGAGAAATCTGTTATTGCTGACATCAACATTATAGCTTCAAGTACGCTTGTTTTTCCGCAATTATTTTTTCCTACAAAAAAATTTATATTTTTTATATTATTTATTTCTAATTTATCAAATACTCTAAAATTTTCTATGGATATTTGTTTTATCATTAAATAAACCTATTTCGCTATTATAAAATAACCCATTTATCATTCTCATAAGACATTACAAAGGTTTGTCTTGATTTTGATGTTGTATCTTCCACTCTGTCATATATCAATGAATCAGCATCTATATATGCTTTTCTGCCGTCTAATTTTATATTATAAACTTTTTCTATTTTAGCTTCAAATTCAAAATCTAATGAAGGATCGCTTTGTACATACTCATCAGCATTTTTTATATTCCTGCTTTTTTTTAAAATTTCTTTATAGTTTGAAGAATAAAATTTCTCATAAGCTATACGAACACTATCCTGATTATAAGGCATAGAGTAAAATTCTTCTAAAGATGATAATGCTGATTTTTTTAATTTTTCTTCATCATATTCTTTAACTTCAGTACTTTCATCAGCTAAAATAATTTCTATCCTTTTTACATTATCTGCATTATTTTTGCTGCATGATATAAAAGACGATATAATAAAAGATATTAATAATATATATTTAAACATTAATTAAAGTCCTTCTAATATAGATTTTCTAGTATTTTGAGGAGGGGCTTCCTCTTTTTCTCTTATTCTAGTTTGGGAAGTAGTAGTAACATTATTCATATCTATATATTTTACAATGCTAGGTCTTTCTAATATTATTCTTGTATCGCCATTCTGCCATGCTACAGTATTAGCATTTAAAAAAGAGCCTTTAGTATATTTAGCATTTAGAGAGGAAAGCAATTCTAGAAAATCAACCTGATTAGGCTGAAAATGTATAGTTATAGAATATAGGGCATTATCTTTAAATATAAAATATCCGCTTTTATAAAATTTATTTTCTTCTAAAGCAAGAAATGTTGCACTCTCTTCAGCATTCAAATCAACAGTACCTGTCATATACTGTTTAGGAAGCGTCATAGTATTATCGCTTAATATTGCATTTATTGTATCTTCTCTTGTAGCACCCAATGTAATATTTTTAAACCCTGTTATAGGAATATTTATTACAGCAGGTTTTCTTCCCATTACAGCATCATTGGTTATATATTCATTATTATCATTTTGATTATTTGCACCTGTCTGGTTATTATTAGCATCATTTGTGGCATATTGAGGAAATAAATAATATCCAAATAAAAACATAAAAATAAATATATATTCTTTCATTCTTTTATTCCTAATTCTTATTAAAAAAGATAAATAAAATCTTACTATATAGTTTCGGATATATTTTTATTTTCAAACAGCAAAAATTATTTATTATTTCAGCTATAAAATAAGCTGATAACCAACAAAATAAATCAGTTATCAGCCTTATTTTACAGATTTAAATTATTTTTTAATTAGTTTCTGTTAAAGTACCTGTGATTTTTATTATATTATTTTCAAAAACAGCTTGTAAATCGCCTTTCCAATAAGGAATACCCTCTTTAGCTTTATCTACAATTAAAACAGCCGCATCAAAATCAGTATCATTTGTAACAGCAGTTTCGCTTCTTTTGAAGTTTTCAGTACCTGCACCTATTTGGAAAATACCATTAGCATCTGATTTCATTTCATACAAATAAGGATCAACAGTTTTTCCGCCTGCATGTGCAAATCTTACAGTTATAACTCCGTCATCTCCTTTTGTAATGCCTGTTCCTGTAATTTTAGGACCTGTAGTACCATCAACAGTTCTTTGAGCAATACCAGAACCAGACATACCGTCATCTATATATCTAGCAGCATTAGCAGTACCGAATAATAAGAACTGCCCCATACTTACTTCCATTTTATTATTAAATACATTATTATCTACTGCCCTGTACTTATTCAATAAATCGGGTGTTCTAGCAGGTGTAGAAGCACCTGTAGCGGCATCTATTTTACCGTCTATATCTCCATAAGTACCTGTAACTTTTAAATAAGAATTACTGCTTATAACATTATTATCTGCTTCGCCTATTATAGCCTGAAAATCAATAGTTAATGTTCCGGCAGCTGTATCAGTTTTAGTTTCTGTTTTTTGACCGCCGCAGGCAATGACAAATAAAACAGAAATGATAGAAAGAATAACAATCTTTTTCATAATTAAGCCTCTTTATATTTTTAATATTTTAATTATATTAATATATAATTTACTTTATGTAAAGGATATTTTTATTTTTTTGGAAATAAATATTTTGAAAATATATTTAAAAAAAACTTATTTTATAATAAAATATATGCTGTACAATTTATTATAAAAAATAGGAGAATATATGAAATACCTTAAAGAGACAGTATTTTGGAATAATACATTATTTCAATATTTAGTAGCCGCAGGAGTATTCATAATAAGTTTTATTTCTATAAGTTTAGTATTAATGTTTTTATTAAAAATTTTATCAAAATTAAATACTAAATTTCAAAATAATTTTATTGCAGATTTAGTAAAGAGTATTAAAAAAAGAACAAAGCCTATTATATTTATAATTTCATTGTCAATAGCTATAATAGGGCTTACTCTTCCAAAAGAAATAAGCATTCATTTTGGAAAAATAGTTATAGTATTTGTAATAGTGTTTGTTACAATATTTATATGCGATGTAATAACTAATTTTGCAAACAATTATTTATCAAGTAAAAAAGATGTTGTTATATCCGACGGCATAATTACTATAATAAAAGCTTTGGTATGGATAATAAGTTTTTTAACTATACTTTCAAATTTGGGTGTTAATGTTAATACTTTTATAACAGGGCTTGGAATAGGAGGCGTAGCAGTTGCTTTTGCTGCTCAAAGTATAATAGCCGATTTATTCAATTATTTTGTTATAGTATTTGATAAGCCTTTTTTGAAAGGCGATTTTATTCAAATAGGCGATGATAAAGGAGTAGTTGAATATATAGGAGTAAAATCTACCCGTATAAGAAGAAACACTGGAGAACAGCTTTTGATATCAAACACTAATTTACTTTCTGCTAGAATACAAAATTACAGAGTTTTAGAAAAAAGAAGAAGAGCTATGATAATAGGAGTTGAATATTCTACTCCTTTAGAGAAATTAAAACTTATACCAAGTACTATACAGACAATTATAGAAAATACTGATTATACAGAATTTTCTACTGCAAGATTTGTAGAGTTTGCTGATTCTTCTCTTAATTTTGAAGTTATATACTATATCAATATAGCAGATTATAAAGAGTTTGTAAAAGTCGTTGAAGAGATTAATTATAAAATAGTAGATGAGTTTAATAAATTAGGTATTAACTTTGCATTCCCTTCAAGAACTTTATATATTAACAAAGAATAATTAAAAAAATAATTAACTTTAATAAATATAATATAGATTTATAAAGTTATGCAAAAATTAAAAGCTTAAGAATTAAATATACAGAAAAATTATAGAAATAAAAATCGTAAAGAGAGAAATTTTTTTTATATATTTATAATACATTAAAAGAAATTTTAAAAAACATAATATTTTTAATATAAATTCCTATAACTAAAAAACATTGACAAAATGAAATCATTTTAGTATATTATAAAAATTAACATATAAATAAAAAAGGACTATTTGATGAGCAAAAAAGCAAAAGCTATATTACTATTATCAGGCGGATTAGACAGCACGCTTGTAGGTGCTATATTAAAAAGAGAAAATATTGATGTACTTGCTTTAAGATTTATTACAGGGTTAGAATATTCTGTTATAAAAGAAGAATTAATGGATATATACAATGATGATCCTGCTAAAAAGGCAGCGGATTTTCTTAATATACCGATAAGATTTGTTTCACTAAAAGATGTTTATTTAGATATGTTTTTAAATCCTAAATACGGATACGGAAGTGCTGTTAATCCATGCTTGGATTGTCATATATTAATGCTTAAAACTGCCAAAAAAATAATGGAAGATGAAGGCTTTGATTTTATAGCAACAGGAGAAGTTAAAGGACAAAGACCTATGAGTCAGAAATCTCAGGATTTGATAAATGCTATAAAAGAAAGCGGACTTGAAGGAAAACTATTAAGACCATTATCAGCAAAATTACTTCCTATCACTGAAGCAGAAGAAAAAGGTTTAATAAATAGAGAAAATCTTTATAGCATATACGGAAGAAGCAGAAATGTTCAGATGAAATTAGCGGAAGAATTTGAAATAACTGACTATCCTATTCCAGCAGGTGCAGGCTGTTCTATAGTCGATAAAGGATATGCAAGAAGATATAATGATCTAATCTCTAATAATGGAAAAGAAATATTAAATATAGAATTAATGCAGTATTTAGCTATAGGCAGACATATAAGAATGAATAAAAATGTTAAGCTTTTACTTGGAAGAAATGAAAAAGAAAATAACGCTTTGGAGAAAAGATTAAGAAAAAACTGCATAGTGTTAAAACCTAATTATAATAGAGGACCTTTAGGATATTTAGAAATATATGATGATAATGCAGAAAATATTGATAAGGATATAATTTATAAATCTGCTATGATAATCGGATATTTTTCAAAAGAAGAAAAAGAAACTTTATATATAACAGCATCATATTATAATGATAAAGAATATAAAAGCGAAATAATAGAAATAAATAATAGAGAATCTAAAAATACTGAGTTTAAACAGATAGTTTAATAATCATTTAAAATAACAATGCCCTTCTAAATAATTTAAAAGGGCATCATTATAACTTTTAGGATATTTTTATTTAACTTGATTTCTTATCGGAATAAATATAACTATCTTTATAGGCTGGTATCTTTTTTATTTCGCTTAAAGCTTTTTGAGCTTCTTCACGGGTTTCATATCTTCCTATTTTTAATTTATACATCATTTTTCCGTCAGACATAGCTTCTTCTTTTATAAATGCCTTTGGAAATTTAGTTTTTATACTATCTCTTGCTGAATAAGTATTATCCTTATCATAACCAACTGCCACTTGTATAAAATATATAGAATCAGCTGAAGAACTTCTAGTATAAGGAACTCTTGTAGAACCGCCTATATTATTTGCAGGAGACGGCTTTATAGGCTCTATACTAGCCATTTGCTGAGGCGGGGTATATGTTGTATTAGGAGTTAGCCCTGCCGTATCTTTTTCTTTTATATTTTTATTTATAGCATCTAATTCAGAAGCTAAATTCTGAGTATACTCATTATATCTGTCTGCAGAAGTATTGCCTTCTCTTATAATGCTGTTATTATTAACTGCATCATATTCGCTTAATGCCGTAAAATCACCATTAGGCATATCTACAGAACTTCTTTCTGTTATCATATTTTCAGTGTCCTGAGCATTTCTCATTAAAGCAGAAATAGAATCATCTGAATTATTACTAATCTGAACAGGCTTTGAACCGCCCAAATGAAAACCTATTACAAATACAAATAAAATTAAAGCAGCACTGCTTAAAGCAAATACTAATAATCTTATAGGTGTAAAATTAACTATATAAAGAGTTTTTCTTTTGCCAAAATTACTATTAATAGAAGAGCCTTTTTCTTCCGTGTTTTGGTTTTGATTTTGATTTAGCTCCATAATGCCTTCCTAATTTTTTTGAGATTATAATTAGATTATTATAATCTTTCATATTGTTTATTAAAATATCGGCATTGAATTTATTATTTTTAACATCTCTTTGCATTTTTAATCGTTTTCTAGCCTCTGGTTCTGAAATCTTTCTAGTTTTTTTCATTCTCTTTATAATATCAGATGTTTTAGCATTAACATATATTAAACTATTGCACATAAAACGAATTTTACTCCTCATAATAAGTGCTGCTTCTATAACAACATCTTTATCTGAAAAGTCTATTAATTCTTTTACTTTATTTTCTATATAAGGATAATTTATCTTTTCTAATCTCTTTAATTTTTTATAATTATTAAATACTACAGCACCCAATTTTTTTCTGTCTATATTGTTATTCTCATCTAATATATCCGATGAAAATTCTTTTACTATATTTTCTTTATTATTAATCAAAGCCTCATGCCCTATCAAATCGGCATCAATATATAAAGCATTCATTTCTTTTGCAAGCATTTTAGAAAATGAACTTTTCCCAGAACATATAAGTCCGTATACTCCTATGATGTTTTTTTCCATAATTGTACTGCTTCTTTAATTAATAATATTATTAGTATTTTGGGCAGAAGAATTAGTTATATAAGGCATTACTATTTGATTTAAATTTACTTTATTCAAAAGCCTTCCGTCTATAAGTTTTGCCAAAGAAACATTTTCATCTGCTGTTATAATTTTAAGCATACCTATAGCACTATTATATCCTCTTGAAGGTAAATCTGTTCTAGCTGAGCTTGTATTATAAATAAGAAGATTCATATTATTTGTAATGCCCTGCAGTCTTCCTGCATTTATATATATATCATCATTATGAATTTTTATAACCTTTGAATAAAAAGGAATAGTATTATTTATAATCCTTCCAGCCATAACGGCAGCACCCATTATTTTTTCTCTTCCTCTAGTCATAACAGTAAAATTAGTAACAACCATTTCATTTTTAACATCAACCAAATCAAGCATTATAGTAAATGTATCATTATTTTGAAAAACAGAGCCTTTTAAATAGTAATCAACATTTCTATTATTTAATTCTCTGTATAAATCTCTATTATCATAATAATTAGTATACATATCCAATACTTTAAATCTTCCGAACTGAGGCAGCACATACGATAATGTCTGATATAATGAAGTATTCAAAAACATAGGACTGTCTTTTTGAGCTGTAATAGTATCGGCTATAGCAACTGTAAATCCGGGAGTTTCAATATTATACTGTTCTATACCCCATGATTTTGATATTATATTTTTATCTAATTTTCTTTTATAGCTGTCATATTTATATATGATAGCTTTCTCTTCAGGATTAACATTTCTAGCTATTTCTAATTCCTCTAAAGACTTTTCTTCAAGCCCCATTCTTCTATAAACATCTGAAAGCATAAGTCTTGCAAAGGTATTTGCAGGATTCAGTCTTAACATATGTTTTAAATAAGCCTGAGACCTAATATTATCAGCAAGCCTTGTATAGTATGAAGCTAAATTTCCATAATATAAAGCAGCCCTGTCCCTCTCATAATCAGGAGTAGGATTTGTATGAAGAAGTACCCTCTCGTATGCAAGTCTTCCAAGCTCATCTTCAGGCTTTGTTCTCAAATAATTAATATATGAATTTTTTGCCCTTATATAATTTTCAGCACCCTCATAAACATTTCCTATATAATAATATTTAGCATTATTTTGAAAACCTGCATTAGGCATATAATCTAATATTGAAATAGCATCATCATATCTATTTAAAGATATAAATATATTTGCTTTCAATATCTTAGCATCATTATAATTTGTATAATAAAACAAAGAATTATTTACTTCATTTAAGGCAGAATTATACTGTTTATTCAAATAATAATAATTAGCTAAATGATAATAAGACTCAGCTAGTCTCGGATTATTAGCAATATTTTCATCAAATAAATTTAAAGCAGCTTCATTGCTTCCATTAGCAAGATATAAATAAGCCAAAGCAACAGTAGCTTCAGGTCTTACTCTATCTATAACTCTAGCTCTTTCATATAAACTCATAGCCGTTTTATAATATCCAGCCCTTTCGCTAAGTATACCTTCAGCATAATTTGCTAAATAATTTTTACTATCCAATCTTTTTATAGTATTAACTGTAGTTCTAGCCTCTGAATTTCTATTGTTTATAAGTTCTATGATTAATTTTCTTTCTATTAATCTATAATTTCTTGAATGATAACGCTCTGCATCAGCTATTAAAGTTTCTGCCATATTGAAATTATTAAGCTTTATATAATTATCTATTAATAGAAGATAATTATCCAAATCACTAGGCTTCACATTAATAGCTTCTAATACCCTTATAGAATCTTCATAATTTCTCTCATTATATAATTTCAAAGCATTTTCTGCTGTATTTTGAGAAAAAGCAGAAAAACTATATATAAAAAAAATTAAAAGACTTAATGATAATATTCTTTGAAAAATATTTTTCTTCATATTAAAAAAACACCTTATCTTATAGTATTTCTCGCTTGTATCTGCCGTCTTAAGAAAGCTGGTTTCTCCAAATCATTATCAACAGCAGCAGTTTCTCCAAATATAGACATTTTAGAACCCATTTTATTATGCTTATCCATATAATCATCTGATACTATATCAAATGGTTTTTTGGTATAATCAGTATGAGGATTATTATGTTTTTCCTCATCATCAAAACGCATATCTTCTTTTATCCTATCTGATGTTATCCTATCTGATGTTTTTACATTATTAACAGAATCTGTTTTATTATTGATTATAGTTCTATTAAATCTTTCTGATATATTATCATTATTTTCATCTATATTAGAAAATCTATTCACTTTACTTATTAAAGGTTTCTTAAGGCTTCTTATATTATTTTCAAATCTATTACTGTTTTCTTCTTCTGCCGTATATTTTAAATTTTCATCATAGTATGTTTTTTTTTCTTTATCAATTTCTTTAATTTCATTTATTTCTTTAAATTCTTTAATATTATCAGTTTCTTTTACTTTATTATTATTTATTTTATTTTCTTCTGTTTTATTTAACCCTTCTATTTTATTTAACTCTTCTGTTTTATTTAATTCTTCTTCAAAATATTTAGAAGTTTCAAGTTCAACTTCCTTCTTATGTTCAGGCTCTTTAATCATAGTATTAATATTATCTATTTCGCTTATATTTTCAGTTTTATTATTGGATAATATTTTACTATCAGTAATAATTTTTTCATTAACTTCAACTTTATTGTCTGCTTTATTTTCTAATCTGCTATTATCAGTATCTGAATCATTGATATTATTATCATTTATAATTTTGCTGTCATTAGAGGCATTAGAATTACTTATGAATATATTATTGGCATGAGAATCTGCATCTTTATCTTCATTATCATTTTTTGTATTGGCATCAAAACCTGTAGCAACTATTGTAACTATTATTTCATCTTTAAGTTCATCTTTAGGACAAACTCCTATTTTTATATTGGCATTTTCATTGGCATAATTATTAATAGTTTTGCTTGCCTCTCTGTACTCTTTCATTGCAAAATCTTTAGGACAAACTATATTAGCAAGTATTCCTCTTGCATTTTTTATACTTGAAACATCTAAAAGAGGGTTTTCAAATGCATTAGTAATAGCTTTTTGAAGTCTGTCATCTCCCTTACCTACTCCTATGCCTAAATGTGCCCTTCCATTAGACAGAGATATCATAGTTTTAACATCTGCAAAATCAACATTGATAAATCCTGTCTGAGTAATTATATCAGATATTCCCTGTACTCCCTGACGAAGTATATCATCTACAACAGATAAAGCCTGTTCATAGCTGTAATTATCCATATCAACCATATCATATAGATTTTCATTAGGTATTATTATAAGGGAATCTACCACTGTAAGCATTTTATCTATTCCAGATTCAGCTCTGTTCATTTTTAATTTACCCTCATAATCAAAAGGTTTAGTAACAACACCTATAGTCAAAGCACCTGCTTTTTTGGCAGCTTCAGCAACTACAGGACTTGCACCTGTTCCAGTACCTCCTCCGAAACTGCTTGCAATAAATACTAAATTAGCTCCGCTTACTATCTCTTCTATTTTAGCAATATCTTCTCTGGCAGCCTCAGCACCTTTTTCAGGATCTGTGCCGGCACCCAAGCCTTGAGTTATTCTGTCTCCCAAAACTATTCTGACAGGGGCATTAGAACGGGATAATGCCTGAGAATCTGTATTCATAGCAATAAATTCTACATTTTCCAAACCTTCTTCTATCATTCTATTTACAGCATTGCATCCTCCATTACCAACTCCGATTACTTTTATTACTGTATCTAATGATGAAGAATTATTATTAAATATCATTTTTTCATTCCCTTTAATATTATCTGCCAATTCTATACGATAGTTAGGATTCATTGCAAAATCTCCCTTATCTATTATAATATAAGTATAGCTATTATAATATAAACATATTTCAATAAACATAATTATATTAACATAATTGTCAAATTCTGCAAGTAGCAAAAATAAAAAAATATGTTATCATATTAATCGGATTTTTTTATACTTTAATAACAAAAAATATTATGTTAATTGTTTTTATTGTATTATTTTATTTTAAGTGTATACTGATAGATAATCAATTTTATTACTATAGAAATATAAAAAGAGTACATTTATGAATATACATATCCATACTTTCGGATGCAGATTAAATCAATATGAAAGCGAAAAAATATCTTATGAATTAAAAAATATGGGAGCTAATATCACTGAATTAGATAATGCAGAAGCTATAGCCATAAATACATGCACCGTTACTAATGACAGCGATAAAAAGCTAATGGCATATTTAGAAAAACTAAAAGATTTACAAAATAAAAAAGTATTTCTAATAGGATGTTATGTTTCAAAAAAATATAAAAATTCTTCTATAGACGAAAATTCTTCTATTATAAATAAAGATTCTTCTATTATAAATAATAATATAATATTAATTCCGAATGAAAAAAAAGAAGAGGCATCTGAAATAATATTCAATGCTATGCATAATGATTCAAGCAAAAAAATAGATAATCCTATATTCTTTCCTCAGGAGCAAAGCAGAGCTTACTTAAAAATACAAGACGGATGTGATGTTTTTTGTACTTACTGCATAGTTTCAAGAGTAAGAGGAAGTCATAGAAGCGTTGAACCTTCAAAAATATATGATGCTGTAAAAATAGCCAATGACTTTAATTATAAAGAGATTGTACTCACAGGACTTAATTTAGGTTCATACAATTACAATAATGAAATAGACTTCACAAAAATACTTCAGAATATATTAGAACATTCTTCTAAATACGGTATTAGGATAAGACTTTCATCAGTGGAGCCTATATATTTCAATGACGGATTAATAAACTTATTTAAAAATGATGATGTACTATGTCCTCATGCACATATACCTCTTCAATCCGGAAGCGATAAAATATTAAAACTTATGAACAGAAGATATGAAAGAAAAGATTATTTAAATATAATAGAAAAACTATATAAAACTAATTCCAACATATCAGTAAGCAGCGATGTAATGGCGGGCTTTCCTTATGAAAATAATGAGGACTTTAATGACACTTATGATATATGCGAAAAATCAAAGTTCATAAAGATTCATATATTCAGATATTCTAACAGAGAAAATACTCCCTCATCAAAAATGGATGGTCAAGTCGGATACAGAACTAAATTAAAAAGATCTAAAATATTAAATGATTTAAATAGCAAATTAAAAAACTCATATTACAAGAATGCTGAAAATAGAGATTTAAAAATAATAATAGAAAAAGATTTGAAGGACAATAATTATATTGGAACAAGTGCTGAATATTTAAAATGCAAACTTAATAGTAAAAATACTCTAAACAAAAAAGAGCTTGTATCAGCAAAAGCATTGAAATATGAAAAAGGAATTATGATTTGCGGGTAATATTTAATAAATAACATATTAAGGGTAGCAATTATGAATAAAATAGAAGGAAGACCAAAAACACTAAAAGAATTACTACAAAATACAAAATATACTATTCATTATTATCAACGTGAATATATGTGGCAGGAAAAACATATAGAAGAATTAATAGAAGATATTACATCAGAATTTTTAGAACATTATATAGATGGAGATAATCGTCAAAATGTAGCAAATTATGGCGGATATTTTATGGGTTCTATAGTTTTATCTGGAAGAGAAAATGCTATAATTGACGGACAACAGCGTCTATCATCTTTAACGTTACTTTTAATTTATCTTAATAACAAATTAAAAGAAATAGATAAAACTCATGACAGCATTCCTTTTATGATATTTTCTCAATCTTTTGGAGTGGAATCGTTTAATTTAAATATAGATGAAAGAAAGGAATGTATGAATGCTATTTTTAATAATAAAGAATTTGATATAAACAATTCTAATGAATCAGTAAAAAATTTATATAAACGTTATCAATATATAAAAGAAATATTTCCCCAAGATGATATTACAGAAAAAAACATACTTCATTTCTGTGATTGGATTATAGAAAAACTTTTTTTTATTGAAATTGCAGCTTCTACAGAACAAGATGCCCATAAAATATTTATAAGTATGAATGATAGAGGACTAAATTTAACTTCTACAGAAATGATTAAAGGGTATATACTTTCTAAAATAAAAGCTGATAATGAAAGAGAAGAACTTAATGTTAAGTGGAAAGAAAAAATACTAAGTTTAAAAGAAAATGATAATAAAGAAGATGAAGCATTTATAAAAATATGGTTAAGATCTCAATATGCTGATACTATTCGTCAAGGTAAATTGGGTGCTGAAAATAAAGATTTTGAAATTATAGGAGGAGGATTTCATAAATGGGTTCGTGATGAAAAAGAAAAATTAGGATTAAAAACATCTGAAGATTATAAAGACTTTATTGAAAAATTCTTGTATTTCGCTGATATATATAAAATGATAAAAAATTATGAATATATATATGATAAAGAATATAAATATATATTTTATAATTATAAGCTTGATTTTACTTTTCAAATGCAATTATTGCTTGCTTCTATATCATATAAAGACAGTAAGGAAATTATATCTCAAAAAATAAAATTAGTTTCTAGATTTATAGAATTTTATATCCTATCAAGAACACTGAATTACCGTAGGGTTACATATAATACAATCAAATATACTATATTTAATATAACAAAAAGCATAAGAAAATCTAATTCTAATATAAATGAATTAAAAAACACTTTAAAAAGGGAATATGAAACTTTAAAATTTGATGTTTCTAATACATTAAATTCTTTATATTTAAATAATTTTAATAAAAAATATATCAAACATTTATTATCACATATAATTTCATTCATAGAAGAAGAGACATTACAACCTTCAAATTATGTTAATTATATGAATAATGAAACCAAAAATCCTTATGAAATAGAACATATAATTGCTAATCATTTTAATTGGTTTATATCAGAATTTAATGATGAAAAAGATTTTGAATATTATAGAAATAAAATTGGTTCATTACTATTGTTACCTAAAAGCATTAATGCTAGCTTAAGTGATAGTAAGTATGAAGAAAAAGTCATAAAATATTCACAAGAAAATATATATGCTTCATCCCTAAATGAAATAAGTTACAAAAATAATCCTCAATTTAAAAAATTTCAAGATAAATATAAAATTAATTTTGAACCTTATTCAAAATTTGGAAAAATAGAAATAAAAAAACGTACACAATTATTAATAAAATTATTTAATGTAATATGGAATGAAAATATGTTTGCATAATTTTTTATAAAAACTATAGTAGTATAATATATAAAATCCAAATAACCCTATTGGCTGCTTTATATTTTCAAATGCTAATATTTAAATACAATTTGTGTAAAAATATTGTAAATTACATATTTATTTTTTGTATAAAATATTTTGCATTAAAACTTTGTTAAGGCTTAAAATAGAAGCTATAAAAACAAACTAATTATTAATTAAAAATAGCTGCAATATTTTTATATTCTTACTTTATATTATAAAAATATTTAAAGTCAATAAAGTTGTCAAAAAAATAAAAAAGTTGTCATTTTTATAAAAGTTAATTGTCTTAAAATATATCAATAGTTGTCATATATATCACTAGTTGAAAAAATAACTTTTTTTGTTATAATTAAAAAATATACAAGGAATCAAATATGAGCGATGATTTAGATTATTTAGAAGATTTAAATAATGATGAAGAAATAAACACTTCGGGTTTTGATGCTATAACTGAAACTTTTAGAAAAATTTATCCTAGTGAGTTAGATTTAGATTTTGGAACTATAATATCATATAGGCTTGGCGGAAAAGATCCTCTTGACAGAATAAGAATATACAGGGGAAACGGATATTATCATTTTGTAACTTACGGATTCAGCGAGCTTTATGAAAAAGAATCAGATGATAAAGAGTACAGCGGATTCGGTTTTGAAATTACTTTCAAATTAAAAATGAATGAAAAACAAATGAATAATACAATAGATGATGATGCAAAAGATCCTGAAATAAAAAATGCTGTAGGATTTTTACAGCAGTTAGCAAGATATGTATTTGAAAGCGGAGCAATTTTAAATCCTTATGAATATATATGGACTAAGCAAAAAGAAGGAATTGATGCTAAACAAAAATCAAAAATAACAGGATTTATTACATTGCCAGATGAGGCAGGAGAAATTAATACTCCAAACGGAAAAGTTCTTTTTGTTGAGCTTTTAGGTGCGGCAGATGAAGAACTTAATGCAATATATAGTAAAAAAATCACAGTAGAAGAATTGGCTAAAAAAATAGGAACTGATATAACAGATTATAATAGAGAGCCTCTTATATAATTATTTTTTATAGCCTAGTTTTTCAGATTCATTTAGATAATACTTGCTTTTTTCTGTATATTCTTTCATTTTCTCGGCAGTAATAGTTTTGAGTTTGGAATATTCATCATAAACTAATGATAAATAATAATAGCTCTCTGCTAAAACAGAATTTGATTTATTATTTTTTATAGATTTCAAAAAACTATATTCAGCCTCTTTCAAATCTTTCATTTGCTTTTCTAATTTATATCTATACAGAGATGCTACAGCACTATTATTTAGAAGGTAAAAATTATTTTTTTCTATATTAAATCCATTTCTAATATCTTTTTCAGCATTATTTAAACTCTCTATATCATTACAAATTTGATAATCCATTAAATATAACCAGCCTCTATTTATATAAATAGACAAATTATTATTATCTATATTTACAGCCTTATTATAATTGTCTAAAGACATATTAAAATATTTCTTATTATGAGTATTTTTATATTTTTCATTATAAAGATCTGAATATATAAGTAATGTACTCAAATCATATTCATTATGATAAAGAGCCGCTCTATTGTAATCATTTAATGCCAAATCAAAATAATTTTCATCTGAAGTATAATGATATTTTTTAGCATAAAGAACTGATCTGTTTTTTAAAGTATCGATAGGGCTTTCTTCATTAAAACTATCAATAATTTTATTATAATCTTTTAAAGCAGCTTCAAAATATTTGTTGTCTGATGTTTCTTCATATTTTTTATTGAAAAGTAATGCTCTGCTTTTTAATACCGCAGTATTATCATCATTAAAACTCAATATTTTAGTATATATATTAATAGCATTATCATAATTTCCATTTTCAGCCTCTTTTAAAGCCGTAATAGATAATTCATTAATATCCAAATTTTCATCATTTTTATTTTTTTTAACAATATTCCAATATACATTATCTGCATTTTTATTATATTTATAATAATTATTTTGTAAAACCAATTTATCTCCGTCATAATTTGTATTTATAATTTTATTATCATCATTCAAATCTAAAGATATTTTTTCATTTTTATGCATTTCATTATTATTATCTTTATTATCATTATCAAATAATTCAATATCATCTATATTTTCATCAGAAAAAGAATTATTCTTTCTAAATAAAAATAAAGAAGCAATAAGAGTAAATATTGTACCAGCAAATAAGATTGTTATAGTTCTAGTATCTATATCTAATAATCCGCTATTATTTATAAATGAATTAAAATTATTTATATGAGGAGCTATATATTCATCATATTTTACTTCCATTAAATAATCTAAATTTTTCTTTGTATTATTTCTATTTAAAATATCATTTTTATTACTTAATTGAGTATTAGTCTGAATATCATTTTTATTATATGAATAGTTTTTTGAATATGTATTTGAATTATATAAAATTAAGCATATTCCAGCAATTAATAAAATTAAGAATATTATTATTAACATAATACTATTTGAAGATGATTTTTCTATTTCAGTTTCATAATTATCATTAGTTTTTATAAAATTATGCTCTTCTTCCATACAAAAATACCGATATTAATAGATTATTTATCGGATTGAATTTTATAAAAACAAAGAAATATGATAACTAGATTTTATTTTCTAAATACTATTAAAAATGTCAAAATATAAAAAATTATATAATTTTATTTGTATATATCAGTATATTGATTACACTTTTATTTAGTATTTTATTATAAAAGATTTAAATATATTTAATCAAAGCATATATTGAAACTGCAATATTTACTTTTTATTTAATACAGGATAAGGATAATCGTTTTTATTATTTAAATTTAAATAATGTTTTTAGAAATATTTTTTAAATAATCTGCCGCCTCTTTCTGCTCTTTACGAACGGCAAACTCTAAAGCCCTTTCTCCGTCTTTATTTTTATGTTCTATGTCAGCCCCATTTTCTATTAATATTTTCATTGCTTCTATATCATTAATACCGGCAGCAAACATTAAAGGAGTTACAAGCTTACAATTTTTAGCATTAACATCGGCGCCTGCTTCTATTAATGCCTTTATTATATCAAGTTCTTTAGTAAGAGAGGCATAAAGCAAAGCTGAAAATAAAGGCTTATCTCTCAAATTTACATCAGCCCCAGAATCTATTAAATATTTTGCTATTTTTTCCTGCTTTTCAGCACAGGCAAACATCAAAGCAGTTATTCCTGTTCTGCTTCTTGCATTCATATCTGCACCTTCTTCTACTAAAAGTTTGGCTATATCGAAATACCCTTTTTTGGCACAAATCATAAGCAATGTAAATTTAGTATTTTCATCTCTTGCATCGGCTAAAGTATTATCTGCTTGCAAAATTTTTTTTACATTTTCAATATCATTATTTTTTACATATTCAGCTATATCAGGCATTTTTAAAACCTTTATTTAAATTATTACTGCCATTTATAAGATTCTACAAACATAGTAGATATTGATATACATGCAACAGCCCAAATTAAGAAAAATATAACATTCTGTATATCTATCATACCCTTTGTAAAATCAGAGAAATATGTTGTTATTGAAATAGCATTTAATATTTTACTTGCCCCTGTAAACATCTCGCTAAGCCAATTTATAATATATGCAAATATACCCATAGATACCCCCAAAATAGCAGCTACTAATTGACTTTTGGATATACTTGTTGCAATAAGTCCAAGCCCTAGTATAGCAGTACCTAAAAGAAATAACCCCAAATATCCGCTGAATATCACACCTATATCAGGCTTTCCAAATACCATAAGAAGTATGGGATAAACAAAAGTCATAACAAGCAATGAAACATATACAACTAATACTGATAAATATTTTCCCAAAACATACTGCAATGAAGTAATAGGAGCTGTCATTATAAGTTCAAAAGTACCTGAGGCTCTCTCTTCAGCTATAAGTTTCATAGATAATATTGAAAGAAATAATATCGTAAAAAAACCAATATTATACATAGTATTTTCCATAACAGCTAATCTGCTATAGTAAATTTCTATTGTAAAAAAATATCCTGTTAAAGCCAAATATATAAACCCCAATATATAATATAACGGCGATACATAAAAGGATTGAATTTCTCTTGAAAATACAACATATATATTTCTCATTTTATATTAACCTCTCAATCAATTAGTAATTTCTTCTTCTTTTTCATATTCATATGCAGATGAATTTCTGATATATTTAGATTTATCGAAATCTTCATTTTTCTTTTTATCAGTAAAATAAATAAACACCTCTTCCAATGATCTTTCTTTAGATTTAATTTCTAAAACATCAAAATTATTATTAACTAAATGCCTGACTATCTGAGCCCTTGAATCATTTCCCCTTTCGCATTCTATAAGAATATCTCCGTAAGAATTTGCTTCAGCTTGTATAACTCCATTAACCTCTCTAATACATAAAAGTGCATCATTATATCTGTCAGCTACTTTGAGTTCAATATTTCCTCCAAGTATTTCTTTATCCATAGACATTTTTAATCCTTCTATAGTGTCTTCAGCTATCAATTCTCCGCTGTCTATAATTAAAGCCCTTTCGCATGTATCTTCAACTTCGCTTAATATATGAGTTGATAATATAACTGTTCTAGTTCCTCCTAAACTTTTTATTAAAGATCTTACCTCTATAAGCTGATTAGGATCAAGTCCGCTTGTAGGTTCATCTAATATTAAAACTTCAGGGTCATGTATTATTGCCTGTGCTATTCCTGTACGCTGTTTATAACCTTTTGATAAATGCCCTATTATTCTATTTCTATATTTTGTAAGTCCCGTTATTTCTATTGTGTTTTCTAATGCAGTTTTTATATGCTTACTAGATATTCCTTTAAGTTTTGCACAAAATCTAAGATAATCTATAACCGTCATTTCTGTATATAAAGAAACATTTTCAGGCATATATCCTATTCTTTTTTTGATTTCTATAGGATTATCATAAACCTCATAGTCATCTAAATAAACATATCCGCTGGTAGCAGGCAAATAACCTGTAATTATACGCATCATAGTACTTTTTCCGGCACCATTAGGTCCTAAAAAACCAACTATTTCACCTTTGTTTATAGTATATGATACGCCTTTAAGTGCCAAATGCTCGCCATAATATTTAACTATATTATCAACTTTTATCATCAATAATCCTTTTAAATTTATTATAAATAAAAATTTATATTTACAGATGTATATATTCGTTAATTATTATATTATCGCAAACTAATAATTTTTTATTACTGAAAAATTATTATTTATTATTATTGCTAATAAAAATTGTTATTTATTATTATTGCCGCTACTGCCGCCTTTGGCGTCGCTTTAACTACATCAATAATAAATTATTGATGTGCTTCGGCTAGCTTTTTTTAAATTATTTTTATTTAAAATTATTTTATTTTTAATTATCTCTGCCATTCTGAGAATATTAGACATTATTTAGCTTTCTGCTATTATATATTTAAAAATAAATACTTTTTATAGAAAATATAGTTTTAATATTGTATTAAAACTATATATGATAAATATTATCTAAAATATGCTTAATTTTATTCATAGCCAAAGCTCTATGACTTATGGAATTTTTTTCTTCAAGATTCATTTCTGCATAAGTTATATCATATCCGTCAGGCTGAAATATAGGGTCATATCCGAAGCCTTTAAAACCTATTGGATTTTCTATTATTTTCCCATTAACTCTGCCTTCAACTGCTATATAATAATTATCATCTAATACGCATACCGCAGAAGTTATAAAATATGCTGTTCTGTCATCTTTATCTTTTAACTCATCTAAAAGCATTTGCATTTTTTCTTTATATCCTAAATTCTCTCCTCCGTATCTTGCTGAATATATACCAGGTTTTCCATTAAGAGCATTAATACAAAGCCCTGAATCATCTGCTAAAGAAGGTATTTTAGTATAATTATATACAGCTTTTGCTTTTATAAATGAGTTTTCTATAAATGTATTTCCATTTTCTATAATTTTTCCTATATCCGAAGGTATAGGGAGTATTTCTTTTATAGTGCCGCATTTAAGTATATTTTCTATTTCTTTTATTTTATCTTTGTTGGCACTAGCTATTATTAATTTTTCAAGCATATAAATATCCTTATTTTATACTATATTTATAAAGTTCTGTTTGTAACATAGTATCGAATAACATATAATAACATATATTCTTATAAATGACTATATGATTTTATTTATAAAAGAATTATCAAATAAAAATATTAAATTTAATAATATAAAAGTATTATGATAATATTTATCTATATTTTATAATGCGTTCTATTATTACACCGATAAGTATTGTTGATAATCCCAATATAAGAAAAAATATCCAAGTGTTCATCTTTAAATAAAAATATTCAAAGTATCTTATATAGATATTTAAAATTATAAAAAATATTGAATATTTAACTATTAAAGAAATTTTAAGCTTACATCCTATAATAAGAGTTATAATATTTGATAATAAAAATAATATACTGTATATCATAAGTTCATTTGAATGGGGCTTTAATATTATAATTTTATTAGAATTTCCTAATACAGACATTATTGCAAGTATTATATTCATATATAATAAACCTATTGTATAGTAAATAATTGAAAACTTAAAATATTTTTCTTCTAATTTTCTATTAATATCAGTTATTCCTATTAAAAATATAAATATGCTTGTTATTATAAATCTTATATAATTATTAAGCCTTAAATCTATTGATGATATATCAAAGCCTTCAAAACCATACCAAGTAATTAATCCTATAATAGCCATTGACAGTACTGCATAGTTTTTCTTTATATATGCTATTATAAAAAAGAGTATTATACTTATAAGAGATAAAAGAATAAAATTATCTTTATTATGAGTAATTATATAAGAAATAGTAAATATATCAGCTGATAAAAATATAGAAGATAATGCTGTTATCGCTGAAGAGGTTTTAGGTAAATATATATACTTTATTTTTAAAATTTCATCTATTATAAATCCTGATAAAAAAAGTGCTGTAAATAAAAATGCTATGAAGTAAATAGAGAAAATATAAAAACTTATAAAAGATATAAAAGCAATGGACACCATTATAATGCCTGATATCATTATAGATCTTATAATTATATGCCAATCTATATAATCATCTTTATACTTTTTTGATAATATTTCTAATTGCTCATTAGTTATTATATTATCTTTATTCCATTTTTTTAGTTCTTTTAATATAAATTTATTTCTGCTTCCCATAATGCTTAATAATTTTTAAATATTTCATTTTTTATAAATTTCATATTATCTAATGTATATTTAGTATAATCTCTATCATCATATTTCATTGTTCTTAATGTTCTGATGTATTTAATAAAATTTATAAAAGTATTCATCAAATTAGCAGGAATAATATTTTCAATATCATTTTTTATATTATCATTAAAATCTCCGCTGTTTTCAGATATTATGAGGCTGCATAAATCTTCTTTATATTTAAAAAAATTATCCAAATCATTATTTTCCAAATATGATATAAGTTCATTTAATTTATCAGTTATTAATTTTATATTTTTATTACTCATTGGTATGTCTGTATTAATTATTATATATAATTTAATATTATAATAAAATAATTGCAATAGAGTAGTATAATTTAAAATTTTTATTATTACTAATTTAAGAATATAAGTCTGTTTTTATAAATGCAGACACTAATAATTTTTATAATATAAGTTATCAGTTAATCGTTATCGCTTTTAAATTTAATAAAATTATTAACATATAGTTTTATCAGCAATATATTATTTTATCTTAATGGGGCTTTAGATATTATTATTTTTCTAATAGTATTTTACTTAGATATTGTGCAGCTGACTGTATATCTGAAAATATAATTTCTTTCATCTAATTTTTATTAAATAATTCATTATTATCTATAATATAATCTTTTTATTTTTAGAGCCTTTTTATACCTTCTAAAAATCTATATTTATAAATATTTTTTACATAAAACTATAATTTATATCATAATTA
>NZ_CAJTQJ010000037.1 GCF_910578695.1 uncultured Brachyspira sp.
AAGCTATTATTAAGCAAGTTTATAAATAATTTTTTTATTATAAAATTATTTAAATTTAAGTATGGAACTCATAAATAAATAAAAACAATTAGAAATTATATATAATTTAGCAGAAAGAGAGCTTTTTTAGTTATCTGGGTCAGCCCTTTTTTTATTAGTAAAATAATTTCTATACTGTCTTTTATTAAATTTTATTATTGAAATTCTTTTATTTTTTTTATAATTATATATAATCTTATGTAAAATATTAGAATTGGAGTTGTTTATGATTTATACTATAACATTAAATCCTGCTGTAGATTATTATATCGATATGAATAAAGTAGATGAGGGAGAATTAAATAAGGTTAATAATTCATATACTTTAGCGGGCGGTAAGGGAATAAATGTTTCTAAAGTATTAAAGAACTTTAATATTGAATCTATAGCTTTAGGTTTTTGCGGAGGTTTTACAGGAGAATATATAAAAACTGATTTAAATAAATACGGCATTAAAGATAATTTTATATCTTTGTCAGAAAATACTAGAATAAATGTAAAAATAAAAACAGCTAAAAATGAAACAGAAATAATGGGAAAATCTCCTAAAATATCTAATGAGAATATAGATGCATTATTATCTATCATAGATAATGTTGAGGATAATGATATATTAGTGCTTTCTGGAAGCGTTCCTAGTTCTGTGAGAGAGGATATTTATAAAGATATAATACAAAAAACAAAATCTAAAAATAATATAAAAGTAATTTTAGATTCAAGAGAAAATGCATTTAAAATAGCAGTTAAAGAAAAAGTTTTTCTTACTAAGCCTAATAGAAAAGAATTATCAGGATACTTTGGAAAGGATATAAAATCTGTTTATGATATAATAACTTATGCCAAGCAATTAGTAGAAGACGGAAGTGAAAATGTTATAGTATCATTAGGTAAAGATGGTTCTGCTTTAGTAAATAAAGATGAAGCTTATATAGGTAATGCTCCAAGCGGACAATTGATAAGCTCAGTAGGTTCAGGAGATGCTATGGTTGCTGGCATAGTATATGGAATAAGTAAAAATCTAAATATACTAGATTCCTATAAATATGCTATAGCGGCTGCAACAGCTACAGCTTTCAGCGAAGGACTTGCTCTATTTGAAAATATGAATAGCTTTTTAGATAAAGTAGAAGTTAAAAAAATTAATTTAAAATAAAAAAAAATATTTTTAATTTTTATTTAGGCAAGAGCCCTATTTTTTAGGTTTCTTGCCGTTTTTATTTTAATATGTAAACTAAAATCATAAAAAAAATTATATTATGTATATTTTTTATTGATTTAAATTTATAAAACTATCATAATATATATAGAAAGAGAGAAATAAATATAAACAAATGGAGTTGATTATGAAAAAAATTATTATGATTATAATATTTATTAGCTGTTCTATTTTATGTTCAGAGTATTATGCATTAGATGAATGGCATATAGTTCAAAAAATAGATCCTATAACAGATGATAAAGAAATTTCTATATTCATAAAAAAACAGGAAGAGAGAAGTTTGAATTTCAATACATTCATAATAAAAATAAACAGCAATTCTATAAATATAAATTTATATACTCCGTCTATTATATTCAAAAAAGATTTTAATGAAAGTAATAATAATATAGATATTATATATAGATTGGATAAAAATGAACCTAGAAATACGGTATTAAATAAATATGGAGAAAGCGAATTTTATTCATTAACCAACTCTCAAAATTCCAGTCAGAAAAGCATAGTATTTTTAAAAGAAATGCTTTCATATAATACTTTGGCTGTGAGAGCTATAGAAAATATTAATAATATAAAACATACTTACACTTATGTTTATGATTTGAATCAATTAAGTGAAATTTTATTTAATGCAGATTTTAATGATACAATACTAGAAAATTATAAATCAGAATTTGATTCTATAATAAATCAAAAAAATAAATCAGAAGAAAAAAGCAGCTATAAAACTGAAACTAATGAAGAAGAAACAAATAAAATCAATCATAAAGAAAATATATATATGATAGATGATATTAATTATATTATTTAAATATTCTATTTTTTGATGCATGTGCCAAAGCTATTGCCGCAGCATCTGCAGTATCATCTTGAATAATATCAGAGCCCGTAAAAAGATTAACCATTTTAATCACAGCATCTTTATTTGCATTTCCATTGCCCGTTATTTGAGATTTTACTTCTTTAGGTTTATACTCTTCAAACTCTATTTTGTTTAGAGTAAGTGCCAATATGATAATACCTCTGGCTTCAGCAACCTTTATAGCAGTTTTTGTATTCTTTGAAAAGAAAAGCTCTTCTATAGAAGCATTATCAGGCTTATATTTTTTTATAAGCTCATTTAGTTTAATGAATATAAACTCAAGTCTTTGATTGTAATTTTGATTTGAAAAAGTTTCTATAAGCCCGGAATCTACTATTTTGTATTCAGAATTTTTAGATTCTATAAAAGCATATCCGCATCTTGCAAATCCCGGGTCTATTCCTAAAGTTATCATTTATTATGACAAAATAATTATTCTTAATATTAAAAAATAATTATTCTTCTATTAAATTATCAGTAATTTCTAAGTTAGTAGCTACAGCAGAAACATCATCATGATCCTCAAATAAACCTATGATTTTCATAACTTTTTTAGCATCATTTTCAGCTATGCTCATATTATTATCTGCAACCCTTACTATCTCAGCACTTTCAGGCTCAATACCTTTAGCCTTTAAAGCATCTACTATAGATGATAAAGTTTCCATAGGTCCTGTGATAGTGAATACTTCATCATCTTGTTCTATATCTTCAGCACCTGCATCTAATACTATATCCATTAAACTCTCTTCAGTATTTCCGGCAGCAGGAATCATTACAATAGCCTTTTTCTTAAACTGCCAAGAAACTGCACCGCTTTCAGCTAAGTTTCCGCCGTTTTTACTGAATATAGATCTTATTTCAGCAGCAGTTCTGTTTTTATTATCTGTAGCAACATCTACTATAATAGCAACTCCTCCCGGAGCATAACCTTCATAAGATATTTCTTCTATATTAGCGCCTTCGCCTGCACCTGAACCTCTTTTTATAGCTCTGTCTATATTATCATTAGGCATATTAGTGCCTTTAGCTTTAACTATAACCATTCTTAATCTAGCATTCTGGTCTGGGTCTGGGCTTCCTCCCTCTTTTACCGCAATTGTTATTTCTTTTGCTATTTTTGACCAAATTTTACCTTTTTTTGAATCATTTGCAGCTTTTTTATGCTTAATACTAGCCCACTTGGAGTGTCCTGACATATTACACCTCTGTTTATTATATTTTTTATTCGCCGTAATTATATATTAAAAAACAACTATTGTCAACTTATTATAAAATAATATAAATATTTTTAATGATTTAATACCTTATATAGAAAATCTTTAACTCTGTCATGTTTAGGATTAGAAAAAAACTCATCAGGCTTTTCATCTTCAAGTATCTTTCCGTCATTCATAAAAAGTATCCTAGTAGCAACATTTTTAGCAAAGCCCATTTCGTGAGTAACAATAATCATAGTCATACCTTCTTTTGCAAGCCCCACCATAACATCTAAAACCTCTTTAATCATTTCAGGGTCCAAAGCAGAAGTAGGTTCATCAAAAAGCATAATATCAGGCTCCATAGCCAAAGCCCTAGCTATAGCTATTCTTTGTTTCTGTCCGCCTGAAAGTTTATTAGGATATACATCTTTTTTATCAACTAATCCTACTTTTTCAAGAAGCTCCAAAGCCTTTTTCTCGGCATTCTCTTTTGATATTTTTTTTACTTTCATAGGCGATAAAGCAATGTTTTCCATAACCGTTTTATGAGGAAATAAATTGAAATGCTGAAATACCATTCCAAGCTCCTGCCTCATAAAATTAATATTAGTATTTTTATCCATAATATTTTTATTATTGATGATGATATCGCCTTCAGATGGTTCTTCAAGTCTATTTATACATCTTAAAAAAGTAGATTTTCCGCTTCCTGAAGGTCCTATTACAGCAATAATCTCGCCTTTAGAAATATCTGTATCTATACCCTTTAATACCTCTAGTCTGCCGAATTTTTTATGTAAGTTTCTAATTTTAATCACTTTCTTTTAACCCCTCCTCTACTTTTTTCATAATCATTGCAAATACAGAAGTGAGTATAAAATATATTATTCCGACAGCAATCAAAGGCTCAACTCCTCTGTATGTCTGACTTGTAATAATATTGGCTGACCTTAATAAATCAACTCCGCCTATAAATCCTACTACAGAAGTTTCTTTAAGCAATGCTATAAACTCGCTTACAAGAGGGGGAAGAATCCTTCTTACAGCCTGCGGTATTATGATTTCTTTCATAGACAGAGAATAGTTCATTCCTAAAGCTCTGGCAGCTTCCATCTGTCCTTTATCCAAACTCTGTATTCCAGCTCTTATAATCTCAGCAACATAAGCCCCAGAGTTAATACCGAAAGCAATAGCTGCTATAATAAGTATAGGAGTGTCTCTCAAATTATCAATAAAAATAATATTAGCCCATATCATAAGCTGAACCACTACAGGAGTTCCTCTTAAAATATTGACATACCAAAATGCAATCTTTGACAGAGGATTAAAATTAGATAATTTTTTAAAGTTTTTGAATGGATAAAATTCAGAAAGCTGAAGCAAGGCTATAAGTATGCCTAATATAATGCCTATAATAGCCGCACATACGGTTGTACCTACAGAAAATATTAATCCCTTTATAATGTAAATATATCTGTCATTTGATATAAATATTAATTTAAGGAGTTCTAAATATTCCATTATTATATATAAACCTAAAAAATATATCTTCCCCCATATAATGATAAAAATAAGGGGAAGATATTATTATTATTACTCTCCGAAATATTTGCTTATTAAATTATCATAAGTGCCGTTTTCTACAATAGTTTTTAAAGCATTATTTATTTCTGCAAGAAGTTCTGTATCTTCTTTTCTCATAGCTATAGAATATTCTTCAACAAGAGCATCAGTTTCTATTAATTTTAATTCTGTATTTTGAGCAGTATAATTTTTAGCAGGCTCATAATCTAATACTACAGCATCAACTTTCTGCGATTTTAAAGCTAATATAGTTTCTGAAGCAGCATTGAATTTCTGAACTTCAACATTAGTCATTTCGCTTACCAAAATATCGCCTGTATATCCTAAAACTACACCGACTTTTTTACCTGCAAAATTATCAAAAGAAACTATATCAGTATTGTCTGAATGAACTACTATAGACTGTTTAGAATTATAATAAGGATCTGTAAAATTAACAAATTTCTTTCTGTCTTCAGTTGCTGTCATACCAGCTGCAATTAAATCAATTTTTTTTGCCTGTAAAGCAGGAAGAAGCCCGTCAAACTGCATATCTACTATTTCTATTTCTTTGCCTATTAATTTAGCTATTTCTGCTATCAAGTCCATATCAAAACCAACTATTTTTTCTCCTTCTCTATACTCAAAAGGCTCAAATTCTGCATTAGTACCTACATAAAGCTTATTCCTATCCGCCTTTTTCTGACAGCCCGCAAATACAAATAATACAGCTATTAAAACTGCGGCTATTTTTACAATATTGTTTTTTATTTTTTTAAACATAGCAAAATCCTTTAATTTTTATATTTTTTAAATAATTCCATATAATATAGAATTAAAATTATTATTGTTGCTAATAAAAATTGTTTTTATTATTGCTAGCGATAAACTTTCTATTATTGCTAATAAAAATTATGAGCTTTGATATTCTGCCATTCTGTGAATGTCAGACGCTCATAATTTTTATAATTTAAGTTAGGCTCGCTTTTTTATTATTATTTTTAATAAACTCTGCTATTCTTAACAATGTCAGGCACTCACAATTTTTATATTTAGCTTTTCTAGTATTTAAAAAATTATTATTTTTTAAGTATTAAGAATATTATAATTTCTATATTTTTTAAATAATTTTATATAATAATATAAAAAAGTCAAGATAAAAATAATTAATATATGCAATGCAGTATATAATAAAAAAATTGAGAATAATGGTATTTTAATTTTATTATACTTGTTAATAATAATCGGACAGGTATTAAAATAATAGTAAAAGTTTAAAATATAAATAATTTCAAATAAAATTAAATTATTTTCTATTAAAATTAAACTATTTTCTATAAATTTCCATCATATTAGAGTAAGTTACTTCACAATAGCTTGAACTTGTGAACCTAAAACGAATAGCATCTACTCCGTATCCTGCACCAAATTCATGTATTGAGGCTTTTTCATTTGGTCTCCATGGGGTTATTGGAACATAATGTAGAGTGCCATTATTATCAGGAGCACCGAAATTACCAGCTTCTGTGATTAAAAAATAATCTCTGCTATCTGCTTCATTTATCCATTTACCAATAAGTTCAGAAGCTAAAAACTTCTTATTACTGCAAGATAAAGTTAATAAACACATACTAAAAAATAATATAAATAGTTTTTTCATAAATATAAATCTCCTTAATAAGGTTTAAATAATCTATTTTTTAATATCAAAACTTAATTAATAACTTTTATTTATATCCAAATTAGTATTGCTTTTAGTAAACTATAAAATAATATAAACTGTTCTTCCTATTTTTATAACTTTATTACATAAATACTATAAATATTATAGTACAGTAGACATAAATGTCAATAAATATTTTATAAAATTGCTGTTTAATAGACATAGATACTGCCAATTTTTTAGTTTGAATTACTGCAAATAAATAAAAAATAAAAGCTAATAAACTTAAGTAAAAAGTATATTAGCTTTTATTTATATTTTAATTATTATTAATTATTCTCTGCTTGAAAAAACCTTATCTATGATGCCGTATTCTTTAGCCTCATCGGCACTCATAAAATAATCTCTATCCATATCAGCCTCAAGTTTTTTAATATCCTGTCCTGTATGATTAGCCATAATATTATTGAGTATTTTTTTCAAACGTATAGTTTCTTTTAACTGTATTTCCATATCGGTAACCATACCTCTGGATCCTCCTGATGGCTGATGAATCATTATTCTTGAATTGGCAGTAGCAAATCTTTTACCCTTAGCACCTCCTGCCAAAAGCAAGGCGCCTGCAGAAGCAGCCTGTCCGACGCATAAAGTAGAAACATCAGGCTTAACATACTGCATAGTATCATACATACCCAAAGCAGCGGTAACAACTCCCCCCGGACTATTTATATATAAGGAAATATCTTTTTCAGGGTCAGCCGATTCCAAAAATAAAAGCTGTGCTATAACTACATTAGCAACATCATCATTAATCTCTCCGCCCAAAAATATAATTCTGTCTTTTAAAAGTCTCGAATATATATCGTATGAACGCTCTCCTCTGCTAGTCTGCTCTATTACATAAGGTATAGTCATATAATTTCTCTCCATTTTGTATTATAACCTCTTAATTATTAATATCCGCCCCAAACATCGCTTTCTTCAGGTACAAATTTAACGGGAGCTTTTTCTGAAATATTAACATGTTCTTTAACATACTCCATTATAGCTTCAGAAGCAGCTCTTGTATGTGCATCACGCATTATATAATTAACTATATTCTGCTGTTCTTCTTTAGGAAGTTTAGAAAGTCCCATATAGCTTTGATACTGATACATTCTATTAGCATATTCCTTAGCCTTATCTTCATTTATAGTTATAGAATCTTTATAAGTATCTGAAAGTTTAGCCATAATCATATCGAAAGTTATTTGTTTTCTAACATTCTCTTCATATTCTTTTTTTATATCATCATCTGTTTTAGCAACTGATATTAAGAAATCTGTTTTAGTCATTCCTCTGCTGTTCATAGATTTTTCAAATTCATCTAAAGATATTTCAAGCTGCTCTTCAAAATATCCTTTAGGAAGAGTAATATTAACTAATTCTATTAATTTATTAAATAAACCGTCATTTATAAGTTCTTTATTAGCTCTTTCTTCCGCTCTTTTTGCTAAATGCACTTTTAATGATTCTCTTACCTTTTCTTTGTCTTCGCTTTTTGAATCATCTTTCATATCAGGTTTTTCTACTTTTAGAATATTCATTATTAAAGTAGCTTCTTTACCATCAACATAAGTAGTAAGAAGTTTTTTATCATCTTTTTTTACGCCTACAGCATTTCTAGCAAATATGCTTTCATTTTCATCATTACTTGCTGCAACTGTTAATTCTTTATTATATTTCTGATTAGCTTCATCATCAAATTCTATCTTTACATAAACTTTATCGCCTATATCAGATTTCAAATCGCTTTCTTCAAAATTAGAAAATCTTTGAAGAGAAAGTTTATAAGCCTCTTCTACAACATTATCATCAATATCATATTTATTTTTTTCAACATTTATAGAAGACAAGTCAGGCAAATCAAATTCAGGTATAGGATAATATTCATAATCAAGATAAAGCCCGTCATCTTTCTTTTCTAAATTAAGAAGTTTAGGGGTACCTAAAGCCTTAACATTTTTTTCATCATGATAAGTATTCCAAGCCTCTTCTATAAAAACTTCATTAGCAGCACTTTCTAAAGCTTCTCTGTATCTTGAAAGTATAATATTATTAGGAGCATGTCCTACTCTAAAGCCTTTAACATTAACTCTAGGTTTATAATATTCTATTTGCTTTTCTAATTCTTTATTATAAGCATCTTTAGAAATAGTGATTTTTAAAGTAACTAAATCTTTTTCATCGGTTGAAGTTTCAAATTGTAAATCTTTAATATCCATTTTTATAATACCTTTTTTAATAAAAAATAAAAAAATAACCCCAATAGAAAAAAACATATCTATTGGGGCATATTAATGAGCGGGAAACGGGACTCGAACCCGCGACAGTCTGCATGGCAAGCAGAAACTCTACCAACTGAGTTATTCCCGCATAGACATTTTTAAAGTATAACATAAGCGGGAAAAAAGTCAATAGTAAGCAGATTAAAAATAAAAAATAGTTATAAAACAGATATATATAAACGGCAGTAATCTTTATCCTTATTGATTTGATTAGAATAAAAAGAACATTCATAATCTTCAATAAATGATCTTTTTAATAAACCTTTATCAGCATCTTCATGAACTTTATTCCAAGCATTATTAATGGCTTCTGCTATATTTTCTCCTTGTGCTTCATATTTCTTAAAATTAGATTTACTCTCTATATCGCTTTCAAATAATTTATAATCTAATGATATTATAGTCATATCATAATAACCGTCATTATCATAATTATGATATTTTGATATCATATTAAAATTATCACAAAGCATCATAGGGATTTTTTCAGATTCTATATCCTTCCATATCTCATAAATAGAATCTATACCTTCTTTTGTACTATTAGTTCTTATAGTTAAACTTTTTATTTTATATGACATTTTAACTCCTAAATATATTTTTTATTTGCCTTTTTTTCATAAATTAGTTAATCATACTAAATTATTGCTTTAAGACATTGGGCAGGTATATTATAATATTAATAAAAAAAAGTCAACTATAAAAACAAATTTGATATTATTTTTTATTATGTAATATTAATTAAAAAAAATTATAATAAAGAAAAATTATATAAAAAAAATTATAATGAAAAAAAATCTGCTAAAAATCTGCCTACGCCGTCCTCATTATTGCTTAAGCATATATAATCAGCTTTTCTTTTGAGTTCTTCTTCAGCATTTTCTAAAGCTACTCCTATACCTGCATACTCTATCATTTCTATATCATTATAATTATCACCGAAAGCTATTACTTCTTCTCTTTTTATTCCCTTTTTACTGCATAGCCATTCTAAAGCACTGCCTTTATTAATTCCGTAAGCTAAAACTTCAAGAAAATTAGTATGAGAAAATGATGTATGCACTTTAAAATTATTATGCCTTATTTCATTTTGAAGTTTTTCAAGCTCATCTCTATCGCCTATAAACAGCATTTTACTAAACTCGAAATTTTTAACATTCTCTAGTCCTATAATTGTATCCGTAATTTTTTCTCTTTCAATATACATTTGATAATAGAAATCAGGTTCGGATACTATATATTGTTCTTCACAATAAACATGAAGATAAACATTATATTTATTATGAAGCGAGCAAATTAATTTTGATGTATCAGAATCTATTAATTTATTGTATATAAAATTACCATTGGTATCTGCTATTATGGCTCCGTTAAAAACTATAGAATGATTATCATTTTCAATCATATCTTTATAACGCTTCATACCATTAAAAGGTCTTCCCGTAGAAAGTATTATTTCTATTCCTTTTTTCATTAGAGATTGAAAAACTTTTTTATTATAATCGCTTATAGAACTATTTTTATTTAAAAATGTTCCGTCTAAATCTGTTGCTATTAATTTTATATTATTATTAATCATAAAAATATATTATCATAAAAATCATCAAAAACAAGTATATTATAATAATAAATCATATTTATTATTATTATTATTATTATTATTATTATTATTATTATTATTATTATTATTATCTGTATAATTTGATTTTATAGGCTCAAAAGAATATCTATGCATATCGCTAGGTCCGTATATTTCTAAAGCTTTAATATGCTCTTTAGTTGCATATCCTTTATGTTTAGAAGCCTTATACTTCTGATAAATATCAGGAAGCTCATTCATCATTTTATCTCTGCTTACTTTGGCTAATATACTTGCACATCCTATGCTGTATGATTTAGCATCTCCTTTGATTATAGAACATTGCTTTATATCTGTATCCAATTTTACAGCATCTATCAATAATATATCAGGCTTTATACTCAAATTTTCAACTGCCTTAATCATAGCTAATTTTGAAGCATTATAAATATTAATTTCATCTATAGTTTTAGAATCAACAGAGTAAATGCTGTATGATAATGCTTTATTTATAATATCTTCATAAAGTTTTTCTCTTTTTTTAGCATTTATTTTTTTAGAATCATCAATACCTTCTACTATATTTTTTCTAATTAATTCAATATCTTTATTATTAAACTCTAAAGGCATTATAACCGCAGCAGCAGTAACAGGTCCGAATATGCAGCCTCTTCCAACCTCATCAATACCGCATATATACTTATAGCCTAATGATAAATATTCTTTTTCAAATGAAAACTTATCTGATTGAAATTTATTATCTAAAAAACTATTCATAAATAATACGCTATTATAATAATTTATATGTTAAAAATACTGCTATAATAACAGCCAAAATAGAAACAGATAATATAACTATATCATTAATTTTGCTGCCTGATACTTTATTATTATTACTATTATTATATAAAGCTTCTTTATTTTTTATATGATTAATCAAATTAGAATTATATGCTTCTGATTTTTTATTTGAAGCATCAAATAACTGTTTATATTTTATATTATTTTCATATAGTATATCATTTACAGTTTTTATAAGCTCATCATTTTTTAATTCCTGATTTTCAATTTTTTTATTTACTGTATCAGATAGTTCTTCAATTTGAGAATTATCTTTATTAAGAAGTTTGTTAATCTCTGCTTCCAAATCTTTATAACTCTTTCTTATATTTGAAAACTCTTTGAAATTTTTTAAATTCTGTTCAAGCATTATACTGTTATAATCAGCATTATTTTTTTCTATTTTTTCATCTATACTGCTTTGAAGCTCTTCTTTAAATCTATTTAAATTTTCTTTCTCTTCATCTAAAAATTTAATTTGCTCTTCCTTACTTTCATTTATTTTATTAGTTAAATTATCGATTTCATTTTTATATACTTCTGAACTGCTTGATAATTTATCATTAATATCATTAATTAAATTATCATATTTTATATTATTTTCATTTATAGAATTTTCTAAATCTTTACGCTCTTTCTTAATATTTGAAAACTCTTTGAAATTTTTTAAATTCTGTTCAAGCATTATGCTGTTATAATCAGCATTATTTTTTTCTATTTTTTCATCTATACTGCTTTGAAGTTCTTCTTTAAGTCTGCTGAAATTTTCTTTCTCTTCATCTAAAAATTTATTTTGCTCTTCCTTACTTTCATCTATTAAGTTAGTTAAGTTTTCTATTTCCTCTCTATGTTTTTTTGAATTGCTTAATAATTTATCATTGATATCATTAATTAAATCATCATATTTTATACTGTTTATACTTATAGCATTATCAACTTTCTCTACAGTTTCTTCTAAAGAGGACTGGCTCTTTTTCAAATTATCAATTTCATTAAAAGTTTTTAAATTCTGGTCAAGTATTAATGTACTGAATTGATTTTCAGCGGCAGAAATTTTTTCATCATATATATTTTTATTTCTGTCTATTCTTTCATTTATATCATTAATATTGCTTAATAAATCTTCATAATTTTTATTTAAATTAGATTTCTCTTTTTCTAAAAATTTAGCCTGTTCTTCTTTGCTCTCTTCCAGCTTATCATTTAAATTATCTATTTCTTTTTTGATATTGTCTGAATAAGTATTTAACTTCTCATTGATATCATTTATTATCTCATCATATTTAGTATTATTTTCGCTTATAGAACTTTCAACTATATTTGAAACTTTTTCATTTATAGAGTTTTCTAAATCTTTATGACTTTTTCTTATATCCGAAAACTCTTTGAAATTTTTTAGATTCTGTTCAAGCATAACACTATTATAATTAGAATTATTTTGCTCTATTTTTTCATCTATACTGCTTTGAAGTTCTTCTTTTAAGGATTTAGTTTGCTCTTCTAATTTATCATTTAAATTATTTAAATTATCTATTTCTTTTTTAATATTGTCTGAATAAGTATTTAGCTTCTCATTGATATCATTTATTATCTCATCATATTTAGTGTTATTTTCGCTTATAGAACTTTCAACTATATTTGAAACTTTTTCATTTATAGAGTTTTCTAAATCTTTATGACTTTTTCTTATATCCGAAAACTCTTTGAAATTTTTTAGATTCTGTTCAAGCATAACACTATTATAATTAGTATTATTTTGTTCTATTTTACTATCTATTTTTTCATCTATATTATTTATCTTATTATATAATTCCGATATTTTGTCAGAATTATCATCATATTCTAAATTATTTTTATTTAAATCTTCTGAATTCAAAGCCATTACAATATCCCTTATTTATATTGTTAAATTAATAAAAAATTAAAGATAACATTAAAATATCGTCATCAATATACTTATAATTTAAAACTCAAAAAATTATTCTTGATATAAATTTATTTATGCTTTATATATGTACTGTTTTAAAAATATATCAGAGGTTAATATTGGCTAAAGTATTAGGACAAACAACACCGCTTAAAATAATGTCTGGAATATATAAAAGCGGAAGGCTTCATCATGCATACCTTTTTTACGGAGATGAGGGAGTTGGAAAATTTGAAAGTGCTTTGAATTATGCTAAAGCTATTTTATGCGATAGGAAAGACGGTACATACTGCGATGAATGTAAATCCTGCAAAATGATAGATCAGTATAAGCACCCTGATGTTATAGTAGCTGCCACTGATGAAAGATTTAGAAATGCTGAACTTTATTTTAATCAATATTTAGAATATAAACTTCCGCATTTATTTAATAATTTTTATTCTGCATGCCGTTCTATACTCTATAAAGCCGAATCTATGCTTTTTGACAGCTATGACAATTATCCCAACAGCGAGCCTAAAGAATATATGCTTGGAAGTAAGAAAGAAACTTCAAGATATGCATTAATAGAGCCTTATTATTTGGCAGTAAATTATACTTTAAATGAATTAAATTCAGATAATGCTGAGTTTATAGATTCGATATTTAGAAACAAATCTAAAGAAGCTTTAAATATAGCAAAAAATAAAGGCACAAAAAAGAAAATTTCAATAGAAGGCAGTTTCTTTGATGCATTAAAAAAAATATATTATAATATTATACATACTGTAATACCATTAGATACTGTTAGAAATATTATAGAATTAACTTATAGAAAACCGAGAATATCAAATAAAAGAATTATTATTATAGAAGGCATAGAACTAATGGATAAAAAAGCTCCTAATATATTTTTGAGAACTTTAGAAGAGCCTTCGGATAATAATATATTTATTTTAATAACATCTGATGCTAATAAATTGGTTCAAGACGGTATGAAGCCTCTTAGGTCGCGTATGATGGAATTAAAATTTTCTTCTTTGTCTGAAAACACATTAAGATCTATATTAATGAAGAGATTAAGGCTGAATGAGGAAAAAACAGCCCCTGCATTGGAAAATTCTTATGGAAGTGTGTCAAAAGCTGTAAAATATATACTTGACAAAAAATCAAATACAAGCGATAATATATATAAGGTGCTATTATCTTTTATGGACGCTGCTTTAAATAATACATCTTCTCAAATAGCCTCCTTAACAACATTGCTTTGCGAAGGAGAATATGAGATTGCTGATACTATTAAAGAAATGATTAATATTCTTAAAAAGTCTTTAGAAGATAAATATCTTGAAATAGAAAATAGAAGCTATATATTTCCAAGTTCTATTTCAGATGAAAGTATTGTATGGACTATTGATGAATTAGATTTTGCAGTCAATACTCTGATTAATACAAATACTCAGCCTAAAATGCTGCTTTATAAAACTTTAGGCAACATTTATATGTGGTTACACAATTATAATAAAATTTATAGGAGTTATACATGAAAAAATTATTTCTTGTATTAAGCGTAATAATTCTAGCTTTAAGCCCAGCATACGCACAAGATGAAACTGCTGCCGCTAATGAACAAACTACTGAAACTGCTGCTGATAATCAGAATGCTGCAGGAGATACAAACACAGTAGAGGGATTAAGATCATTTTCTCCTTCATTTACTGATTTAAGAAATACTGATGATATTTCTCTCGATAAAGAATATGATCTTCTTCAGACTAATCTTACAAAAATAAGAGAAGATTATCTTTTTAGAGTTCTTTATAAAGCTAATAAAATATTAGAGCGTTATACTAATGTCAACTTCACTGATACTAATGAAATGTTTTACAATGCTGTTTATTTCTACGATTTAGTTGCTAAGCCTATAGCTAATGACAATAATGTAGATATAGCTCTTTATGAATTAGATAAATGTTTCAGACTTTATGATGAGATTAAGCCTATTTATGAAATACTTGGAAAAACTAATGAATTAAAACAATCAGATTATGAATTAAATCTTTATGCTGGTATTTTCAATCTTTTTAAAGGTACTGCAGGCTATTATTCAAAAAGCAGATATCATTTAATGAATGCTTTGAATAATGAACTTTCAGGAGAAAATGATCCTCAAAAGTTAATTATGCTAAACACTTATTTAGCAGGCGTTAATTATAATTTGGCTACTATCAATCAAAACAGCGATGTAAGCAAAGTTTATTTCTTTAATGAAATGTTTAATAATCTTTGGGATTTAACTACTTTAAAAACAGAAGATGAAAATATTAAAACTGCTAAATATAAATTGTTAATCACTAAATATCATAAAATATTATACACTGCTTCTGATAGATTCAGAACAGTATATTCTAAATATTATGATGAATTAGGCTTTGTTTATGGCAATACTGAAGATGAAATATTAAGCAGAGATGTAAGACCTGTTTACAGAGATAATGACAATAATGGTACACAAGCTGCAGAAACTCCTGCTACAGAAGAAGCTAATTGATTTTTAATATTTAATTAAAAAAATAACTAAAGGCATGCCGTTTATTTGGTATGCCTTTAATTTATTAATAGTAGTTTTTATTAATAAGTTGTTTGTATTATTTAATAATTGCTTGACATTAATTAAAAATAGTTTATTATATTAAAATAAAAATGAAGGAGTAAAATTATGTTTGAATTAATGAAACTTTCTTACGGAAAAGAAGATTTAGCACCTTATATGTCTTCTAACACATTAGATTTCCATCATGGTAAGCACTTAAACACTTATGTAACAACTCTTAATGATTTAGTATCTAAAGATGCATCATTACAAGGTAAAAGTATTGAAGAATTAATAACTTTATCACATAATAATCCTGATAAGCAGGCTGTATTTAATAATGCAGGGCAGGTTTATAATCATGAAGAATTCTTCAAAATGCTCAAAAAAGATGCTGCTATGCCTGATGAAGTAAAGTCAAAAATTGAAGCAGATTTCGGTTCAATTGATGCTTTTAAAGAGGCTTTCACTACAGGCGGTAAAACTCAATTCGGTTCAGGCTGGGTTTGGCTTGTAATTAATAATGGTAAATTAGAAGTTAGAAAATATCCTAATGCTATGAATCCTATAGCTGATAAAGTACATGGTGTTTTAACTTGCGATGTTTGGGAGCATGCTTATTATTTGGATTATCAAAACAGAAGACCTGATTTCTTAACTACTTTTGTTGATCATTTAGTAAATTGGGATTATGTTCTTGAAAGAATAAAACTTGCAAAATAATTTAGTTTATACTAATTATTTATATATTTTTAGGAGAATTAAAATGAAGGATTTAAAAGGTACAAAAACTGAAGCAAACTTACATGAAGCTTTTGCAGGCGAGTCTATGGCTAGAAACAAATACACTTATTTTGCTAGTGTAGCTAGAAATGAAGGTTATGAGCAAATCGCTGCAATTTTTCTTGAAACAGCTGAAAATGAAAGAGAGCATGCCAAAATACATTTCAAATATCTTAATGGTATAGGAGATACTCTTCAGAATTTACAATCTGCTTGGGAAGGCGAAAATGAAGAATATGAAAATATGTACCCAAGAATGGCTAAAGAAGCTACTGAAGAAGGTTTTGATGAAATAGCACGTTCTATGAAATTAATCGGAGATGTTGAAAAAGAACATAGAGAGCGTTATGCTAAATTAAGAGAAGCTGTAAAAAGCGGAAGTGTTTTCAAAAAAGCTACTAAAGTTCAATGGAAATGCAGAAACTGCGGTTTCATAGTAGAAAGCGAAGAAGCTCCTGAACTTTGTCCTGTTTGTAAACATGCTAAAAAATTCTTTGAAGTACGCGTTGAAAACTATTAATTGTTTTTAATAATTATTTCTTAAATAAAAGAAGAGGGGAAATAATGCTCTCCTCTTCTTTATTATTTTAAACTTAAAGTATTAATAAATTTTATATATTATAATTATTATTGCTAATAAAAATTATGAGCTTTGATACTCTGTCATTTTATGAATGTCAGACGCTCATAATTTTTATAATTTAAGTTATAAACTTTATATTATTGCTAATAAAAATTATGAGCTTTGATGCTCTGCCATTCTATGAATGTCAGATGCTCATAATTTTTATATTTAGTCTTAAAGCATTTAAAAAATTATTAGTTTTTATTATCGCTAATAAAAATTGTTTTTATTGTTGCTAGCTATAAACTTTCTATTATTACCGCTTTGCGTGCCTTCGCTAACACTAGATGCCAGCTAAAGCTGTCATCTGCTCAGGCTCGCTTTTTTATTATTATTTTTAATAAACTCTGCAATTATTAACAATGTCAGACGCTAATAATTTTTATATTTATTTTATTATTGCTAGCTATAAACTCGCTTTAAATTAGCTAATAACTAAAGTTATTAGCTGCTCGTTTATAGCTTTAAAAAATTTTCTTTAATTCAATAATTCCAAAGCATAATATTCATATTAGTATATCAAAAAAAATATTTAAGTAAATAAAAATATTTGTATAATTATTGCTGATAAAAATTGTTTTTATTATTACTGCTGCCTCAGCTTCGCTTATTATTATGCCTGATGATATATGTCAGACGATTTTTTTAATAAGTTTTAGTATCAGGTATTCATAATTTTTATATTTAGTATTCTAGTATTTAAAATATTAGTTTTTAATAGAAAAAATTATTGCAATTAATAGTTTTTTATTATAAAATTAAAAATTAAAATATTTTTTTATTCAAATTCATATCTAAAAATTGAAGAGGAAAAATAATTATGTCTATTAAAGTAAGAGAAGCATTAACATTTGATGATGTATTATTAGTACCAAAAGAGTCAGATATACTTCCTAAAGATGTTTCTTTAAGAAGAAAACTCACAAAAAAAATAACATTAAATACCCCATTAATCAGCTCGCCTATGGATACTGTAACCGAATCTAAAATGGCTATAGCTATGGCATTATGCGGAGGATTAGGAGTAATACATAAAAATATGCCTTTAGAACAGCAGGCTGAAGAGGTAAGAATAGTAAAAAATTTTAAAGATATAGAAAATAAAGAAAATGTTACTTTATCAGACGATGGTTCTTTAATAGCTGCTGCTGCAATAGGAATATCTGATGATAGGTATGAGAGAATAGAAAAACTTATAGAAGCAAAGGCGGATTTAATAGTTATAGATACTGCACACGGGCATTCAAAAAATGTATTAAATGCTATAAGAGAGATAAAAGATAAATACAAGCAAGTTGAGGTAATAGCTGGAAACATAGCTACTGCTGACGGAGCTAAAGCATTGATTGATGCAGGCGTAGATGCCATAAAAATAGGTATAGGGGCAGGTTCTATATGTACTACTAGAATAATAGCAGGTATTGGAGTACCTCAGCTTACTGCTATATATGATGCTTCTGATATAGCTAAAAAAAATAATGTGGGTGCTATAGCTGACGGAGGGATAAAATATTCAGGAGATATAGTAAAGGCTTTTGCTATAGGTGCTGATGCTGTTATGGCTGGGGGGCTTTTTTCATCTACTTATGAGTCTCCGGGTGAAGTAATAATAATAGACGGAAAAAAATATAAACCTTATAGGGGAATGGGCTCTATTGGGGCTATGATACATGGAAGTAAGGACAGATATTTTCAAAACGATGTCGTTAATAAATCTAAATTTGTGCCTGAAGGAATTGAGGGCGTTACAGAATATAAAGGACATGTTGCTGATGTTGTATATCAAATAATAGGGGGTATACGAGCAGGAATGGGTTATATAGGTGCTAAAGATATAGAAATGCTTCAGGAAAAAGCTGAATTCATAAGAATAACAAATCAAGGTTTGGCTGAAAGTCATGTGCATGATGTAAAAATCACTTCTAAAGCACCTAATTATTGATTTCTTATATAAAGTTATTTAATTATTGTATATTTATTTAACTATTTATAATAAATTTAATATTATAAATAACTTGAATTTTTTAAACTCTTTTTATATAATTACTAAATTATAATCGATTTTTTAATTAAAAATTAAGGATATGTAAATGTCATCTAATAAAAAAACTGCATCTAAAAAGAAAAGCCCTATAATAAAAACTCTACAATGGGTAGGAGTATCAGCTGTTTCAATACTTTTAATAATCTATTTTTTGGTAGTGGATACAAGAGGAAGTCAGAAAACTCCTACAATAGGTTCTGTTAATGGAAAGCCTATATACTATACAAGCACAAGCCCTTACGGCGTAGCTTTTAAACAAATAGAAAGTAATTATCAAAGATTTGGAATACAGTTAAATAATGAAATGTACAGCTATATAGATAATTTAGCATTTAGAAGTGCTGTTGCCTCAATTTTATTAAGCGATGCAGCAAGAAAAAATATCAATGTAAGCGATAATTTTATAGTGGAAGCTCTTAGAAGTCAGTTTATAGATACGAACGGCGTTTATAATCAAATGGCTTATGAAGCATTTATTAAAAATTCTTCTCAGTCTGATAAAGTTAGAATAGAAAAGGATATAAGGGAAGATATATTAGTGCAAACTATTTATTCTGAATTATTTTCTTCTGTAAAATTAAATGATTTGGAAATGCAAAGAGAATATAAAAAGAATCTTACAAAAAAAGATATTGAAATGGTTTATATAGATGCTTCTGAAATACTGCAGTCTGATGAAATAGATTCTGATGATTTAGAAAAATATTTTGATGATAATAAAACTAATTTTGCTCAGGCTGATATTTCTTGGATAATATTAGAAAGCGGCGGTGCGGCTGATAATATATATAAGTCTTTGAAAGATGATATAACTTTATTTGAAAAAACTGCTATGGAAAAAAGTATAGATACTAATAATTATAAATTAGGTTATCTTACAAAAATGCAAATGCCTTCTGAAGATTTTGCTGATAAAATTTTCGCTGATAATAAAGGAAATAATCTTTTAAAGCCTATATATGCAAATGGATATTATTATATTGTATTGGTTAATGATATAAGAATACCTGAAAAATATACTGATGTTAATAGAGAAACATTAAGAAGAGAATATTTAAATATTAATATGGATTCTCTTTTAGAGGCTGAAAAAACAAAGCAGGCTGAAGTATTGAAAGCTGCTGTATCAGGTATAAATAATTTACAGACTTTAAATGGAAATGGATATATAAAATATTACAGACCTTCTCAGGCATTTTCTTATAATCAAGGAAGACTGAACACTGCAGAAGGAGTTATTATACCAGATTCCTCTACAGAAAATTTTTATATGCATGCTTTTTCTTTACAGACAAATCAAATAAGCGGTGTTATAAGATTGGATAATGGCGTTGCCGTTATGAGGCTTATATCAGAAGAAAAACCTAATATGGCTTCGCTGGTATCTATAAGTGCTGCTTCAAAAAATGCTGTAAAAAGAGAATTATCTAGGCAGAGAATAGACCTTATACGAAATGAATGGGAAAATCAGCATATAGCAAATGCAAGAGTAAAAAAATATGAAATAAAATACTAAATAGTTAATAATATCATTATATTTAAAATAATATAGTTATCAAATAAAAATATATTAATAAATTTTTATAAAGTGTAATTATTTAAATGATAAAATATGCTTTTTTAATATAATGAAATATTATAAATTAAAGTTATAGTATAATATTAAAGTTTAGTAAATGATAACAGAGAAAGTATTAGTTTAAAAAACTATAATACTATTTCTTAAAAATAAAAAATACTGCCAATATCAAACATAAAAATCCTATAAAATGATTAATTTTCAAAGTTTCTGTTTTAAAGAATACTAATGTAAAAATTGTGAATATAGTTAATGTAATTACTTCCTGCAATACTTTAAGCTGCATAAGTGAAAAAGGTCCTCCATTTCCTTGAAACCCAATTCTATTTGCAGGAACCTGAAAACAATATTCAAATAATGCAATTGTCCAGCTTATTAATATAATTATAGGAAGCGATAACTTGGCAAAACCTTTCATCTCACTGAATTTTAAATGTCCGTACCAAGCCATTGTCATAAATGTGTTTGATAATATAAGTAAAATAATAGTTGCTGCAGCTTTCATAATAATATTTTAATTTTTAGTATAATATTTTTGATTTTTATATATCGTAATAAAATTCTAAAATATTAGAAAAAAATAAGCCTCTATTATAGAGAATAAAGAGGCTCATAGTTTAATTAAATGAAGGTTATAAAATATAATCGTATATTGATACAAAGTTAATATCACTAAATAGTTTGTTAGTATATTCTAACAAATTTTAAAAATATGTCAATACTTAATTGAATAAAAAATAATAATTTTTAATAATAATAAAAAAATAATTAAAAAAAGTGAGCCGAAGCACATCGATAATTTATTATCGATGTAGTTAAAGCGACGCCTGCCAACACCATAGTGGACTTCGTCGGCACGCTTCGCGAGGCGGACTTCGTCGGCGAGCATAGCAATAATAAAAACTAATAATTTTTTAAATGCTATAAAGCTAAATATAAAAATTATGAGTACCTAACTTTTAAAAAATAAATTTATTAGCTTTATTAAACGAGTTTGTCAATAAAATAACTTTTCTATTATAATTTAACTATGAAATGTATAAATAAAAACAATTATATAATTTAGCAAAAAATGGATTTTTTAGTTATCTAGGATATCCCCTGAAATTATTTTTAATAAGCCTTATCATTTTTAAAAATATCATACTCTCATAAAATTGTAAGCATAATACTTACTATTTAATTTTTTAATTATTTAGCTTTTCTATCCATTCCAATACTTTAGATAGTATATGCTCTCTGTCCATATCTTCAAAAAATATGCCATTAACTAAATCATTATGATAAATATTTTTATTTTCAAATATTATACAGTCGGCAAGACCTTTATTAAAACTGTTTATCTTACTAGAAAAATTAATTGAATTGTGAAAATCGCAAATAGGATCTGCCTCAGAATGTATGCATAAAACTCTTGTTTTTTCGCTTCCGTCTATATGAGAATAAGGATTAGCAGTTTCTCTATTATATCCCTCTTCAAATAACTGATCCAGCATAGGAGTTATTATATCATTAGTACATACATTCAAATCAGTAGGTCCGCCAAGAGATATATATCCCTTAAAAAGAGAAGAATTAATATTGTATTTTTTCTGCATCTCTTTATTATATACAAGCAAAGCACCTAAATGAGCACCTGCAGAAGAACCTATAATTATTATATCTGAATAATCTATATTTTTCTCTTTTAAAACTTCTAATGCTTTATTAAATCCTGAAAATACATCTTCTATTTGACAAGGATATTTATAATTTTTACTAAGTCTGTATCCAAGTAAAATAGTATGGAATTTCTCTTTAGCAAATCTCCTTCCAACAAATCTATATAAATCAGCAGTACCTTCTCTCCAGCCGCCGCCGTATATATAAATTATAATTTTCTTTTCTGCATTTTCATTTTTTTCTAATTGAGGTGCAAAATATAATATATACTGAGCCTTATTTTCATCATATTTATACTTTTCAGGCTTTATTTTTTTATCAGTCTTTATATAATTAAATGCCATTATAGGATAAGTTAAATATTCTCCTAATAAATTTTTTCTTCTAATTTTTTCTTCTTCTATATCTTCCTCTTCTTCTATATTTTCTTCTTCTATTGTTATATTTTCTTCTTCATTATTCTTTATATTTTCTTTTTTATTGTCCATAAAATACTCCTTTTTTTATTAATATCATAAATGAAAAATCTTTCTTACAGATGAAATAAAATCAGCATTAAATAATATAAGCATAGCCAAAATAATAATAATACCAACACCTAAAGCCGATAAACTGCTCCATAATACAAAATGAAATAAAGGCAGAATTATCATTAATATTGATATAAAAGAAGCAGAAATTATATAAGAAACATATTCATTAAAATATTTTCTGTCTATAACAGCAATCATAAACATAGCAATATTCAAGCCTAAAGATAAAAAAGGAACTGCATAATTAAAAGACCATTTATAAAAACCTGTGAATATATCTATTATAATAATAAGACTGCTTAATATAAAAAACTCTATAAGAAGTTTCTGTCTTAAATATAAAGTATTTGCTGTAAAACATATATAAGTAAAATACGAACATAATATAGATATAACGGATATTACAGCCCAATTATATTTAGAGCTAGTTGAAATATTTATTATTATCAAAGCTATTATTACAGATAATGATGATAATAAAACAATTTTTTCAGCATTTATTTTTTTCTGAAGTTTATAAAACCATTCATAAGAATGATATTCTTCATAAATTATTTTTTCATCATTATCATTATTTAATTCTTTATTATCATTATTTAGTTCTTTCAGGCATAAGGGACATATATTTTTATTAGTTTTTATTTTCAATCTGCAGTTATTACAATAAGACATTTTATTTATACTCCGAAATCATTAGAATAAATTTCTGTTTCTGCGATACGGGATATATATTGAAAGAAATATTTTATTATATCTGTTTCTATCACAGTTCTATTAAATGTTATTGATAATTTATCTTCAAAACTGCATAAGCCGCAATTTAGAGGGCTATTAATTGTAGGATAAACAACTGCTTCAAAATGATTTATATAATCTTTCATATCATCTGGAAGTATTATATTTCCGAAATTAGATAATGTTATAGTTTTCAATTTATCTTCAAAAAGTTCAAATGCTAAATTAACAATAAAATTTTTAATAAACAAAGGTATAAATTTAATTAATGCATTATTTTCTAATTTTGCATTCTCATATATAAAATTCTGAAGTTTTTCTTTATTAACCTTTTCTTTCATTTCATTATTTGTAATTTTTATAATATCTTCAAAAGTCAATTCTCTGTCAGCAGAAATTAATATATTAGCAATACCGAAGAAATTTTTTAAAGATATAGAAGGAAAAATATTTCTTAAATTAACAGGCAGGCATATAACTATATTTTTTTTATCAAGTCTGTTTTTTATTCTAGTTTCATAAATAGAGTAAGCAAGAACAGCTAATATATATGAAGTTACTGTAACATTATGCTTTTTACTCTCTTCTTTAATTTGCTTCACATTTAATAAACCATGTACAACATTATCGCCGTAAAATTTTAAAGGCTTTCCTTTAATTAAATAAACATTCTTTATCTTTTTTTCTTTCTTAGACTTTTTTTTATTTTTTGTATGAACTGAAAAGCTATCATCATAATCGCCTAAAGTATGCATATTATCTTTAAATATATCATCATTTTTATCATCTATTTTTTTTCCAAGCAAAACAAAATAATGATATAATAAAGATTTTAAAAAAGCTATTAGAGATGATGCATCAGCAAGAGAATGATCTATTTCAGTAAAAATTCTGTATTTATAATATCCTACTCTTATAAGATATCCGTTATTTAATTTGCTGTTTATATTAAAGCAGGGATAATATTTATCTTCATTTATAAGTAATCTTCTATGATTTTCCTCAAAATAATTCCAAAAAAGCCCTTTTTTTATCATAAGAGAAAGTGTAGGAAATCTTTTTATAGTGATATCTAAAGCATTCTGAAGCATTTGAGAATTGACTTCTTCTTTAAGAACTGCAGATACTCTAAATATTGGCATATTTTTTTTATTTTTTATAGATACAAAAAGTTTAGCAGCATTATCCAATTTATATAGATGTTTCATATTGCATCACACTTATTACTTATTATCTATTACAATTACATATAAATTAATGGCTATATTATAAATCATGCATTCTTTTTTGCAATGATTAAATTTATTAAGTTTATAATATTAAAAATCTTATAATCGGATCATATTTTCATGTACTCATAAGCAAACTTTATATATACTTGTAATTTTTTATTATAGCTTTAAAAAATTTTTATTTAATTAAGTAATTCCAAAACATAATATTATTATAGCTTTTCTATTTCTTATTTACCAATAAAAAACTTGTTCGTTAATGATATCCTGCCATTTAGCGAATGTCAGGCACTC
>NZ_CAJTQJ010000038.1 GCF_910578695.1 uncultured Brachyspira sp.
CATTCATAGAATGTCAGGGAATAATTAACGAACAAGTTTTTTATTAGTAAATAAAATTATTATTTTTTATATTATTTTCTTTCATTTATTTTATTGAAAACTATAAAAGTCAAATGAATAATTTGAGCTGCTCCTATAGTCATCATTATATATTGAAAATAAAAATACAAATCATAAAATGAATGGTTTTCTTTAGGTATTAGAAACATAGAATTAATAATTCCGCTTATTATAAAAGAGCATATTCCCAAAAACAGCACTATTAAAAATAAAACAATATAAATATATTTTAAATATGTATCTTTTACTTTTCTGTATATGCTTCTAAAAATATTATTGGTATGAAGTCCCAAATGAAATATCATAAGTATAAATCCCCATGCAGTTGATAATATATGTAGGTTTCTTGCAAATTGTGTTGATATAAAAGGAGAAAATGCAAATATATCTCCTGACATCATTATTGAACTTACAGCCATTATAATCATATCAAAAAATAATAAAAAATTAATAGTTATAAATAGTTTTTTGATAAAGCCGTATTTTCCTTTAGTAATGCTTCCATACCATTTTATATTTAAAATATGATGAAGTATAAATAAAGCAAATAGAGTAAAACCGAATACTCCGTGAAGAAATAAACCTCTTCCCGGTCTATAACTCATAAGATAAATGAATATAATATACATTAGAATATCTATTATTATTTTTATTATTTTTTTTAATTTCATAAATCTGCCTATTTAAATTCTTTACTTTCTCCCCATACTTTTTATAAGCATAGAGAAAAAATAAAGTAAAACTATATTAAGGAAAACAAAACGATTTTTTATTATCTATCTTTCTTCAATACCATTTAATTTCAGCCATTGAGAAATTCTATTTTCTAATTCTCTTCCTCCGGAATAATTAAACTCTAAAGCTAATCCTACATAAGCATTCGGTATAAGTTTAGCTAAATCGGAAACGCTGTCTCCAAGCATAGTTCCTCCATGACTGCTGAATGTAATAACACTTTTTTTTGAAAAATCATACTCATTTATAAATGAAAATACAGGCATAGGCATAGTAGCCCACCAAGTAGGATATCCTAAAAGTATAACTTCATACTGCTCAATATTTTGAATATTATCAGCTAATTCAGGATACACATTTATATTTAAATCTATTTGAGATGTTTCATATATATTTCCTCTTCCTCTGTACGGATTTTTCATTTTTATTTCTATTATATCTGCCCCTGTTTTTTTTCTTATAATTTCAGCAGCATTTCTTGTATTGCCTGAATAAGAAAAATATGCTATTAATATTTTAGGGTTTTTAGGTATTTCTATATTTAATGAATAAACTGTTTCTATAACATCATTAATAGGTTTAGAATTTCTTGCTATTCTAAAGCCCGTATTTCTGTCTGTGCTTAAAGGATTGCATGCAGAACGGTATGCTGCTCTTAAATGTTTTGCAAAGTCAATATAGCTTCCGCCTCTGCTTATTCTTAAAGAACCTGTTTCAGCACCCGCAGGATTATTATTATTTTCTGTATCATATTTTCCGTAATAATCAAAACACCATTCTGATACATTTCCATGCATATTATAAATCCCGAATTGATTAGGATTTAAACTGTTTACTTCTAATGTTCTTCCTCTATAACGGCTTGTTTTTACATTAGGATTATGAGAGTTAACATAGTTTTCTTCTATAAGGTATGGGTAGCTTCCTTCAAAGTTGGCATTATCGCTTGTAATATGATTAAGAGAATTAAATACTGTTCTTGTGCCTGCCCTTGCTGCATATTCCCATTCTGCTTCAGTTAAAAGTCTGTATCCGTTAGCACTTCTATCCCATTTTACTATATTTTCTTCTATAGCGTATGCAGGAGTAAGTCCTTTGCTTATGCTTAAAGCATTGCAGTACTCTACAGCATCATACCAAGTAATATTTTCTACAGGTAAATTTTCACCTTTAAAATGGCTTGGATTTTTTCCCATAATATTTTGATAATCCTTTTGAGTAACTTCATAAGGATCTATATAAAAAGAGTTTATTATTACATTATGCAAAGCTTCATCTTTATCACGCTGCCTTTCGTTTTCAGGGCTTCCCATCATAAAACTTCCGCCTTCTAATAATATCAAATTATCATTTATCATTTCTGCATCTCCTAAATTATTTGACTGTATGTTTACTTCTTGAGCAAAAACCTGCTGTTTTTTTATTATATTATTTTTTGATTTATTTAATGCATAGAAAATTATTGCTGCTATAATTATAATTACAGCAGATATTGATATTATTTTTATATTTTTCATAGTTTTTCCTTTTTAATTAAATGGGCTTATATTGATAATAATTAATTTAAATATTATTTATTATTTATTGTTAATAAAAATTGTTTTATTATTGCCGCTGCTGCCGCCTTTAACATCGTTTTAACTATATCAATAATAAATTATCGATGTGCTTCGGCTCACTTTTTTTTAATTATTATTAAAAATTTTTTTATAAGCATAATATTCTTCATCAGTAACATGTTCAAGCCAATCAACATTATTTCCGTCTTTATCGCCTGTAATAGCAATATGCTTCATTTTGCATTCAGGCGAAGCTCCATGCCAATGTTTTTTATCTTTAGGGCAGTATAATGCTTCTCCTTTATGAAACTCTAAAATTTCTCCTCCTTCCTCCTGAGTAAGCCCTATGCCTTCAACTACTATCAAATGCTGCCCTTTAGGGTGTGTATGCCATGCAGTTCTTGCTCCTGCTTCAAATGTTACATAAGCTACTGAGAAATGCGAATCTTCATTTGCTTCTGTAAGAATTTCTACTTCAACATCTCCTGTAAAATATTCTTCTGCTCCTTTAAATTTTTTACCTTCTCCGTTTTTTATCAATATACTTTTTTCAGGTGCATTATTATATTTATAATCTGACATTTAACTATCCTTAATTTTATTATTATTTTGTTTTTATAAATATGTCTTTTATCCATTTTCTTATTTCATTTTCTGATCTTGATGCTGAACTTCCGTATACACTCAATATTTTAGCTGTTTGTTTAGATTTTGATTCTTTTTCTATATCTCTTTTAATGTTTCCAGCCCCTCCGCCTCCATGCGTACAGAAAGGCATTATTATTTTATTAGATAAATCAAAACTATTTATAAAACTATTTACAGGAGGTGCCATAGTATTCCACCAATTAGGGCTTCCTATAAATATTACATCATAGCTTTCTATACCTTCTATGCTGTTTTTAAGTTTCGGCTTATGATTATTTTTTATATCTCTTTTAGCTTCATCTAATACTGCATTATAATTTTTAGAATATGCTTTTTCTGGTTCTGCATTAAAAAAGTCTATTTTTGCATTTTGAAATTCATCTTTTATAATTTTTGCTATGAACTCAGCAAGTTTTTTTGTGTTTGATGAATGAGAATAATATGTTATTAATACTTTCATTTTTGCTCCTATTGTTGTTATCGATAAACTCGCTAATGATAGCTAATAACTAAAGTTATTAGCTGCTCGTTTATCTTTTATTATTAATAATAAAAATTGTTCGCTTAGAATCTCTTTCAAATAAATTTGAAAGAGGCTCACAATTTTTATTTTAGTGTTTTAATATAATAAAAATTGTTATTTAATTATTTACTGCCATTTCGCGAATGTCAGACGCTCATAATTTTTATAATTAGTTTATTATTGCTAATAAAAATTACTTTATTGTTGCTATCGATAAACTCGCTTTAAATTAGCTAATAACTAAAGTTATTAGCTGCTCGTTTATCTTTTATTGTTAATAAAAATTGTTTTATTATTTCTAATAAAAATTATGAGCTTTTATGCTCTGCCATTCTACGAATGTCAGACGCTCATAATTTTTATAATTAGCTTATTATTTCTAATAAAAATTGTTATTTAATTATTTCCTGCCATTTCGCGAATAGCAGGCACTCATAACTTCTATATATAAAAATAAAAATATTATTTTCCTACTCTTTCTAATTGTTCTTTTGGGTATCTTTCCCCATAAATCACTATTTTTTTAAGTGCTTCATTTATATTATTTAATTCTTCTTCTGTAAACTCTATATTAACAGATGATATATTTTCTTTTAATCTTTCTATTTTTCTTGTTCCGGGTATAGGTGCTATGAACGGTTTTTGATGAAGCACCCATGCTAATGCTATCTGAGGTTTTGAGGCATTTTTTGTTTTTGCTATATCTTCCAAAACTTCAACTAATGCATAGTTTTGCTTTAAATTTTCTTCTTGAAATCTTGGAATAGAATTTCTAAAATCATTTTCTGAAAATTCTGAACTGTCTTTAAATCTGCCTGTCAAAAAACCTTTGCCCAAAGGAGAAAAAGGAACGAAGCCTATATTTAATTCTTCTAATAATGGTATGATTTCCTTTTCAGGTTCTCTCCACATCATAGAATATTCGCTTTGTAATGCAGTAAGCTTGCACACTTTATCAGCTTTTCTTATTGTATTTGCTCCAGCCTCTGAAAGTCCCCAATACCTGATTTTTCCTTCTTTTATTAATTCTTTCATTGTATCAGCAACTTCTTCTATAGGCGTATTAGTATCGACTCTATGAAGATAATATAAATCAACATAATCTGTTCTTAATCTTTTTAATGAACCTTCTATTGATGCTTTTATAGTTTCTTTTTTGGCATTTAATACAGATTTCCCATTTTCACAAATTTGTATTCCGCATTTTGTAGCTATCACAACTTTATCTCTGTATTTTTCTAATGCTTCGCCTACTATTTCTTCATTTTTATAGGGTCCGTAAGCTTCTGCTGTATCAAAAAAATTAATACCCAATTCTATAGCCTCATCTATAAGCGATATTAATTCTCTTTTATCATAATTTTCATAATTGCCGTATCCCATACAGCCTAAACCTATTGCTGATACTTCTAAATTTCCTAATTTTCTTTTTTGCATATAAATTACTCCTATTATTGTTATCGATAAACTCGCTTTAAATTAGCTAATAACTAAAGTTATTAGCTGCTCGTTTATCTTTATTATTTCTAATAAAAATTATGAGCTTTGATACTCTGCCATTCTGCGAATGTCAGACGCTCATAATTTTTATAATTAGTTTATTATTTTTAATAAAAATTACTTTATTGTTGTTATCGATAAACTCGCTTTAAATTAGCTAATAACTAAAGTTATTAGCTTCTCGTTTATATTTTATTATTAATAAAAATTGCTCGTTTATAATATCTTTCAAATAAATTTGAAAGAGGCTCGCAATTTTTATTTTAGTGTTTTAATATAATAAAAATTGTTGTTTAATAATCTCTGCCATTTCGCGAATGTCAGACGCTCATAATTTTTATAATTAGTTTGTTATTTCTAATAAAAATTATTTTATTGTTGCTATCGATAAACTCGCTTATAGTTTTTAAATATTTTTAATAAGTTTTGACATTCTTAAACAATGCTATATGCTTATTATTTTTATAATTAGTTTTATTACCTCCTTATCATTTAATTAATTTTAATACCAATCGTGTTTTTCATTACGGTTTAATTCTGATATTTTTTTCATATCTTCATCACTTAATTCAAAATCGTATATCTGTGTATTTTCTATTATATGTTCTCTATTGCTTGAACCCGGTATTACAATTATACCTCTTTGCAAGCCCCATCTTAATATAATTTGAGCAATAGATTTATTATATTTTTGTGCTATTATATTTAATACTTTATCATTTAAAAGTTCTTTTTGATATCCTCTCCCTCCTAATGGATACCATGCCTGAACTGCTATACCTAAACTTTGAATATACTCTACAACATCAGTATCCTGATAATACGGATGTATTTCATTTTGTACTAAAGCAGGCATAATATTTATTTTAGAAATGAATTCTTTTAATTCTTTTATATACCAATTAGAAAGCCCTATAGAACGAATCTTGCCTTCTTTTAGAGCTTTCTCCATAGCCTTATAAGCTTCAACATCATTATTAGCAGGGTGATGAAGAAGCATCATATCAATATATTCCATATCTAATTTTTTTAATGCTTCATTTATAGCATTTTCTGCATTATGGTATTGATTAGGATATAATTTTGTGATGATGAAAATATCTTTTCTATCAACTTTAGAATCTTTTACAGCTTTTCCTACTTCTTCTTCATTACGGTATATATATGCTGTGTCAATTAAACGAACGCCGTTTTGTAAGGCAAATAATACAGAATTATAGCAAATATCATTCAATAAACTATATGTCCCTATTCCATTTAAAGGAATTTCATATCCGCTGTTTAATTTAAAAGTTTTTTTATTGAAATTAAAATTTGCTTTATCTTTCATATTATCTGCCTCTGCTTTTTGATTTAATGCCAACACAGAAACTATTATAGAAATAGAAATAAATAAAAAACTTATAAAAATCTTTTTCATTATTAGATTCACCGTAAAATATATTTTTAATAATTAAATTGTAAGCTATTTTATTTTATAAATTGCATAAGTATTTTACAGTTTCAGCATCGGTATGAGATAAAAATAAGCTTTGCTTGGTATCAAGTTTAGAAATTTCTTTCATATCATTATCATCTAACTCAAAATCAAATACATCAAAATTTTCTATTATTCTTTCTTTATGCACGCTTTTAGGTATAACTGCAACATTTCTTTTTATAAGCCAATTTAATATAACTTGTGCTGCAGTTTTATTATGCTTCTTTGCTATATTCTGCAATGTTTCATTAGTAAATATATTATTTCTTCCTTCAGCAAATGGTCCCCAAGATTCTATTTGAATATTATATTCTTTCATAAGTTTATTATCTTCTTCTCTTTGGAAAAAAGGATGAGTTTCAATTTGATTTACCATAGGAACTATTTTATTATTCATAATTAAATCTAATAATCTGTCAGGATAAAAATTGCTTACTCCTATGGCTTTAATCTTATTTTCATTGTATAACTCTTCCATAGCTCTCCAAGAACCATAATAATCTCCGAAAGGCTGATGTATCAAGTATAAATCTAAATAATCCAAATCAAGTTTATTCATAGAAATTTCAAAAGCCTTTTTAGCATTATCATATCCTGCATCTTTTATCCATAATTTAGTTGTAATGAATAATTCTTTTCTGTCAATTTTGCTTTCTTTTATGGCATCACCCACAGCTTTTTCATTATTATATGCAGAAGCAGTATCTATTAATCTATATCCCGCTTCAATAGCATTTAATACAGATTTTTTGCATTCATCATAATCAGGTATTTGATAAACTCCGAAACCTAGTATAGGCATTTCAATCCCATTATGTAGTTTTACTTTTTTCATAATATTATACTCCTATTATTTTTATTATTATAAATTATATCATTAGAGTACACTCCAATGTCAATAGTGATTTTAATAATTTTTATTTTTAATTAATATCAAAACTTATTTTGACTGTTTTTCTTCCAAGTGAGTCTTTAAGTCCAGATATATTTTCTATATATCCTATTTTTGTGTAGCTGTAGGATGTTTTAAAATTTTCATAAAAAAGAACTAAGCAGTTATTACCATAAAGCATAAAATCACCTGTTTTTATACTTTCAACTCTTGTGCTTTGCATTGTAAGAGTTTTATTTAGATTATAATATTTTTCATTGCTGTTTAAATCATTCATATTTATAGTTAATGGAAGCATAGATAAAAAATCTTTTGCAGTTTGATTATCATATAATATTAATTTATATTCTTTATTATTTATTTTTAAATTAACTGAAGTATTTAGAGTATTCATATTTGATATATTATCTCCATAAACGAAATTGCATGCTGTAATATTAGCAATAATAAAAATTAATAAATATTTTTTTATTTTCATAAATTAATATCCTAATTTTGTTACTAGTTTTTATTTTTATCATTTTTGCTGAGATAACTTAAATTATGATCAAATTTTTCTATTTTTACATTCAATCTGTCAATAGCTGATTGAAGTTCATTCAGTTTCTCTTGTATATTTTCTCTTTGTTTTATAAGCAGTGTTTTTCTTTCTTCTAATGTGCTGTCGCCTTTATTATAGAGCTTTATATATTCTATTATAGCCTCTATTGACATTCCTGAGCTTCTCATACATTTTGAAAATTCTATCCACCCAATATCATAATCGCTGTAATTTCTTGTCCCGTTTTCATTTCTTTCTACTTCAGGTATTATTCCGATTTTTTCATAATATCTTAATGTATAAGCAGATAATGATGTTTTTTTGCTTACTTCAGCTATTGTCATAATTTATATCCTTTTTATTATGAAATGATAAGTCTTATTATATCATTAGAGTTTACTCTAATGTCAATACCAAAATTGATTTTTATATTTTAATTTATTATAGTAATATATCAAATACTTATATATTATAATTATATATAATAAAAAAGTATTAATGATATTAAATAATTAGACACTGTACTAATAACTAAAATTTGTTAAAGTTTAGCTATAAAATCATTTTTTGTCATAAGTTAAGTAAAGAATAACAATTGAAATAAGATAACATCTTGAAATAAGAACATTTTCGGTATTGAAAAACAATTAGAAATTATATATAATTTACTAAAAAGTAACTTTTTTAGTTATTAGGAGAGACAATAAAAGTTAAAAAATAATCATTTTAAACATCTTACTATTTTTCCATTAGACATTTCATAAACATTATTAGCATGTGCTGCAATATTATGAGCATGCGTAACCATTATGATGCTTGTGCCTTGCTTATTTATAGCTGTTAATATTTCCATTAAAATTTTTGTAGTGGCAGGATCTAAATCGCTTGTAGGCTCATCTGCTATTAAGCATTTACAGCCGTATGCTAATGCTCTTAATATAGCTACTTTTTTCATTTCTCCGCCTGATAGATTATATGCTTTGGAATATATTTTATTTTTGAGTGAAAATAATTCTATATTTTCTTTGGTTTGATTTATTTTTTCTTCAGTAATTTTATGCTTAAAAGCTAAAGGCATAAGTATATTATCTATAACGCTTATAGTAGGTATAATTACAGGATATTGAAATATATAAGAAAAATATTCTCTTCTAAAACTTGCAAGCATATCTTCATTAGCACTATTTAATTTTAATGAATCATAGTATATAGTACCGCTTGTAGGTTTTAGTATTCCTCCTATTATACTCAGTAATGTACTTTTTCCGCTTCCAGTATGTCCTACAAAACTTATAAAATCGCCTTGATTAATATCTAAACTAATATCTTCACAGGCATTGCATTTATTTATGCCTAAAGGGAAAACCTTTGATACATTTATAACTTTTATATTCATAGCGTTCCCCTCAAATCTTTATAAGGATCTTTATTTAATAGTATAGAATTTGATATAAAAGCACCTATCATAAATCCTATTGTCAGAAAAGCATTAGCTAAAAGTACAATATAAGCACCATTGATAACATCTGATATTTCTACCAAAGTTAGTATATATGATTGATATCTTAAATATAAAATAAGCATTTCTATAATACAAATCAAGAATGATACTAAAGGATACAAAAGACTTATTAGTATTGCTAATTTCCTTATAGCTATTTTAGTAGCTCCGAATATACGAAGCGTAGAAAACATTCGGCTGTTTTTTGAAAATATATATGAACTTGATATAGAAGAGTATAATACTCCGATTATTAATATTGCTATAAATAAAGCATATATAGAAAATTCTCTGAAAAAAGGTACATGTTCATTTAATAAAATTTCATATTTCCACACTAAACTAAATATAGAAGTTATAGTCATAAGCTGCGATAATGAGATAAATATTATTATCGAAAAAACAATACTTCCTTTAATAAGTTTAGAAGCATACCCAATAGTTGAATTATACACAATAAAAACCTTTTATTTTTTATTTACTATTAAACCCATTATCAGTATCTTTGTAAAAATACAATATACCTATATTTGCGTTAATAATAAATATCGATATTATTTATAATTACTTAACTAAATTATTTTACTGCTTATTTGTTATAAAGAATTTATCTTAGGCTTCCGAATTCTATTTGATTTGCTTTATCTACTTCCTCTATATAAGGTATAGGATATTCCGACATATCTTTTCCTTCTCTTAAAGTATTATATATAGTAAGATTGTTTTTTTTCCAGCTTAGCAGTCTGTCTTTATATTCTTTTGTATATCCTGAAGTCATTTTTAATTTATTATTAGATATCATGAACATTACATACATACTGACATTGCTTGAAGGTATAGAATCTCTTATATCATAAGCTATATTATTTAAAGGCATTTTTTCATAATAATATGCTGTATTTGGAGTATCAGCATATACAAATATACCTGTTCTGCTTTTACTTCCATTCATTTTATATTCTACATTTCCATTATCTTTAAATGTATACAAATATCCGTTAGGAGCTACTACGCTTTTACCTTTTACTGTTTTTATCCAAATATCATTATAATTTTTTTGACTTGCTGTTTTAGTATTGGAAGCACATGATGTTATTATAAATAATAAACTTATAATACTATAAAATTTTATCATAAAAAATACCTTAAAAATACATTAAAATATAATAATTATATTTTCGGCATAAAATTAGTATTATTAATAATGATTATTTAGTATATTTATCAAAAAGTTTTATTATATCTTCTCTTTTATTTTTGGCAGCTATTCTATAAGCAGTATTTCCGTAATTATTTCTGTCAGTAGGACTTGCACCTGCATTTAAAAGTTCTTCTATTATATTAATAGGAGTACCTATTGTTCTATATACTTTTTTATTCAAACTGCTGTCTTCTATAGGGGCTTCATATTTATACATAACTGCTCTTATCAAAACAGTGTTGCCGTTTCTATCACTTGCATTGACATCGGCACCCAATTCTATAACTTTTTTTATTAATTCAAAATCTAATTCTTTTTTTTCTATTAAATACATAAGTAAAGTTTTTCCGTCATTCATACTATATGAATTGACATCAGCACCTAAATTAATATATTCATTAAGAATACTTGTATAATAAGTACTGTCAAAATTATCATAAGTTATCTGAGCATTATATATAATTCCTTCATTTAGATTGCTTGCCCCAGCATTAACTAATTCTTTTATTATATCAATATTTGTTGAAGCGGTAAGAGGAGATTTTCTTTCAGCACCTTTATAATTTCTATATGATTCTATATATGCTTTAGCATTAACATTAGCTCCTTTATCTATTAAATATTTTACAATTTCTAAATTATTGCCTTCGCATGCGGATACCAATGCAGGGTTAAGGTCTTTAGCACCTAAATCAATAAGTTTTTCTGCTATATCCAACTGCCCTCCTATAGCTGCGTATGATAAAGCTATATTATAATTACTAGCTCCAGATTTCATTATATTTTCTGCTATATCCCAATAACCTTCTGCACAGGCAGTATAAAATGCAAAATCAAAATCTTTAGCTCCGAAATCTAATAATTCATTTACTATTTCTGCATTTCCAAGTTTAGCTGCATATATTAAAGGGCTCATTTGATAATTGATATTATATAAATCTAAATTAATGCCTTCTCTTAATAAAGTTTTTACTTTTTCTATATCATTATTTTTTATATTTTCCATTAAATCATCTAAATCATCATTTTGTGCAGATAATACTAAAAAAGTATTAAATATTATAATTAATAAAACAATTATTTTTTTCATTATAAAATCCAAGCCGTAAAATACTATTTATATTATCGGAAATGATAAAAACTATAAATAAAATTTTATATTTTTTTATAAATTATATATTGATATTTATTTTTATAGGTTTATAATTTGTATATAGGGGTAGAATTAAATATTTAAGAGGTATAAAATTATGGAAATAAGTATTCGTAATAATGCTCCTTATATAAAAAACAGCAATGCTATAAGAAATAATATTAATAATATTGTTCAGGAAGCGGAAAATAAAACTCCTATAAGCGAAGTCGGAGTATGCAAAACTTGTGCCTCAAGAACCTATCAGGACGGTTCTAATGATATAGGCGTATCATTTAAAACTCCTGCCCGTATAGATCCTTCAAGTGCTCCTTCTATGGTGGCTTCTCATGAACAGGAACATGTTGCAAATAATCAAAGATCTGCAGAAAAAAGCGGCGGAGAAGTAATTTTTCAAAATGTAACATTAACTACTAATATATGTCCTGAATGCAAAAGGGTTTATGTTTCAGGCGGTGTTACAAAGGCGGCTATAGCAAGTTCATCAGATAAAGGAAACGCTGTTGATGTTTATGCCTAAAATTATATAATCTCAAATTAATATCTTATATAATCAAAAATTCTTATTATATTTTATAAAAAACTTTAATTGATTTTTATAAAATATTTTTTATAATAAACTTAAATAAAGTTAAATAAAACTTTCGGAGTAATAAACAAATGAGAGAAATAATCAATTTTAATACTAATTGGATTTTTTTCAAAGATTGGAATGATAATATAAAAACTGAAAAATTAAACGGAGAAAATATAACATTGCCTCATACTGTTTCTGAGATACCAATGCATTATTTTAATGAATCTGATACTTGGCTTATTTCAGGATATCAGAATATATTCAATTATGATAAAAATAAATTACAAAACAAGAGAGTTTTAATAAATTTTGAAGCTGCTATGGCTGCTGCTGAAGTATTTGTTAATGGAAAAAGTTTTTCAGAGCATAAGGGAGGATATCTGCCTTTTATATATGATATAACAGATGAGCTTAAAAACGGAGAAAATATAATATCTGTAAAATTAGACAGTACAGAGAGAAAAGATATACCGCCTTTCGGAAATGAAATAGATTATTTATGCTACGGAGGAATATACAGAGAAGTACAAATTATAATAACTGATGAAATTTCCATTGAAAATATTATGATTACAGGGCTTGCCAATCAGAATATAACAGGAAAAATAAGAATAAGAAACAGCAAAAAAGAAAATGCAAAAGAAACAATTTCAATTAATTTATATAATAGAGAATATCATATATGCGAAATAAAAAAAGAAATAACTTTAAAAAAAGATGAATTATTTACTGATATAAATATAGATGAACATATAAACTCTGATAGAATAGAGTTATGGGATATAGATAATCCAAGACTTTATAAACTTGAAGCATCGCTTTCTAATGAAGATTTAATTTCTGTAAGAATAGGATTCAGAGATGTAAAATTTACAGAAGACGGCTTTTTTTTGAATGGAAAGAAAATAAAATTAATGGGACTTAATAGACATCAGAGTTTTCCTTATGTAGGTTATGCTATGCCTGAGAGGGTGCAGAAGAAAGATGCTGATATACTTAAATTTGATTTGGGACTTAATATAGTTCGTTCCTCTCATTACCCTGCTTCAAGACATTTTTTAGACAGATGCGATGAAATAGGATTAATGGTTTTTGAAGAGATTCCGGGATGGCAGCATATAGGAGATAAAGATTGGCAGAAGGTTTCTATAGAAAATGTTAAGGATATGATAGAAAGAGATTTTCATCATCCCTCTATAATAATATGGGGGGTTAGAATAAATGAAAGTCAGGATAATCATGATTTTTATAAAGCAACTAATGAAACGGCACATAAATTAGATAAAACAAGACAGACAGGCGGTGTAAGATATATAACAGGAAGCGAACTTTTAGAAGATGTATATACTATGAATGATTTTAATTATGACGGTATTGCTGATGCTATAAGAGCACAAAAGTATGTAACGAAATTAGATAAAAATGTACCTTATATGATAACAGAATATAATGGACATATGTTTCCTACAAAAATAGAGGATTGTGAAGAGAGATTAATAGAGCATACTAAAAGACATTTTGAAGTTATAAATGCAGTTGCTATAGATAAAAATATTGCAGGTTCTATAGGCTGGTGTGCTTTTGATTATCATACTCATTATAATTTTGGTTCCGGAGACAGAATATGCTATCATGGTGTTTATGATATGTTTAGAAATCCCAAATTGGCGTCGGGGGTATATTCTTCTCAAATAAGCAGAAAAAATAAAATTGTACTAGAGCCTATAACTATATATGCAAGGGGAGAGAGAGCTGTAGGGGGTATTTCGCCTCTGATAATTGCTACAAACTGCGATTATGCAGAAATCTATTATAGAGATGATTTAATATCTAAAGAATATCCCGCTTCTGGAAAATATCAGGGATTGAGGCATTCTCCTATAATATTAAAAATGGAAGTTAATATACCCGGAGTAAGCGATATGGGCTGGGGAGATATGAAAATAATAGGATATATAGACGGCAAAGCTGTTATAGAAAAAAAGTTTTTGAATAATCCTGTATTTAAAGAATTGGAGATTAAGGCAGATGATTATGAAATAAATTCTATAAAAGAAGGCTCTTCTTGGGATTCTACAAGAGTAACTATTAAAGCTGTTGATTCTATAGGAAACAGACTTCCTTATATTAATGAAGCTGTTATTATAGAAGTTTCAGGAGAGGGCGAATTAATAGGAAATGATAATCCTGTGCTTGAAGGCGGTTATTATTCTTTTTGGGTTAAATCTAATAATAAAAAAGGAAGCATAAAAATTACAGTAAAAAATAAAAGAGTTGAAAATAAAACTATAGAAATAAAAGTAATATAATAAAATTAATCTTGTTTTATTTGCAATTTATTGTTTAATATAAATAAAATATTAAAAAATTGGAAAGACTATGAAAAATGAAGATATGAAAAAATATATGGAAACCATATATGATTTTTGGTATACTTCTAATAGATTTTATTACTTATGGGCTAAGCAGTATGGTATTACAGATTTGGCTTTATTCAGCTTATTTATAATATATAATAGCAAAGAATGCGTTCAAAATACCATTACAGAAAAATTATCAGTTCCAAAACAGACTGTTTGTTCTATATTAGATAATTTTTATAAGAAAGGATATATCAAAAAAAAGATTAACCCAAAGGATAAAAGAAACAGATTAATAAGTTTAACAAAAAAGGGTATTACATTTGCAGAACCTATATTAAAGGAATTAGAAAAGTTAGATATAGAAATGTTTAAATGTCTTACAGAAGATGAAATAAAAAATTATGTAGAACATCAAAAAAAACTTATTACATTTATGGAAAATTATAACAATAATTAAAATATTTAATTTAATTATTATTATAATTAAGTAATATTAAAAAAGGCGGTTTTATTTTGAAAGTTATACCTTCAGATAGTTTATTAAAAAATAGAAAAGAAAAAGTAAGCGAAGAATTATGTGCCGACTGCAATTCTTTATGCTGCCATGATTTGGTGATGGAAATATCTCCTCCAAAAAATGAAAGCGAACTTAATACTTTAAAATGGTATTTGCATTTTAGACATTCATTTATATTTATATATGAAAATACTTGGTATCACATGATAAGAAGCGAATGCAGATATTTGGATAAAAAAACTTATCTTTGTAAAAATTATGAAAATAGAAATGAGATTTGCTCGAAACATAGCCCTCCTAAATGCGAGAGATATGAAGAATGGTATGATGTAATATTTGATGATCAATATGAATTAGAAAAATATGTTTATGAAAAAAAGATTATTAAAAAGAAGTCAGGCAGTACAAAGAAAAAAGCTGCTAAAAAAATTAAATAATTTATTTGTCTGTTTATTTTTATGAAAAAAAAAGAAATAAAAAAAGTTTGTATAACATATCCTCCTTTTGAGTATAATAATGGATATCCTCTATTATCTTTAAATAGACAGTTTCAATGGCTTAAAAATCCTTCATATTCATATCCTATGATTCCTTCTTATGCTGCTACATTATTAAAAAATAACAGCATTAATGTTATATTTTTAGATACTATAGTGAGAAATATGAATACTATAGAGTGGTTTGATAGTTTAGATGAGATAATGCCTGATTTAATATTTTTTGAGGGAAGAACTCCTATTATAAATTATATATGGGATGCTGTAGAAACTTTAAAAGAAAGATATAAAAATGTTTATGTAGTTTTAGCAGGAGATCATGTTACAGCTTTGCCTGAAGAAAGTATGAAAAAATCTAAAGCGGATTTTGTTCTTACAGGGGGCGATTATGATTTTTTACTTTTAAATTTGGTTAATCATATTAATAATGGTGAAAAATTATCTAAAGGAATATATTACAGAACTTCTAATGATAATATAAGAAATACAGGTAAATTTGAACTTGAGGAATCTTTGGACAGGCTTCCGTTTATAGATAGAAATCTTACTAATTGGAAATTATATTCTAAAAAAAATGATTATTATAAAAGAAATCCGGGCACATTCATAATGTCTGCAAGAGGGGCTATACATAATAATTATAATAGTAATTCTTCTAATATTCTTTTTAATAATATGAGAGTTAGAAATCCTATCAATGTTATAGATGAAATAGAATTTTTAAATAAAAGATACGGAATAAAAGAAATATTAGATACAAGCGTTTATTTTCCTGTAGGAGAATGGCTTTCATTATTCTGCGAAACTATGAGAGAGAGAAAGCTTCATAAAAAACTTTATATAGACTGCTATATTTATCTAGGATTATTAGAATATTATCACTATTTAATGATGAGAAAGTCAGGATTTAAAACAGTTCTATTTAATTTTCATTCAGGAAATATTAAAAGTTTGGAAAAGCTTGGTATTGAAGATAACAGTATAGATAATATGATAGAATCTATTAAATTGGCTAAAAGAGCAGGACTTTTTACAGATATGATGGTAAAGATAGGGTATCCTTGGGAAACTGAAGAGGATATAATAAATACATTTAATATTGTAAGAGATTTAATGTTTAATGGTTATATTAATTCTATGAATGTTTCTATTTTTATACCATATCCGGGTACTAAAATATTTGACTATTGCAATGAAAATAATCTTATCAATACAAAAAAGTGGTTTGAATATGATATGAGAAGAACTGTTATGAAATTGGGTATAGATGATGAAAAAGTATTTAAATATATTGAATATTTTTATAATTTATCATTTACTCCTAAATATATTATACAAAAAATAAAAAGTATAAGAGATATTTACGATATAAAATATCATATAAAATCATTCAAAAATATAATATCTTCGTATTTTGGCAATGAAAAGAATACTTGCATATAAATTGTTTTAATGATATTCTTTTACAGCGGTTTTATATTTATACAAAAATTATTAAGGATTAAATAAAAAATGAAAAAAATAATAGCTTTTATATTATGTTTTATTTTTATACAAAGTAATCTTTTATTTAATGATGTTGTAAACAGCATAGTGGGTATAGTCGGTTCTATTCCTATTACTTATGAAGATTTTTTAAGCAGAAAATCATTTTTAACATTGCAGGCTAGATCTGTAGGTCAAAGGATTAATGATGATATGGTTTATAAGGATTTAGTTGAAGAGAGAGTAATGTATTTGAAACTTAAAGAATATAATTATGTAATAGAAGAAAATGATGTAAGCAGAAGATTAGAAAGTATAGCAAAGCAGTATAATATGACTTTAGATCAATTTTCAAAACAGTTAATGGCTGAGGGCATATCCTATGATGAATATAGAAATTCTATAAAAAAGCAGATAGCTATGGAAAATTTAAATGGACTTGTTATAAATAATACAGAAATATCAGATGAGGAGGCAGACGAGTTTTATAATAATACTAAAGATAAATCAGCTTTTGAAGTTGATACTTTAGTAAAGCTCTCTTGGATATTTTTTAAAGCGGTAACATTTACAGAAAAAGGCGAAAAACAGGAATTAGCAGCAAAGGTTAGGTCAATGGCGGCGAGAGGACAAGACTTTTCTGAACTTGCAAAAGAGTATAGCGATGATAATGCTACTAAAATGAACGGAGGAGATTTAGGATATAATCTGCTTTATGATGCAGGAAAAAGATCATTGCCTGCACAGATTAATGCAGGACTTAATCTTGCAAAGAGAGGATATAAAGTAGGTACTATAAGCAGCGTGAGAGAATTAGTTGGAAAGGGTTTTTATATAGTAAAAATAGCAGGAATTGAAAAGGATATGGAGAGTATAAGAACAAGGGTTAAAAACTATTTAGGCGAAGTTCGTATGAGAGAATCATTCATAAAATGGCTTGATGAAGAAACTAAAAGGGTATCTGTTCAGCTTTACAAATAATGATTTATAATTTTTATAATATTTTAAAATAATAATTGTAAAATAATAATTATATGTTATTATTAAAGGCAAAAATTAAGAAATATATATTATGATTTTGAATAAGTTTAAAATAAAAATAGTTCTGCTAGTGATGCAGTTTTTAAGAAGATTAAAAGATTGGGGATTAACTTTTTGTTAATTTCCAATCTTTTTTATTTTAAAAAAAATTAGAATAATAGGAAGGCAAAATTTGAAACGTTATTTAATACTTGAAGATGGAAGTTATTATGAAGGCATTGCTTTAGGTTCTGATAATTTTAAGGCGGGTGAATTAGTTTTTAATACATCTATGACAGGTTATCAGGAAGTATTATCAGATTTATCATACTGCGGACAAATAACAGTTATGACTTATCCGCTTATTGGAAATTACGGCATAAATAGAGATGATTTTGAAAGTTTGAATCCTGCCATATTCGGACTTATAGTAAAAGAGGCTTGTAAAAGTCCTAATAATTTTAGAAATGCAGAAACTATAGATGAGTTTCTAAAATTAAAGAATATTCCTGCTATAGAAAATATAGATACCAGAGCAATAACAAAGAAAATAAGAGAAGTGGGAACATTAAAAGCAGTAATGAGCGATACTATAGATAATAAAGATGATATAGTAAAAATGCTTAAAGAAGCATCATATATAAATGATCATGTAAAAAGAGTTTCTACAAAAAATGCCTTTCCGATACCGAACAGAGGCAGAAAAGTTGTACTAATGGATTTTGGTGCTAAACTTGGAATAATAAGAGAATTAAGTAAAAGAAACTGCGATTTGATAGTTGTGCCTTATGATACAGATTCAAAAACTATAATGAGTTTAAATCCTGAAGGCATAATGCTTTCAAACGGACCAGGTAATCCTAAAGATGTAAAAGAATCTATAAACACTATAAAAGATATTATAGGAAAAGTTCCTATATTCGGAATATGTTTAGGGCATCAGATTATAAGTTTGGCATGCAATGCTGATACAATTAAATTAAAATTCGGACATAGGGGAGGGAATCACCCTGTTAAAGATTTAGAAACAGGAAAGGTAAGCATAACAAGTCAGAATCATAGTTATGCAGTGGATGCAGAAAGTTTAAAAGATACAGATCTCATTATGACGCATATATCTTTAAATGATTTAAGCTGCGAGGGAGTAAAACATAAAAAATATCCTGTATTCTCTGTTCAGTATCACCCTGAATCTAATCCCGGACCAGAGGACAGTAAGTATTTATTTGATAAGTTTATTGATATGATGAATGAAGGGGTAAAAAATGCCTAAAAGAAAAGATATAAAAAAAATATTGGTAATAGGTTCAGGTCCTATAGTAATAGGGCAGGCTGCTGAATTTGATTATGCAGGTACGCAAGCCTGTCAGTCTTTAAAAGAAGAAGGCTATGAAGTTGTGCTTATAAACTCCAATCCTGCAACGATAATGACTGATACCAAAGTTGCAGATAAAGTTTATATAGAGCCTATCAATTTGAGTTTTGCTAAAAGAATAATATATAAAGAAATGCCTGATGCTGTATTAGGTTCTCTTGGAGGGCAGACAGGACTTAATTTGGTTGTTGAGCTTGCTGAAAGCGGCATATTAGATGAATATAATGTTGAAGTTTTGGGTACTGATTTGAATGCTATAAACTGTGCCGAAGACAGAGAGCTTTTTAAGAAGCTTATGAATGATATAAATGAGCCTGTACCTGAAAGCGTTATAGTACATAGCGTAGAAGAGGCTATTGAGTTTGCCAATAAAATAGGCTATCATTTAGTAGTTCGTCCAGCTTATACACTTGGAGGAACAGGCGGAGGATTTGCACGTAATGAAGAAGAATTAATTGAAATATGCGAAAAGGGATTAAAGATAAGCCCTGTTCATGAATGTTTGGTTGAAAAGAGTATTGCAGGATATAAAGAAATAGAATATGAAGTTATACGGGATAATAATGATAATGCTATAGTGGTATGCAATATGGAAAATGTTGATCCTGTGGGAATACATACAGGAGACAGCATAGTAACTGCCCCTTGTCAGACTTTAAGCGACAGAGAAAATCAGATGCTTAGAAATGTAAGTCTTAAAATAATAAGGGCTTTAAAGATATGCGGCGGATGTAATGTACAATTAGCACTTGACCCTAATAGCTTTAATTATTATATAATAGAAGTTAATCCTAGAGTATCGCGTTCAAGTGCTTTGGCAAGTAAGGCTACAGGATACCCGATAGCAAAAATAAGTGCTAAAATAGCAGTTGGAATGACTTTAGATGAAATACTTAATCCTATTACCAAAAAAAGTTTTGCATGTTTTGAGCCTTCTATTGATTATGTAGTTACAAAATTTCCAAGACTTCCATTCGATAAATTTCCTAATGCCGACAGACAATTAGGCACGCAGATGAAAGCTACAGGCGAAGTTATGAGCATAGGAAGAAATTTTGAAGAGTCATTTTTAAAAGCTGTCCGTTCTCTTGAAATAAAATGCGATCATATAATTCATAATGATATTTCTCAGTATACTACAAAAAAATTATGGGAAAATATAGAATTAAGAGATGATTTAAGAATATTTATTATAGCCGAGCTTTTAAGAAGAGGGGAGAATATTGATAATATAATAAATATTACTCATATAGATAAATTCTTTTTGGATAAAGTAAAAAATATAATAATATTAGAAGAAAAATTATCTGAAAATAAAATGGATATGGAAGTTTTGAGAGAATGCAAGGAAAGAGGATTTTCAGACAGCTATATATCTAAAGTTTGGGGTATGGAAGAAATTGATATATATAAATTAAGACATAAAAATAATATAGTTCCTGTATATAAAATGGTTGATACATGTGCAGGAGAGTTTGAAAGCGAAACTCCTTATTTTTATTCTACCTATGAAAAAGAAAATGAATCTGTAAAAAGCGAAAAGGAGAGTATAATAGTTCTTGGTTCAGGACCTATAAGAATAGGGCAGGGGGTGGAATTTGATTATTCAACTGTTCATTCTGTTATGACTATAAGAGATGCAGGATATGAAGCTATAGTAATAAATAATAATCCTGAAACGGTTTCTACTGATTTTTCTATATCGGATAAACTTTACTTTGAGCCTTTGACTATAGAAGATGTTATGCATATTGTAGAATTAGAAAAGCCTAAAGGGGTTATAGTGCAGTTTGGAGGGCAGACAGCTATTAATTTGGCTGAAAAACTAGCTATGCATGGAGTTAATATATTAGGTACTTCATTAGAGAATATAAATAGAGCAGAGGATAGGCATGAATTTGAAAGAATGCTTAGAACTCTTAATATACCTCAGCCTAAAGGAGAAACAGCAATTACGGTTGATGAAGCAGTTAATATAGCAAAAAATATAGGCTATCCTGTTTTAGTTCGTCCTAGTTATGTACTTGGGGGCAGAGCTATGGAGATAGTAGATAATGATGCTTCATTAAAAATGTATATGGAAACGGCTGTAAAGGAAATAAGCAATAAAGCACCTATACTTATTGATAAATATGTTATAGGTAAAGAAATAGAAATTGATGCTGTAGCTGATAGCGATAATAATGTTTTTATACCCGGCATAATGGAGCATATAGAAAGGGCAGGCATTCATTCTGGGGATTCTATAAGCGTTTATCCTGCACAAACTATATCTCAGAAAATAAAAGATACTGTTATTGATTATACTAAAAGAATAGGGGAAGGATTTAATTTTATAGGGCTTTATAATATACAGTTTATAGTTGATAGAGATGATAATGTTTATGTTCTTGAAGTTAATCCTAGAAGCAGCAGAACAGTTCCTTTTTTAAGCAAGATAACTAATATTCCAATGGCAAATATAGCCACTATGTGTATATTGGGAAAATCATTGAAAGAACAAGGCTATAATAATATATATAAAGAAGAATCTAAAAAAGTATTTGTTAAAGCTCCTGTATTCTCTTTCTCAAAATTAAGAAGAGTAGATACAATACTTGGTCCTGAAATGAAAAGTACAGGCGAGGCATTAGGTTTTGATATTAATTTTGAAAAAGCATTATACAAAGCATTAATTGCAAGCGGTATAAGAATACCTCTTCAGGGTAATATACTTTTTACAATATCTGATAATCATAAGCATGAAGTACTTGATTTGGCAAAAAGATTTTCAAGTATAGGATACGGCATATATGCTACAAAAGGCACTTCTAATTTTTTAAGGAAAGAGGGGCTTTATGTAAAAGAAGTATCAAAAATATATGAGGAAGGATTTGAAAATATTATAGATACTATAAGGCTTGGAAAAGTTGATTATGTTATAAATACAATAGAAACTAATAGTCAAACTCATTCGGATAGTTTGGAATTAAGAAGGGCTTCAGCTGAAAATAATATATCTTGTATTACTTCATTAGATACAGCTTATGCTTTGCTTAAAGTTATAGAATCTATGAATTTCAGTATAATTGATATGGCTAGTATTTAGATATTATAATTATATTATAAAAAGAGCAGATAAAAAATTATCCGCTCTTTTATATTTTTTATTATAAAATTATTTTATGTAAAGTTATATGCATTATGCTATTTTTATTTTTTTATTTTGAATCCATTTTAAATCTTTTCCAATTGTTTTTATCAAATATATTATCTTTAACAAAATAATAAGTACTGAAATTATAATTATTATTAAATTGTCTGCCGATATCCCAGTTGTTTAATTTTACAATATAAGCTCCATTAGTTTTATAATCATTTGTAATAATATTATTATTAAATGTATTTTTTATATTAGGTATATGCTTAACAGCAAAATACGGCATATCGGCTATAGTCATAAAATTAGTATCTATTTTTATATTTCCGCTGCTTCTAAAATCTTTATACATAAATAATGCATTAAACCAAACATAAAATTTCATATCATCATCTGTAAACTTTAATGTATTAACATTTTCTGCTCCATGATCTGAAATTAATATTATTTTTGTATTATCATAAACTTCATTAATTTTTAAAAATTCTATAAAATCAATTAAAACATTTATACAAGCAATATTAGCATAAAAATGTCTTACACTATATTCATCTTTATATTTAAGTAAATCTTCATCTTTTACAGGATAATGTTGAGTATGCGGTAAATAATCAGAAGAAAAAAACTGAGGTTCATGTGTAATCATATTATGTAAAATATTATAATAATTACTTTTATCTTCTTTAATATTTATAAAATCTTTAATGCTAGAAAAAATAGCATAATAATATACGCTGCTATTAATATTTGATTTAAATAAATTGAACCAGCTGCCGTTTCTATAAAAATCATATCTTAAATTTATTGGAAGCATTCTAAATATAGAAAATCTAATAATATCATTTTTCTGATTTATTTTATTATTTTCATCAATATTAAACGCTGATTTATTGAGATATTTAGAAATGCTGTAATTATCAATACTATTATTATTATAAGCACTTATATTGGTATAATTTTTAAATATACTCAAATCACCATTAAAATTTGCATAAACAGGCTCTAATACAGATGATTTATAACCGTACTGCTCTAAGCTAGTTGGAATCATCAAAAGTGCCTCATTATGTTTATCTTTTATATTATAATTTCCATTTGTGCTTAATTCATAAGGCAGATAATCATATCCCCCATAAAGCGAAGCTATAGTTACTGTATGACTAGAAAAAGATACTGTATTAGGATAAATAGTAAATCCGTCTAATTTTTCTTTATACTCAGGAAATATATCTAAAGCATCTATCCAATAAGAATTAACAGCTCTGTCAAGTATAAAAACAAATATATTTTCTCCTGTTTTAGATAAATTAAATATTTTTATATTATTATTATTATTATTATTATTATTATTATTAACTGAACTAGATTTTTCTAAATTAGAGTGAGATTTAATAATTGTATAAATATTAAATACAGAAATAAATACAAATACTATTAATATTATAGATAAAGTATTAATAAATATTATTGTTCTTTTCTTTTTCAAAATAAAAATTATTAATACTGCCGATAATATTATCAAAATAAGCGTCATAAATATATCTTTAAAAGATGATATAAGTAATTGAGAATTATCAAATATAAAGTCAGAATTAATATTCAAATAATTTCCTGTCATTATGAAAGTATTTATAAAAATAAAAAAAGAAGTAAATATTAATAATAATGCTATATAGTTTTTAATTCTTTCAGAAAATAAATAATATATAAATAGAGGATAAAATAGAAACATACCTAAACTCATTGAGAGATTATTTAGTATTAAATAAAACGGATTTGAAAATTCCTGAGGAGAAGCCCCAATTAAAGAAGACGGTATAAATATGCCTGAAAGCAAAGATACTGCTAAACAAGATAAAAATATTAATTTATCTCTGTATTTTATAATTTCATCATTTAAAATCAATTTATAAAAATTACCAATATTGAGTATAAAAGTTAATATCAATAAAAAAATATATATATTAATAGAATACGATTTTAAATAAAGAGTATAATATATATCAGCATTTTCTTTTATATCATTTATGTCTTTATTTAATTGTACATTAGCAAATTTACTATTAAAGCCGCCGAATTCTATTTTTTCTATATGTTTTGTTAATTTACTAGTATTGCCTTTAAATTCAAATATATCGCTGCTTTTAAATATTTTACTATAGTAATTAACTTTAGCTGAATATAAATATTTATTATCTTTCTCAAAAATAAAATTAAAATCAGATAAATACCCTTTTCTCTCTATGCCAGCTAAAGAAATAAGTAATATAAATAAAACTGTAATAGT
>NZ_CAJTQJ010000039.1 GCF_910578695.1 uncultured Brachyspira sp.
TTTTGGTATTCCATTAAATTTACGCAAATGTCTTTTTGTTTGATTCCAAAAATTCTCAATACCATTAATATGATTTTTTCTTCAGCAAATTTTTCATCGTGATTAATCCTAAAATGTTGCAGAAGGCTCAGATACATCTAAAATATTATAACTACGATAAGAATCAGTATTTTTATTTCAAATATAGTATTTACTATTTAAAATAATAAGTTATACTATTTGCATTCTATTTAAGAAATAAATAGCGAGGTTCATAAGTATGCTAAAAAATAATAAAGAATATGCTAAAAGTAATAGTTTGATATTAAAATTTTTATTACCATATACGGCTATATTATTTGTAATTTGTACAGCAATATGCTTTTTGTATTTTCCGCAGTATAAAAATAGATTCATAAATGCAAATAAGTATAATGCATCTAATATATCATATAAAATAGAAAACAGCATATCTTCTATATACGGAAAAGCAAATATGTTTTTTTCATATTTAGAAAAAGAAACAGATAAAGATAAATTGCTGGATATATTCAGCAATATAATAAAAAATGAACCTGATATTATAAATATATTCTATACTGATACTATACCATATAAAGACGGAGGAAGCGTATTAAATGTCGTTGGGCAATTACCTAATGATTATGATCAAACAGAAAAAGAATGGTATAAAAAAGCTGTACAATCAAGAGAAATAGTAATATCCGAGCCTTATATAGATCAATTTCTCAATTTGCTTGCAGTAACATATTCAAAAGCTATATATATTGACGGAGTGCTGCATAGCGTAGTATGTATTTATGCAGATTTCTCTAAAATAATATCAAATTCTTTGGAAGACGCTAAAAAATATAATTATAATTTAAGCATAATAAATAAAGACGGATTATATTTATTTAATGAAAATAATAATTCTATTTTAAAAGAAAATGCATTCAATAAAAAAGAACTATCTGATCATAAAAACAATATTATTAATAATAATAGTTATGAATGGATAGATAAAAAATTCTCATATTTGTCATTAAAAATTCCAAACACTGATTGGCATTTAATTGCAGAAGTATCAAATAAGGAATTAGATTCTTCTTTACTAAAACTATTTATACTTATTGCAGCAGTATTTATAATATTATCTGCCATAGAAGCTGTGCTGGTAATATTAATAGCAACTCCGATACAAAACACATTATACAATACTATAGAAATAATAAATTCAATGTCTAAAGGCAATTTTAATACTAAATTTAATGAAAAAGAATTAAATAAAAAAGATCAGACAGGAGATGTAATAAGGGCACTTAATGAAATGCAGAACAAACTCGGAGATATTATACATACTATGAAAAATGATATAAACGGAATAAATAACTCTGTTAATATTATCACAAACGGAAATATAGATTTATCCGACAGAGCCAATTCTCAGGTGAGTTCATTGGAGCAATTGACAAGCTCTATAGAATTTGTATTTTCATCATTAAAAGAAACTGCTGAAAATGCAGGAAATGCAAAAAATATGAGTGAAAATGTATCTAATGCCACTAGAAACGGAGTAAATGCAATAAATGCGACATCAGAAAATATGACTCAAATATCAGAAGCAAGTAAAAAAATATCAGATATTACAAAGATAATAGAATCAATAGCTTTTCAAACTAATATACTAGCATTAAATGCCTCAGTAGAAGCAGCACGTGCAGGAGATCAGGGAAAAGGCTTTGCAGTAGTGGCAAGCGAAGTTAGAAACCTAGCAATTAATGTTGGAAATGCTGCAAAAGATATAACAGCAATAGCAAATGAAACAGTAGAAAAAATAAAAAACGGAAGTGCTTCTGTTGTAGCTTCATCATATATACTTAGTCAAATAGAAAATTCTGTTAATGATGTGCTTACTTTACTTACAGAAATATCAAGTGCCATAATAGAAGAAGAAAATAGCGTATCTGAAATTAATACTGCTGTAATAGCGATAAATAAAATCACTCAGGATACTTCAAAAATAGCAAATGACGGAGCTGATGCAAGCAGAGATGTTCTTGATAAATCTAATAATATAGTTAAGCAAGTTTCTTATTTTAACTTTAATTAATTTCTGATTATTATTAATATAAGATTATTGATTTTTTAATTTTTATAGAATAATAATATTAAATAAATTTCAAGTATAATTTAATATTTTTAATTAACTTTTATTTTTAATTTTTTTATTACAGTAAAAAAATTTTGACAATTTTTTTAGTATCAGTATAATCATACTATGAGAAAGAAAAAAAATAAACTGAATGAAAATATAGAAGAATTATATAAAAAATCTGTAATAAGAAAATGCAAAATAGAAGAAGATATTAAAGAAAATACAAGATTAGATAAATATATGGGAGACAGATTTTCTTATTATTCAAGAAATAAATGGCAGGATTTGATAGGACAAGGTTTAGTTCTTTTAAATAATGAAAAAATAAAATATACAAGAACAGTAAAAAAGGGAGATGAAATAGCTTATCATATAATAGGAATGAAAGAGCCTGATGTAAATAAAGATGTTTCTATAATATATGATGACGGAGATTTAATTATAGCAAATAAACCTGCCGACTTACCAGTTATACCTTCAGGAAAATACTATCATAATACGCTTCATACTATAGTAAAAAATATGCTAGGCTGCAATATAAATATGCTCAATAGAATAGACAGAGAAACAAGCGGCTGCATAGTTCTTTCAAGAAGCAGTAAAACAGCCTCAAATTTCTGTGCTATGCTTGCAGGAAGAAATATAATAAAAAGAAATATAATAAATACAACAGAAAGAAATATAAATGAAAAGCAGTATAAAAAAAACTCAATAAAAAAAACTTATATTGCTGTAGTAGAAAATGCATCTAATATAGAAGATAATTTTATCGTAGAAGGCTATATGCTTGAAAGCGGACATAAATATTATAGAAGATTTCAAACACTTCATAAAGAAAATATAGAAAGCTCTAAATATTCAAAAACAGCTTTCAAAACTATAAAGAAAATAGATGATTATGCTATTGTTATGGCTAGGATATATACAGGAAGAATGCATCAGATTAGAGTTCATTTATATTCCAAAGGATTATTTATGCTGGGAGATAAGATATATGGTAAATACGGACCTAAAGTGTTTGATGATTTTATAGAAAAAGGCATTATACCAGAAAATTTTTTTCCTAGACAGGCTTTGCATGCATACAGTCTTGAATTTAATCACCCAATCACTAATGAAAAGATAAAAGTAAAAGCTCCATTACCCAAAGATTTAAAAGAACTCATAAAAAAAATAAAGAATAATTCAAAAAACAAGTAACATAATATATAAATTATATATTAACTTAAAATAAAAGCGGCAAAATAAATAAAAATACTGCCGCTTTATTTATGATTTAATTATATTGCGAACCTTTTCATTATAATATCAATATTTCTTAAATAGTATGCATAATCAAAGCAGTCATCAATTTCCTTAGAGCTTAAATATTTTGTTATATCTTCATCTTTATGTACATTATCTTTAAAATCTTCATTATTAAGCCATCTTTTCATTGCATTTCTTTGAACCCATCTGTAAGCATTATCTCTGTCAATACCTTTATTAACTAAACTTATAAGTATTCTCTGACTGAATATTAAACCGCCCGTCTTTTCAATATTAGCTTTCATAGCTTCAGGATATATTAAAAGTTTATCTACTATATCTATAAATTTATTAACAGCATAATCAACTGCAATTGTAGAATCTGGAAGTATAACTCTCTCTACAGATGAATGACTTATATCTCTTTCATGCCAAAGAGTAATATCTTCCATAGAAGCTAATGCATTTCCCCTTACAATTCTTGCTAAACCTGATATTCTTTCGCAGGTTATAGGATTTCTTTTATGAGGCATAGCTGATGAGCCTTTTTGCTTTTCGCTGAAATATTCTTCTGCTTCTCTGATATCTGTTCTTTGAAGATTTCTAATCTCAGTAGCGAATTTCTCTAATGAGCTTGCCACTATTGCCAAAGTTGTAAGATACTGTGCATGTCTGTCCCTTTGTATTATTTGAGTGGAAACTCTGTCCGCTTCTATTTCCAATTTTTTACAAACGATTTCTTCTATTCTAGGATCAATATTGCTGTAAGTACCAACTGCCCCTGAAAGTTTGCCTACAGAAACCTGCTTTTTAGCCTCCTCTACCCTTTTGATATTTCTTTCATTTTCATCATACCATAATATGAATTTCAAACCCAATGTCATAGGCTCTGCATGTATGCCATGTGTTCTTCCTATACAAGGAGTATATTTATGCTCTTTTGCCCTTCTTAATAAAACCTCTGATAATCTTTTCAAATCATCTAATATTATTTCTGCAGATTTTTTCATCATCACAGCCAATGCAGTATCTTTTACATCGCTTGAGGTTAATCCTTTATGTATATACTGTCCGCCCTCGCCTACATTCTCCTGAACAGCAGTTACAAATGATATTATATCATGATTAGTTTCTTTCTCTATTTCTGCAATTCTCTCTACTGTAAAAGATGCTTTTTCTTTAATATTTTTTACAGCCTCCTCTGGAATCTCACCTATTTCAGCCATAGCCTCGCATGCAGCAATCTCAACATCAAGCATTACCTGAAATTCATTTTGCAAGCTCCAAAGTTCGCCCATTTCTTTTCTAGTATATCTTTTTATCATAAATTATTATCCTTTTATAATATATAAAATCATTATAGATAGAATTATAATTTATTTCAATTATTTTTTGAAAAGTTCTAATATGCATAATCTAATAAAGTTATTAATGCGATATAATATAAATCAATATAAAAAAAACTATTTTTATATTTTAGATATTACTCTTATATTTTCACCATAAGACCATATATCATTATTATTTTTATAGTCAGTAAATGATAAGCTTGGAAAAGTAAATGTTTTTAAAGCAAAAATAGAAAAAGAAAAGAAATTATTTATATTTGGAAAACTTCCTTCTAATATATTTGCTCTTAATTTTTCATTATTTACAGAAACTTTATAATTGCTGTAATTACATTCTATAATATCAAAATCAGATTCTTTTATAAACTTTATTAAATTATCTTTATTAAAATTAATGATATGCTCTGTAGATAAATACCTCATAAGCATTTCATAACTGCATTGATTAGCCATAGGAGAATTAGGAACTTCTATATAAAGATGCCCGCCACATTTAAGCATATCTTTTATTTTATACAATATTTTTGAAGCTTCTTTAAAATGCTCTATAACATGCGAAAGTATTATAATATCATATTTATTATCACTTTCTAAAAAATTAGATTCAAGATTAATATCATACTTTTTTTTAGCATAATATCTAGCATTATCATTAAGCTCATAACCATAAACATCGCTGCCGTTTTTTTTGAAAATACTTAATAACAAACCGTCAAAAGCACCAATTTCGCATACCTTTTTATTTCTGCAGTCTATATATTTTTTTATAAAGCTGAATTGAGAAATACTTCTGGCATAACGCATTTTGCTTTTTGCTGCTTCAAATATTTTATTTTTTATATTATTATGATATTCATTTTTATATAAAAAATAAATTTCTTCATCAGAAGGCAATTCTATAAAATACAAAAGACAATCATTGCATTGATAAACTTTTTTATCATTCTGCCATATATTTTTTATGATTCCTATTTCTGTATAATTACTGCTTTTGCAAACTTCGCATATCATATACTAAATTATTCAAAAGAAAGTTCAATACCGCATTTAGGACATTTAGTCATATCTTCAGTTATACTTGAACCGCAATTAGGACATTCATAAACTTCTATCTCTTCAACAATATCTTCTGAAGTAGTTTCATATTCATCTCCTGAAGTTTCTACTACTTCAACAACTTCTTTCATTACAGACATCAGATTATCAGCTGTTTCTTTTTCTAAATTAGTTTTTTCTATAATATCTTCAACAGACATATTATATAATTCTTCTATGGAATTAATATTATTATCTATAAGAGTTTTAATAACAGCTTCATCAATACCCTCTAAAGAATATAAATTACTTTCAAATACTTCAGCCGTTTCTGCTTCCTCATTAGGATATTCAATTTCTTCAGTATTTTCAGAAAAGATTTGATTAAGAGGAACTATATCTTTCAATAATTCAGGATTTTCTTTAATATCAGATTCCGTTTTTATATCAAAATAATATCCAGTAAGCTTAGAAGCAAGTTTAACATTATAGCCGCTTTTTCCTAAAGCAAGAGAAAGCTGTTCATCTGGTATAATAATCATAGCCTCTTTCTTTTCGGCATCGGTAATAATAATTCTAATAGGCTTTGCAGGAGTTATAGCCTCTGCAATATATTCTCTAATATCTTTTGACCATTTTACAACATCTATTTTTTCACCTTCTATCTCTTTGATTATAGACTGTATGCGTATACCCTTCTGACCAATACATGCACCTATAGGGTCAACTTCAGGTTTATTTGATACCACAGCAACTTTTATTTTTAAACCGGGCTGTCTTACCACATTCTTAATTTCTATAGTACCGTCAGCAATTTCAGGTATTTCTAATTCAAATAATTTTTTTATAAAATCAGGCTTAGTCCTAGTAAGTAATATTTTAGTAGGAATATCTTTATTAGTTTTTTCATCTTTACCGCCCTCAACCTTATATATATAGGCTCTTATTCTATCGCCTGCTGTATAATGCTCGCGAGGAGATTGATCATTCTTCTTCAATTCGCCTTCTGTCTTTCCTAAATTTACATAAATAGTTCCTCTATGCTCTCTTTGGAAATATCCATTCACAAGCTGATTTTCTCTTCTTTTAAACTCTTTAAATATGATATATTTTTCAATCTCAGAAATCTTTTGAAAAAAAGCAGTTCTTGCTACAGTACTTTCTATTCTTCCGAATGCCTCCACCTGATCAACTAATATTAAAACTTCATCTCCCAAATTAATATCCTGATCCAATTTCTTAGCTTCTTCTAAAGATATCTCTTTATTTTTATCATTAACTTCTTCTACAACATTAGATGCTTTATATACAGTAGGATTATTTTTATTATCAAAATGTATATGAAAATTTATATCTTGACCATATTTCTTTTTTAAAGCCAAAATCATAGTAGATTCTATAACTTCTTTTAAAAGTTCTACACTAATATCCTTTTCATCGGATAGCTGCTGTAAATAAGTTCCAACATTTTCAAACATTTTGATTACTCCTTTTTATTTTTTATAAATCATATAGATAATCTTGATTTTATAATATCGCTTTTTAATATTTTAATATTTTTTTCATCAATAATATTATTCTCATCAAAAACAGTTATAATAATATAATCATCTTTAGCCTCTTTCAATACTGCAGAAACTGTAATAAATTTCTCTCCGTCTTTATATTTTATTTTTATAGGCATATCTTCAAATAATTCATACCTATCATTAAATTTCCATCTAAATCCTGCAGAAGAAACCGTAATAATATAATCTCCCTCATCATAACCATTAGATTTGATGCTTTTTTGTATTAATCTTGTAGTCTCTATGCAATGGCTATGAGATACACTTTCTTTCTTTCTAAAAATTACGGCATAAACTTTCTTATTATCAGAAATACATCTCACTTTCAAATCAAGCAGATATATACCGTTTTTTTCTAAAATAGATTTTATTTCATTAAATAATAAAGCTTCATCTATTATATTATTATTTTTTATATTATTATATTTATTTAATTTATTTTTTAGCTTCTTTTTTTTAGGCTCTCTGCCGTATTCTTTTTGTTTTTGAGGTCTGCTTTTATTATTCATACAAATCTGTTTTATAATATTTTCCTAATATATAAAAAAAAGAGTGTCGGCTTCTTCTATAATATAAAAACCAACGCCCTTCATTACAAATATTTTCGGAAGTACCTTAATTCTATACTACTAATAATTTTTGTCAAGTACTTTAATAAAATTTATTATTATGTTAATTTAATATAATTGACTTTTATAATTTTTCATATATTATTGCAAAACATATTTTTTGATTGGCAGAGTGATGATTTTCTATATTTTAACTATTATATTTTTTTTATATGTAATATCTATAGCAGTAAAGATGCTGCTTGAAAACAGACCCCCTTACTCATTCATAGCTTGGCTCACGGTTTTGGTGTTCTTACCTTATATAGGAGTAGTATTTTATATATTTTTAGGAATAGATTGGAAAAAATCAAAAAAGAAAATTTCTGCTAAACTGCCTGAAGATATGATAAAAAAATATTTTTCATCTCTATTAAAAGAACAAATAAATATACTTGATAATATGCAGGGTAATTACAGCAGTAATGTAAAATTAGTTAAGCTTGCCATAAAAAGCGGATATTCTCCTATAACAGTTCAAAATGAAGTTTATGTATTCGATGAAGGGCAGGAACTTTTTGATGCTGTAATTCAAGATTTAAAACTAGCAGAAAAGACTATACATATGGAATATTTTATTTGGAGAAGCGATAAATTAGGAAATAAAATAAAAAATGTACTGATAAAAAAGGCAAATGAAGGAGTAGAAATAAGACTTATTTTTGACGGGCTTGGATCATTAAATAGAATAAGTAAAAAATATAGAAAAGAATTAAAAGAAAATGGAATAAAATTTTTATACTACCATGATCCTTTTTCAATATTATGGACTAGATTTGTAAATTATAGAAATCATAGAAAAATAGTTGTAATAGACGGTATTGTATCATATATGGGAGGTATGAATCTAGGGCAGGAATATATAGACGGAGGAAAAAATTTTAATTCTTGGAAAGATGTTCATATGAGAATAGTAGGAGATGCATGCAATCTCATACAAAATGTTTTCGTCTGCGATTGGTATAATGCAGGAGGAAGAGATTTAGAGGTTTTCAATATTAATGAAAATAAATACAGACATTTGAGAAAAATTAAATATGCAGATAAAGAATTAGATGAAGAAAAAGTTTCTATTATAAGAAAAGATCTGTTTCCAAAATCAAATACAGATAAATTTCTTCCCGTTCAGATTATAACATCAGGAGCAGATTCCAAATGGGACAGCATACAAAAAGTTTATACCAAAATGATAGAAGAAGCAAAGGAAAGCATTTATATAGAAAGTCCTTATTTTGTACCTGATGAAGGATTTTTAAGTACTTTAGAAAATGCAGCTTTATCAGAAGTAGATGTGCATTTGATGATAACAGGAAATCCTGATAAATTAATTGCTTGGTGGGTTGCTCAGACTTACTTTGAAACTTTACTTAAAGCAGGCGTTAATATTTATCTTTATCAAAAAGGTTTTCTTCATAGTAAATTCTGCGTCATTGACGGCAGAATAGTATCATGCGGAACTTGCAATATGGATATAAGAAGTTTCTATCTGCATTATGAAATGAATGCTATTATATATGATATTGATACATCAAAAAAATTTGAAGATATATTCAAAAAAGATATGCTTAATTCTCATAAAATAACTGCTGAAGAATATTCTAAACAGCCTGTGCTGGTAAGACTTAGAAATTCAGCTTGCAGAATAATAGCTCCCGTTTTATAATAATTAAAATATTTATAAGGTAATATTATGATGAAAAAAGTAAAAATTTCAGAATTAGATAATCAAGCCATTTTCGATTTAGGAATTGAAAAAGAAAGTTTAATACTATTTATTGATGATATTGGAATATCAAAAGAAAATATATCAGTACTTAATGAACTTTTAAGAACAAGAGAAGATTTCTTTTTAAATATATCTTCAGAAAAAAATGAAAGCAGTAAAAATAATATAAGCGGAAATGATTTGCTTATAGCTTTACCTGATATTAGAAACCTTATATATCATGCTTCTCTTAAACATCCGTTAAAAGATATCAGCATATTTTCAAGACTTATAAATTTAAGAAGCCTTCATCTATACGGAGATTTGCCAAAGGATATGGAATTAAAGCCTCTTGATAATATAGAAAATTTAGAAAGCGTTTATATAGAAAACGGGCTTACATTAAAGCAAGATGTTTATTTATCTATGAGAAGTACAATAAAAGAAATAGGTGCAGGAATATTTAGAATGGAATCTTTTGATAAGAATCCTAATCTAAAAAAAATAGCCGTTCTTAAAGGAGTTTCTCATGAAGAAGAAATTCCTAAAAAACTTCCTGAACTAGAAGAACTATATATAGAAAAAGGAAAAAATATTAGATCATTTAATTTTATTTCAGAAATGAAAACTCTTAAAACATTAGAACTAAATGATATACCTACTTTAAAAGAGATGCCTGATTTAAGTAATTTAGAAAATCTTACAAAAGTTATTTTAATTAATTTAAGAAGTCTTGAGAATATGGATTCAGTATTAAATCATACAAGAATAAGAACTTTAATATTAGAAAATATAAAATGCTTTAATATAGATATGCTTTCAAAGGAAACGGCTCCAAGACTAAAATATGTATCTGTTATCAGTGATGATAAAAATTGGGATAAAAAAATAAAAAAATTATTAGAAGAAAAGGGATACAAAGACTATAATGAAAATTAATTTATATATAAAAATTTATAAGTAAAAATTTTATATACAATAAAAATTATAAAAAATCAAAAATATAATAATTTGATTTTAAAAGCTAGCAGAAAAACAAAAAAGAATGAGCCTGATTATTCAAGCCCATTCTAAAAATAATTTTAATATTATAAAGTTTTACAATTTGAAATAACTTACAATATCTATTAATTTTTGTGCTTCGCTGCTTAATGTTACGCTTGCTTCTTTTGTCTGTTCTACCAAGCTGGCATTTTCCTGAGTACCTGCATCCATTTTTATTACTGCCTGATTAACCTGATAAACTCCGCTTTGCTGTTCTAATGCTGTTGTAGAAATATCTTTCATTATGCTTGCTGTATTTTCTATTTTATCTTTAATATCGGCAAATATTTCCTGAGATTTTCTAGCTTCTTCTGCTGCTACCTTTATTTTATCATCAGAATCTGATATTAAAGAAGTAATGTCTTTTACAGAAGTTTGGGTATTCTGTGCAAGAGTTCTAACCTCAGATGCCACAACAGAAAATCCTCTGCCCTGCTCCCCTGCTCTTGCAGCTTCAACTGATGCATTTAATGCTAATATATTAGTTTGAAAAGCTATATCTTCTATCAATTTTGTTATATTAGTAATTTTTCGGCTTGATTCAAAAACATCTTCCATACTTTTTGTAGTGCTGTCTATTATAAAACCAGCTTCTTCTACAGATTTTTTTGAATCATTCATCATATTATTGCCTATTACAGATTGTTCAGCAGATTTTTTTATAGAAGATGCCATTTGCTCCATAGAACTAGCAGTTTGCTCCAATGATGAAGACTGAGACTGAGTTCTTAAAGATAAATCATTATTGCAGCTTTCTAACTCTTTTGAAATTAATTCTATATTATTAGAAGAATCTATTATATTGCTTGCTATATGTTTTAGCTTTTCTATAGTATTATTAAATCCATTAGCTATAATTCCAAATTCATGATTTTGATATTTTATGCTTAAAAATTTAGAAGGTGCAGATACAGTTAAATCTCCATTTCCAAGTTTATTCAAATCTATAGCTATTCTTGATAAAATACTAGATATATTTTTATTAACATATAAAATGACAATTAATGATGTTATAAGAAGGAGTAATATACTTAATATAATAGTTATTATTATAAGAGTATTTCTATCTGAATAAAATTCGCTGTCAAGCATAGTAACGCACATTATCCAATTAATATTATCAAGTCTTGAAAAAGCCATAACTTTCTCTCCGTCATCTTCATAATGCAAAACTCCCTTTCTCTGTGAAGCAGCAGCAGATAATGCATTTTTAGAGCCCATTGATACAGTATTAATTTTAGAAATATCTCTATGTGCAACTCTCTTACCCTCTTCATCTACAACATAAATATTTCCTGTTTTACCTATAGTAATCTCAGAAAAATATTTTTTAGCAAAATTATTCCACTTCAATTCTGCAGCTAATATTCCTACAGGCTCGCCGTTATTATCAAATACTCCAGACAATAAAGTAATAACATATTCATTATTAATCAAAGATATTTCTATCTCATCATCTATAGAATATCTGTATCCGCTGTCTATTAAACGCTGCCATAATCTTCTATGAGAAATATCGCTTTCTAAAGCATTTTGATTATTATAAGTACTTTTTATAAGTCTGCCATTTAAATCAAACAGAGAAAAAGAAGAAAAATGCATTTCTAATTCTACTAATAACTCATCAAGCTCATTTTCAGCAATAGTTAAATTATGTTCATTAGGCTCTTTGAAATAATCTAAAAATTCTGATTCTTTTGCTATTATAGAAGTTAAATCTATCTGATCATTTAACCATACAGAAACTAAATCTCTGTATCCGTCAGCTGTTTCTGAAAAACCTCTTAAAGCTGTTCTTTCTATAAATGCAGCAGAAGTAGATATTATTACTATCATAAGAATAATAAGCATCACAGCTATAGATAATATAATAGTAAAAGGCATTTTAAATTTTAAAGTTTGTGTAAATTTCATAAAATACCCCCCGTATATAACTCAATTATTATAATTATATAATATAAAAAATATTTAAAAAAGTCAATATTTTGTAAATATTTTTTGCTAAAAAATAAATAAAAATATTGATTTTTTACATTAAAATTGAATATTTTTAAATTATGTAAACTATTTTTAGTTTATATTATTATCTTTGACAAAATTAATATAATTATATATCATATAGCATATAAAAGTATAAGGATTTGATATGTATAATATAAGCCAGTTAAAAAAACTATTAAAAGAAAATGGTATGGATCAAAAATTCTCTTTAATATACGGAGGAGATAAAAAAAGCATATTAGAGGCATATAATAGATTAGATGATACGATAAAACATTTTGAAAGCATAGAAAAAACAGAAGAAGTGTATTTATTTAGTGCTTCAGGAAGAACAGAGCTTTCTGGAAATCATACAGATCATAATAACGGATATGTATTAACTGCATCTATAAATTTAGATAAGCTTGCAGCAGTTTCAAAAAGAGATGATAAAAAAATAATAGTTTATACTGATTATTCTAATAATCCTGACATTATAGATATTGATGATTTAAATATAAATAAAAATGAATATGGAAAATCCAGTGCTTTGGTAAGAGGTGTTTGTGCTGCAATAAAAAATAAAGGCGGCAATATAGGAGGATGCACAGTAAGTTTAAATAATAAAGTACTTATAGGAAGCGGATTAAGCAGCTCTGCAAGTTTTGAATCTTTAATAGGAGAGATACAGAATGCTTTATATAATGATGATAAGATAAGCAAAGCTGATATAGCAAAAATAGGACAATATGCTGAAAATATATATTTTGGAAAGCCTTGCGGACTTATGGATCAGATGGGATGTTCTATAGGAGGAATTATATCTATAGACCTTGAAAATAATGATAATCCTATAATAGAAAAAGTAGAATATGATTTTGAAAGCAATGGTTATGCTCTTATGATAGTAGATGTAAAAGGAGATCATAGCGGACTTACAAATGAATATGCAGCAATAAGAGAAGAGATGAATGCTATTGCAAAGTATTTTGGAAAAAAAGTATGCAGAGAAATAAATAAACAGGAATTAATAGAAAATGCTTCAAAACTAAGAACAGAAATAGGAGACAGGGCAGTAATGAGGGCTTATCACTTTTTAGAGGAAAATGAAAGGGTAATTAATCAAATAAAAGCTCTTAAAAATAATGATATAAGCACATATATAAAACTTATGAATGAATCAGGACTTTCAAGTTTTATGTATTTACAAAACTGCTATTCTATTACAAGTTCAAAAAATATGGGTATAGCTTTAGGATTAACTTTGACAAAAGATTTTCTTAAAGGAGAAGGTGCATGCCGAGTACATGGAGGAGGATTTGCGGGCACTATACAGGCTTTGATGCCTATAAATACCGTAGAAGAGTATAAAAAATATATGGATTCAATATTCGGAGAAGGAAGTACTGTAAAAATAAGAGTAAGACAATCGCCTGTTTGTGAAATATAAGATTATAATAATAAAAAGCTATTATGCCTTTTGTTAATATTTAATGATATAAATTTTAATCTTTCCAAGGTAATATGTTTTTAAGCCAGCCTCTTTCATTCCAATAATTAAAATCATTCTCGGTAAAATTCTTCTTTTTATGTAAAGATTTAGCTATCTTAAAAAATGCTTTTGTTTTCATAGAAGGCTTAACTTTACCATATTCCCTTTTTATTTTTTCTGCTGCTAAATCAATTTGTTTAGTAATATAAGATTTTATATCATCTTTAACATTATTCCAATTTATTTCTTTTATAGCAAACCCTAACTTATATGTTTTTGCTATTCCCCAAAAGAAAGTACTGTCTGCCATATCTTTATTTGTGCTTTTCATACCTCCGCCTGCAGCAGTACAAATGCATACAGCCTGTTTTTTAAACATAGATTTTTCAGGTCTATGAACCATCCATCTATAGCCGTAATGATCCAAAAAAGCTTTCATAGCACCTGTTGCATGAAATACATATACAGGACTTGACAATATTATTATATCAGCATTATCCATAGCTTCAGTAATAGGCTTAAGCTTTTCATAATGAGGACATAATGTTTCGGATTTCAAAAAACAATTATTACAGCCTGTGCAAAAATTATTAAAATCTCTAGGGAGAAAAAACTCTGTAACCTCTCCGCCCAATCTGTCATAAAGCATTTTTGCTGCATTATATGTAGAACCTTTATGATTTTGTCCATGTATAACAGTTATTTTCATTTATATATTATACCTATTATATATTATGCCTATTATATAAGCTATTAATCTTTTTTTACTTCTCTAGGAAAATCATATTCTTCTAAAGGCAGTATTTTAGGAGCTTTTTCTGATATATCTCTAAGTTCTTTAGAATAAAAATACTCTGTACCAGAAATCTTTTTAGATATATATTTTCTAAGACTTGAAATATAAATTGTAACTCCTGGAAAGAAACCTTCCATAGAAGTTATGCTGCTATGAGATAATTTTTCAAACTCTGCACTCATTTCATCTCTTTTAGATTCTAACTGAGCTGTTTCCTTTACAAGATTTGTAATTCTTTTTAATATATCTTTTATTCCCTCTCTTTTACTTACAGGTATTCTTTCTATAAACTGCTTAGGATTTTTAAAATATTCTGTACCTAAAAGAGATTTAATCTTACTTATTTCTTCTTTATTAGCCTTAATTGTAGTAACAATATTTTTGAACTCAGCATCAGCCTTAGCATCTCTTCCAACTGTAATAGTAGTTTTTGTTTCACTCATAGAACCGGCACTTTTAGACCAAACTCCATTTAAAGCTTTAACATTACCTCCAATAATAACGCCTTTGCCTTCTAATACTATGATTCTGTCATTACAGGCTATTTCTGAGTTAACAAGCTGCTGAGATAATACATCTCCATTACATATTACATTAGCATTTCTTATAAATAAAGAATACATTTTACCATTAACATTTATGGTACTGTCAGGACCTCCTATTATTCCTCCTGAAACTATTAAATTTCCTGCACATTCTATATATGCATCCTCTATACTTCCATGTACATATATATCGCCTTCAGTTTTTATAGTAAATCCGGGAGCAACATTATCTCTAATAATAAGAGAGCCATTAACATATATATTTCCAGTAGATAAGTCTACTTTATCTATTTCAGCTACAGTACTTACAGACAATGTATTATTATGATTGCTTAATATTCCTCTAATGCCGCTTCTAATAGTAATTCCGTCATCATCAACTTTAATATTTTTACCCAATTTATAGCAAGGATCATCATCATGATGTGCCTCCATAATAACATCATATATATCAAGCCCGTCCATAGAAGGTTTTTCTTCCATAAAATGTGCTATTTTTATGCCTGCTTCTATATTATGAATGAATCCTCTCTCTTTAAAATCCATAGACCCTGTTTCTGATTCCTTACCTGTATCTATATCAAAATCATAATCAAGTATAATCTTCTGAACATTGCCATCTATAGGCTTTCTTCCCTCTACAAATACACACATAACACCTTCATCATACTTGAGATTATGTTCAACAAGCTCAGTTATTTTATCATAATTAACCATTAATTTTATAGGTATTTCAGATATTATAGCCTGTATTTCCTCAAGTACAAGCTGTTTTTTCTGATGTTTTTGAGGAGGAAGAACCATTACTCCCCTCCATTTATCCCCAACATTAATAACAGGTATAATAGAAACTGATTTCAATTCATCATAAAATACATATCCGTATACTGTACTTTTATATACACCTGTCATCTTATCAAATTTTACATTCTTGCCTGCTTTTACTCCTTCCCTTTTTGAGATTGATTTTAATACCTCATCTCCGGGACGCACATAGTTTTTTAAAAGCTCCTCGTATAAAGCCTGATTATTGCTATCAACATCCACAATTTGATCATATACTTCTCTTGTATTTATAGAATTATCATAAGAAAACTCATAATTATTAGGATCGATTGATAATGTTGGTTTTATAATTTCTTTAGCCATATATTCTCCTTAAAAAATGACTTTATACTATTACTTCTGCTTTTTTACACTTTTACTTTCTGCATAGGAAAAGCATAACATCCCCTATATTAAATAATTTAACATATTTATCAAAAAAGCATTTAATTATTTTATTAGTTTTTTTTTCTATAGGTATAGAACCCCAAGAAAAATTACTTATTATATTAAATCCTATATTTTTCATATAATTTGATAATGTCAGTTTGGAAAACAACCATAAATGCTGAGGCATAACAGCTCTCCAAGAATTACCGTATTTTTTGGCAAACATACCGTCAGCATTAGGAGTTGTAATTGCTAAATAGCCCCCTTTAGCTAATATTCTATAAATCTCTTTTAAAGTATCTGCAGGATTCGGTACATGTTCTATAACATGAGAAAAATGTATAAATGAGAAATAATCATTTTCAAACCCTACATCAATAAGAGGTTTTTCATGCACAGCTATATTATAATTCTTTCTAGCATATTCAGCAGATGATGAACATATTTCAATACCTTGAGCATTATAGCCTTTAGTCTTTAAATAGTTTAACATCATACCTGTAGCACAGCCTATATCAAGAACATTTTTATTAGGCAATCTGCTTTCTATTTTTTCAAAACCTATATCTTTCATAGCAAGCTTCATAAGTGCAAAAAAATTTTCCTGATTAGCTACCTCATATTCAAAATAATTATCGCTGTATATATCATCTATTTCCTCCTGACTTAAAATAGGATACTGATATATAAGCCCGCAATTTAAACATTTATTGTAGCTCACCAAATCAGTTTTTATATAAATATCTGATTCGGTACTGCCGCAAAACTCACATTCCTTGTTTTCCACTATACAACTCTCCAATATTATGTTCGGAAAAAAAGATAGTTTCTTTAATTATCACACAAATATATTTTATTACTTATACAAATATATTTTACTGCATTTGAGTTTTTTTATTATTAACTGTTAATATTATTTCGCTGTTTAATCCTACAACTTCATCTGCAGCAGGAATTTGCGATAATACTATATCATTCTCATACATATTATCATTTATGTAAACTTTCGGAAGCAGCTTTACATTTGTCATAGCAGTCAAAATCTCATTACTGATTATAGAAACAGCATCTTCATATTTCAAACCTGTAATATCAGGCATTTTAGTAAGAGATTGTTCAGCTACATTAACAACCAAATATACCGTTCTTCCTCTTTTAACTTTAACACCGCCTTTAGGCTCCTGACCTACAATAGTGCCTAATGGATAATTATCAAAATAATGCGTCTGCACATTAAGATTCATACCCTCTTTCTCAAGTAAATTAAATGCCTGAAATATTTCCATACCTTGTACATCAGGAAGTACAAAAGATTTACCGCCAGATTTTACAACTACAAAAACTATTATAGAGACTGCAAATATCTGCAAAATAAAAAGAAAAACAGCAAAAAGCATCAGTCTTTTAAACACCAAAAAAGATTTAGCATCACTTATTATACCATCAGGAATAATGAAGTTAATAAATTTCTTTATCTTTAACAAAACTTTATTAAATATTTCTTTTATATTATTCATAACTATGCAATTAACTCCAATTTTAATTAAAATATTCTCCAATAGATAATTTATTTCCGCATAAAAACTCTTTTACAGTTTGTCTTTTTTTACCCTCTCTCTGAAGTTCTTTAATTATATATATGCCGTTCAATGCCTGTATATATATACCATCATTATTGATATCAGCTATTTTTCCAAAATCATTATTATTGCCGTTTATAATATATTCACTATTAAAAACTTTTATAGAAATATTTTTGTAAAAACAATAAGCTGTGGGCCATCTCACAAAAGCTCTTGTCATATTATGTAAACTAACGGCGTCTTTTAAAAAATCAATCCTGCCGTCTTCTTTTTTAATCTTACTGCAGTAAGTTGCCGATGCTGCGTTTTGCTTAACTATATTGGATATATATTTATCAGTATCTTTAAAAAACTCTTTTAATATAAAAACGCCGCTTTCTTTTATTTTATCATACAAATCATAAAATTGCCAATTCTTATCTATATTAAATTCATTCTGAAGTATAATATCTCCCTCATCTAATTTAAAATCCATCTTTTGCAATGTAGCTCCGCTTTTTTCAAAGCCATAAAGTAAAGCATGCTCTACAGGGCTGGCACCCCTAAGAATAGGCAGAAGAGAACCGTGAATATTAAGAGGCATAATTTTAGGGATAGATAATGTTCTTTTATTTAATATTTTTCCATAAGCTACTACTATTAAAAAATCAGGAGAAATATTAAGTAAAGTATCATAAAAATCATCTTTATTTATACTTTCAGGCTGAAAAAGATTTAGATTTTTTTCTAAAGCAATTTCAGATACTGGGGAATTGATAATATTGCCTTTTCTGTCTTTTTTAGTATCTATAGGAGCTATTACTCCGCTTAAATTGACATTATCTAATTCCATTAATTGCAAGATACAATCTCTAGTAAAATCAGTTGAACCAGCTACAATAACATTATACATAACAAAATGTATTATATATTTTTATTGTTAAAAGTCAAATATAATAAAGCATTATTCTTCATCTATTATATCTATGCCTTTAATATCGTATAAGAATTGTAAAAATAAATCAAATATTATAGGGTCTATTGCTATCTTATCTTCTGTAAACATTTTTTTCATAAATAATGCTGCTTCCTGAGTATTTTTATTTCTGCTGCCTTGCATAAAAGTCAAAGTATCATATATATCTACAACTTCAAACATTTTAGCAGGAAAATATGCAAAGCATTCAGCATTTACTATATCATCTGTTTCAAATGACATTAAAAAATCAGCTTTATGTTTAGGATCATTAATTTTCTTATCAAAAAAATTTTTCATCATTCCATTGCCGTATCCATAGCATTCATGATGAAGTCCTGCTATTAAAGAAGCTTCATCTTTCTGCCCCAAAACATATTTAAGAAAATAATAAGCTTTTGATGTATGAAAGTCTTTAAAATCTCCGTCTTTAATAAAATCATCTGTAGGAATGAAATCTGTCATATTAAGCATAGCAAGATCATGATAAAAAGCACCTATAGCATAACTTAATATCTCAGAAGCAGTAAATTTTCTTATGCCGAGTTTATAAATATTTTCTAATTTTTCTATTCCCTTTACAAGATTAAATCTATTTAAAACTATTTTATATTTATCTAAATATATATTTTTATAATCCTGCCTTAACTTATTACCCAATCCTTTATTAAATATATTATTATAATAATACAAAAACTCTATCATAAGTATGCATACTCTATTACTATGACTCAATATATTGCTGTCATCAAGCATATCCATAGAATCAAAAATATCACGGAAGAAATATTCTTTTTCTAAATATGTTACTATAGAACTCATCATACTAACAATCATAGCTTCAGTTTCTGTATTTTTAACATTCATTTGACTAGATGAGCTTTTAATATATTTTAAATGCCTTATAAAGTCTAATCTTCCTATAATGCCCATACCTGTTAATAAACGCTCTATATTCAAAGCTATTTCAGAAGTAACTTTATTGGCTTTAGATTCTAATTTTAATTGATCTAAATTAGGCTTTAATAAATATAATCTATTATTTGTTTTTTCTTTTACTATCTTTTCAAGAAGCAAATCATTAGCTGATTTTAATTTCTCATTTTGTGCTGCACAATTTTTATAAATATGATAGAAATATTCAAACTCACTGTATTTATTATAATCAGAACCCTCTACTACATTGCTGCTGTTAGTTTGAGGATTATTTAAATTAAAAAATTTACTGGAAAATGATGATATATAGTATTTGGCATCTTTAAGAAAAATATTATCTTTCTGTTCTAAAAGAATATTAACGGCACTGCCCGGCACAATAATACTTATTCCATTAGGATTAACGCAGGTAAGTTCTATATTCTCCTTAACCATCATTTCTTTCATTTCTAAAATCTTATCAAAATTAATCTCATAATATTTATTCATTGCATTAAACATAATTTCTTTTCCTAACTTTTATAATAAAAATAATTAATTTTCCATCTCCTGTAAAATTTCATCTATATGCTTAAGCTGTCTGTCAGCTGTTTTATTATAATCAATTTCGCCTAATGCTATTTTGTATGCCTTATCAATAAGATTATCCATTTCAAGTTTGGCTTTATTTTTCATAACATTTGATGCAAGTTCTTTGGTAATAGCCCATCTTTCTTTAGCTAAATTATAAAAAAATACAGCATATTCAAAACTTTTCTTTATATCCTCATCAAATTGAGAATTATAAAAATAGTAATTCTTTTTATCATAAAGTCCTGCAAGATAAATATAATTCTGCGTTATGAGATAATTAAACTGCATGTGCATAAGATCTTTATATCTGGTATAAGCTTCTTCAGTTTCTATAATAGTTAAAGCTCTATTAACGAAATCAAAAGGAGCATTCAAAGCCCGTTCAAGATAATCTACATTTCTTAAAAGATCATATTCGCCGTAATAGGACGGTAATGCATAAAGCCTGTAATAATCCTCCGCATAAACTATATAACCATAATCTTTTTTTTCTGCTATAGTAGATTCTTTCATACCTATTTTAGGATATAGATTAAGAGTTAATATAAAAATCAATAATAATATTATCTTTTTCATAATTTATACTTATAATTAAAATACTGCTATTATTAACGGTATAAATAGTATAATACTTTATTAAGAAAATAAAACAATATTTTTTGATAAAAATATTTGTCAATTTAATAATTAGTTTATATATTCTATATTCCAGCTTGCAATATTATTTGTTATATATTCAAATATGCTGTCTAATCCCAATTTTTCTATTACAAAAATATCAGGCATATTATTCTTTAACATTTTAATATTAAAGTCTTCACTATGGCAAAATTCAGATTTTTGAAACTCTGATGCTATATAATCTGTCATAGCAATAGCATAAGAATCTCTTACTATAAATAATTTTTTATCATAGCTGTAATTTGATGAAATGCTGGTAAATGTAGCCCAATTATTTATATCAATAACTTCATATTTTTTGTCTGCATAATTTGATATTGCAAAAAAATAGTCTTCATTGAATATTCTGAATTTGCTTAATCCCAAACCTTTTGCTACATCATTGAATCGTCCGTAATATTGTTTATTATCAGGTATATAAAATTTTAATATATCTAAATCATCTATATTTTTATATTCAAATGATAATATATCCATTAAACTAGAAAATCCTAAATATCCTCCTAAGTTATTCCAATGAAAATCATATTTATAATATAATTGATATTTATTTTTATATTTCAGCAGTTCCTCTTTTAGATAGATAATATTAATGTCTGTATTATTTTTTATAAACTCTAACAATTTTAATGCATAAAAATCGTCATCAACTTTTGTATTATCATATCTTATATAGTATTCAGGATAAATATCTTCTTTTTTAGGACATATTAAAAATACAAATTCTATATTTATTTTTTTCAATTCATCATTAAATTTTAATAATATATCTTTAGCATTAATCATATCTTCATCTGAAATAATAAAATTAGTATATGTTTTTCTAGAAAAGAATAACCAATTGTCTTTTCCAAGCAGTCTGCCTTTAGAAAGAATATTTTTGAATATAATAATATCAGTATAATTTTTTAACTTACTAAATTCATTTTTAAAAGGCAGATAATCATTGAAATATGCTTCATACTCTTTAGGATAATTAAAAAAATTAGAGTTAATATTAGGATACTCAGCAAAAACTCTGTTCTCATAATTTTCATTATCAAAATATTTATAAAAACAAATATATATTATTCTAGGCAATATTAAAAAACATAAAAAAATAGATATAATATAAATATATCTTTTATTTATGCCTGTAAAATATTTCAAATATAATTTCTCAATATTAGAAACTAATAATATTGCTGTAAATATAAAAAATATTATAAAGCAGTTAATAATTTTAGATTTTATTTTTAGAATATACTCAATTCCCTCAAGTTTCTCCCCCTCAATTATTTCATCAGAAACTAAAAAACCAAAAGGACTGCCGAACTCATCATTCATCTTTATCTCTTTTATAAACTTAGGAAAACTATTAGTATTTAAATAAACTCCGTAAATATCGCTGTTTCTAAAAACTTTATCATAATAACGAACTTTAAAACTATAAACATAATTATTAGAATATGAAGCATCCTCATTAAAAGAGGATATCTCTAAATAACCAAGCCTAGACTTAGAACCTAATAAAGATAAAATCATTAAAGAAAGTAAAGATAAAGATAATAAAACTAAATAAATTGTTATTAATATTTTTTTCATAAATTATGCTGCCTTAAAATCTAAAATATATAAATGGATTGTAAGTGCCATTAACTAAATACATAATACAAATGAATAAAAGTATGAATTGAATAATACTCTCTAATATATAAACTCTGCTTGAAAATAATGCCGCTTTTATCTTTGGAAACAAACTCTGAAATAATCCGATAAATAATATGCCAAGTACAAAACAAACCTGCGTCTGAGGATAAAAGAAATATCTAACAGTAAAAATACTTTCCTTAAAAGTAAACATAACTTTGTATAATTCTAAAGCATGATTTAAATCATTCGCCCTAAAGAGTACCCAGCCTAAAACAAAAACTAATATTACATAGATATGATTAATAAATGAAAATTTATTTTTTTCTAATAACTTAAGTAAAAAGATTCGCTCTATTATCAGAAAAAATCCATGCCATAAACCCCAAAGAATAAAATTAAAACTAGCTCCATGCCATAAACCTGTAGCAAAAAAAACAATTAATAGATTCAAATAAGTAAAATATTTCACTTTCCTATTACCGCCTAAGGGTATATATAAATACTCCTTAAACCAAGCGGATAATGATATATGCCAACGCCTCCAAAACTCCTGAATTGATTTTGATATATAAGGATAATTAAAATTTTCTAAAAACTTAAATCCGAACATACTGCCAAGCCCTATAGCCATATCCGAATAGCCTGAAAAATCATAATATATCTGAAGACTATAGAGTATAGCGGCAAGCCACACCAAAATTGTAGAAAGCTCGCTTACAGGCTGTTTTAATATCTCATCGCATGATAAAGCAAACATATTAGATAATATTACCTTTTTTGACAGTCCGTAAATGAACCTTTTGATTCCCCAACTGATATTTTCTAAACTTTCTTTTCTGCATATTATTTGATTTTCTATATCATGATATTTAACAATAGGACCTGCTATTAATTGAGGAAAGAAAGATATATACAAAGCTAAATTAATAATATTTTTCTGTGCTTTATTTATTTTTCTGTAAACATCTATAACATAAGACAAAGCCTGAAAAGTATAAAATGATATGCCTATTGGAAGAATTATATTTTTTAATGCAATTACTTCCTTACCTGATATTAAATTAATTATTGATACAGCAAAATCAGTATATTTAAAATAACCTAATATTAATAAATTAAGAATTATGCAGAAAATTAAATATATTTTCTTCTTTATTATTTTATTATCATTATAAATAGCTTTATCAATTAATAATGCAAATACATAATTAATAATTATAGAAGAAAACATTATTAAAGTATAACTTACTCCTCCCCAAGCATAGAATATAATGCTTGCTGCAAGAAGTAATAGATTTCTAAACTTCTTATCAATTAAATAATACAGACAAAAAACAGCAGGCAGAAAAAGCCATAAAAAAATCATAGAGCTGAATAACATAATAGCCCCATGATTATAATTTTTTTTACTTTTTTATTTATGAAAGAAAATGAGAGATATAGTAAATTAGTTATCTGATTTAATAAAAGAAAGCAAAATGAATTAGCTGCATAAAATAAATAAGCTA
>NZ_CAJTQJ010000040.1 GCF_910578695.1 uncultured Brachyspira sp.
ACATCGATAATTTATTATCGATGTAGTTAAAGCGACGCCTGCCAACACTGTAGTGAGCATAGCAATAAAAATAATAAATTATGAATAAAGAAAATAATATTATAATTTAATATAAACTATGCTTTATATATTTATAATATTTTGTAAATTATTTTATAAAAAATATATGCATAAGATTTAAGCAATTTAAAAAAAATTAAGAGAGTTATTATGAAATTATTTTTCAGCGACTATGATATGACTATATACATTAATGAGAATATTGATAAAAGCGTATTTGATTCTGTAAGAAAATGGAGAGAGGCTGGAAATAAATTTATTATTGCTACTGGAAGAAATAAGTTTTCTATATTGGAGCATATTAAAAGGCATTCTTTAGAATTTGATTATTTAATAACAAATAACGGAGCTTTAATTTTTAATAATGAAAAAGAATTAATATTTGAAGATAATTTTGATGATGATACAGCCTATAAAATTATTAATTTTCTTCATAAAAATTTTGACGGTACTATAGAAATATCAAATAATGATTATATAGTATCTGTAAAATCTAAAGACGGAAATGATTATGTTCCTTTTAAAGTTGATAAAAAGATTCATATAAGTGAAATTCAAAATATGAAAAATATAGTACAAATAAATAAAATTACAAAAAATTCTGAAACTACAGAAATGACTGCAAATATAATAAATGAAAAATTCAAAGAAGCCACTGCGTATGCTAATATTAGAACTGTAGACATAGTAAAGAATACTGTAAGTAAGGCAAATGGAGTTGATTTTATATTTAATATGTTAAAAAAAGATAATAATATAGAAAAAATATTAACAGCGGGTGATTCCAATAATGATATAGAAATGATAAAAAAATATAATGGATATATTTATATTAATGCCAATGAAAAAATAAAAAAAATTACAGATAAATATTTTAATTTAATATCTGATATTATTTATAAAGAGTTATGAATATATCTGCTTTATATTAGAATATAATAATAATATAATTAATTATTTATAAAACTTAAAAATCTGTCTTTGCCGCTTAAATCTTTTTTTACTAATACATTTTTTATATTAAGAGTGCTGCATATATCAATTAAAGCATCTGCCTGATTAAAGCCTATCTCGAAAAATGAAGCCCCATTATATTTTAAATATTTATCTATAACATTTAAAAAAGCATTATAAAAATCAAGTCCGTCTTCTCCTGAATATAATGCATTAAAAGGCTCAAACTCTAAATCCTTCTGAAGATAATATTTATCCTTTAAAGGAACATAAGGAGGATTTGCAATTATTATATCAAATTTTATTTCAGGAGTAAAAGTTAAAGCATCAGCATTTATTATATTTATTAATTTTTCATCTCCTAATATATCAAAAGCATTTTTCTTTATGATATTGAAAGCCCCTTTACTTATTTCAATGGCTGTAATATCAATATTTTTATTTTGATGTAAAAATATTTTTTTTAAAGTTACAGATATATTTCCGCTTCCTGAACCTATATCGCATATTGAAATATTATCTTTATTTTTTGTATAATCTAATACCAAATCAATAAGCTCTTCAGTTTCAGGTCTTGGTATAAGCACATTATTATCAACATAAAAATCAAAACCGTAAAACTCTTTTTTATTTATTATATAAGCTAAAGGCTCATAATTTAATCTTCTATTTATAAGGCTTTCTATTATTTTTATTTCATCTTCTTTTAATTCTCTTAAGCTTTCTGATATTAATTTTATTTTAGAAATATTTAAAGAATGCATTATTATAGTTTGTGCCTCAATATAAGATACTTTATAGTCATTATTGATTTTTTCAAGCTTTTTAGCATAATTGATTACTGACTGATTAATATTCATAATAATTAGCTATTAAAAATATATTTCCTTTTTTTAAGTAAGTAAAATATATAATAATTTCCTTTTATTTATTAATACATTTATAATTATAAACTATATTTTTATAAAAATGCATACTGCTTTATATAAAACATAATAAAAAAAGTATATATAATTAAAAAGGCTAGGTTTATTTCACAAAACCTAGCTTATTATAGATATATTAATTAATTTAATTCTGCTTTTTTATTTTTTTCTATTATTATCTTAATTATTGGATAAATAATAGAAACTATAGTTAATATTAATAATATTATACATATAGGAGAATTAACAAATATCCGCATATCTCCATCAGAAACTTTATATGCTCTCCTAAAGTATTGCTCCATACTATTTCCTATTATAACAGCCAATATCATAGGACTGCTAGGTATTTTAGCTTTAGACATTAAGAAACCTGCAAGTCCGAATATTATTAACACATAGAAATCATGAGCAGTATAACTTATGGCATAAGTACCTATAAAAGTTAATCCCAATACTATCGGATACAATATTTTAGGGGGTATAGCTAATACTCTTACTAAAATACCAGCTAATGGAATGTTAACTATTGCAAGTATAATATTACCTATAAACATACTGGCAATAAGTCCCCATACAACAGTAGTTTGGGTAGTAAACAATGTAGGACCAGGCTGTAATCCTAACATAAGCAAAGCACCCATCATAACAGCAGTAGTACCAGAACCAGGCACACCTAATGCAAGCATAGGTATCATAGCACCAACAGAAGCTGCATTATTTGCTGCTTCAGGAGCTGCCACTCCTTCTATAGCACCATTACCAAATTCTTCAGGATGTTTGGATAATTGTTTTTCATTATTATAACTCATCAAAGCAGCCATAGTGCCTCCTGCTCCGGGCAAAGCACCAATTATAAATCCAAAAGGCGAACTTCTTATAATAGGCAATATGCATCTTTTCCATTCTTCCATACTAATCCATATACGCCCGAATTTAGTCTGCATTTTTTTCTTACCTTCTTCTATATTTTTAAAGCTTTTTAATACCTCTCCTAAAGCATACATTGCTATTATTATAATAAGAAAATCTATTCCTGATTGAAGTTCTAATATTCCAAAAGTAAATCTATTGACACCTGACTGCGGATCTGTACCAATAGTAGCTACCATAAGCCCAAATACCATAGAAATAAATCCTTTTATAGCATTACCTTCAGTCATAGAAGCAGTAGCAGATAATGCAAAAAGAAATAACATAAAGTATTCAGCAGGTCCGAATTTCAAAGCGAAACGCGACACAGGTACAGCAACAAAAGCCATTATTACAGTAGCTATTGTACCCCCTATAAAGGAAGCAATTGCAGAAATAGCTAAAGCTTGTTCAGCTCTTCCTTGAAGTGTCATAGGATACCCATCAAATGTAGCTGCTACTGCCGCACCATCTCCGGGAGTATTTATAAGTATAGAAGATCTAGAACCTCCATACATAGATCCATAATAAACTCCTCCCATAGTTATAAGAGCAGCAACAGGTCCCATTGTAAATGTAAGAGGCAGCAATATAGCAACTCCTGTAGCAGGTCCAAGTCCCGGAAGCATTCCTATAACAGTACCTAAAACACCTCCTATAGTTACCCATAATATATTTATAGGCAAAATAGCTACACCAAAACCTTCAAGTAATAATTTAAAACTTTCCATAAAAAGTATCCTTCATTTTTATTATATTATACCAATAGGTGATTTAGGTAAATATATACCCAAAAATACATTAAATATCAAAAAAGCTATAATACTGAATAAAACAGCAATTATAGTTGAAACTTTCCAGCCTTTAAGTCCTATGAATATTAAAAGCTCTATTTCAAGAAACATTATTGTAGAAAATACATATCCTATTACATTAAATAATACTGTGTAAAGAATGGCATTAACTACTGTTATAGCTATTTTTATTTCGCTGCTTCCTATTGAAAATTGTACAGCTTCCTTTTTTTCTTTTTTAGATTTTTTGATGGTATCATCTATCAATAAAATAAACCCCAATATTATAAAAGCTATACCAAGTATTGCAGGAAAAATTTTAGGTTCAGCTGCTCTTCCTATACTAGCATCAGGCAGCTGAAAAGTCATAATTGTATATGCTATGCCGACTGCTATAGTAACTATAGATGACAATGCTGTTATTGTCATAATCCCTCCTAATTTGTTTTTTAAAGCTCAATTAAAATAATTTAATTGAGCTTTTATTTATTTTATTAATTATTATTTACTTTTTAACATACCAATATCATATAATATTGTTTTATAATCTTGTTCTGCCTGCTCTAATAATTTTACGAAATCTTCTGAATTAAGATAATATTGATCCCAATCATAATTAGCACAAGCATCTTTCCACTCTTGAGTTTCAACCATTTCAGCTAGTGCCTCTTTCCAGAAATTAACAGCATATTCAGGCATTCCAGGAGCTCCGAATAAGCCTCTCCAGTTAACAAAAGTTTCGTTTATTCCAGATTCAATACAAGTAGGGATTTCAGCCTTTATTCCAGTACCTATTCTTCTATCAGCAGTTTGTGCTAAAACTCTTAAATCACCGCTTTCAACCAAACCCATAACATCAGCTAAACTTGTAGAGAATAAATCTATATGCCCTCCTAAAACCTGTGTAGCACCATCATCATCGAAAGCAATATAATCTATTTTATCCAAATTTGGAACTCCTGCAGCTCTAGCCATAATTAAAAACTGTATATGATCCATAGAACCTACTGAAGATGTACCGCCTATTTTTACTGATTTAGGATTAGCTTTTAAAGCATTCATTACATCCATAATATTTTTATATGGAGAATCGGTTTTTATAACAAAAGCTGCATAATCAGCTATTAAATTTGCTAAAGGTGTAAGATCTCTAAAACTATATTCTGTTGTACCATTTAAATTTAAGAAAATGATGGGGGGGGAATAAACAGTTATAGTTCTTGCATCGCCTTTTTTAGTTTGTAAACTGCCAAGATGAACTGCACCTCCTGCTCCAGGTGCATTTCTTACAGGCATAGGAACTTTTACTATTTTAGTGTCTTGAAGTACTTTTCCTATTGTTCTAATAGTCAAATCCCAACCTCCGCCTGCTCCTGCAGGAGCTACAAAATCCAAGTTTCCGCTAGGATAATTAGCCGATTGATCAGCCCCCTTACATGAGGTCATTATAAATATAATGCCCATAACAATTAAACTTTTAAATAAAGCTTTCATATTAAACTCCTTAAATATTTTATTAAAAAAATTTATTTCTTCACTTGATAAATTACATCTATTACACTTCCGTCCCTATACTCAATTACCCCAACTATATTGTCAGTATATTGAATTTTATCAGGAACTCCTGTAAGAGATATAACTTCCTCATATAAATCTCTAATATCTCTATGTTTTATATTATTTCTATCAAAAATATCTATTAAGTCTTTTCTATTAGGATTAATACATACTCCTCTGTCTGATACTAATATATCTACACTTTCTCCAGGAGTTACTATATTTGTCACCTTATCAGTAATAATAGGTATTCTTTTTCTAATAGACGGTACAGTCATCAATGTTACTTTAGCACCAGCAGCTGTATCAGGAGCACCGCCTAAAGCTCCCATAATCAATCCATGAGAACCTGTTAAAGAGTTAACATTAAAATTTAAATCTATCTCTGTAGCAGAAAGCATCATCATATCTAATTTATGAGCGACACAGCTTGCATTATTAGGATTAGCATACATAGAAGCTGACATTTCTATATAAGCTTTTTCCTCGCCTATAGCATTAGCAATAGAGCCGTCAAATGTCTGAATATCCAATAAGCTTTCAAATAAACCTTCCTTAAATAAATTCAAAAGATAAGCATTGATTCCGCCTGATACAAAAGAACCTTTTATATTATTTTCTATCATATACTTTCTCAAATATTTGCATACAGCTAAAGATGCACCGCCTGCTCCAGCCTGAAATGAATACCCATTTTTTATAAGTTCGCATCCTATAAGAACTTCAGCTGCTTTTTCAGCTATGAGGAGTTCTGTAGGATTTGCAGTTATTCTAGTAGTTCCAGTTGCTATCAAATTAGGATCTCCCAAAGAATCTACAACTACAACCGAATCTACATATATTTCAGGTATTGATACTCTATGCAAAGGATATTTAACTAAGTTATCAGTAATGGCAACTACATAATTGGCATATATAGCATCTATCATAGGGTATCCCATAGCTCCAAAGGCACTTTTTCCTTCGCTGCCATTCATATTACCTTCTTCATCACATGCTGGGGTACCTATAAATGCTACATCTATTTTTACTTCTCCTGATTCTATTGCTCTTGCCCTTCCGCCATGAGTTCTAAATACAACGGTTTTTTTTAATATATTATCTGTTGAAATAGCTTTTCCTATTTCGCCTCTTAATCCTGATGTCGATATAGAAGTTATTACTCCATTTTTTATATATTCTATTAACCTTTCATGTGCATTAGTGAATGATGATGTACATATAGAAATATCTTTTATACCTATTTTAGATATTTCTTCTACAACAAGCATTATTACCCCATCGCCATCTCTTAAATGATGGTGAAATGATATAGTCATACCATCTTTTAATCCGCTTTTTTCTATAGCATCTCTAATAGAAGAACATAATTTTTTATTATTAGGTTTATGATTTTTTATTCTTCTTGAATATGTTTTCTGATTCTCTTTATTGTAATAGTAAAAAGCTCCCATAAATGGCTTTACTTTTCCATATCCCTCTATATATTGTGGTAATTCTATTCCTAATGAATTAGTTATTTTATTACCCATTTATCACTCCTGTTAATTTGAATTATCATTTTATTTAATCATACCAGCTGATTTTGCCAATGCTGCAATTTTTTCAGCTTTTTCTATTATAGGAATATCTATCATTTTTCCATTTAATGATATCACTCCACCATTACTAATATCAGTTTTTGCAGCTGCTTCCAAAACTTCTAAAGAGTATTCTATATCCTCTCTTTTAGGAAGATATGCCTTATGCAAATAAGATATCTGTGCAGGATGTATACATGCTTTTCCTGTGAAGCCTAAACTTCTTGCTCTTTCACATTGTATTTTAAAACCTTCCATATCATCTATTTTAGTATAAACACCATCAACACAGGCTACTCCTGCTGCATGTGCCTCTAATACTATTTTGCCTCTAGCATAGGCTAATTCCTCTTCATCTTTTGTTCTTTCTATACCCATACATCTAGTAAAATCTTCAGCACCTAATGAAATTCCTATTACTCTGTCAGAAGCAACTGCTATATCATAAGCATTATATACACCTATAGGGGTTTCCAAAGCAGCTGCTATAACAACTGTTCCTTTTTTTATTCCATTTTGCTCTTCTAGTTTTGTTAAAAAGTCATCTACTTCTTTTATTTCTTCAGAACTGTCGCACATAGGAAGACGTATATGTTTGAGTCCTGCCTGAACTAAATATTTTATATCATCAAATCCAAATGGCGTTTTTATGGAATTAACTCTAGCAAAAATCGGTATAGCACCATAATCAATGCTCTTTAATGCTTCTATCAGCAATTCTCTAGCATCTTCTTTTTCTTTTAATGCTACAGCATCCTCTAAATCAAATATAATAGCATCTGGCTTATAAATAACAGAATTATATAACAATTTAGGACTATTAGCAGGGGCAAACAGCCAAGATCTGCAACTTATAAAAGGATTATCTTTTCTATTATTCATTTTCATACCCCTCCAAATCTTTTAGGGCTTTTCTAATTGCAATTCTTGTCCTAGCCCTTATACAAAAATCTAAAGCACCATAATCATTTACATCTATAACTATATTTTTTATGCCTTCTTCATTAACAACATCTTCAATTGCTTTTCTTATATGACTAGAAAACATATGCTCAACTGTAGAATTAATATTTATTGCTATACCATTAACATTTGTAATACTAACATTTATGATAACATCATCAGATATTTTATTAATAAACATATAAAATCCTTAAAACTGATCATACTAATCATACTAGTATTTCTAGTCGACTAATCATACTACTATAGTATATACAAAAAATAAGAATTATCAATTTATTTTAAGAAAATTTATATTTTATATTTAAAATATTGAGGATATATATTGCAAAGTTTCTTTAATTTACATTTATAATTAGATAATAAATTATTTTCTAATTTAATTGACGCATCATAATCTTTATTTTTTATGGCATTTATAATATCAGTATGCTGTTTTATTGTAAAATCAATATTAATTTTTGATATAGATTCTAATATATGAAATCTTAAATAATGTGTTGCAAATTTCATAATTTTCTTCCATACATTAATCTTACCTATATTTCTAAATATTTCACTATGAAATTGTTCATTCAAATCTAACAATTTCATTACTGAATCTTTATTTAAATTATTATTAATGATCTTTTTTTGTTCATCAAAAATACATTCTAATGAATTTAGCAAAGTTTTAGAATCAAAATCCTTTGAGCAAATCAGCATCATTATTTCTTTTTCTATAGCAACCCTCATAAATAATGAATCTTCTATAAGATTAGTATCTAATAAAGAAACATAAGTACCCTTTTGAGGAAAAACATCTATCAATTCTTCATCTACTAATCTAACTATTGCCTCTCTAATTGGAGATCTGCTGACATTAAAAGTTCTTTTTATATTCAATTCACTAATTTTTTCTCCGGGTTTAAGTGTTAAATTCATTATACTTTCTTTCAAAACTCTATATACATAAACTCTGTTAGATTCATATATTTCTTGTTTTTGCCTATTTATATTTATTTCTTTTTGTAGTATGCTCATAAAAACTCACTAGATTAAAAGTCAAAGTATAGGTATTTTATAACATTAATAACAAATTCAAGCTTTCACAATATAAAATGCCAAATTTATTAATGATTATTATATTTGGGGCTGTAATAGATAAATAAAAAAGCCGCATTTTTCCTAAATTATATATGATTTCTAATTGTTTTTCAACTTTTAGATTATTAAATTAAAAAATTTCTCACTACTAAACTCATAACTATCAATCTCAATCACTTTCAAGTTTTTTATATAATGTTCTTAATAATAAACTAAAATAAGTTACTCTTGCTGTCCGTCAATAACTTCTATACCCTCATCTGTTTTACAAGTTACTATTCTACCTAAAAAATATTCAGAAGCATTTTTAGTTTTATAAAAATTAACTAAATCACTCCATAAAATTTCGCATTTCTCTTCATCTCAACTATACTGTCTTTGATAATCAGAAATTATAAATTTTTTATTTTTCATTTTTATAGAAGATAAAATTTCATAAATAGTTTTTTTACTAACATTTAATTCAGCCATTATTTATTCCTAATCATTCAAATTTTTAAAATAAAAAAACCAACCTTTTATAGGTTAGTTATAAACGAGGTATAATAAACATAGGAAAAATTCTCTCAAATATGAATAGCAGTAAGATTCAAGTCGGACTATCTCCGAATAAAGGAGGTGATCCAGCCACACCTTCCGGTACGGCTACCTTGTTACGACTTCACCCTCATCATCAGTCCCACCTTCGGCGCCGCCCCCCTTGCGGTTAGGCTAACGACTTCAGGTAAAACCAACTCCGATGGCGTGACGGGCGGTGTGTACAATCCCCGGGAACGTATTCACCGTAGCGTTCTGATCTACGATTACTAGTGATTCCGACTTCATGGAGTCGAGTTGCAGACTCCAATCCGAACTGAGGCAACTTTTTTGAGTTTTGCTCCACCTCGCGGTATTGCGTCTCTTTGTACTTGCCATTGTAGCACGTGTGTAGCCCTGGACATAAGGGCCATGAGGACTTGACATCATCCCCACCTTCCTCCTACTTGAACGTAGGCAGTCCCCTAAGAGTACCCGACATTACTCGGTAGCAACAAAGGGTGAGGGTTGCGCTCGTTGCGGGACTTAACCCAACATCTCACGACACGAGCTGACGACAACCATGCAGCACCTATGTAAAATGTCCTTGCGGTCTGACTTATCTCTAAATCATTCATCTTACAATTCAAACCCAGGTAAGGTTTTTCGCGTATCATCGAATTAAACCACATGCTCCACCACTTGTGCGGGGACCCGTCAATTTCTTTGAGTTTCACCCTTGCGGGCATACTCCTCAGGCGGTACACTTAAGACGTTAGCTACGGCACTCCTATTAAAATAGAAGCACCTAGTGTACAACGTTTACGGCTAGGACTACCAGGGTATCTAAGCCTGTTTGCTCCCCTAGCTTTCGTGATTCAGCGTCGATAAATGCCCAGATGACTGCCTTCGCTATAGGTGTTCCTCTCGATATCTGCACATTCCACCGCTACACCGAGAATTCCATCATCCCCTACAATATCCAAGACTTACAGTATCCGAGGCGTTTCCGAAGTTGAGCTTCGGTCTTTCACCTTAGACTTATAAGTCCGCCTACTCACCCTTTACGCCCAGTAAATCCGAGCAACGTTTGCCTCCTACGTATTACCGCGGCTGCTGGCACGTAGTTAGCCGAGGCTTACATTATCTACTGTCACTCATTCTTCGATAATTTCCGAGGTTTACAACCCGAAGGCCTTCATCCCTCACGCGATGTCGCTCCATCAGACTTTCGTCCATTGTGGAAGATTCTCAGCTGCTGCCTCCCGTAGGAGTCTGGGCCGTATCTCAGTCCCAATGTGGCCGGTCACCCTCTCAGGTCGGCTACCTATCGTAGCTTTGGTAGGCTTTTACCCCACCAACAGGCTAATAGGCCGCAGGCTCATCGTAAAGCGGATTGCTCCTTTCCTCTACTCTGCTTATGCAGCAAGAGTATACGCGGTATTAGTCCATGTTTCCATGGGTTATCCCCCTCTTTACGGCAGATTACCTACGTGTTACTCACCAGTTCGCCGCTAACTTATTCAGTTGCCCAAATAAGCCCGCTCGACTTGCATGCTTAAGACGCATCGCCAACGTTCGCTCTGAGCCAGAATCAAACTCTCCATACTCACTTTGTGAATCTGAATGATTCTAAATTATTTTTACTATTCTGCTGAATAGTGATTTACTTATGCAAAGAAATGTTACAAAAAATTGTAACCGTTGGGTCATAGAACTTATTAAGTTCATTTACACCAGTTGTGTTTTTGTTTTTCTTAAATTGCTTCTGCTATCCATATTTCAAAGAACTTTTATTTTTAGCTGATGTTTTTGTTTTTCATCAACTGTTTTACTAGTATAGCATACCAGCAAAAAAACGCAATAGCTTTCTATACGGTTTTTTATCGTTTTTTTATTTTTTTAATAATAATTAAATATATATTATACATATAAAACATATTTTGACTAAAAATTATAAGTTAATAATATTTAAAGCCAAAAATAGAGTAAAATAAAGAAAAACATAGATATTTTATTGTATTTTTACTGAAATTCTGGAAATTTTCCTTATAAAACTAATATATTTAAATCATTAGAATTATGGGTAAAAAATGCATTAAATTAAGAGTTTTATGGGCATTTAAGGACGTTTAAAGTAAGTAAAAGTTAAATTTTAAGTTAAAGTTAATTATTGTATAAAAAACTTATTTATATCAGCTATACATAAATATAATTAATAAAAATTAAGCCGATAAGATACTGCTTGTTTTTTAAACTTAAAAATATATAATTTTTTACAGCTTGATTTTATATTAATTTAGATATATTATATAGCGGTATACAATTGGAGTAGAATTTTGGAAAACATAATAGATATAATTAATAAAGCACAGTTAAAAACTATAGATAAAGAAGCATTTTTATCAATATCATCATTATGCTCTTTTATACCAAAATCAATAACAGAAAATAATATTTGGAAAAAACTGCCTTTATCAGCTAAAGAAGTATACAGAACTTTAGTTGCTAATTATGATTATGAATTAGGAATTTCTAAAACTACTCATTCTCAAATATTAAATGAAGCAGGTATAGGAGGAAATGCTACTGTAGTAAAATCTATAGATGTATTAGAAGAAAAAGGATTTATCACTAGAGTTGAATCCAAAACTAAAAGCCATCATTATCTTATGCCTTATCAGGAAAAATTTTATGCTTCTGTATGTAATTTTGAAGCTAGAGATTTCTCTATACTATATAAAGTAAATAAAAAAAATAAAAAAGATAATCAAATTAAACAAGTCACTAATAAACTTTTCTTTAAAGTATGCTACAATTTAAGCTGTTTAGGTATAGATGAGCCTCAAAAATTAATAGATAAATATTCTTCAGACGGAAATCAGCTTAGAGTGATTTTATCTATGTGTAATTATATTTATATAGCAAAAGAAAAAAACTTAAATAAAGATATAAATTTAAATAAATATCTTATAGATTCATTAAAGAAAGGCAATATAACAGAAAATATATTTGATGAAAAAACAATGAATACTATAAAAAATATAATAATAAACAGAAAACAAAATATAACAGAGTAAAACTATGGCAACAAAAAAAACTAACACAACAAATAAAAAAGAAGAAGCTAAAGAAACAAAAAAAACTGCTGCAGCTGTTAAAAAAACTGTAAATAAAAAAACTGCTGCTGAAACTAATAAAAAGACCGCTGCCAAAAAAACTGCTGATAAAGTAACAGAAACTAATAAAAAAACTGCGGCTGTTAAAAAAACTTCTGTTAAGAAAACTTCTGAAACTAATAAAAAAACCGCTGAAACCAATAAAAAGACTGCAGCTAAAAAAACTGTAAATAAAAAAACTGCTGATAAAGTAACAGAAACTAAAAAAATAGAAGCTAAAAAACCTGATGAAGCTATAAAAAATAAAGCAGATGAAAAAGAAACAAAAACATTAAATTCTATCTTAAAAGAAGAAGATGTTAAAAAAAATACTAAAGATAAAGAAGAAAAAAAAGATTTAAAAGATATTATAAGAGAAGCTAATTCTGATAAAAAAAATCCTTTTAAAACCTCATCTCCCGTAAGAAAGATAGAATCAATAAGAACAGGAAATAATGAAAATAAAACAGAAAGAGAATCTATAACGCTTCTTAAAGAGGCTATAAAAGCTAAATCTAAAAATGTATCAAGACCTGTAAGCGTAAAAAAACGCATAGCTGTAGTAGATGATGATAATATAGAAAATAAAACTTCCGAAGAATTAAATATATCAAAACCTATTACAAGCAGTATATTTAATAATGATAGTATAAGTAATGATAGTATAAATAATGATAATATAAAAACTGATGATACAAAAGATGAAAACAAATATTTCTCTTCAGATGAAAGCATAAAAGATAAAGAAGCAGAAACTGAAAAAGAAATAAAACCTCAGGAAGAAAATAAAGAAACAGCAAATATATATTCATCAATAGTGAATTCTGAAAACTCTTCTCCTTATTCTTTTGAAACTTTCAAAAAAGAAGATAATGAAAATAATAATAATGAAAATGATAAAAAAGACAGTATAGAAGAAAAAATTACTGAAGAAGAAGAAAAGAATAATACCGAAGAACAAATTAATGCAGAGGAAAATATAAAAGATGAAGTTTTAGAAGAAGTATCTGAAAATATAGAAGATGATAAAATTGATGATAATTTAGAAATAAAAAAAGATGAAGAAATTGAAAAAATTACTGAAGAAGTTCTTAATGAAGAAAAACAGGAAATCGAAATAAATAATAATAATGATATAGAAATAAATAGTAATGATAACAATGAAGAAAAAAATAATACAAAAGAAAAAACTATATCAGAAGAAAAAGAAGTAATAGAAGAAGATAAAGCAATAATAGAAAAAGAGATAGAGATAGAAGAAGAAAAAACAATAATAGAAGAAAAAACTAATAGTGCAGAAGAGAAGCCTACATATAGTAAGAGCGATATATTTAAAAGAACAGTTGTAATACCTATTGAAGATGATCATATTCAAAAAACTAAATTTGAACAAGATGAGATTGATACTGCTATAAAAGATGCACCATTAGTTCACGAAGATACTTCTGTAGAAAATTATAAATATTATTATTATACAAAATCTAATGAAAAAATACAGGAATTAAAAGATAAAGAAATAAAAATCATAGAAACAGAAGATGAATTAAAAACTGCTTCTTTGCCTGAAATAGAAAAAAAACCTGCAGAACCTTATTCTCCTCCTAATCATTCTATGTACAAAGATAAAAAGTCTAATAAAATTGTACCTATAATAGGAATTATAATCATAATATTAGGATTATCATTTTTAGGTATTCAATTTTTCTCAGGAAAGAATAATGAAAATGATGACGGCTTATATGAAATAGTTACAAATAATATTATATCTGCTACAAATACTCAGACTAATATACTAAGAACAGAAACTAATAATACAGCAGTAAATACTCAAACTAATACAGTAAGAAATGAGACTAATAACATAGCAGTGAATACTCAAACTAATGCAGTGAGAAATCAGACTAATAACACAGCGGTGAATACTCAAACTAATGCAGTAAGAAATCAGACTAATAACACAGCAGTGAATACTCAAACTAATGCAGTGAGAAATCAGACTAATAACACAGCAGTGAATACTCAAACTAATGCAGCAAGAAATCAGACTAATAACATAGCAGTGAATACTCAAACTAATACCATAAGAATCCAGACTAATACTCCGCCTGAGCCTCCTAGAGAACCTGAAATAACACCGCCTACTCCTCCTAATGAGCCTAATATTAATACAAATGCATCTATCAACAATAATCAGCTAAATAATGCATTATCATATAATACTGATACATATAAAACTAAATGGATGGATACTTTATCATCAATAGCAGCAAGAGAGCTTGGAGATAAAAAAAGATGGCCTTCTATAGCAGTATTAAATGAAGATGCAATAAACAGCAACCCTGATAATATAGTGTTTAATATTGATATAAAAATTCCAAGCGGAGAAAAAAAAAAAGTTGAGGATATGAATAATAATGAAAAAAGAGCATTATATAATGACTATATAAAAGTATCTGAAATGTATTTAAAAATGGGAAAACAGGATATTGCAAATGCAGTAAAATCTCAGGCTGATTCTATATTAAAATAATAAAAAATGAAAAAATCGAAAAAATATAATAAGAAGAATAAAAATTCTGTATTAACATTCTCATGCACAGGCTGCGGAATATGCTGCAGAGAAAAAGGATATGTTTTTTTTAATGATGATGATATAAAAAAAGCATCAAAATTAATAGAAATATCTCCTTTACTTTTTATCAATCAGTATTTAGAATATGAAGAAGGCTATGGATATTATATAAAGGTAACTGAAGATAAGCCTTGTACATTTTTAGATGAAAATAACAGATGTACTATAAATAGTGCAAAACCTAATCAATGTGCTGCATTTCCATATTGGGAAGAATATACTGATAAAAACGGTAATTTAATAGCAGGTAAATTTAACAGAGCATGCCGCGGGGTCAAAATAAAAAAGTAATTTTTATTATTTCATTTTTTTTTAAATTATTATATAATGCAGCTTCAAAATAGTATGTTTAGGAAAATTAAATAATGAGTGATTTAGTATCAAAATATCAAATTCTTACAGTAAATGAACTTAAATTAATAAAAGATCAATTAGTTGCTCATAATATACCGCTATTTAGATTAGATAAAGAAAATAAAATAATATCATTCCCAACAGAACAGTTAAGTTTGATAATAGATAATGATAAATACAGCAATTTAAAAATATATATTCCAAAAAATTTTTCTATGTTTATAGATGAATTTAAATCTATAAATCAGACAAATAATTATAATAATAACAATAATAACAATTATAATAATAATGCAAAAGATAAAAAAAACAGTACTTATGTATTTAAAACTCCTAAAGAATTAGAAAAGGAGATGGCAAAAAGAATATCTGAAATCTCTAAAATGACTTATAAAGAAAAAGTTAATGCTATAAAAAGTTATAATAAAGAGTTAAAAAAAATACATATAGATAAAGATACTGGAATCAATAAAGAGGCTGCTCAGCAAATAGTTGATGCTGCAAATGATGTAGGGCTTATTGCTAAAGTTACTATGTTTAAAAGCATTCAAAAAATTAAAGAAGAAGAAATTACTCAGGAGCAGTCAAAAATAGAAAATCAGGAAATGACTGAGACTACAACAAATTTAGTTACTACAATAGTTGAAATGGTTTCTGCTAATACGGAAACGCAAAAAGTATTTGATGAGCTTAGAAATTACTCTGACGGCGGTGTAATGTCTCATTCAAACAGGGTATTTATTTCTTATGCTAATTTTATAGTATTTTATAATAATTTAATTAATAGAAGAAATTTAGTGCATAAAATAAGAGCTTCATACAAAAATAAATATAAAAAATTTTATGAACAAGTTGAAGCTGTATTCAATAAAGAAAATGTGCATAATCGTTTGGATGTTGTAGAAGATTGTATAGATAAAGGCATTAGAATAATAGAAGAAAGAGAAATGAATCTTTATTCTGTAGGTGCTTTGCTTCACGATATAGGAAAAGTTAAGGATTTAGATTATTTTGAAGGCGAAGGCGGAAGAGATTATAAAAGAATCAAAAAGCATTTATTTAACAGCTATACATTAGTAAGTCAGACTTCTGAATATCCTTTAGAAGTAATATTAACTGTAGCCTTACATCATGAATATTACGGATTTGGCTATGGTCCTTATGATCATTTATATAAATTAAAATTAGAAAAACATCCTAATTTTCAAATACAGAGAATTATGACTTATGATGCTAAAGCAGTAGATGAATGCGATGCTTTTGCATATTTTCCTGCAAAAATGCTTGAAATTATAGATGTTTATGATGCATTAATAGATCCTGCTAGAAAGTACAGAGGAGGCAAGACTTTTACTCCTGAAGAAGCTCTTAATATTATGAGAGAAGATTTTATAGAAAAACATGTCAAATTAGACCCTATATTATATGATGTATTTGTAGAGTTTTTAAGCAATTCAATAGAACAGGATTTAATGTCTTGCAAATTAATATAAAAATAAAATTAATTATTAGAATATGACTGCTGTATCTCTTCTAATGCTTCCATACCATTTTTAAAAGCATTAAATATTTCCTGCCAATTTTTTGTATATAGCGAGGATATTGCTATATCTTCATAATAGTCTTCTCCGAACTGATTTATAAAATTAAATCTTATATTAGATATAGGCTTACCTGCAAAGCTGTCAAATTCATTATCCTGATTGAATTTATACTTCACTTCAATATCATAATAATTAATATCTCCCATCAAATAGGGATTATAAACAGCCTTTTGTATATTAGTCAATTGAACTGTACTTCCGTCATCAAATGTAAATATAATAGGAGTACCGCTGTTTACTGAAATTTGATTAGGATATTTATACCTAAACTCTAATGTTAAAGTTCTGCCCGCTCTTTTATAGAATCTAAATCTATTATCACGCAAATATTTATATGTATATTTCCAAGATGTATATATATTCATTTTTGAAGTTAATTTATCTTTCTCTGTAAAAAATAATCTGCTCTTTAGAATATCATCATTATTATTAATTTGAGAATACAAAAAAGATGAAAATACTGATATAATAAAAAATGAAATTAATAATATATATTTATTCATTTTAATTTTCCTCATACTAAATTTTATACTATTAATAAATACGGAATTTAAAACTTAAAATTAAATGAAGGCAATATTTTTTTATAAAAATAAATTAATATAAATAAAAAAATTTTGTATTAAGATTATTTTAAACATTAAACGAAAAAATCATACCCTAAAATAGTTTTTAATATATACTTTAAAATTTAAATATAGCGACCTTCTAACAGAAGTATTTATTTAAGAATATTTTTAGTTTGTATATAGAGATAATAAATAATTTTTTGTTAGCAATATTAATAAAAATTATGAGCGTCTGACATTTGTAAAAATGGCAGAAAACTAAAGCTCATAATTTTTTGTTAGAAATAATAATAAAAAAATTTAATTATCTTTTACTTTTTCATCTTCTTTTTTATCTTCATTTTCATTTTTAACCAAAGCAGCATTTTCTTCCTGCTTAGGCACTACTCTTAAAGAATTAAGCAAAGTATAGGCAACAGCTACATTTTCCTCTCCTGAAGAAGAAGCAACTCTGAAAGCCATAAGCGAAGAATATCTGCTTCTGCCGTAAGCATATCTGAATCCTATTTCAACAGTTTCCCCTGCACCTATATCAACCGTTTCCTTATCAAGAACTATTGCAGATAAAGCCTGAGCCAAATCTGTTTTAATAGTTACATTATTTTGATTTTTGGAAGTTCTATTAACTATAGTAAGCACTCCTGTTCTGTTTCTCTCATCAAGCTTAACTGTAACATTGAATGGATTTTCAGAATATTTTTCTTCTATTCTTGAAACAATAGATGCATTAATATTAGCCCATTCTCTTATATTATTTCCTGAACCTCTGAATTTTGACCATAGCATTCTTGATACATCATGAAAGAATATGCCTCTTATTCTGCTGTTTCTATTGAATTTAGCTTCAGATTCATAAACTCTTCTCATATATTCAAGCTCAGGTCTTAAACTTCCGTCCTGAAGTCTGTTATCTATCATATTGCCGACTAATACATTATATTCGCCTGATAAATACTGAGGCCAAGCTGCAAGCATACCCACATGCTGAGGACGATTAGCTTCGTATATCATAACTGCATCATAATCTATACCAGCATCAAAGAACATATAAGGGTCCTGTCCATGCTCCTGCCCATGATTCCAGCCCAAAGTAAATGCCCATAATTTTTTCTTAATGCCTGAATCTTTTATAGCTTTTATTATTAATGATTCTTTATGAGCTCTGAACCATCTCCATTTCATTCCTATCTCTTTTTTTCCTCTATTAACAGCAAGCCAACGCATACGGGCAGCTTTACTCATAGTAGACCAGCTTGCAGGTACATAAACGCCTGTAAGCTCTATCATTTCATCAACCATTTCATATCCGTCTACTTCTCCTGTTCTTATGAAGTCCAAACCTACATAAGATATATTAGGATTAGAATCATATCTTTTTAATATATCTATAATATCTTCTACCCTTTTATTATCAGCCAAAGATATATGTCTGCTTTCTACAAGACTTTGAGTAGCCGAATTATAACCTACAGATACTTCATAGCCGCCCTTTCTAGCTCCGCCTCCTGCAGCAAAGTAGCTCATAACATAAGCACCAAGCTCAACATTTCCTTTAGCTTTGCTTGCAGCAAGATTCTCTATATTTTTTATCATAGCTTTTGCCCAAGGCTCTTCCGGCGTAATGCCTCCTGTCCAGCCTGTAGTCTGTCCGCCTATAGCCCAAAATATATCGCATTTCATATAGCGAATCCAATCATATATAGCATCATAGCTAGCAGGCTCGCCTGTTTCTACGCTGGGTATCTTTTTAGTAGTCAAATCTATAGCATATTCTAAAGTAGCTATTTTTTTAGTTTCTTTAGCAGGCGGAGATTGTCTTCCCTTTACAGTAAAATCTTTTGTATAGCCGTATACTCCGTTTTTAGTCTGAACTAATACTATAGCCTGATATTCTCCTAAAATTCCGCCGAAAGGATGCAGATATGTTCCTTTATACTCAGAATTTTTAACTTTAAATACATTTATAGAATATCTTTCATCTCCGTTCATTCTAACTATTTTATCTTTTTTGTATCTTACATACATACTTATATTTTTAACTACATCATCAGTATATACAGAAGCATTAATTACTACAGGCTCATATCTGAATACTGATATTTTTGACAAATCTATTGCAACTCTAGGTGCTTCTCTGCTTCTGGAATTTATTACAGCAGAATCTACAGCCTCGCTGAGCTTATCTGCTGCTTTATCTGTAGTATTAGCATTAAATACCATAGCAGGAAGTACATTAGGATTAGGCATTTCACTGCTGAATTCATCATGGCTAAGAAGCATATTCTGACTCAGATATTCTATATCCGAATCAGCACTAATTTCTTCTTCCATATACATATCTTCTAAATCAACTGATAAATCATAATCATATATAGGCTTTGATGTAACAAGAGAAAGAGAATCAGGATTATACATATCTATCCTATGATTTTTGGATGCACCATCAAAAAGATAACTATTGTCATCATCATTATAACTAACTATTGTCATTCTCTCGCCTATACCAAATGTCAAAGCTACCAATGATATAGATACTAGTAGTAATATTGTTGCGGCTATTATGCTTCTTTTCATATACTTTATTCCATTTTATTTTTTATATATTAGTATTTTGTCTAGCATGTTTTGAATGCTTAGGGTGTTTTGCTATTTGTTTTTTTAGATGATCAGAATCTACATGCGTATATATTTCTGTTGTAGTGATATCCGAATGTCCAAGCATTCTTTGTACTGCTCTTAAATCTGCTCCATGCTGTATAAGATGTGTTGCAAAACTATGTCTCAAAGTATGAGGATAAATATTTTTTTCTATTTTGCTTTTCTTCATTGCCTCTTTAACTATTTTCCAAATGCCTACCCTTGAAATCTTATCGCCTCTAAAGTTTAAAAACAATTCGCTTGTCTTCTTGCCCTTTACCATTATTACTCTGCTCGTTTGAATATACCTTTGTAAAATATCTAAAGCCCTGTCATTAATAGGCACTATTCTCTCTCTTTTACCCTTACCGCATATCTTTAAATATTTACCGTCAAAAAATATATCATCAATCTTCAAAGAACAAATCTCGCTTACTCTGAGTCCTGATGAATACATAAGTTCAAATATAGCTTTATCTCTTAAGCCCTTATCAGTTTTTTCATTATGAACTGAAAGCAAATCATCTACCTCTGTTGTTGTAAGCGATTCAGGAAGCACCCTTTTTAAACGTATAACCTCTAAATTATCCGTAGGGTTTTTAGAAATATAATTTTCCATAACTAGAAATTTATAGAGATTAACTATGCTTACTTTATTTCTTGCTACAGTTCTGGATTTTGAACCTTGATTTTTTCTTTCGCTTAAAAATTTTTCTATATCCTTCCGCGTAGCCTTAAGAATAGTTTTTTTATTCCTGCTTAAAAAATCAAGATATATTACAATATCTCTTTTATAAGATTCCAGAGTATTTGATGATAACCCCTTTTCCACTGCTTCATAATTTAAGTACATTGATAATATTTCTTGATCGGAAACCTGTTTAACTGACATTGAAATCTGCCTCTTAATTTAAGATAATAATATACAAAATTCAGCTGATTTGAATAATCAGCTTAAACTAATTATCGACAAGATTTACTATTTATTTAAACATAATACAAGTCTTAATAAAAATATTACATTAACTAAACATAAAATTTAAAAGTGTAAACTAATTTAAAAATAATAAGATAATTATAGTATTCAGCTTATTTTATAAAGTATAAAAATAATTTGACAGATGATGAATAAAAAAATTTTTTTAGATAAAAATGAAAATCCATACAAGCCTTCAAAAAATATTATTAAAGAGCTTGAACAATTTGATATAGCATCTTTAAGATTCTTTCCAGACTACAGCCCTAAAAAACTAGATGAAGAGATGTCTTTATATTTTAATGTAGAAACTGATAATATAATTTCTGTTAATGGAATGTATGAAGCTTTTGCATGCATTATTAATTCTTATGATAAATATAAAATATTCTTACAAGAGCCTTACAGAGATTTATATGTTAAAATTTTATCATACTATAAAATGCATTATGATATAATAGAAGCAAGAGAAGATTATAATATACTGCTTAAAAAAAATATAAAAAATAAAAACTCTATCATAATAGCAAGCAATCCTAATGCCGAAACAGGAATGTTTATAAATATAAAAGAAATTGAAGAGTTCTTAAAACATTATGAAGGCATATATGTAATAGATGAATCATATATAAACTTTGCAGGCGAAAGTGCAATAAAATTAATAAATAAATATCAAAATTTAATTATAATAAGATCGGCAGCACATTCTCATTCTGTATCAGGACTTAATATTAACTTTATAATATCAAATTCAAAAAATATAGAAAATATGTCAAAATTAAGACAGAAATACGGAATAAATAAAATATCAGAAACCATAATAATAGCAGCTGTAAGAGATAAAAAAACTTCGTATAAAAATATATTTGATATAGTTTTAGAAAGGGAAAGATTAGATACTATTTTAAGCAAAGAAGGTTTTATAGTAATGCCTTCAAGAGCAAATTTTATTTTAATAAAGCATATAAATAAAACTGCTGATTATATATACAAAGAATTAGCAGACAGAAATATATTTGTAAAAAAATATAATGAGGAAAGCATATTATCGGATTTTTTAAGAGTAACAATACTTTCGCGTAAAATTAATAATATATTCATAAATGAATTAAAAGATATTATAAATAGCTGATTGCTTATGCTTAATTTTTTAATATTAGAAAACTAAATATAAAAATTATGAGCGTCTGACATTCGTAAAATGGCAGAGTATCAAAGCTCATAATTTTTATTAGCAATAATAAAAAAATTTTGTCTTTACTTTTTATATTTTCACTGTAAAATATACTTATGATTAAGAAATACTTTAATGTTTTAAACGACT
>NZ_CAJTQJ010000041.1 GCF_910578695.1 uncultured Brachyspira sp.
ATTATGAAGGTGCTGCTGTGTTAAAAATAATGAATGTAGATAAAGAAGAGTTTAAGACTTATAAATATTTTCCTTATGATTTGATATAATTTTACTCACGATTCGAGGATACAGATACAATTCTTTTTAAAGATACTTTGGAGAACTTTAAGTTAGAAGATGATGAAGAAGCAGAATGGAGAATAAGCTTTTTTAGTATTAGTGAAAACAGACCTTTGGGATATTTAGAATATAAAGAAGCATTAGAAAAATACAAGACCATACTTTAATGCAGTCAAAAAAGAGAATTTTAATAAAGGCTATGAGTTTAGAAGAGCTTAAAGGTTTGGGGTTAAAAGATATTATATAAATAAATTTTAAACATAAAAACTATTTATCAAAACTACATTTGGAAAAAACGGAAAGATTATACATGTCAAAGACAAGCAGAGTAATATTAGCAAAAAATAATTTGCATTTATTAAGAGAACAAATTGGAATTACATATAGTGATAATCAAGTAATAATTAATGATAATGAGGCTATTGAGTTTGTTTTGCCGCTTGTTGCATTAAAGGAAATTTTAGAATTATATATAGTTCAAGATTCTGTAATTAATGATTTAGAAGAACTATGTAGTCTTTTAGAAGCACCCAGTGTAGAATTTGAAGAAAAGTATAATGATTTAATGGTGCAAATAGTTCATTATTTAGCCAATCCTTTAATTTTTGGTATGCTGGAGCGGCAAAGATTAGAGATGATATTAGTTTGCATGCAAAAAGCTTTTAATGAAAATGAGATGATTGCATTAGAGTATTTCAATAGTAAGTGGGATAATAGATAAAACCTCTAAGTTGGGATTTGTTAAAATTAAACCATAAATACTAAGGAAAGAAAATAGCAAAGTTTGATGAAGGATTAAGTTAAGAAGAGGCAGTGAAATAGCATCTTAGAAGAAGCTTAGAATTTTATGACAGAGTTTAAGAACCTAACTGAAGATGTCCTTGCTGCAAAATACTCTATTAATTTTAATTGTTTTTCTTTACTCAATACCAAAGGCGTGCATTTCATACTTAAATTTTAACAAATTTAAGTTATATAGGATAGTCCAAAATATAATTATTATAATATTGATATAATAGCTGTTTAATTATATAATAGTAAAATGAAAGTTAACATATTTACAGAAAATTTAAATACTAAAATATACGGACATAATACCTTGTTATTTGAATCATTAGAAAGTACAAATAAGAAAATGATTGATGATTTAAATAAAGGCATAAAGTTAGAAGAAGGAAGTGTCTATATAGCTTTAGTTCAGACATCGGGAAAAGGAAGCTACGGCAATAAATGGGAATCTAATAATAATTTAGGGCTATGGTTTAGTATTTTAGTCTATCCGCCTTATAAAAAAGAGGCTTTAAGTTTTCTTCCAGGTATAGCATTAAGCAGATGTTTAAGAGAAAAATATAATGTTGATGCTCATGTTAAATGGCCTAATGATGTTTTAGTAGGAAACAAAAAAATATCAGGAACTCTTATACAAGTTACCGCTACAGAAAATAAAAATGCATGCATTATAGGTACAGGCGTTAATTTATATCAGACTAAAGAAGATTTTGATTTAAGTATAAGAGATAAAGCTACTTCATTGTATATTGAAGCTAATAAAAAAATAGAATTAGAAAGTTTTTATAAAGATTTGATTTATTATTTTGAAGATATTTATACAGGAGAAAAAAAATTATCCCTCTATTTTAGAGAGTATAGTAAAATGATAGGCAGAACTATAAAGGCAAAAAAAGATAATGCAGAAGTTTATGCTGAAGTTAAAGGCATAACAGAAGAAGGATATTTGCAAGTTGAAATTAATGGAAACTTAGAAACTTGGATATCAAGGGCTTCTTTAGATATAGATACAAATTATTAAAAAATAAATAAAATGGAAGGCAGTTATGAGAAAACCAATACCATATAGAAAAACTGAAGAAAAAAAACAATTAAATAAAAAGAAATTATTGCTTCTTATTTTGTTTGAAATAATTATTATATTGCTTTCTATAGTTACAACAGCTATAATATCATTATTATTCGGCATCAGTCCTTATATAAGTGCAGGCATAAGTGCTGCCATACTTGTAGTATTCAGCATATTTGTAGCTAGGGAATTTTTGCTTGGCATTAACAGCAAATAGTATATAACTATATCATAAAAAATTAAAAATATAGTTTTTATCAGCATTAATTTTTAAAATATTAAAAGATAGATTATATATTATAAAGTAATTTCTTTTTTACGGCTTATCTTAAAAAATATAATAAGCGATATAATAGTTGTTAATGTGAGTATTGTAGAAAGTGCAGCAGCCGTTCCATAACTTGCCCTTATAACTTCCTGATAAATAGCCACAGACATAGTACGCGATTTAGTGGTATAAAGTATTATAGATGAGCTTAATTCATTAATAACAGTTATCCAGCTTAATACAGCCCCAGATAATATTCCAGAAAGCATTAATTTTATAGTAATGCTGAAAAAAGTTTTTATCTCAGAAGCTCCAAGACTTATAGAAGCCTCTTCAGTATTTTTATTTATTTGATAAAGTATGCTTGAGCTTGATCTTAGAGTATACGGAAGTCTTCTTATTACTAATGATATTATTATAATAATAGAAGTGCCTGTTAAATATATAGGAGGCTTATTAAATGCTGTTAAAAAAGTTATTCCTAGTACAGAGCCAGATATTATATACGGAAACATTGATACTATGTCTATTATATTTGTAAATATATTTTTTCTTCTTACCGTTATGTAGGCTGTCAGTACTCCTATTACTATTATTACAGCCATTGTTATTATTCCGTATATATATGTATTTTTTATAGATGAAGCAAGAGAGTGAAATATAGTTATATAGCTTTCAAATGAAAACTCATTTATAAAAACTGATCTGTTAGTTTTCAAAAATGAAGTATATATTACAGTTATTTGAGGCAGTATAGAAATAAATACCAATATATATAAAAAACTATGAATTAATATAGATTTAATTCCGCTTATATTTTTAGACTTTATGCTGTTCATTGAATTCATAGCATAAGATCTTTTATTTACAATATATTTCTGAAAAATAAATATTATAGTTGTAATTGATACCATTATAACAGACATTGATGCAGAAAAGTTAGCATTGCTTCCTACTTCGCTAATGAACTCTGAATATATCATAGTAGGCATAGTTCTGTATCCTTCTCCTATAAGCATCGGCGTGCCGAAATCTGCTAATGCATTCATAAATACAATTAATCCTGATGAAAGTACAGCAGGTTTTATTAACGGTATAGTTACTGTAATATTTCTTATAGAACTTGAAGCTCCCAAATTTTCAGAAGCCTCTAAAAGTGTTTTATCTATTTTTCCCAAAGCACCGTAAACATACATAAATATAAATGGATATAATTTTAATGAGAAAACTAAAAGTATACCACCGAATCCGTATATTGTAGGAGTATTAATACCAATATAGTCGAAAAATCTTGTAATAACTCCGTTTCTTCCAAGAAGAAGTATCCAAGAATAAGCACCTATAAATGCAGGCGACATCATAGATACTATTATTAAAATTTCTATTATTCTTTTTCCTTTTATATTATATATTTTCATGCAGTATGCTAATAGGGTTCCTATTAATACAGCAAGTATAGTTACAGATATTGTTACTATGAAGCTGTTTATTAAAGTGCTGTAATAATATTTTTTTGTAAAGAAGCGTATAAAATTATTTAATGTCCAAGCATCTGTTTTTATATCTTTGAAACTGCTTAAAAATAATGAAAATAAAGGATAAACTAAAAATACAGCAAATATAAATGCTATTATTATAGTGATATAAGTCCAAAAGTCTGCTTTTTTAAGAAAGTTTTTTATTTTATTTTTCATAAATCTTATTCTTAAATTATTTTTCTTAATCTTTAGCTGAGATAATTATGTTTTTTATAATATTATGTTCTGCTTTCATTTGAAATTAATATTATTTTATAAGTATTCTATTAATTTATAGTTTTAATTTTAGGATATCATCATAATATTTTCTAAAAAAAGTTTTTTATATTACTTTACTATTATTAAAAAAATAAACTCCATTATTAAAAAAAACAAACTCTTTATATCTCATATCAGCAATTATATTAAGAACCTGTAACTATATTTTTAAATCTTTCAAGCCAAGCATCTTTATTTTTATCAACAGTTTCTTCATCTTCTTTTATATCATTGATATTTTCAAGAGGAATAAGTATCTGAGAATTTTCTAAATTTTTTATTATTGCTCTTGTAAATAATTCATCATTAATAGTTTTTTGTGTTTCATAGCTTGTTATAAAATCTACAAATTTTTTAGCATTTTCTAAGTGCTTACAATTTTTTATTATAGCCATAGAATGTGCTTTAGTAAGAACTCCTTCTTTCATATATACAACATCTATAGGAGAGCCTGTTTGTATATAATTAGCAGCTGCACTTTCAAATGTAAGCCCTACAGAATATTCTCCGTCGGCAACTCCCTTATACACTGCAGAAGAACTTCCTAAAAGTTTTCCGTCTAAATTCGCATATAGTTTTTCTACATAATCCCAGCCGTTTTCAGGATTTCCATTTCCCATAGCATAAAGCATATTAACTAACTGCTCAAAAGATGATGATGAAGTTGTAGGATCATTAAATGCTATTTGTCCTTTTAAAGCAGGATTAAGCAAATCAGAATACCCTTCTATTTTTATATCTTTTATTAAATTTGTATTTATTATTAATACGCTTGGGCTTATCATAAAGCCTGTTATATATTTTTCTTTAGCTTTATAATCATCATATATATTATCAGCATTAGTTGAAACATATTCCTCAAAAAGATTAGAATTGTATTTTAATATATTCTCATTGGCGGCAAAAAATATATCTCCCAAAGGATTATCTTTTTCTGTCTGTATTCTTTTTATTATTTCAGCTGTTCCTGCTATTATTATTTCTACATTTATGTCAGGATTTTTTTGTTTGAAATCTTCTGTTAATCTGTCTATGAAATTCCTAGTTGCTGGGGTATATATAACCAGACTATTGATATTTTCTTCTTTTTTGGAGCATGAAAAAATTGATATCACTATTGATAATGATACTAAAAATAATTTAATGATATTTTTCATAATTTTATCCTTATTTTTATTTTTTATAATTTATCTGTAATTATATTTTTAAATTTTTCAAGCCAAGCTTCCTTATTTTTCTTTACAAAATTATCTATATATTCTAATTCATCATTTTGCATAATAGCATTTATATTATTTATATTTTCTAATATAGGAGAATCTCCTAAATCTTTTCTCACTGCTCTGGCATTAAGCTCATTATTCATTTTTTTCTGAGTATCAAAGCTAGTCATATAATCTAAGAACTTTTCAGCATTTTTCATATTTTTACAATTTTTTATTATGTATATGCCTGCAGGCTCCATTATTACGCCTTCTTTCATATATACTAATTTTACAGGAGAACCAGATGCTGCATAATTAGCAGCAGCATTTTCAAATGTAAGTCCTACAGTATACTCGCCGTCAGCAACTCCCTTATATACAGCAGAAGAACCTGTAAGAAGCTTGCCATTTAAATTACCGCATAATTTATCAACATATTCAAAGCCTTTATTAATATCATCTTTTCCCATAGTATACAGCATAGTAATTAAATGCTTGAAAGATGAAGAAGAAACTGCAGGGTCATTAAAAGCTATTTTTCCTTTTAATGCTGCATTGGTTAAATCAGAATATCCTTCTATTTTTAGGTTTTTAGCTAAATTAGTATTTACTATTAATACGCTTGGGCTAATCATAAATCTTGTCATTGAGCCTTCTGTATTTTTATAGCTGTCTATTATTTGATTTTCATTTGTGCTTATATAATTTTCAAATAAATCCTGATTATTCTTTACCAAATTAATATTAGCTGCCATTAATACATCGCATAAAGGATTATTTTTTTCTGCTTCTATTTTTTTTATTAATTCGCCTGTACCTGCTATTATTATTTCTATATTTATGTGAGGATTTTTTATTTTGAAATCTTCTAATAATGGATCTATAAAATCTCTTGATGATGGGGAATATATTACTAATGATGAGGTTTCAAATTGATTTTCTTTTTTACTGCATGAAAATATAGGTATTATTATAATTATTAAAAATATAATCGCCTTTATTATACTATCATATAATTTCATCATTCTGCCCAGAAATAATTTTATAATAAAATATATTATATTGTATTTTTGTCAATAAAAATAATAATTTTTTTAGCAAAATTATAAGTTTACATAATAAAAAAATACTAATATAAGTTATCATAATATCGATAATTATGTTAACATTTTAATAATTAGGATATAATCTATATTATGAAAAGCAAGACAGCAGACAGAGCATATACTCTTATAAAGAAAAAGAAATATAAAAAAGCAAAAGAGTTCCTTCTTAATAATAAAGCAAAAATACTGCATGATGCCGATGCTCTTGCTATGCTTTCTTTTGCGGATATATTTTTAAAAGATTTTTACGGTGCCGAAGAGCTTTCAAGAAAGGCGCTTAGAGAAGATAATTTTTGTTTTAATGCAATACTTGCTAAGGCTTATGTAAGTCTTCATAATGGACATAGAGAAAATGCTTTGAGAGAGTATTTCAGAATATTAGATTTGCAGCCTGAAAATAAAATTGCAAGAGACAATATAGAAAGAATAAGATTTTTGACAAATAATGCAAAAGGCGATGAAATTAATCCAAGAGCATATTTACTTGGCAGAAAAAAATTATCTTTATCAAGATTTTTAGTTTTAATACCAATAGCATTTATATTAACACTTTTATCATACATAACAATAGACAGAGTGTATCCGAAAATAAGATATATACTTCTTGATAAAGATCAAAAAGAATTAAGAGAAAAATTAGAAAATGTTTATTTATTTGAGGGATTGGAAGACGGTAGGATTCCAGATAGTGCCAAGAGTCCTACATACTCGCCTCGTGAAGTAGCGGATATGTTTGACAAGGCTAAAAATAATATGAGAAGTGCATCCGTAAATGAAGCTGTTATGATAATAAACGGAGCATTGAAAAGCGATATTAATGAATATCTAAAAGAAAGATTTAGAATACTCAAAGAATTTATAATAGCACCAGACTATAATATTTTTAGAGAGAGTCCGAACTATCTTACAGTAGCAGAAAATTATGATTTGTATAATGGCGGATATATAAAATGGAAGGCTGATGTAAATACTGTAAGTCAAACCAATATAAACGGTATGCCGAAGAAAAAGGCAAGGCTTTTAATTTATGATGTATCTGACAAAAGCATTGCAGGTATTGCTGATTTGATAGTCAATGTTACTGTAGCATTAGAGCCTAAAAATTATATAGAAGTTTACGGTAAAATTTTGGGCTATGATGACAAGCAGAAATCAATACAGCTTGAAGGTCAGATTATAAAGCATTTGCCTAAAAAGAAGTAAAAAAATAAATTATTATTAGTTAAACTTTCTAAAAATTATTTAATAACTTTCTTATTATTGCTAATAAAAATTTTTCTTATTATTGCTAATAAAAAACTTGTTCATCACTTTTACGCCTTTCGGTGTATGTCTTATAAAGTGTATCTTTGGCTTATATATTTTATCCGATTTTTTACTTACTTATTTTATTACTAATAAAAATTATTATTATGTTGTTAATATTTTTTATGTAGTTTAATTTATTATAGTTTAAAAATTAAAAAAATAAATACATAATAATTTGATATTTTTTAATTATAAATATTTTAGTATTGTTTAATATAAAAAAAAGTATATAATAGATTTGAATAAATAATTTGAATACATAAAAGGAGAATTGATATGGCAGAATTGCGTTATAATCCATTACTTGGAGATTATGTTATGATAGCCAGTCATAGACAATCTCGTCCGCAGATGCCTAAAGACTATTGTCCGTTTTGTCCGGGAAGCGGTAAAGTACCTGATAGTTATGAGGTTCTTCGTTATGATAATGATTTTCCTGCCTTGTCTTTTGAACCGCCTTATCCTGATGATGTAGATAACGGCAGACTATTTATAACTGCACCTTCTATAGGAAAATGCGAAGTTATTTTATATTCTCCAGATCATAATACAACTTTAGCTGAATTATCCGTAGAGCATATTAGTAAATTAGTTGCTTTATGGCAGGAAAGAATGAAAGCTATAGCAGAAAATAAAAAAATTAAATATATTATGCCTTTTGAAAATAAAGGCGAAGTTGTAGGAGTTACAATGCCTCATCCTCATGGGCAGATATACGGATACAGCTGGATTCCTTTGAGAATTAAAAGAAAAATAGAAATGGCGTCAAGCTATTATAATATAAAAGAAAGAAATTTATTTATGGATATTATAGAACAGGAGCTTGAAGATAATAGAAGAGTAATATTTGAAAATGATAATTTTATATGCTTTCTGCCTTTTGCTTCAGAATATCCTTACGGCATAATGATAATGCCTAAAAAGAAAACATTATCTATTACTGATTTTGATGAAAAAGAGTCTTTCTCTTTAGCAGATGCTTTGAAAAAGGCAGTTTCTTCTTTAGATTTATTATTCGATATGAAATTTCCTTATATGATGTGTATGTATAGTGCACCTGTTAATGACGGCTTTAATTACAGCGATATATGGAATTATCATATAGAATTTTTTCCTCCTATGAGAAGTAAGGATAAGCAGAAATTTAATGCCTCTTCCGAAACAGGAGCTTGGGCATCTTGTAATCCTACAAGCCCAGAAGAAATGGCTTCTCAGTTAAGAACAGCTTATATCAGATATATGGGAATATAAACATTGCTTAGATTTACTATTATAATACCGCATAGGGTTGGTGAAAATATAGAAAAAACTTTATACAGCGTATATCTTTCTGATTATCCAAAGGAAAATATTGAAATTTTTCAGGCAGAAGGTACTCATCCTACTGTGCAGAGAAATGAATGTATAAAACAATCATGCGGAGATATTGTATATTTTATAGATAATGATTCTATAGTAAATGCAGGAAACATAAAAGAAGCTAATGATATATTTCAAAATGATGAGAGGGTAGCTATAGTAGGAGGTCCTGCTGTACATCAAATTAATTCTTTGATTGAAATGTATATAGATAAATGTATGAGATCATATTATGCAGTAGGTCCTATAGCTAATAGATACAGATTTGATAATAGTATGATTAAAGAAGGCAGCGACAGAGATGTTATACTTTGCAATTTATTTGTAAGGAGAAATGTTTTATTTGAAGCAGGACTTTTTAATGAAGATTTATATCCCAATGAAGAGAATGCTTTAATAGATAAAATACTTTCACTAGGGTATAAATTAATATATGATCCGAAAATAATGGTGAAAAGACCTCCAAGAGCCAATTTGAAAGCCTATATAAAAATGCTTCTTAATTACGGCAGGGGCAGATTTGAGCAGCTTTTTAGAGATTTTAACTATAAAAATTTAGTATTTACTATTCCAGCTTTATTTTCTGCATATATTGTTTTAATTCCTGTAGTTTTTATTGTATATAATTTTACAGAAATAAATATAATAAAATTTTATTTTCTTCCATTGTTAGTTTATATAACAGCAACTATATTTGCAGGCGTATTATATTCTTTTAAAGAGTTTGGAATTATAGGCAAAATTCGAGGCTTATTTGTATACCCTTTTATGTTTTTTATTACGCATTTTTTTTACGGCTTTGGTTTTTTTTACGGAATCATCAGAGTAGCAACAAAATTCAAAAGAATTGCAGATTTTTCTATAAAAAAATACAAATCTTTTGAATAAATTAGATATTGTTTATATTTTCATATTGTAAAATCGATAATATTATATATCTTTTACTTGTTATATTTATTAGGGTTTATAATGTATGAAACTTGTAAACATATACACTATATATATATATATATAGTGTATATTTTATTTATATTTACTTCTAATTTGTACTGCACTCCTAGTGCTAGTAATGATAATTTTTACAAAACGGATTCTTGTTTAAAAAGCGATGGAATAACGGATATAAATGATATAGTTTTTGAAGATTATTCTATCAATTTGACAGCTATAGGCTTTCCTATGCTCAGTACTTTTTTAATGATTCAAAGTAAGCTTCCTATACTATCAATATTTTTAGATTTGTATGAGTTTATAGGATACAGTAAAAATGTATCAACAGAAATAACATATTTAAATTTTTTTAGAACTTTAAAAACTATATATTGGCATTTTTTAGATGATAATAAAAGTATATCAGTTTCTTTTACTTATTCAAGCTCAATGAATGTTAATTATAATAGTATGATAAGAGATCTGTCAGCATCTTATTCTAAGATTTATACAGATACAAATATACTTCTTGGCATTCACTTTTATTTCTAATTATAATAGTATTAGAAAATATTAAAAAAATATAATAAATATTTGCAAATTATAATCATTTATGATAATATGTATAGAAAATTATTTTTATTATAAAGGTTATAGGTGTCAGATACATATAAAATAATTACTTTAGATGGTCCTTCTGGGGCAGGAAAAAGCACTATAGCTAAATTATTAGCAGAAAAATTATCTTTTAAATATTTAGATACAGGTGCTATGTATAGGGCAGTAACTTTATATATGATAAAACATCATATAGATATAAATAATAATAGCGAAGTCATATCAGCTCTTAATAATTTAAGCATCAAATTTGATAATGCTGGAAAAATATATCTGGATAATGAAGATGTAACTGAAGATATAAGAAGCATTGAAGTAGTTAATCTTGTTTCTAAAGTTTCCTCCATAAGTGCAGTAAGACAGAATATGGTGTTTCTGCAAAGAAAGATAGCAGAAAGCAGCAATTATGTTGTAGACGGCAGGGATATAGGAAGTGTTGTATTTCCTAATTCCAAATATAAATTTTATATGGATGCTTCTTTAGATGAAAGAGCCAAACGAAGGCATAATGAAGAATTATCTAAAGGTAAAAATATTTCTTATGATGAAGTTAGAGAGAGTATAAGAAAAAGAGATGAATTTGACTCAAATAGAGAAGATAGTCCTCTTGTAGTACCTGAAAATGCTGATATAATAGATACTACTAATATGACTATTGATGAAGTAGTTGAAAAAATTGCTAATGTGATTTTTAATATAAAATCTAATTAAATATTAGATATTTTTTAACCTGTCAAAGCACAGGAGGGAGAAGGAACAATGGAAGATAATAAAAATTTATCAAATGATGAAATTGAATTTCGTAAGGCTTTAGAGGAAAAAAGCGATAATACAGCCTTAAGCCGAGGAAAAATTGTTAAAGGCAAAGTAGTACAGTTTGATGATACAGATGTTTTTATAGATTTTGAATCAAAATCTGAAGGTAAAATAAAGAGAAGAGAATTTGATAAAGAACCTGCCATAGGTGAAGAAATAGAAGCTATTGTTTCAGGTGAAGATGATAAAGGCTATGTTATTTTATCTAAAAGCGAAATAGATAAAAGAAAATCTCAGGAGTTAATAGATAATGCTGTTAAAAATAATACTCCGATTAAAGGTATTGTTAAAGAGGTTATAAAAGGCGGATTTAAAGTATCTATAATTGGATATCAGGCATTTTGTCCTTTTTCTCAAATAGATTTGGCAAAAGGTATTAAAGAAGCTGATTATCTCGGCAAAGAGTATGATTTTAGAATCATTAAGAAAAACGGCAGAGATGTTGTAGTTTCAAGAAGAGTATTATTAGAAGAAACTCAGAATGCAGGAATAGAAACTTTCTTAAATGAATTGAAAGAGAATGATATTATTAACGGTAAAGTAAAAAATATAGAGAAATTCGGAGCTTTTGTTGAAATCACACCTGGTTTAGATGGTTTTCTTGCTATACCGAATATGTCTTGGGATAAAGTTATTAATCCTAAATCTATAATTTCAAAAGGCGATGAAAGAATGTTTAAGGTTCTTTCTGTCGATAGAGAAAAGAGAAGAGTTGATTTAGGACTTAAGCAGTTAGATGAAGATCCTTGGGGTAAATTTGTTGAACAGTATAAAAAAGATGATATTATACAGGGAGAGGTTACTAATGTTAAGAAATTCGGTGCTTTTGTAAAAGTTGCTGACGGAATAGAGGGACTTATTCATGTTTCTGATTTGAGCTGGAATTCTCATGTTAATAATCCTAATGACTTTGTAAAAAAGGGTGCTTTTTTAGAGTGTAAAATACTTAATATGGATGCTGCTGAGAGAAAACTTACATTGGGTTTGAAGCAGGTTAAAGAAAATCCTTGGGATACTATTGAAAGAGATTTTCATGTTAAATCTTCTGTAAAATGTAAAGTAAAAAGAATAATTAAGAACTTTGCAGTATTTGAACTGCCTAATGGTTTGGAAGGTATATGTGATATAAGCGATTTCGATTGGAGAAATAATATAGTTAATATGAAAGACTATGTTAAAGAGGGCGAAGATGTTAATATGGTTATTATGTCAATAGACAGAGATAAGCAGAGAATAAAATTAAGCTATAAGCATACTTATGAAAGTCCTTGGAGATTATTTGAAAAGGCTCATCCTCAAGGTTCTATAGTTGATGGTACTGTTAAGACTGTAATTGATTCAGGCGTTATTGTTTCATTAGAAAATGATTTGGAAGGCTATATGCATATTTCTCAAGTAGAAATTCCTAAAGGAAGTACTTTAGAAGAAACTGTAAAGGTTGGCGAAACTTATCCTTTTGTTGTGAGAGAGGTTAATCAAAGTAAAAGGAGAATTTCATTATCAAGAAGAGAATATATGGAAGCTCAAAATAAAAAAGAAACCCAAAATTATATTTCCAAAGCAGAGCCTACATCTCTAACTTATAATCCTTTTGATAATATCAATAATTAATTTAATTATATAAAATTATAAAAATCCTAATGTAATAAGCATATAGGATTTTTTTTGTATTTTTTTCTAATATAATTTAATAGTTTTATATTATTGACAAATGTATTAATTTTAGTATAATTTATCATTATTAATTTATTTTATCGGAAGGTTTTGCGATGAAAAAAGTTTTGATAATATCTTCAGAATATACAGGACATGGTCATAAAAGCGTTCATACAGCATTGCTTCAGGGTTTTAAATCTTTATATAAAGAAGAAATAGAATGTAAAGTTATAAACGGCTTTACTCTAGGAGGTCCTGATTTAATTGCTGCTGAAAGACTATATAATACATGCATAAAGTATTTTCCTAAAATATGGAATAATATATTCAGATTTTCATTTAAAAATAAAAATTTTATTAACAAGCATAATTCTAGGACTATTAAAAGACGTTTTATTAAAATTATAAAAAATTATAATCCTGATATTATAGTAAATGTACATCCTATGTTTAGCGGAAGTCTGCTTAATGTAATAAAAAAGAAAAATATTAATATAAAATTTTTTATTATTATTACTGATTTGATAACAATAACTAAATTATGGTTTGATAATAGAGCTGATAAAATTATAAGTCCTTCAAATGAAGCTTCTGAGTATATGATTAAAAATGGAATAGACAGAGACAGAATTATCACATTCGGGCTTCCTGTGAGAGAAGGTTTTGACGCCTTATTGAAAAGCAAAGAAGAAATAATAGAAAAGACTAATATTTATGATACATTAAAAATACTTTTGCTTAATAATTCTGAAAAAACAAAAAGGCTTATTCATATTATAAATGGGCTTTACAGCAGGTACAAATGCGAAGTTACAGTTGTTTGCGGGAGAAGTAAAAAAACATACGGAAAACTTCAGGAATTTTTTTCATCAAGAAGCTACAGCCCTAATATTATAGGATATACTAATGAACTTCCTAAACTATTTCATCAAAATGATATATTAATAACAAGGTCTGGTCCTACAGCTATAATAGAAGCGGTTAATTGTTTAATACCTGTTGTGTCTATGGGAGCTTTGCCAGGTCAGGAAGAGGAAAATCCTATATATTTAAATAGAAACGGATTAGGATATAATACTAGTTCTACAGATGATATATTTAATAAAATAGATTTGCTTATTGCAAATAATAGAGAAAACTTGATAAAGGTTAGAGAGAATCAATTTGATTATTACGGCAGAGATGTAAGAGAAAAGATAGTGAAATATATTGCAGGCAGTATTGAAAATAAATAAAATCTTTTTATAATAAAATAAAAAATTATTATAAATAGGGTTATAGTAAATTGATTAGTAATGCAAAAATGAAAAAACTTATATCTGATATTGATTTATCAAATATAGAATTAAAAAATTATTATTCTGTATTTGAAAGAGAAAATACTAATAATGAAAAATATTGGGTTATAAGCAATGAAACAGACTGCACGTTATGCAAAACTTCTTTTATAGGTGAAAAATTATCTGATTTTGAATGGAATAATAATGAGATATATATAGCAAATAGTAAAGATATAAAAAATGTTCTTAATCTTTCATTAAAAATATTTATGTCTTTAAAAAAGATTCTTGAAGAAAATTATTCATATCAGATATTTGATTTAATACTTATTTTATCAGAAGGAAATAATGAAGTTGCTCCTAGTGCTGATATAAGATTTTATGCTGTAAGAGATAATTTTAGAATAATGGATTTAGAAAATATTGATAATTATAAATCAGAGGCTGTTTTAGCAGAAGCTGTAAATAGTTAGAAATTATGATTAAATTATTCTTGACAATACATCTAATTATTTGTCAATACTGTATAGTATAAATAAATAAAAAATAAGGAGCTATGATAATATTCATACTAATAGAATTGAATTATTCAGGTTTTTATGAAAAATTGTGTATGATAAATATATTCACTAAATAAATGAGTTTATGTTTAAGAAAATAATAGAATAAACTCATTTGATAAATTATTAAAATAAAAAATTTTAATCTTTAATTTTTTTTAAAATAGAACCTAATCTTTCAATATCTATAACAAATGTATTTTTATGATTAGTTAATCTTTCCAATCTTTTTAGTTTAGTTTCATCACCTGTTTTATTATCTTTGCTCTTAAAATAATTTCCGTCACATATGGCTATAATGTATGTATCTTTCAAGTTATTGTCTCTTGAATCATTCAAAAAATTTTGAACATCCTGATACTGATTATCTTGTGCCCCTCCTTCTTCTTTAATAAACTTATGAGAAGCATAAACTTCATACTTGTAATATCTCCAATAAAAATCAATGGATTTTGAGTTTTGATTTTTATTTTTTAAGCTTTTACCTTGTATAAGATTTCCAGAAACCATATACATAGCTTTATCGCCTCCTTGCGGAAGCACTTCAAAATCTTCAACGCCATCTATATTTTTTATATACTCTGCTGCAACATTTTGATAGAAATTCTGTTTAGAAGGCTCTTTAGCAAATATTTTTCTAAATATTTCATCTTCAATTATTTTCTTTTTTATACTTTCTGGAGATTCATCATATTTTTCTGCAAACTTGCTTATTTTTATATTCATATAATCAGAGTCTATTTCTTCAATTACTTTTTTAATATTCTCATTTAACTGTTCTTTATATTTCTTTTCATAATCCATATAATGCTTCATTTATAATTTTTTTTGCCAAGCCATAATCTAATCTTCTTCTATACTTATTGTCTTTTCTTAATCCCTTAAATGGGGTTAAAAATAAATCATAAGTATCTTTTCTAAATATATCAAGATTATTATTTAGTTCTTTAATTAATTCTTTTACTTTATACTTTTTTTGTATATGTATTCTTGTTATACTTCTTGAAGAAACACTAATTCTATTAGGAGATATTTCATTACCTTCTACAAATTTGATTGATGGTGCTATAGTATTGTCTATAGCAATTAAACCAAGCTCCCCATTTGGAATATTAAATTTAATATCTACATTATTATTAGATTTTGGAAGTCTTGCTTCAAACTCGCTTAATTTACCTAAATAGTTATTTTCATTATATATATCAACATCATCTGAGTATTCTTTAAATAAAGCTAAACAAACAGGGTGTTCTGTATCATTAAATATTTTTGAGTTTAATAAAATATAATGACTTAATCTATTTCTAAATATATTAGCATTTAAAAATGACGCTGGAATAATAGCAGCCACATAATTACAATTATCTAAACATTTTTCTAAAGCAAATTTATATATATCATCATATTTAGTATTAGGAAAAAATAAACCTCTTCTTTTAGCAGAACTTTTACCTAAATAAGGCGGATTAGTAATACATACATTAAAGCCTTTTGGAAAATTATTTAATGTATCCTTTTTTACTACTAATTTATTTTGAGGTTCTATGTCAAAGCTTTTAAAATCATAACATAAATTAATATCTTTAAGCATAGCTATTAAGTTATTAGAACCAGCAAAAGGCTCTAATATAATACTTTCTTTTAATTTACAATCATTAGCCCAAGATAAAAAACCGCTATTTGTAAAAGGATTATGTATAGTAAAATATTGCCCCAATAATCTTTTCATATCGGCTATTATATAATATGATATTATAAAATCAAGTATTTGCTGTAAATTTTACAATCATTAAAGTAATCTAATAGTGTAAAAAAATAATCTCTAATTGATACTTTTTATACATAGAAACATTAAATTAATATTTTTACATCATACTCAATTGCATATAAATATATTAAAAATTACTTGAATTTATTTTGCTTAAATGTTAAAATCTTCTAACAATATAAAATTGTAAAATAGATTAATTTTTATATATTTATAATAGGAGAATCCAAAATGGCTGATAAGACAATATGTTTTTGTATGGCAGTAACTGAGAAGCAAATTAGAGATGCTATTGAATCAAAAAAACTCAAAACATTAGAGGAGGTTTCTGAGGCAACTAAAGCAGGTACAGGATGCGGAGGCTGTCAGGTAGCTATAAAACAAATATTAGATGAAATGAATAAATAATTTTTATATTTTTTTATATCCCAAAATTATTTTAATATAATTATTTTAATATAATTTACTTAGATGGAGGTAGGAACATGTGGGAATATACAGATAAAGTAAAGGATCATTTTATTAATCCTAGAAATGTCGGCGAAATACAGAATCCTGATGCAGAGGCAATGACAGGAAGTATTGTATGCGGAGACGCACTTAAATTAACTTTAAAAATCAATAAGGATACTGAAATTATAGAAGATGCCAAATTTCAAACATTCGGCTGTGCTTCTGCTATAGCAAGCAGCAGTATTCTTACTGAGATGATTAAAGGTAAAACTCTTGATGAAGCTTCAAAAATTACAAACAGAGATATTGCTTTAGAATTGGGAGGACTTCCAGAGGAAAAAATGCATTGTTCTGTAATGGGAATGGAAACTTTAGAAAAGGCAATTAATAATTACAGAGGAATTACTACTGAGGAAGATGAGCATGATGAAGGTGCTATAATCTGTAAATGTTTTGGTATTACTGATACTAAAGTAAAGAGAGCCATAAGGGAAAATAATCTTAAAACTGTAGAAGAGGTAACATTTTATACTAAAGCAGGCGGCGGATGCGGGGCTTGTAAAGTAAAATTAGAAGATATTTTGAATGAAGAGCTGGCAGATATGAATAGAGAAGCTAGCAATGCTCCAATGACTACAGTTCAAAAGGTTAAAAAAATCGAGGAGGCTTTAGAGAGGATTATTAATCCTATGCTTAAATCTGACGGAGGAAGCTGCAGGCTTGTAGATGTTGATGGAAATAAGGTTATAATAGAGTTTAAAGGTGCTTGTTCTTCTTGTGCTTCTTCTAAAAATACTTTAAAAGGTTTTGTTGAACCTAAGATAAAAGAACTTGTATCTCCTGAATTAGAAGTAATAGGTGCTTAATGGGAGATAATATGTCAGATAAAAAAATAATTTATATGGACAATAATGCCACTACTAGAATCTATGAAGAGGTATTAGAGGCTATGCTTCCTTATTTTAGAGAGCAGTACTTCAATCCTTCTAGTATGTATTCTCCTGCAGGAATTATTCATAAGGAGATGGAAAAGGCAAGAGAACAAATTGCTGATTTTTTAGGATGCGAGCCTATTGAAGTATGTTTTGTATCTTGCGGAAGCGAAGGCGATAATATGGCTATAAGAGGTACTATAGAAGCATACCCAACTAAAAATCATATTATAACTACAAAAGTTGAGCATCCTGCTGTTATAGAAACATGCAGAGATTTGGAGCGTCATGGATACAGAGTTACTTATCTTTCTGTTGATAATGACGGAAACATAAATATTGATGAATTAAAAAATGCTGTTAATGAAAATACAGCTATTGTTTCTATAATGTATGCCAATAATGAAACAGGCGTAATTTATCCTATAAAAGAAATAGGACAAATAGTAAAAAATGCGGGTGCCGTATTTCATGTTGATGCCGTTCAGGCTGCAGGCAAACTTCCTCTTAATATGAAAGATGAGCCTTATATTGATATGCTTACAATAGCAGGTCATAAAATACATGCTCCTAAGGGAATAGGGGCTTTGTATATCAAAAATGGTACAAAGCTAAGAAGCATACAAACAGGAGGACATCAGGAGAGAGGACGCCGTGCAGGTACTGAAAATGTTCCTTATATTATAGGATTGGGTAAAGCTGTATCTATGGTAAAAGCAGAGCTTCCAAAGTTTATAGAACATACTTCTAAATTAAGAGATACTTTAGAAGCAGAAATTTTAAAAAGAATAACTGATGTAAAGATAAATGGTAAGAATGCTAATAGAGTAAGCAATACTGCTAATATTAGTTTCAAAAATATAGAGGGGGAAGCGATACTTCTTTTATTAGACGGATACGGAATATGTACTTCTAGCGGAAGTGCTTGCTCATCTGGTACATTAGAGCCTTCTCCTGTGCTTCAGGCTATGGGCGTGCCTTTTGAATATGCACATAGTTCTACTAGATTTTCTTTATCATTGGATAATACTATGGAAGAGATAATGTATACAGCTGATGCTATAGAGAAAATAGTTTCAAGGTTAAGGGAGATATCTCCGTATAGAAATTAGTAATTAATATTTTGATTTTTTTATAAAGCCTGTCATTTTATATGATAGGCTTTTGTTTTTAACTATATTTTTTATTTTTGAACTATAAATAATTTGTATAATCTTTATTTATAACAGCAGACTTTAAATGTTTATAAGTAAAAATATAAAAAATATAAAAATATTATAGTAAGATAGTTAAAATTTATAATAGAGTGTCTAATCTATATATACATTAAATTTGAAATGAAATTTAAAAAATGAATATAAAAAATGCTTTGGATTTAGTATTTTTTATTTTTAGTAATAATGATTATTAATGCATAAATAGTAAAATTATATTTAAATAAAATGCAAAATAATATTAATTAATATTTTTTATGATTAAGCAAATGATTATTTTTAAGATTTTAATATATAAATATTATTAAAAAATATTTTTGACAATTATAATTTTGTTAGTATAATAAAAACAATTATTATAATATTGGATTTTATTATGGATTTTTATGATAATACTTACTTATCTAAAAGAAATGTAGTTTTTGGAAAAAATATAGTTTCTACAAGTAATATACTAGCTTCTCAGGCTGGTATTGATATATTAAAAAAAGGCGGGAATGCTGTTGATGCGGCAATTGCAGCAGCAGCGGCACTTACTGTTGTTGAGCCTACTTCAAATGGTTTGGGAGGAGATGCCTTTGCTATAATAAATTTTAAAAATAATTTATATGCTATTAATGGAAGCGGATTTTCCCCTAAGAATTTGGACATAAATAAAATATTATCATTTAATTTTGATAAAATGCCTGCTTACGGACTTTTGCCTATAACTGTCGGCGGAGTACCTGCTGTTTGGGCTGTATTAATAAAAAAATTTGGAAAATTGAAGCTTATAGATGTACTTGAGCCTGCAATTAGATATGCTTATGAAGGCTATGCTGTTCAGCCTCAAGCAGCTCTTGATTGGAAAGAATCTTATAATGTTTATTTGAAAGAATCTGATAATCTTAAAAAAGAAGAGTTTAAATATTGGTTTGATACTTTTACTTTTAATGGAAAAACTCCGAAACTCGGCGAAATAGTTAGGCTTCCGTATCATGCAAAAACTCTGCAGGATATAGGAAATACAAATTCAGAATGTATTTATAGGGGAGAATATGCTGAAAAAATAGATGCATTTATGAAAAAATACGGCGGATATTTATCTAAAGAAGATTTGAATGATTATTACTCTGAATTTGTTATACCTATAAAAACGAATTACAGAGGCTATGATATTTATGAAATTCCTCCTAACGGACATGGTATTGCTGTACTAATGGCTTTAAATATTTTATCTAACTTTGATTTGAAAAATTTAACTCCATTAGAAAGCGTACATTATAAAATAGAGGCATTGAAATTGGCATTTACTGATACTAAAAAATATGTCGCTGATATTTATTCTATGAGAACTTCTATAGATGAAATGCTTTCAAAAGAATATGCTGAACAAAGAGCTTTGCTTATAAATAAAAATAAAGCTTTAGAACCTGTAAGTCATATATTCTCATCAGGAGATACTGTATATTTAGCTGCTGCTGATAGTTATGGTAATATGGTTTCTTATATACAAAGTAATTACTCGGCATTTGGTTCCGGCATAGTAATACCAGAAACAGGCATAGCATTGCAAAATAGGGGAGCTAATTTTTCATTGGACTCAAATTCAGATAATTTTATAGCACCTCATAAAAAGCCTTATCATACTATAATACCTGCATTTATATGCAAGGACTCTAAACCTTATGCAGCTTTAGGAGTTATGGGAGCATTTATGCAGCCTCAGGGACATTTACAGGTTATTAGTAATTTGATAGATTATGATTTAAATCCTCAGGCATCATTGGATAAACCTAGATGGCAGTGGGTAGGCGAGAAGAATATAGAATTAGAATATAATTTTGATGATACTCTCTTTTCAGGGCTTTCATCATTGGGGCATAATGTTTCAAAGAAATCTCATATAACCAATTTCGGATATTTCGGACGCGGACAGATAATATTAAAAAATGATAATGATGTTTATTTTGCAGGATGTGATGGAAGAACAGATTCGGCAATTGCTGTTTATTAGAATGTTTATTTTTTAATATTTAATTATAAAAAAGAATTAAAATAAAAATAGCTGATATAAAGAAATTTAAAAAATTATTAATAAAATTTTTGAATCTAAAAATAAATAAATATAATAAACTATCAATAAAATTAATTATATATAAAACTGCCGTATTATTGAATTAAATAAATTGATTAATTTTTAGCTGCTAATTTGAATCCTAACTGCAAGCCTATATCAAAAGTACCTTCTTCATCTTTATAAATAGTACCGTCATCATATTTTCTAGCTTTTTTTGAAGGCATAAAATCATGAGCTAAATATAAACCTATACTGATAGCCGTATTATCTGTAAAGAATATGGAATAATCGAAAGCAGCTTTTACATAGCCTATAATTGCAGGAGATAACCCTAAGCCTCTTGCAGGATATTCGGCTGTAAGTTCTTTAAAATTATAATTTTCTTTAGTTTTTTCAGTTCTTCTGTCACTAGTATATTTTGAGTATTGAGTAGCTGAGAAAGGTATTTTTATTCCTCCGCCTATACCTATAGAAAATTGATTAATATTAATTTTAGGGAGTATGCCTATTTGTAAACTGTGATAAGAAGTAGAATTATATAAACTATAATCCTTATCAGTATTAGTTTTGCCTTTATATAAAATAGCCCAAGTATCATAAGCATATCCAATTTCTCCTAGAATACTTAAAGCCAAGCCTTCTTTTATAGAAAACATATAGCCCAACTGAGCTGAAACTCCTATATCAAAACCAGCACCAACTTTAGCATCTTTATCATCTTTATATTGCTTTCCTGCAGGCATTCCTAAACTTAATCCGATAGGTATATTTAACATAACTTCAAAACCGCTTTCTGCAAATATCGATACGCTAAATACAGCGAGCATAAAAAATACAATTAATTTTTTCATTTTTTTTATTTAGGGGGATATTTCCCCCCGTAAATATGATTGATTAATTTATATAATAAAATACTATATCTCGAGCTATAGATTTTATCATCAAAATAAAAAACTGATGCAATGCCTAAAGAAAAGACATTAAATATAAAGTATAAATTTTTTAATAGACTGTTGACTGTTGACTGTTGACTGTTGACTGTTGACTGTTGACTGTTGACTGT
>NZ_CAJTQJ010000042.1 GCF_910578695.1 uncultured Brachyspira sp.
GGGATTAATTTTTATTTCTAATATTGACTTTTAATTTTTGATAACTTTTTATTTTGATACTTTATTGTATAATAAAAAGTATTATACTGCTAGTATCATAAAAATATTAAAAATAATATTTTACTTTTTAAATTATTATTTTATAATAAAGAAATATATATTTTAGGAGTTTTCAATGCCAACATTAAAAACAAGCATATCAGGAATAAGAGGAATAATAGGAGACGGTTTGGATATAAGAACTATAGTAGATTATACTTCAGCATTTGCATGTCTTTTCCCAAAAAAAGCAAAAATCTTAGTAGCCAGAGATACAAGAATAACAGGAGAATCTATATTAAATGCCGTTATTTCTACATTAATGGCTTCAGGTATAAATGTAATAGATATAGGTATAACCCCCACTCCAACCGCATTATATATGGTAGAGAAATTAAAAATACATGGCGGTATAATGATATCTGCAAGTCATAATCCTATAGAATGGAATGCATTAAAACTTATAGGAAAAGGCGGACATTTCTTAGATGAAAAATCAGTTAATGAAATTATGAAGCTTTATGATAAGAAGTCTTCAAGATTCGTAAAGGCATTAGAAACAGGTACTTATGAAAAAATAGATAATGCCAATGCTATAGAAGAGCATATCAAACGCATATTAAGATGGATAGATATAGAAAAAATAAAAAAAGCCAATTTTAAAGCTGCATGCGATTATGTTAATGGCACAGGATTATTTGCTACTCCTCATCTTCTTAAAGCATTAGGAGTAAAAGAAATCTCTATCAATAAAGAACATACAGGAAAATTTGCTCATATTGCCGAACCTTCTGCATCTAGTATGAAAAGTTTATCTGATTTAGTAAAGAAAAATAAAGTTGATATAGGGTTTACTCAAGACCCAGATGCTGACAGGCTGGCATTAGTTCTTGATGACGGCACTATTATAAGCGAGGAATATACTTTGGCTTTATGTGCTAAATATTTATGGCTTTCAGGCAAGGGGAATGCTGCTGTAAATTTATCTACTTCAAGAATGATAGATGATTTGGCTAAAGAAAAGGGCTATTCTGTTGACCGTACAAAAATAGGAGAAATAAATGTTTCTTCTCATATTGTAAAAAATAAATTATATTTCGGAGGAGAAGGAAACGGCGGAATAATAGTTCCTGCTGTTACTCCGGGAAGAGATTCGCTTTTAGGCATTGCATTGATATTAGAATTAATGGCTAAAACAGGAAAAACTATAACTGAGCTTGTTAATGAAATACCAAAATATGAGATAGTAAAAGAAAAATTAGAAGAAGTTAAAATTGATGAAAATAAATTCTTAAAACAAATTAAGGAAAAATACAATAAAGCTAAGATAACATCTATAGACGGTATAAAAATAGATTTGGAAGAAAGCTGGCTTCATGTGCGTTCATCTAATACAGAACCTATAGTTCGTATTATAGCTGAAGCAAAAAGTAAAAAAGAAGCTAAAGAATTAATTAATACAGCTATGAATATAATAAAAGGAGAAAAAACTTCCAAAAAAATAAAAACTAAAGAAATGAAAACAAAAGTAAAGATAAAAAAAACAATAAGTAAAAAAACTAAAAAATAATTGTATATTATATATAATAATAGATAATTTAAATTTGTAAAAATTGATATATTAAACATAGTAAATACTTCCGTCTGACTTTGGAGAATTTATTTTCTGTAGGGTTCTCTTCGGCTCGCTTTTAATAAGTCTTGAATCAGGCACTTACAATTTTTATAATATCAATTGTCAGCTATTATTAAGCGAGTTTATCGCTAGCAACAATAAAGATAAACGAACAGCTTATAACTGACGAAGGAAGTTATAAGCTAGTTTAAAGTGAGTTTATCGCTAGCAACAACAAAGAGATAAACGAACAGCTTATAACTGACGAAGGAAGTTATAAGCTAATTTAAAGTGAGTTTATCGCTAGCAACAATAAATAATAATTTTTATTAGCAATAATAAAAAATAAACTATATATTTTTAATTTAAATACAATAAAATATTTTTCATAAAAAATAAAAAAAGGAAGCACAATTTTTATTTGAACTTCCTTTTATATTTTAATATATATTTTTTATTTACTAACCTAATATAGCAAGCAATACTCCTGCAGCAACCGCAGAACCAATTACGCCTGATACATTCGGACCCATAGCATGCATAAGCAAGAAGTTATGAGGATTAGATTCCTGCCCTACTTTGTTAGCAACTCTTGCAGCCATAGGAACAGCAGATACTCCTGCAGCTCCGATAAGAGGATTAATTTTTTCTTTACTTAATACATTCATTAATTTAGCAAGTAATACTCCGCCTGCAGTACCCATAGAGAATGCTATTAAGCCTAATACCAATATTCCCAAAGTCTCAAAACGAAGGAATTTATCGGCAGCTAATTTACTTCCAACAGATAATCCGAGCATTATTGTAACTATATTAACTAATTCATTTTGTGCAGTTTTAGAAAGTCTGTCAGTAACGCCTGATTCTTTTATTAAATTACCGAACATCAAAGCACCTATAAGAGGAGCAGCATCAGGCAAAAGCAAAGCAACAAGTATTATAACAGTAAGAGGGAAAATAATTTTTTCTCTTTTACTTACAGGACGAAGCTGTTTCATCTGAATTTTTCTTTCATTTTCTGTAGTAAGCCATTTCATAATAGGAGGCTGAATAATAGGAACTAAAGCCATATACGAATAGGCAGCAACAGCAATAGCACCTAATAGATGAGGAGCTAATCTTGAGGCTGTAAATATAGCTGTAGGACCGTCAGCACCGCCGATAATACCTATAGAAGCAGCATCTTTCAATGTGAAAGAAATAACAGGTACATAAGCAGATATAACCATAGCACCAAGTAAAGTACCGAATATGCCTATCTGAGCAGCAGCACCCAATAAAGCAGTTTTAGGATTGGCAATAAGAGGACCGAAATCAGTCATAGCTCCAACACCTATAAATATAAATAATGGAAATAATCCTGATTCAATACCAAAACTATATATTTGACCTAAAAAACCGCCGCTGCTTATAGTAACAGGAAGTCCGTTAATAACTTCAACTACAGGCAAAGCTGCAATATTTGCAATAGGAATATTAGCAAGTATTCCTCCCATACCTATAGGAATTAATAGTAAAGGCTCAAATCCTTTAGCTATAGCAAGATAAACTAAAAGCAGTCCCACAAAAATCATTACAGCATTCTGCCATAACGGAGCAGATTTTACTTTAATATCATTAAGCTTAGTTTGATATTTTTCCTGCCTGCTTTTTTCAATTTTAGCCTTATCTTCTGCTATTTCCTTTTCGCTTTTAGGAAAAAGACCTCCAAAAGCAGTATTTCTTACTAAAGATATAAGAGAATCTTTTATATTAAGAGATTCTCCTGCATTTTCCTGAGGCAGCACTACAGATGCTGTCATAAAGATAAATGCAAATACTAAAAATACTTTTTTCATTATTTTTGTCTCCTTATAACTAGCATCAATAATTAGCCTACAATAGCCAATTCCTGACCTGCAACAACAGCATCGCCCGGTTTTACTTTTATTTCTTTAACTACTCCGCTTGAAGAAGATTTTATTTCAACTTCCATTTTCATAGCTTCTACAATCAATATAGTAGTACCGTCTTGAACTTGAGTACCTGCAGGAGCAACTATTTTTAATACTGTTCCAGGCAATCCTGCTGTAATAGGAGTAGCAGAGCCTGAAGAAGAAGGAGCAGCAGCCTGAACAGTACCGCCTGAAGCTATTCCGTCTTTTATATTATAATCATAGCTTACTCCATCAACTATAGCCTTACCATTTTCTATTTTTATGCCATAACTAGAACCGCCTACTGTAACTGTAACTTCATTGCTTGAAGCTTTAACTTCTCCTGAACCTCCTGCATTTTTTCTAATGCCAAGTTTAGCCTCTCCTTTAAGGAATTGAATGCCTTTTTCTTTACAAGCAGCAGCTATAAATACATTTTCATCAGAAAGATCAGTAATACCTGCATCTTTTAAAGCCTGTTCAGCAGCTTTTCTTCCCTTTTTAGGATTCTTATCATCTATATCCATAGGTAATTCAGTAGTAGGTTCTAAACCTAACTGCTCGCTTGCAATTTTTACTATTTCAGGATCAGGGGCAGAAGGAGTTTTACCAAAATAACCTAATACCATTTTACCATAACCGTCAGCGATTTTTTTCCACTCGCCTTGCATTACATTATTGAATGCCTGTTGGAAATAGAACTGAGAAACAGGAGTTACAGAAGTACCGAAACCGCCTTTTTTAACTACTTCAGTCATAGCTTTTATAACCTCAGGGAATCTGTTCATTACATTAATATCTCTCATCATCTGAGTATTAGCTGTTAAAGCACCGCCCGGCATAGGAGCAAATGGAATCATAGGCTCTACTGTTCTGCTTTCAGGAGGTAAGAAGTAATCTTTCATACATTCTTTGAATACTTCTTCTGCATCTCTGATTTTATCTATATCTACATTAAGAGTATATTCAGTGCCTCTCAAAGCATGCCACATAACTATTAAATCTGTCTGACAAGTACCTCCTGATGCAGGAGCAGCTGAAAGGTCTATACAATCAGCACCGGCATCTAAAGCAGCTCTGTACTGAACAGCGCCTATACCTGCAGTTTCATGGCTATGCATTTGTATATGTACATCTCCTCCTAAAATTCTTCTAGCCTCTTTAATAGTATCATAAACTACCTGAGGAGTTGTAGTTCCAGATGCATCTTTAAAACATACAGAATCATAATCTACTTTATCTTTTATCTGAGTTAATACTCTTCCATAAAACTCAGCATCATGAGCACCTTCGCATCCTGGAGGAAGCGCCATCATACTAACACATACCTGATGTTTAAGTCCTGCTTCTTTAATACATTGACCGCTGAAAATAAGATTATTAACATCATTTAAAGCATCAAAATTTCTAATAGTTGTAATTCCGTGTTTTTTGAATAAATCAGCATGAAGCTTAATCATCTCTCTAGGCTGGGACTCCAAACCTACAACATTAACTCCTCTTGCTAAAGTTTGTAAATTTACATCAGGACCTACTGTTTTTCTAAAAGTATCCATTACATCAAAAGCATTTTCATTATTATAGAAAAATGCACTTTGAAATGTTGCTCCTCCGCCTGATTCAAAATATGTAACTCCAGCCTTAACAAATGCTTCTACAGCAGGCATAAAGTCTTTGGATAATACCCTAGCACCATAAACAGATTGAAAACCGTCTCTAAATGCTGTCAGCATAAATTTTATTTCTTTTTTAGCCATTATTTATATCTCCTTTTATAAAAACCATATTAGATTATTTAGATTTGCTGCTATGAACATGTGCTATAGCAATGGCAGCAGCTATCATCTTATCACTGCTGACAGATACTGCAGGGGCAGATGTCTCTTCTTTTGGAGGAGGCATTAACTTATCTACTTGGGCTATTACATTAGCAACTATTTTCATAACGAAAACTAATATAATTAAAAACGATACAACAACGCCCATACCAATAAGCATTATTTGTAAAGCTTCCATAATACTACTATTCATCAAATACTCCTATTATGTAAATTTTCAACTATCAAATTATACATTATTTCTTACTTATATACAAGTAAATTTATTACAAAATATAGCTTTTATATCACAATATTATTGACTTTATATAAATAGTAAATATAATAATTATGTTTAGTTAAGTTAGTTAAGTTAATTAGGATAAAAATTATGAGCATTATTTCTGATATATCAAATATGCCGATAGGAGTTTTTGATTCGGGATTTGGAGGATTAACTGTACTAAAACAATTATTAAAAATACTGCCGAATGAAAACTATATATATTTAGGAGATAATATAAATATACCTTACGGAGATAAAACTAAAGAAGAAATAGAAAAACTTACTTTCAAAATGGCTGATTTTTTAATAAATCAAAAATGCAAAATGCTGGTTATAGCATGCAATACTATATCAGCCTGTTCTTACAGCATATTAAAAGATAAATATCAAATACCAATCATAGAAGTAATTTCTAATGGTGTGAAAGATGCTTTAAATAATACAAAAAATAATAATATATATATTATCGGAACGGAGTTTACTATTCAATCAAATGCATATAAAAATGAAATAAATAAATATAATAAGATAAATAAAAATAATAAAGTAAAAATTACACAGCTTGCATGCAGAAAATTATGTCCTATGATAGAAAATGATTGGAGTAGTTATGATAATAGATTAGAAGTATTAAATAGTTATTTAGAGAATATAGATGAAAATTCTGATACTTTAATTTTGGCATGCACTCATTATACTCATATATTAGATGATATAAAAAATTTACTTCAAAACAATATAAAAAACAATATAAAAAATATAATAGATCCTGCCTATTATACAGCAGCTTCAGTTAAGCAGTACTTAGAAAAAAATAATTTGCTTAATAATAATAATAATAATATAAAAATATACACAACTGAAAATATACAAAAAGCAAATAGGATAATAGATATTTTTTTACCAAAAGAAATTTACAATAATTACGCAATTAAACATTTAAATTTATAATAAATATTGACATTTTTATATTATAATAGTATGATATATACTATGTTTAAGTGTAACCGCAAACCGCAAACCGCAAACCGCAAACCGCAAACCGCAAACCGCAAACCGCAAACTAAAAAATTTATTTTTTGCTATAAAATCTCAAAAATCATTTTTTTGGGAGTATTGTAATGTTTGCTGATATACTTTACAGCCTTACAATATATCCTATAGAATTTATTTTAGAGATAATATTTTATTATTTTAAAGTATTAACGCAAAGCAGTTATACTGTCAGTGTGATTTTAGTAAGTTTAATTATTAATATACTATCTCTCCCTTTGTATAATATAGCAGAGAAATGGCAGAAAAAAGAAAGAGATATGCAGGCAAAAATGAAGCCGATGATAGACAATATTAAAGCAGTATACAAAGGAGATCAGGCATATTTATTAATTAGAACTTGTCAGAGAATTAACGGATATAAAACTATATATGCCTTCAGAGGAGTATTGGGATTATTAATACAAATACCTTTCTTCTTGGCAGGATACAATTTTTTTACCAGCTTAACAGGAGCAAGTTCAGAGAGTTTTTGGCTTATAAAAAGTTTAGGCGAATCGGATAAAATAATTCATATTGGAAATCATTATATAAATTTACTTCCATTTATAATGACTGCATTTTCATTAGCATCAACATTTGTATATTCAAAAAAATTAACATTTAAAGAATCTATACCTATATTTTTGATGAGCTTATTCTTTTTAGTATTTTTATATAATTCTCCTGCAATACTTTTATTATATTGGACTATCAACTGTGCATTTTCATTTTTTAAAAATATAGTTTTAATTAATATTGAAAAAATAAAAAATATAATAAATAAAATACAAAATAATAAAATATTTATATCAGCTGCTAAGATAATATATTTTTCATATACTATTTTTATATTTATAATGACTGTTTTATATTTTTTAAGAAATACATTAATAAATAAATCATCATCAGGATATGCATTTTTAAAAGTATTTGTAATACATATAAAAACTTATAAAGATTTACTATTAATTTATTTTATTATTTCTATTTTTATTTTGATAGTATTTTTAGCAAAAAAGAATATTTTAAATTTTATAAAGATAGAAGGCAAATTAAGATTAAAAATATTTATATCATCATTAATGACTATAACAATATTATCAGGATTATTTATTTTAACTTCGCTTATAGCCTCTTCAGGACAGGAATTTGAAAATCCATTTAATATTATATTTGATGTATTTTTTAAATATGCAGGTATATTTTTTGTATATCCTATATTTATATATTTTTTATTCTCTGAAAAACTTAAAAATGGCATAACTTTTATATCAATATTTGCAGCATTAATATCATTAATTAATACTTTTATAATGGTAATGGATTATGGATATATATCTAGTAATTTTAAATTTGAGCTGGAATATTTATTAATACCAAATTTAAAACAAATAATAATAAATGTTGTTTTTATATTATCAGCTTTATTTTTTACATTAATAATAATAAAAAAGAAATTAATAAATTTAATGTTTAATATATTTATAATTATATTATTAAGTTTATTTGCTGTATCATTATTTAATTTTACAAAGATTAACAATGAACAAAAGAAATTATTAGAAATTTATTCTATAGATAAAGACAAAGAAATTAATTATAATATATTTAATTTTTCTAAAACAGGGACAAATATATTTATTATCATATTAGACAGAGGAAATCCTGAATTTGGAAGTTTAGTATTCGATAGATTTGAAGATATAAAAAAAGAATTTGAAGGTTTTGTATACTATCCGAATACATCAGCTTTTGGTGCGGGTACTGTCGGAAGCATACAGGCATTGTATGGAGGATATGAATATGCACCATTTGAATTAAATGAAAAATATAATCTTAAAGATAAGCATAATGAAGCACTATTAATGATGCCGCAATTATTTTATGATTTCGGATATAAATCTATGACTTTCGATCCTGCATTTGCTAATTTTTCTTGGATTCCTGATTTAACTATATTTAAAGATTATACCAATATAAAAGCATACAATCAAAATGACAGTATGGTAGAAAAAGAATTAAATAAACTTCTTTTAAGCGATTTAGATGATAGTTTTAATACTAATGATATAGTAAAAAATAATAAAAATAAAGCTCAAAGATTTTCATTATTTAGAATGCTCCCTGTTTTTTTAAGATATAGATTATATGCACATAATGATTGGTTTATACCTAATGCGAGCAGAAATTTATCTATAGTAGGCAAAAGTATACAGGAATATGCATTATTACAGACATTGACTAATTTGACTAAAATAAATAATGACGGAAATTATTTCAATATTATACATAGTGATACAACACATGAACCATTCAATTATAATACCAATTTTATACCTTCATTAAAGATTGAAGATATTCCAGACGATGAGTTAAAATATTTCGGAAGTGACTTCTCTGCCAGAAGCTACTATTCTACAGCTGCTTCTTTTAGAGAACTTGCCAATTTTTTTAAAACTTTAAAACAAAATCAAATTTATGATAATACTAAAATAATAATAGTTTCAGATCATTCAGGGTATTTTTCTCCGTCAGTATTTGATAAAAATGATATGGGACAATTTAAAGTATTTAATTCTATGCTTTATTTTAAAGATTTCAATTCTAAAGGAGATATTATAACAGACGATGCATTTATGACTATAGCAGATGTTCCGTATTTAGCTTCAATGCATTTAGATAACCCTAAAAATCCTTTTACTGGTAAACTTATAGCAAATAAAAATAAAAGCAGCGGCATACAAGTTATAGAATTAAAGGACGGGGAACCCAATGCTAATGAAAAAATGAAATATAATTATCGGCAGTCATATATTATAAAAGACAATATATTTGAAAAAACTAATTGGGTTTTAGTAACTAATAAATAATTAATATATTTCTCTTGTTAATATATTTCTTTTATTTTAATATATTTCTTTTATGCCGTTATCTATATCAAATATCCAATGCTTATTAAATACTCTTCTATAAGAATAGCCGAATGGAAATCTCCCTATAGATACGGCAAAATATTTATTTCCGTTATTTTTCTGCTTACTGCACATATCCGCTAAATTGCTCGGCATATCCTCCATTATAAAATCGGATAATACCAATACATCGGCATTTCTAAAACTAGATGTATTCATAATTCTGTTTGCCTCATAAAGTGCTTTATATATATCAGAGCCGCCATGATAACTGAGTTTAAGAAATTTTATTAAATCTTCAAGTCCGTTTTCTCTAGTAAACTTACATGTATATATTTCTGTGCTAAAATTAATCAAATAAACATTTCTATTTTCGGATAAAGCCTGCATAACCATTTTAAACATTACAGCTTTTGCAATATATTCATTAATACCTTTCATAGAACCGCTTGTATCTATACATATAATCATATCGCCTTTTCTTTCTCTATGTCCTGCTTTTACTATATTCTCAATATCATTATTAAATACATAAGCACTTTTATCAAAGCACATAAGCCTATTTTCTATATATTTTAATTTAAATAGTTTTTCGCTATCTTCATTGCATAAAAGCGAAAGTTCTTCAGGTATAATATTTTCTATATCTTTTGCAAAGTATATTCCTACTATTTCTTCTTTAGAGCTTATTTTTTTATTGGTACTGCTATAAGTATTTTTCAATTCAATATTCTTTAATGATTTTTCTATATCGATTCTTCTTCCCATACTGTCGCATATAACTTCTATATCTTTATATTCATTGATAAAATCAGCCCATCTTTTAAGTAAAGATATATCTTCTTCTTCGAGTTCGCCTACTCTGAAATCCCATAATACTCCCGTTTTTATTCTTAAAATATTAGACATATACTTTAATTTTTTAAGCAGATTAATCCAAGATTCTATATCTGTAATAAATTTATCTCTTCTTTCTTTTACTGTATGGATAAGCCAATCATTATTTTTTTTATTATAAGTTTTCTCCCAAGCAGAAATTATATTCTTTTTTAAAACATTCAAATTATTTTTGATATATAATCTGTTTTTCCAAAATTCAGTATCATTTGATAAAATACTGAAATTATTTAAATCATTTAATATATCTTCTTCAGTTATTTTTATATCTTTATTTTTAAGTCTTTTTAAAGCTATATCTAATTCTGTTTTATTATCCTGATACGGATTATTATCATTTATAAATACATTTAAATCTTTTTTCCATTTAGTGATTTTTATTTCTAATTCTTCTTCTAATCTGCTGTCATTATTAATATTATTGAAAGAGCTATGAAAAACTCCTCTAGCCATTATTTCAGTTCTTTTTATTTCATTTTTATAAGAATCATTATCAAACTGCTTCATTATTTTCTATTTCGCTTTTTAATCTTTCGGCATCTAATTTGCTGCTCTCTAAATTTTCTATATGAGAATTAAACATATCAATAAAAAAATTAAACTCTTCGTCTGAGATAAATATACTTTTATTAACTGCTTTATTTTTATAAAAATCATTTTTAATATCAATTATAATATTATCAATACTCGATATTAAAGAGTTTATTAATTTTAAATACGATTCTTTTTTCTCTCTTTCAATTTTTTTAGCACTTATTTTTTTCATATAGAAGTCAGGCTCTGCATAATCTAAAAACTCATAATTTCTAGAAACTATATTAGAAACATATCCATTAGCTGCTATAGATGAATTAATTTCAACAGTGCATTTATCTTCTCCGTAAAAATTGCATCTGAATTTTCTTGTTTGATTTCTGCCTATATCTAAAGGATAAAAATAACCTTTTTTTCCTAATTGTTTTATAGGTATATAAATTATAGTTTCGCCTTTATTGCCGTATTCATCAATATTTATATATAAAGTCTTTGCTATATGAGGCTTATCATCTATATTTTCTGTATCATAAGTTTTTTCTAAATTATAAAACTCATTATCTATATTTTCCTGAATTTTTTTAAAATTTTCTCTCCATTCATTAATATTCTGATTATTGAGATTATAAGATATATTAATGGCATTTTTTGTAATTTTTTTCACAGCTTCAATATGTTCTTCCAAACTCCATAAGCAGTTATAAATTAAAATACTTTCATAAATATCAGCCTCATTTTTTCCATTCAAATATGAAGACATTTTTAATATATAAGCAATATTCTGCCATCTTCTGTCAGAAACATATATAGGAATATCTCTATTATCTTCATTAAATTTTTCTATAGAAAGTTTTATATTATGAATTATATCAATAACTGTTTTTGAAATCTTTATATTATCAGCCTCTTTATGAAAATTTACCCATTCTTCAGATGAAATTTTTAATTCTTCATCTATTTCTATATAAGAATCCGACTTAGTATTTTCAAGTATCTTTTCAAAATTATCCTTATTTTTTATATTATTAACCATTAAGCGTATAATAAATCTATCATATAAAGCTTCAAGTCCCTGCCCTTCGGGAGGCGTTTCATTGCTTGCAGAAATCAATGCTTTTAGAGGCACTTTAATTTCTTCATATCCGTTTTTAAAAACTCTTTCATTTATTATAGTTAAAAGAGTATTAAGTATTGCAGGCGTACTTTTCCAAATCTCATCTAAAAATGCAAAATCAGAGCTAGGCAGATATCCTTCAATTTTTCTAATATATCTGTCATTTTTTAATTCTTCTAAACTAATAGGACCGAATATATCTTCAGGCGTAGAAAATCTCTGCATTAAATATCCAAAATATTTAGAATCTTTAAATGCCGAAGATACTCTTTTAGCTATAAAACTTTTGGCAGTGCCCGGAGGACCGTATAAAAACACAGGCTTTCCTGCTATTGCACTAAGCAAAGTCAATGATACGGATTCTTCTCTTTCATAAAGTCCTTCAGAAAGAAGTTTAATGATTTTTTCTATTCTTGATTTTATATTTTTCATAATTATTATTTTTTTAATTTTATAAAATTATTATATCATTTTTAATATAAATTGGAATTCTTTATTTTCTATGTTATAATAAAAAATATTTATTAAAAGGCTTCAAAATGTTAAATAATAATAATATAAAATTACTAATATTCGATATGGACGGTACTTTAATAGACAGTGCATACTTAAATTACTATTCATATTATAATGCATTTAAAGAATTTAATATAGAATTAGACAAAGATTATTATTACAGTAAATGCTTCGGACTTCATTATAAAGTATTTACAGAAAATATTTTGAAATTAAATAATAAACTTATAAATGATAAAAATAATGAATTAATAGAATCAATACATAATTTAAAAGAAAGTATATATTTAGAAAATCTTAATCTAATACAAATACACCCATTCATATTAGAAACTTTAATTGATAATAATAATAAAAAAGAAAATAAAAAATATACAGCATTAGCTACGACAGCTTCTCCAAGAGGTGTATGCGGCATATTAAAAGAATTCAAACTTGAACAATTATTTGATTTAGTTTTAACAGGAAATGATATAGAAAAAAAGAAGCCAAATCCTGAAATATTTTATAAGTGTATGGAGCATTTTAGAGTAAAGGAAGAAGAAAGCATTATATTTGAAGACAGCGAAGTAGGACTCGAAGCTGCAAATCAAACTAATGCTTGGGTTATAAAGATAGAAAAATGGATAAATATATAAATATACTTATTATAAAAACTTCTTAAAAAACATACTTATAAATCCATTAGCCCAGCTGAATACTCCTATCTTTATAGAAATAATTAAATATGTAATGAAATTCATTTTTTTATCTGAAGAAAAATTGATATTTATAATATCATTATCTAAATTCTTTTCAAAATATCCATGATAAAAATTAAATTTATGATATCCCGTTCCGTCAAATCCTATATTATTTGTAAAAGATTTCTTTGAGGGCCAGACGCATAATTTTTTTCTTTTATACATATAAAATGAATAATAAATATCCCATAAATTATTTTGAATATAAAAATTATCTTTTACAGATTTTTTTAAGGCTAATAAATGAAACCATGAAAATACGCCTCCTAATATTTTATGCTTAATGCTTTTATTATACCAAGAAGTATCGCAAGTATCCCAATTTATATCATTCCATTTATTTTTCCAAGTACCCCAGCCCCAGCTATGAAAAGCATAAGTAAATATAACATCATATTTATGTCTTTTAGTGGCATGTTTATGAGAAAATGCAGTTACAGCAATAACATCTTCATCATCTTTATAATAATTCAAAGCATTATTCATAAACTCTAAAAAATATTTATTAGTTTCAATATCATCTTCCAAACCTATAAAATATTCATTATTTTCAAATATGGTATTTACCGCTTTTACTGTAGAATATTTTATACCTAAATTTTCTTTAGCCTCATATACATATACATTTTTAAAACCGTCTTTTATTGTCTTAATATATTCCCTAAGTTCAAAAACAGATTTTTTATCTTCTTCTTTGCTAGGGGCATCAGAGAATATATATAAATCAGTATCAGCTGCCAAAGTATTTTTCTTTAATGCTTCTATTACTCTTTTTGTATGTTCTGTTCTATTATATACAATAAGCCCCACAGGCGCCAAATTCATAAAAAAACTCCTTAAAGATATTCAGTTATTATTGATAAAAATATTGATTTGTATTAATCGAATATATTTATTAAATAAGATATATGCTTAAAAGAGTTGTTATTTTTCTATTTTTGAAATATATTATTTTATTTTTAATAGTTAAATAGTATATAGAATAATCAAAATATTTTTTAATAAAATGCTTATTATAAAAAAAATTATGCAATGCCGATAGATATTCTATATTATTAATGATAGAATATATTTTATAGTATATTAGTGAGTTGTGAGTTGTGAGTTGTGAGTTGTGAGTTGTGAGTTGTGAGTTGTGAGTTGTCTTTTTCATAAAAAATATTATATTATATTTTTATAATAAAGTCAAGTATGCTTATTTTTTTATGCAATATTTTTTTAATATAACAGCTTAATAAACTTTTGTTTGGGCTTTATTTAATATTAAATAGACTAGCAAGTAAAAATAAAATTTTAATAATTTTCATTGACATATAATTTATTTATGCTATAGTCAATTTTATGATATATATAAAGAAAGCTTGGAAGTGAGTGATTTATGAGAGCTTGTATATGCTTATAATACTTAGGCTATTTCAAGAAAAGGTAAAAATGATTATGACAGATTATAGTTATCACAGTTTACAAATAGGTATACTGCCTAAAATTAATATTAATCAATTTTCCATAGATATAGACGGAGGAGTTAAAAATACATTTATCAGTTTCTGCGTACTCACAATATATTAGTAAGAGAAACACTAAAATAAATTAAAGAAAATTATAATTTATATATATAAATTTATTTTAGAGATGAGTTAGATATAAATATTATAATAGAGTTTTATCTAGCAATAACAAAAATGTAAGCAAGAAGCTGATAATTTAATTATTAATTATTTTATGCGGATTTATGATTTATGTTTACATATAAAAATAACAAAAATGTAAACGAGCAGATTATAACTTTAGTTATAATCTATATTAAGCGAGTTTACATATAATAATAGGACATTTTATGACATTATCTGAAATTAAAATTATAGTATCAAACATTAAAGAGCAGTCTGAAATATTAAGGGGGTATCTTTGACCCTGATTCTATTTATAAGAGGGTGAAAGAAATAGATGAAATATCTTCTAAAGATAATTTTTGGAATGATAATATATCAGCACAAAAACTTATGAAAGAGAGAATGCTTCTTCTTGATAAGATAGAACCTGTAGACAATTTGATAAAAAATTCTAATAATATATATGAATTGGCGGAAATGGCTATAGAGTCAAATGATACCGAAATGGAAAAAGAATTAGAAGAAGAATGTTTAGAATTGCAGAAGATTTTTGATGAGTTGGAAACTAAAAATCTATTTTCAGGAGAGTTTGACAGTAAGAATGCCTATTTAACTTTGAATGCAGGAGCCGGCGGAACAGAAAGCTGCGACTGGGCTTCTATGCTTTCAAGAATGTATGTAAGATTTTGCGAAAGACATGGTTTTACAGTTGAAACTACAGATGAGCTTCCCGGAGATGAGGCTGGAATAAAGCAGATAAGTTTTTACGTTCAAGGTCTTTATGCCTATGGATATTTGCGTTCTGAAATAGGAGTTCATAGGCTTGTAAGAATATCTCCTTTTGACGCTAATGCTAAAAGACATACTTCTTTTGTAGCTGTTAGTGTTATGCCTGATATAGATGAGGATATAGAAGTTGAAATAAATCAAGCAGATTTGAGAATAGATACTTACAGAGCTTCAGGAGCAGGCGGACAGCATGTTAATAAAACTTCCTCTGCTATAAGAATAACTCATATACCTACTAATATAGTTGTGCAGTGTCAGGCAGAGAGAAGCCAGCATAATAATAAAGATATGGCTATGAAAATGCTTAAGGCTAAGCTTTATCAGCTTGAAAAGGATAAATTGGATAAAGAAAAGCAGAAAATAGCAGGCGAGAAAACTGATATAGCTTGGGGCAATCAGATTAGAAGTTATGTTTTTCAGCCCTATCAGATGGTAAAAGATTTAAGAACAGGTTTTGAAAGCGGAAATATGAACTCTGTAATGGACGGTAATATAGATGAATTTATATCAGCTTATCTTAAGCATCAAATAAAAAAATAAATATTATTTTTTATGAATTAATTTTAATTAGACTTTTTAATAATATTATGTTACTTATTGACATTTTCAGATATAAGTAGTATAATCATCGAAAATAAAAAATATACGGAGAATATTTATGCTAAAAAAGATAGTATTAATGTCTGTTATGGTTGTAGCTTTAGCAGTTGGTATGCCTAAAAAAGCTCAGGCAGCATATTCTGACGGAGCTGCTATAGGAGCTTCTTTATTTTCTGGATGGCCGAATTCAGGTTTAACATTAGTTGGTCAATTTAAAGGTGCACCGCTAATGTTTGGAGTTGAAGTTCTTGCAGGTTTATTTGGAGATTCATATTTTGGTGTTGGGCTTACTATGGACTGGTGGGGATTAAAAAAACCTTTAGGTAAGGCTGGAGAATCTGATGTTCATTTTTATTTAGGACCGGGACTTGCAGCATCTGCTGGTTTTGGAAGTAATTATTGGTCTGTAACTGCGGGATTAAGAGTTCCAATAGGTTTTTCTTTCTTAATTAAACAAAAATGGGAAATTTTCATAGAACCTGCACCAACTTTAAATGTTGTGCATGCTTATAACGGCGGAATTAGTATACTTGGTATCAATATAGGTAAAGACGGAGATCGTTTTTATTTAGGACATTTATTGAGCCTATCATTCCAATTTGGATTTAGATATTGGTTCTAATTAAATATCAGTTCTAATAAGAATAAAATAAAAATTATAAGCCTCGTTATTTTATCGGGGCTTTTATTTTGCCTAAAATATTTTATTTAATTTACGATACTGTTTTTATATTATTTAAATTAAAATAATCATTCGGATTTTATTATATGAAAAAGACTAAACAAAATATAAAAAGAATTATAATTTACAGTTTTATTATAATAACTTTTATATGTATTTCTTCATCATTTCAAAAATTATATGCTAATTATCCAAGCGGTAATAGTGCAGGTTTTTTTCTTAGATTTGGTTTTCCAAGCCGAATATCTTTAGGAATGACAGGCAAATTTGAAACTGTGCCGCTTATGTTTTCAGGCATATTCAATATAGGAATATCTTCAAAAGGCTGGGCTTGGTTCGGTATTACTGCAAGTGCCGATTGGTGGGGATTCAAATATAGAATAGGAGAAGCAGGAAATTCTATAGCTTGGATTTATTTGGGACCTGGCGCCGAAGCTGATATTGAGTTTACTAATAATTATTGGAATTTAGGATTGGCTTTTAGACTTCCATTAGGAGTATCTTTTATAGTTGATAGAGATTGGGAAATATTTTTACAAATTGCACCAGGACTTAATGTAATAGCTGTAGGAAATGAGGGTTTTAGTACTTTCGGCTGGTATCCTAAAAGTACAGGCTGGACTTTTTCTAAATTTTTTAAATTCTCTGGTGATTTCGGATTTAGATATTGGTTTTGATTTATTATAAATTAAGGGCTATTTTTATATAATAACCCTTTTTATAATTATTATTTTTTATTTGATTTTCCTGTTATTAAAGGCATATAATCAAAGAATGAATATATAGTTATTATTGTAACGGTTAATAAACTATAATAAGTTATTTTATCATAAGGAAGAACTATATCAGTATATCTTAATATCTTTATTAGAAATATTATAATTACAGCAGCAGCTCTTGATGCAGTTTTTAATTTACCGCTGAATTTAGCTGCAACAGCAAATCCTCTAAGTCCTCCAAGAATTCTTATGAACATAGAAAACATATCCCTATAAAGTGAAATTATATACATCCATATAGGCATAGAGCCTTCATATAAAAATATTGTGAACATTGTTATATGAAATACAGTATCAGCAAAAGGATCAAGTACTTTACCTAAATCGCTTACTAAATTCAATTTTCTAGCTGCAGCACCGTCCAAAGCATCTGTTATTTCTAGTATTATAAGAAATACTAGGGCAAGCACTGCACTTATTATAGAATTATAAAAATACAGAAATATCACCAATGGAGATAAGACTATTCTGCTTATGCTTAATAGATTAGGTATTTGCTTTTTCATAAACTGTTTCCTTTTATACTTTAATCATTTAAATAATTATGCTTTAATTATTTATTAAATTTTATTAATTTACTGCTGCAAATTTTCATCTAATCTCATATCTTCAGGCATTTCTGTATAAGTCTCATCATTTTCTACATTATCATCTTCAGTTTTTATATAATAATTTCTATCACGCATAGCAGCAGAATATATATTATAGTCTGCCTCATATATTATACCGCTTTCAGGCTTAACATACAATTTATTATCATTGTTATCATATACTATTTCATAACTTTTTTTAGTATTATCCTCCATATATATTGTAACAGATGCATCAGGTATTCTAAATAGTCTATTTAAATATCTTATAGTATTTTCATCATATACAAAGCCTTCTGCTTTTATTAATGATAAAGTTTCAAAATCTCTGTATGCTTTTTCTAAATTAATCTCTTCATCTACTCCATCAACAATCCAATTAGTTCTGCTTTCTTTTATTATAGTATTTGTATAATCTATGATGCTGCTTTCTGTTTTAATTACAGAATCTATATATATAGGCTTGCTGAAAATCTGCTTATCTCTAAGCATATCAATAGTTTTTTTCAATGCCTCTATATATATAAATTCAACACTGAAATACTCATCATCATATTTTACATAGTATCTTTCTTCATCAGGAGTTTTATTTCCTACAAGTACTTTATGTTCTTTATTACCCTCCCAAACTGTAAATTCACTGCTTGGATTTTCGAGTCCGAATGATTCAAGCTCTGAAAGATTTGTTATAGTCATATCAATATTTAAAGTATTGAAGTTTTTAACATTTGCAAATGCCTCTAACTGATCTATTTGATAATCATTAGAAGGAGATATTATTTTCCAAGTTTCATTTATTTTTTCTACTATAATAGGCTCATTAGAATATCTTAATTCATATTTCGTAACATTTGTCTCATTAAGCTCAAAAAGCTGAGTTCTAGGTTTATTAGCCTCTAATTTTTTACGATTTTGTTTTGTTGTTATAAAAGCTGTTATGCTTATAGCCGCCAATATAACAAGCAAAATTATAATTTTTGCAATATTTTTGTTCATTTTATTTTTCCTATTTTTATTTTTTAATATCGTAAATTATTTTCTATTTTCCAGTATAATATTTGATAAATATAAAAATATTATAGTAACAGATAAGAAATAAACAATATCCCTTAAATCTAATACCCCCCTTGCAATATTAGCAAAATGATAATCTCCGCTTATAACTTCTATAATATTAACTGCTGAAGGAAAAATCAAAGTTAAATATCTTAAAAACATATTTAAAGATATCATAATTGCAAGCCCTACAATCAAAGCTACTATCTGATTTTTTGTTATAGATGAGGCAAATATACCTATGGCACATAATGACATTATAAGAAATATACTTCCTATATATCCCGCTATTACAGGTCCTATATCAAGTCTTCCCAAAAAAGTTAATGTTATAGGGTATAGTATTGTAGGTATCAAAGCAAAAAGCATAAATATAACAGCAGAAAAGAATTTACCCAATATAATTTCCAATGCAGAAACCGACTGAGTACTTATAAGCTCATAAGAACCGCTTGAAAACTCGCTTGATAAAAGCCCCATTGTTATAGGAGGTATTATTAGAGAAAGTATTAAAGGCAGAATGCTGAAAAAATCCTGCATATTATTCTGCTGAATTATAAAGAATCTTGAGAAAAAATATACTCCGCTTACTATCAAAAATATTGCTGAAAATATATATGCTATAGGCGAAAAGAAAATATGTCTTAATTCTTTTTTTAATATAATATTAGATTTATTTATAGTATAACTTATAGACTGCACTTATTTATCTCCTTTTGTTAAAGTATGGAATACTTCTTCTAAATTTTCCCTCTCTTTCATCATTTCATATATTAGCCAATCTGTATTTTTTATGAAATTATAAATTTTCTCTCTAGGCTCTTCATCATTTGAGTATATTGTAATATGTTTTAAATTTCCATTATTTTCTGCTTTAACATCATAAACATTTTCTATTTTTTTAAGTTTTTCTATTATTTGATTATTATCATCATCAGTTTTAAGGGATAATTTTATTCTTACATTTAATTTATTTTTATTATTATTATTTAAACTTAAATGCTTAGGGTCAGCATCTGCTATAACATTGCCCTGATTAATAATTATAGCTCTTGAACAAGCAGCCTCAACTTCGCTTAATATATGAGTGGATATAAGCACAGTTTTTTCTTTTCCAAGCTCTTTTATAAGTTCTCTTATTTCTGCTATTTGATTAGGGTCAAGCCCATTAGTAGGCTCATCTAATATAAGTATTTTTGGGTCATGAATAATTGCTCCTGCAATGCCTGTTCTCTGTTTATATCCTTTAGAAAGTTCGCCTATTGATTTTGATATAACATCTTTAAGGCTGCATGCATTTACAACATATTTAAGTCTTTCATTTAAACGGCTTCTTTCAAGCTCCTGAATATCCGCCATATAAACTAAATAATCAAATACGCTCATATCATCATAAAGCGGGGCTGATTCAGGTAGATATCCTATAATTTTTTTTACTTCTCTTTCATTATCTAATATACTTTTTCCGTCAATAAAGGCATTACCGCTTGTAGGAGAAATGTAGCATGTGAGTATTCTTAAAGTGGTGGATTTCCCTGCTCCGTTTGGTCCTAATATTCCTACTATTTCGCCTGATTTTATTTCAAAACTTATGCCTTTTAAAGCATGAAAATCACCGTAATATTTGTTTAAATTTTCTACTGAAATCATTTTATTCCTTTGTTTAATTATTATATTGCAAATATTTATTATATACTGCAAAAAATAATTTTTTTTATTAAATCTAAATCATCATTAAAAATTAATAATTATAAAAATACATAACTAGAAAAACATTATAATATATATAAAGTAAAAAAACAAATAATTTTAATTATATATACCTATAAGTTTTATCAGTATATTAAAACTAAAAGTAATATGAATATAGATACTTGCCAAAAGTATTTAAAAATATTTATTTAAATATATTTGAAATTAAATTAAGAAATTAATATTTAATTAATAAAAAATATTAAAAAATTATATTATTTTCTTGACTGTTATTTTATTCATTGTATTATAAATTATATTTTTAGGCAGAATATTGTTATGAATAATAGTGTAGAAGAAATTTTAAA
>NZ_CAJTQJ010000043.1 GCF_910578695.1 uncultured Brachyspira sp.
AAGGAGCTTTTTTAGTTATCTAGGACAGCCCTTTATTTTTTTCTTTACCGCCTATATAAGTTTCATCTACTTCAAATATATTACTTTTATTGATACTTCCTTTATCGTATGCTTCTCTTATTCTTTGAGCCATAAACCAAGCTGTTTTTTGAGTTACGCCTAATTGTTCAGCTAACTGTATTGATGATATACCTTTATGATTATTCCAAAGTAAAAATATTGCTAAAAACCATTTTTTAAGAGGTATTTTAGAATCTCCAAATATAGTACCTACTTTAATAGAAAATGGTTTCCTACATTTGGCACATTTATAAGTTTTACCGTCTTTAAAAGTATATATTTTACTATAACCGCAATGAGGACAGAACTCGCCATTTTTAAATCTTATTTCTTTTAAATACTTCAAACAAGTTTCTTCATCTTTGAAATGCTCTAAAAAATCAATTATAGTATTAAAGTTTTTAGTCATATTTATCACCTCTTATATAAGATAAGCTATATATTGGGTAAGTCAAGTATTTTTATTTTTAAAGGGTAAATTTTGTATGTAATTACCAATAAAATTATATTTACAAATATATATATTATGATATAATATAAAAGTTATGCTTTATTTTATAAATAATTTTATATCAACTACAAATTGGAAGTATTTCTTTTACGCCCTTGATATATTATTTGTTGCGGCATTATTTTATATAATTTATATTCTTATCTATAATACAAGGTCATACAGCATAGCGATAGGTTTTATAATATTATTTTTCATAACTTTAATAGCAAAAGTATTCGGTCTTTATACATTATCATGGATATTTGATCAATTTTTCCAAGTGGGGCTTATAGCAATAGTTGTTCTTTTTCAGGCAGAGATAAAGCATGCTCTTAGAATATTGGGAGGAAGGGCTTTTCTTAAGAATTCATTTAGGTATGATGAAGATCAGATACAAAAGATATTAAGTGCTACTTTTAATTTATCATATAAAGGTTATGGGGCATTAATTGTTTTTCAAAGAAATATATCCCTTCATTCTTTAGTTGATAGTGCTGTAAAACTTAATGCTGATATATCTATGGAGCTTATTGAATCTATATTTTTTAAGAATAACCCTATTCACGATGGTGCAGCTGTAATAATAGAAAATAGAATAGCAGCAGCCAGTGCATATTTACCTCTTACAGAAATAGAGCCTAAAATAAAAAATAGAAGACTTGGTACAAGACATAGAGCAGCACTTGGAGTGTCGGATCAGACAGATGCAGTTGTGATTGTAGTTTCAGAAGAGACGCAATGTGTATCTATCGTTCATAATGGGATATTGGAATATAATTTAACTAGAGAAGAGTTAGATAAAAGACTTGGGGAGCTTTTAGAGATAAAAAAATGAGAGATAAAAAAACATCTGATTTAAATAAATTTAATTTGAAAAAAAAGTTAAGCTTTATAACTAATAAATTTTGGGTAAAATTATTATGCCTTTTGATGTCTTTTCTATTATTTTTATTTGTAAGATATCAAAAAGAATATACAAAAGATTATATTACAAAAGTCGAAATTAGAAATATACCTCCTAGATTATTAATAGTAAATCGTATTCCTGAAAATATTACCATTACTTTAAAAGGCTTCAAAGATAATGTATATGAACTTCCTACAGAGTTTAGCACCTATATAGATCTTACAAATGCATCAATAGGAAGTAATATGTATGATGTATATTTTGTAGGCGATATAGATTATTCCAAAATGAATATTGCAGTAAACCCGAATAAAATACCTATTATTTTAGATGAGATTGCATACAAAACTGTTCCTATAACTGTACCTACTATTGGAGAGGCTTATTCAGGTTTGGCTGTTGATAATATATTAGTAAGTCCTTCTAATACTATAATATCAGGTCCTAAAACTCTCATATCATCAATAGATGAAGTAAAAACATACAATGTAGATTTAACTGATAAGTATTCAGATTATTCTGCAATATCAAGAATAAATTTACCTTATAATATAAAATCTGATGTATCTATGGTTAATATAGATGTAATTTTTAATAAAGATGTAGAAAAAATAGAGTTTAATAATATTGCAGTTAATATAGATAATTTAAATAGTAAATTTAATGTTAATTCTGATAATGCTTTTGTTATTGACAGATTGGTTTTAGAGGCTAATAAAACTATACTTACTAATATATATATTGATGATATTATATTATATATTGATTTAAAATATATGACAAATACTGGAATATATTCAAATGTATCTGTTGAGGCTAATATACCTATTCATACAAAACTTTTAGAAATAGAACCTTCATTTTTTGATGTTGAAATAACAAAAAGAGATACATCTGCTGTTAATAATATGCAGACTAATTAAAAATGTACAAATTAAAATACGGCGATATAATAATATTTTTATTTATAATAATTTTTTCTATTTTTTATGCTGGAAATTTAATACAAAATAAAAGCAGTAAAATAATTATAGATTCTTATAATAAATCTTTCAGATATGATTTGAATACAGACAGAAATATTATAATTAACGGCTTGTTGGGAGAATCAAAAATAATTATAAGTAATGGGCATATTATGTTTAATTCATCGCCTTGCCGAGATAAATTATGCATTAAAGCAGGAATACTTAAAAATGCACCTATAATATGCATGCCTAATGGAATATCTATAAGGTTTGAAAAAAATATAGAAAATGATATTGAAATAGACTCTATAGTTCAGTAGGAGTTATTTATGGTATTTTTAGAAAATATAAAATCGCATTCAGGAAAAAGAAGAATATATGATATAATATTTTTTGCTTTTATATCATCATTTATTGCAGCAGTAGAAAATATGTTTCCAAAGCCTATACCATATTTCAGAATAGGTTTTTCTTTTGTCATTATACTGATGGTTATAGATATATTTAGTTTTAGGGAATTATTATTACTTATATTAATAAAAAATGTATCAGTTGCTTTAGTTTTTGCCTATATACTAACTCCTCCTTTTTATTTAGGATTATGCGGAGGCATAACATCTGTTATAGCTATGAAATTTATAAACTGTTTCAAAAATACTTTTTCTATTTTAGGAGTAAGTTTAATAGGGGCATTAACAAGCAATTTATCTCAGGCATTTTTGTCTAAATATTTATTTAAACTTCCTGATATTAGATTTTTAATTGTGCCTGTATTTATACTATCTCTTATCACTGGAAGCATTGTAGGTATTATTGCAATGATACTATTTTCAGATAAAAAATAATATATTCTGACATTAAAATCACAACTATTTTTGATATTTATTTTTAATTATATAAAACTTCTATATAAAAGATCCCTGAAGTTTAGTATAGCCAAGCAAATGTTTTTCTATAGCAGCCGCTATTGAAACAAATGAATCCATTATACCAATATTTACATTTTTTCTTAGATTTTTACCATAAGCAAGTATCGGTATATATTCTCTTGTATGATCGCTTCCCTTATATGTAGGGTCGCATCCATGATCTGCCGTTATAATAAATAAATCGTCATCATTTAGATTTTCAAGCATTTCAGGAATATATTTATCAAATTCTTCTAAAGCATTTTTATATCCCTTATAATCTCTTCTATGTCCGTAAAGCATATCAAAATCAACTAAATTTGTAAATATTAATCCTTCTTCAGTTTCTTTTATAGCTTTAATTGTTTTCTCTATGCCATCAAGATTATTTTTATTCGTCTGTCTATTATCTGTAATTCCTACGCCTGCAAATATATCGCTCGTTTTACCAATTCCAATTACAGGAAGATTATTATTTTTAATCCTGTCAAGCATAGTTTCTCCGTTTGGAGGAACAGAATAATCATGTCTTCTTTCAGTTCTTTTATAATTGCCTTTGCTTCCTATATACGGACGGGCTATTACTCTTGCGGCAGGAGAATATTCATTACATATTTCGAGGGATTTTTTGCATATTTTATATAGCTCATCTATGGGTATTATATCTTCATGTGCTGCTATCTGAAGTACAGAATCGGCAGAAGTATATACTATTAAAGAGCCGTTTTTAAACTGTTCATCAGCATAATCATCTATAACTTCTGTGCCTGAATAAGGTTTATTACATACCGCTTTTCTTCCTGAAAACTCTTCTATTTTTTTTATAGTTATTTCAGGAAAACCATTAGGATAGGTATTGAAAGCTTTTTCAGATATAAGTCCTGCTATTTCCCAATGTCCTGTAGTGGTATCCTTTGCTTTAGAAGTTTCCATAGCCTTTCCATAATAGCCAATAGCATTATTATTTTTAGCTACGCCTTCTATATCTGCTATATTTCCAATACCCATTCTTTCCATATTGGGTATATTTATTCCGCCGTTAGCTTTTGCCAAATTAGAAAGAGTATTCGCTCCTTCATCTCCGAAGTATTCAGCATCAGGCAATGCTCCTACGCCGCAGCTGTCAGCTACTATTAAAACTGCTTTCTTTTTTATACTATTATTCATTTTTATTTATCCTAATTTTTATATGCATATATAGTTAAAACCATTTTTTATGAAAATAATAAAATATTATATAATAAAAACTTTGTATTATTAAAGTATTAAATATATATAATAGAATGCTATATATAAAGTAAAAAAGTAAATTTAATAGGGTAATATAGCAGAATAAGTTTTTAAACAAATAAAAAAAGGGACAGTACTAAAAAACTATCCCTTTACTAAATAATTAAAATGATATTATTATTTTTTGCTTCCTTTTTTGTTTTTAATTTCTGGTATAGAATCGGCTAATTCCTGATCTATAATAACAACAACATCATTATGAAGTTTAAGGAAAGTAACAGGACATTTTGATGTAATTTTATCATTTGTAAGAAGTTCTTTCATAGCAGAAGCCTTTCCTTTTCCTATAGCGGCTATAACTATTTTTTTAGCCTTTAATATTCCGCCCATACCCATACTGAATGCTTCTTTAGGCACATCTTTTTCTGATGCAAAGTATCTTGAATTAGCTTTGATAGTTTTTTCATCAAGTTTAATGCATAATGCATTCGCATGCAGAAAATCATCAGGCTCATTGAAAGCTATATGTCCATTAGGTCCTACTCCTAATAACTGTATATCTCTAGGAAGTTTTTCTATTTTATCATTAAACTCTTTTAATATTTTTTCTTTTTCGCCTATGCCTTTAGGTACGAAAGTATTTTTTTTCTCGATATTTATATGATCAAATAAATTTTTATTCATAAAATATCTGTAGCTCTGCTCATTTTTGGCATCTAATCCTTTATATTCATCTAAGTTAACTGACTTAACATTCTTAAAATCTATTTCTTTTTTTTCATAAGCCTTTATTAAATGAGGATATACAGCTTCAGCAGTACCTCCTGTAGCAAGCCCTAAAACGGCATCTTTTTTTACTTTTAATAAATTAATAATTTCAGCTGCTGCTTTTTTTCCAACTGCATTAGCATCTTTGGCAATGATTAATTTTAATCCCATAATCATACACTCCTTTCTTATTTTATATGTTTTTAATAATTTTCTTATTCTGCAATTATAACATATATATTATTTATTATCAAATATAATAATTTTTATTTATTTTTTAATGCATTATATATTTCATCAGATAATGCTTTTTCATTTTTTAATCCTGTTACTTTTATAATCACATCATATAAACTTTCGCTCTCAAGCATTTTTTTAAGCTCTTTACTTTCATTATCATCTTCGCTGTAAAATTGAAAAGCGGCGGCTGCTCCTTTAACTAAATTATCATGTTTTAAATTATATTCTAAAGTTCCTAATATAGGTTTTATAATCCTGTCATTGTATGATAATTTACGCATAGGTTCTCTTCCTACTCTCAAAACTGAATCTTCTAAATAAGGATTGAAAAATCTGCTTAATATTTTCTGTATATAAGCTTCATGCTCATTTTCTTTAAATCCGTGCCTTTTTACCAAAACAGCACCGCTTTCTCTCATAGCACCCAATACTATATCTTTAATGCCTTCATCATTTACAGCTTCATATATAGTTTTTTTATTATTTATAAATCCTAAATATGCTGTTATGGCATGTCCTGTATTTAAAGTAAATAATTTTCTTTCAACATAAGCATCTAGGTTTTCTTTTAAATATAAACCTTCAACTTGAGGCAAATCTCCTACAAAAACATTTTTATCAATTATAAGCTCAGCAAAATTTTCGCATGTAACTGTAAGGGGATCTGAATTTTTTATATTAGGAACTATGCAGTCAACTGCAACATTAGGAAAAGCTGTTTTATTTTCCATCCATTTTTTTATATTATCATCTGCAAGTTCATAAACACTATCTTTTAATTTTGAAGAAGCATTTGTAGTATTTTCGCAGGCAATAACATTCAATACTTTTTCATTTTTGGCATCATATCTTCTTTTTACAGCTTTAAAAATAAATGGTGCTATTTTAGGAAGTATATTAACCCCTACAGCAGTTGTTATAATTTCTATATCATCAAATAATTTTAATAAACTTTCTTCATCTTCAGGTACTTTATCAACTTTATCTATTTTTATAGTTTTATCAACATCTTTCCCAACCATTCTTATATTATAAGATTTTTTATCTGATATCATAGATAGAAGTTCAGTATTTATATCAGAAAAATATACTTCATATAAAGCCTCGTGAAATAATCTTCCAACACAAGCCCTTCCTATATTTCCTGCACCAATTTGAATCATCTTTTTCATTATGCTAACTCCTTATTTTTGATTTTCTTTTATTTTATCCACTATTTCATTATAGAAATTTTTATCCATAAAATTATTAATGCTTAAATGTATTTTATTCGGCATTTTTTCTTTAGCTAAATTAGTCAATGATTTTTGCGTTATTATTATATCGGCACTGTCATCTAAATTAGAGATAGCAGAGTTTAATATAGCAACATTTTCCAAACCTCTTTCTTTAGCTATTCTTTTAAGTACAGCAGCTCCCATAGCACTTGAACCCATTCCTGCATCGCATGCTACAACTATCTTTTTTATTTCTAGTTTTTTTACTGCATCTTCAAAACTAATTTCTGTTATTTTTATATCATTATCTTCTTTACTTTCTTTATCTTCTTTTTCTGTATCATCAGTATTTGTGATTTTATTAGCTTTGCTTTTTTCTATTGCATTTTCTAAATCTTCTTCAGGCGATTTTTTTACGAATATTGAAGCAATTAAAAATGTTACAGCAGCTGCAATTACTATGCTTAATATTGTAGCTAAAAAACCTCCTTTAGGTGTTACTGCTAATATTGCTATTATAGAGCCGGGTGCAGGTACGGCTATAAGTCCGCCGTTAAGTATTAATGTAGTTAAAACTCCGCTCATACCGCCTGCAATTAATGCTAAAATTAATATAGGATTCATCAATATATAAGGGAAATATATTTCATGTATTCCTCCGAAAAAGTGTATAATAGCAGCTCCCGGTGCTGTTGCTTTGGAACGCCCTTTGCCGAATAAAGTATATGCTAATAATACTCCTAAACCAGGTCCGGGATTAGTTTCTATTGTGAAGAATATTGATTTTCCTGTTTCGGCTACCTGCTGTATTCCTATAGGAGAGAAAACTCCGTGATTTATAGCATTATTTAAGAAAAATACTTTGGCAGGTTCTACTAATATTGAAACCAAAGGCAGTAATTTTAAATCTACCAATACTTTTACTCCAGATGATAAAGCATTGCTTATAGCTTCTACAATAGGTCCTATAATAAATAAAGATATAATAGCTAATATCATACCTAATATTCCAGCTGAAAAATTATTAACAAGCATTTCAAAACCAGTAGGTATTTTAGATACTATTAATCCGTCTAATTTTTTTATTAAAAATGCTCCTAAAGGTCCTGTAATCATTGCTCCCAAAAACATAGGTATATTTGAACCTACAATAACTCCTGCAGCCATTATAGCTCCTACAACTCCCCCTCTATGTCCGTAAACCATATTTCCGCCTGAATATGCTATCAGTATAGGAAGCAGATATGTAAGAATTGGAGAAACTAAGCCATTTAACTTTTCATTTGGAAACCAGCCTGTAGGTATAAAGAAAGCAGTTATTAATCCCCAAGCTATAAAAGCTGCAATATTAGGTTGTACCATATTGCTTAAATATCTTCCAAATTTCTGTATTTTGTCTAATTTCATAATAAAATCTCCTTGAAATTTAAGTATTATTATTATATCATATTTATATATATTGTAAAATAATAAATACTTTAAATAGCTATTTTTATATTTTAAGGAATATTATATGGATATAATAAGACCTAAAGCTATAATATTTGATTTTGACGGCACATTAGTTGATAGTGAGAGCATATATACAAAGTCATTGATAGCAGTTGCTGATAAAATGAATATACTTAAAGATGTTGATTTTGAATCTATGGCGGGTATGCAGACAAATGATATGCGTAATATTTTAAAAAAAGAAGGACATTATGTTCCTGATAATTTTTTTGATGATACTGAAAAATATTTTTATAAATTGCTTGAAACTGATTTAAATTTATTTGACGGAGTTATAGAAACTTTAGAGAGATTTAAGAGTTTAAATGTTGTTATAGCATCTAATAGTAATATTAAATATGTAAAAAAATATTCTGATATAAAGGGAATATCCAAATATATTAAAGATTATTCATGTTTTAATGAAAAATTAAAAGCTAAGCCTGAACCTGATTTATTTCTGCATGCATTTGAGCTTCTAAAAAATTATAATAATGATTTGAAAAAAAATGATGTATTAATATTTGAAGATAGTTTGGCTGGTATTGAAGCGGCAAAAAAAGCTGATATAAAATCTGCTGCTATTACTAATAGTTACAGCAGGGAAGAACTTATAGATAAAGGTGCTTATATAGTTTTAGATAAGATAAATGAAATATTTGATTATATAGAATTATAGTTTTTATTAACTGTAATACTGTAATTATATAAAAAATAATAATTAAAAATTAAGGATTTAATATGTTAAAAGAAATGCTAAACGGCAAAGTGCAAATCGCAGAAAGCGTAAAAGATTGGCAGGAGGCTTTAAGAATAGCTGCAAAACCTCTTTTAGATGCTGAGAATATAGAAGCTAGGTATATAGATTCTATCATAGAAAATGTAATAAAAAACGGACCTTATATAGTTTTAATTGACGGTGTCGCTATGCCTCATTCAAGACCTGAAGAGGGCGTTATAAAAAAGGGTATGAGTTTATTGAAAGTTAAAAATGGTGTGGACTTTTATCAGACAGAAAAAAAAGTATATTTATTTTTCACATTGGCTGCTGAAGATGCTGACAGCCATCAGGATGCAATAGCTGATTTAGCTGATGCTTTAGGAGATGATGATTTGCTTAAAAAAATTATAGAAGAAAATTTGACAGAAGAAGAGATTCTAAATTTATTTAATTAATTATTATAAAATTAATAAAGGGGCTTCATTGATTTGATGCCCCCTTTATAAATGATATATTACATATCAGCTATAAATTTATACATAGGAAACTTTTTGCATAGAGCAGTTATTTTTTTGGCGGCAGCATTAATAACTTTTTCATCATTACTATTGCTTAAAACTTCATCTATATATTGTGCTAATTCCATAACATCCTTTTCTTTTAATCCTCTTGTAGTTACAGCAGGCGTTCCAAGTCTTATTCCGCTTGTGACCATTGGGGATTCGGTATCATAAGGTATTCCATTTTTATTTATTGTTATATGAGCCTTATCTAAAATAGTTTCTGCAAGCTGTCCTGTTATGCCTTTAGATTTTTTTACATCTATTAATATTAAATGAGTATCAGTACCGCCTGAAATTAATTCATAACCTTTTGCTAAAAACATATTAGACATAGCTTCAGCATTTTTTACAACTTGTTCCTGATATTTAATAAATTTAGAGTCCAAAGCTTCTTTAAAACATACAGCCTTAGCAGCTATAACATGCATTAAAGGTCCTCCTTGTATACCTGGAAATATTGTTTTATCTATTTTTTTAGCCAAATCTTCTTGTGTAGAAATGATGTATCCGCCTCTAGGACCTCTTAAAGTTTTATGTGTTGTACCTGTAACAAAATGTGCATAAGGAACAGGGCTTGGGTGAATTCCTGCTGCAACAAGTCCTGCAATATGAGCCATATCAACCATTAATAGAGATTCAGTTTCATCTGCTATTTCCCTGAATTTTTTGAAATCAATGAATCTAGGATAAGCACTTCCGCCTGCAACTATTAATTTAGGCTTAATTCTTTTGGCTATATCTCTGATTTCATCATAATCTATCTGCATAGTATCTTTTCTTACATTATAGTGTTCAAAATTATAAATTTTTCCGGAGAAATTTACATTCTTGCCATGTGTTAAATGTCCTCCTGAATCTAAAGATAATCCTAAACAAGTATCTCCGGGCTGAAGTACTGCCATATAAACTCCCATATTAGCCTGAGAACCAGAATGAGGCTGTACATTCACAAAAGGTGCATTGAATAATTTTTTAGCTCTTTCTCTAGCCAAATTTTCTACAATATCAACTTCACTGCATCCGCCATAATATCTTTTTGACGGATAGCCTTCAGCATACTTATTTGTGAATATAGAGCCCTGTGCTTCCATAACAGCACGTGAAACTATATTCTCACTAGCTATAAGTTCAAAGCCATTAACTTCTCTTTTATACTCATTTTTCATTGCTGCAAAAATTTCTTTATCAGCACTCTTTAAAGGAGTCTCTGATACATAATATTTAGGTGCTGATTTTTTTGCAGCAACTGTTTTTTTAGCAGATTTGGAAACCTTTTTTGATGAAGATTTATCTGCTGCTTTTTTCTTAGATACAGCCATGTTTCCTCCATAAACATCTATTATTTAATAAAATTTTTATTTGAATAATAATATACCAATATAATTTTTTTTCAATTATTAAAATAGTATTATATGAATTTTTTTATATTTCTTATATTTGAAAATTATTTTAATATTGTATTAAGCCTATATTTTATAATTTAAATCAAAAAAATATATAAAACAATTGAAATATTTATAAATATATATGTTTCGTATATAGAAAAGCATTGACTTTTTTTGTTTAAATGTTAGTATACACTAACAAATTAGAAAATAAATACTAATTTATATGTATCTTAAAAATACATATTATATATATTTAAAAGTATTGTAAATGTAATAAATATGATAGCTGTAAAAGAAAAATAAATTATAAAAATAATATATTATTTTATATTATTGTACTGCAGATATAATTATATAAAATTTATAATAAAACATTTGTAAAAGAATGTGAAATTATGCTTGTGAAAGAACGTCAAAATGCAGATTCATTTCTACAAAAACATTCTGCAGTGTATGTACTTCTCATTGCTATAAAAAATAAGGATATGAAAAAAATAATGATATGAAAGAAAAAATAAAAAAAATAATGTTTTTTTCTGGAAAAAGAATGATTTTTCATAATCCTGCTATAGCTTTAAAACATATTTTTGTTATGATTGTCTGCAATATGAAAAATAGATTTTAAAGGTATTAAATATGAGAATATTATTTATATGTTTAGGCTTTATTTTCGTAGGTATTGGCGTAGTTGGGATAGTTGTTCCAATACTTCCTACAACGCCTTTTCTTCTTCTTGCTTCTTTCTTTTTTGCAAAGGGCTCTAAAAAATTTCATGATTGGTTTTTGTCTACAAAATTATATAAAAAATATTTAGAAAGTTTTGTTCAATCAAGAGCTATGACTTTGAAATCTAAACTCACTATACTTTTACCTGTCAGTGCTATGCTGATTATTACATTTATTTTTGTTAATAATTTGTATGCTAGAATTGCTCTTGTAATACTTTTTATTTCTAAATATTTCTATTTCTTCACTCAGATAAGAACTATAAAAGAAAATGAGAATATAGAGAATATAAATAGTTTAAAAGAGAATAATAAAGAAGAATGTTAATTTACAGCATAATTTTTTCCTTTGTTTATTTATTGATTTATTATTTTTGGAGATATAATGAAAATATTAAGATATATTCTTATGGTGAATATTATATTTTTTAATTTATTTACTATATTAAATGCAGAAGAAAGTAAAGAAAATGAAGAAAATAATGATAATAAAGGTTTTCAGTCTGTATTAGATAATAGATTTTTTTCTATAGGATTATTCAGTACAGTTGATTCTATAAAAACAATTGTTAATATAGAATTAGGATTTAAAATAATGAAATATAATAATTTTCAAATAAAAAGCTATACTTCTATTACAGGCTCTAAAATATATGATGAAAGTCCTAAAATGTATCAATTAGGCATTATGCAGAAATTTACTTTCGGAGGAGATGATGAATATCATGATAAGATAAGTATAGCAAGATATGGTTTTGCTTTTTTCAGCTTTGGATTTTTATCTTTTGATTCTGACAAAAATACAAAATTTTTATTTAAATCTCCTTATTATTGGGAAGTAGGAGGAGGAGCTGGTTTTAATATAAATGTAAATAAACATATTGGAATAGTATTAGAATTTGGCGGAGGCATACATTTAGTACCAGATGGCAAAAAACTTGGATATTCTGATAAAATTAATAAAGCTGGTTTTGGAAGAATTAGTATAGGAGGCAGGTATTATTTTTAAATATAAACTGCTTTATATTAATTAATATAATTGCTTAGTATAATTAATTTTTTTAATTATATTTCTAAGCAATTATTTTTATGCATGGTAAAATTACTACCAAGTCTTTTTTATTTCTTTTAAAATTTCTTCTGTTAATTTTATAGTATTTACATCATCTTCAATAGATACAAATCTTTTATCTTTTCCTAATATGCAGTTAGCAAAATGTTCATCTTCTAATTTGAGAGGATTATCTCTATGTATAAATACTCTTTCTATTATAGATTCTTGTTTGTAATTAATTCCTATTGAAGTTTTTATATTGCTTTGGCTTGCTGCCTGTCTATGTATAGTTATATCCTGAGTGGCATAATCTAGTATAAAATATGCTTCTTCTGTACTTATAGCTAATGTTCTTATTTTTTCCTGAGTTACTCTGCTTGCACTTATTACTGCTATTGTTGAATCTTCAAATTCTAATAATGCACTAGCAATATCTTCATTATTGGTTCTTATTCTTTTTCCATTTGCTGAGAATCTTATAATAGGTTTTTTTACTAAAGATGTTACTATATCCAAATCATGTATCATTATATCAAATACTACTCCTACATCCGTAATACGCGGAGTAAAAGGTGCTAATCTTCTTGCTTCTATTAAATAAGGTTTTTCTATTATATGATGAAGTTCCTGAACAGCGCCGTTAAATCTTTCAACATGTCCTACCTGAAATATAACATTTTTTTGTTTTACAATCTCTTCCAATTCTACAGCCTGAGCATAAGTTTCTGTCATCGGCTTTTCTACTAATACATGCTTTCCTTTCATTACTGCTTTTTTTGCTATTTCAAAATGATGAACTGTAGGGCTTGCTATTATTACAGCATCTGAATTATCTACAGCCTCATCTATACTTGAAAATTTTTTTATATTATACTTCTGTGATATTTCATTAAGATGTTTTTCATCGGCATCATATATTCCTGATAAAATTATACTATTTATCTGACTTATAACATTCAAATGGAACTGTCCCATTCTTCCAACTCCGATTAAACTTACATTTACTTTATCCATTAATTAATCCTTTTAATATAAATTAAAAAATAATTTTTAAACATTTTTGAAAGATTATAATAATAATTTGACAAAATTCAATAATATTTTTTTATTTTTTAAATTTTATATAGTATCAAATATTTGTAAATTATAGTATATTGTTAAATAAATAAAAACTATATTTTGGAGATTATAATGAAATCTGATATAGAAATAGCTCAGGAATGTAAATTATTAAGAATAGAAAAAATAGCAGAAAAACTTAATTTAAAAGATGAAGATTATGAAGTTTACGGCAAATATAAAGCCAAAATTGAATTATCATTATTAGATAAATTAAAAGATAAAAAAGACGGAAAATTAATTTTAGTAACAGCCATAACTCCTACACCTGCAGGGGAAGGCAAATCCACTGTTACTATAGGTCTTACTCAGGGCTTAAATAAAATAGGAAAAAATGCAGCAGCAGCTTTAAGAGAACCTTCTCTTGGTCCTGTATTCGGCATAAAGGGAGGAGCCTGCGGAGGAGGTTATTCTCAAATTGTGCCTATGGAAGATATTAATATGCATTTTAACGGAGATTTTCACGCTATAACAAGTGCACATAATTTGATATCAGCATGTATTGATAATCATATTAAGCATGGAAATGAATTGAATATAGATATTAAAAAGATAGTATTTAAAAGAGTTTTGGATATGAATGACAGGGCATTAAGGGATATTGTTATAGGTCTTGGAGGAAATGAAAACGGTATGGTAAGGCAGTCATCATTTCAAATAACTGTATCATCTGAGATTATGGCTATACTTTGTTTGTCTAATTCATTAATGGATTTGAAAGAGAGAATAGGAAATATTATATTTGCTTATGATATAAATGATAATCCATTAAAGGTAAAAGATTTAAAAATAGAAGGTGCATGCTGTACATTGCTTAAAGATGCTATAAAACCTAATTTAGTTCAAACTCTTGAGAATACTCCTGTTATAGTTCATGGCGGACCTTTTGCTAATATTGCACATGGATGCAATTCTATACTTGCTACTAAAATGGCTTTGAAGCTTTCTGATTATACTATTACAGAGGCTGGATTTGCCGCCGATTTAGGAGCTGAAAAATTTCTTGATATAAAGTGCCGTATTGCTGATTTGAAGCCTAATTGTATAGTTTTGGTTGCTACTATAAGAGCATTAAAGCATCATGGCGGGGCTTTGGATATTAATAAAGAGGACTTAGATGCTTTAAATAAGGGATTTGAAAATTTGGATAAACATATTGAAAATATGCATAAATATAATATTCCTGTAATAGTTGCTGTAAACAAATTTTCTGCCGACACTGATAAAGAAATTGAATGCATAATAAAGCATTGTGAGAATATGGGTATTGATGTTTCATTATGCGAAGTTTGGGCTAAAGGAGGAGAAGGCAGTATAGATTTATCTCATAAAGTAGTAAAAAATGCTTTGGAGTCCAATTATAAGCCTCTTTATGATTTGGAAAAAAGCGTAAAAGAGAAAATAGAAATTATATGCAAAGAAATATACGGGGCAGGGGAGATTAAGTTTTCTAATAAAGCTTTAAAAATGATTAAAAAAATAGAGGATATGTCTTTTGGAAATCTTCCGATATGTATGTCAAAAACACAAAAATCTATATCAGATAATCCGTCTTTATTGAATGCTCCTAAAGGGTATACATTAAATGTTGATGATATAAGACTTTCTTCAGGTGCGGGATTTATAGTTGTTATGGCTGGAGGAATAATTGATATGCCCGGACTTCCTAAGATTCCAGCTGCATGCAGTATAGATATAGATGAAAATGGAAATATAAAAGGATTATTTTAAATATAATAAAAATAGCTATGATTATTAGTCATAGCTATTTTTTTAAGCGTTTTACTTTATAATTAATTTTTTATTGTTCAGCTGTATCAGGCAAAATATTATCATCATCAGTATTATTATCAGCATTCATATTATAATCTATATTATCATCAGTATTTATATTATCATCAGCAGATATATTTTCAGTATTTTCTTTTTCTTCTGGTATAGGTTCAGGCGGCAGCTTAAGATTATTAATATCTTCAACTTTTATATTTATATCCATTCTTCTTATTACTGTCTTAGCAGTTTCTGCTTCAACTGCCTCTCCTAAAGAATCAGTTAATGTTATTTCAGGATTTTCATTTCTATACTGCTTCATTTCAAGTACATATCCTTCGGAATCTTTTGCCAAAGTAGTTTTATTTCTGCCGTCATTTTCTATAGTTATAGTAACGCCGTCTGCTCTGACTTCATTAACGCTGCTTCTTCCGTCTGTATAAGTTTTTGTAATAGAAATACTTCCGTCAGCCTCTTCTGCTGTAGTTTCTGTATTTCCTGCAATATCTCTTATCACAGATATGCTTGAACCGTCAGGCTTAATAGTTGTTGTTATACTGCTTGAGTCTGCTGATACTACTTCTGTTATGGTAGTTGAATCTCTATTAAGCGTTGTAGTTTCTCTTGAGCCGTCCTGTCTTATAATTCTTTTTATAGCAGTTCCGTCAGGCATTGTTATTTCGCTTATAGTATCTTCAGCAACTGTATCTTTTATTATTGTGCCGTCAACTTTTTTTGTTATAACAGTAAAAGATCCGTCTTCATTATATGTTTTTGTTATTATGCTTCCGTCATCAGATTTTACATTATATGAGAATGTACCCATACCTGAATCTGATGAGCTTCTCTCTTCAACTCTTCCGTCAGGATAAACTATTTTTAAATTGCTTATTCCATTAGTATCAACTGCTGTAGTTCCTATACTTCCGTCTGTATAATTGGCAACTACAATATAGCTTCCGTCAGGATTTTCTGTTTTTACTATAACAGCACCATCAACTCTTTTTGTTTCTGTTTTAATATTTCCTAAATTATCTTCAGTTCTTTTTACTTCAGTTCCGTCTAAACTTCTGCTGTAGAAGAATGTTCCATTATCATCTTTATAATTTGTGGTAATAGAACCGTCAGATTTTTCAGAAACAAATGTTTTATTACTATCTAAAGTTTTTCTATTTATGAAAGAGCCGTCAGGATATAATGTATATTCAAAATTATCTCCTGATGATGTTTTTGTATGGATAGATTTTGAATTATCTATCATATAAGTTTCTACTCTTTTATCGCCATTTTCAAATATGGTTTCTATTTCTCTTTTTCCATAAGGATATATAGTATCTGAAATTTCATAATTATTTGAATATATTTTTGTTTTTTCTATTTTTCCGTTTTCATATATTATTCTAACTCCATTAGGATATATTGTTTCTCTCGCATAATCAAAATTAGGTAATATATTTTCTGTTGTGATGCTTCCGTCATTATTTGTATTTACTCTATAATTATTTGTAAAAGGAATAAATTTAACAGATGTGTCATTGCTTCTTATTAATGATATTACTCTTTCTAAAGATTCTCTTTGATAATAATCGCTGCCTACATTAGTTAAAAATATTTCATAGGATATTGCAGCATTAGTTATTTCTCCCATTGCAAGAAATGTATGCCCCATATTAAGATATGCACTATAATATAAAGCCCAAGTATTATATGCATCTACTGAGGCTATATTAGTTTTTATTTCTGTCATATTGCCGTTTGTATCTATAATATTAGTCATTATGACTATATTAGTTACTGTAAAAGGATTTTCTTCTGTTATTACATAAGCAGTGCCTGTTGATGTAGAGTTTGTAATAAAAGAAACATTATTAGAATTTCCTGTTATAGTATCATTTGTGTATATAGTTGGAGGAAGAGATGTATCAGATACAGAAGGATCAACAACTTCAAGATTAAAATTATTATTGGCTTCAAAAATTACTGTTGTATTTGTAAATTCATATTCATTTGTATATGTATTTGTTATAATAATATTAGTAAATAATGGAAGTTTTGTAAATGTATTATCAAATGCATTTTTTATATTTTCATTTTCCTGATTTAAATTATTTACGGCATCAGATATATAATTAGTATCAGCTGATATTATGTTATTAGTATCATTATCTAAACTGTATTCATTGCTTCCTATAGGTGTATTATCTGTAAACTCATCAGCAGCTGTATTATTTACATCAAATATAAATATTGTATTTGTTACTGCATTTTGGGAAATTGTATAATTAGTTAATACTTCATAATTTAATTTGATATTAAAAGGAGAATGCAGACGCTGTACAGCCCTATTGTACCAAACTAAAGCATCTTCATAATTTTTTAACTGATAATATGAGTTTGCTATATTATTGCAGTATGAATATGAATCATTTATATCAAATGCTAATTTATAATAATCTATTGCATTTTCATATTGTTTATCTTGAAAATAACATGCTCCTATATAATAATACAGCATATCATTTGTTGATAATGGTCTTCTTTTTAGATATAATAAAAATGCTTCTCTTGCAAAATTGTATTTTTTTTGAAAGAAAAGCTTTTCTGCATTATAGAATTCTCTGTCTATATTTCTTTCGTCATTAGGTGCGGCATTCTGAGCAAATAATAATGATGATAATAATACAAAAATAGATATTATAAATATTGTAATAATTTTTTTCATAATAATAAAATCCTCTATATATAATTTTATTAAGGATAATATTTAAAACTATCAATTTTTTATATAGTCAAAATAATGATTAAATAATGAGTAAAGTATATATTCGCTATATCCCCTTACTTTTTTATTTTTATCTAATACATCATTTAAAAACTCAAATGTTTTTTCATTAGGATTTTCTATATAATAAAGTCTTTCTTTAGATAAAGATACACTGTCATTTTTTATCATTTTAATTAGAGATAATTCTTTTAATCTGTCTTTTTTATCTTCTCTGCTTGCTTGGTATGAAAATAGACGCTTTACTAAATTTTCAAATACTATTTTATTATACATAACAGCTCTTCTAACATCAGTATCAACACTTCCGTCATAATTATTAATTTCACTATCAAATATCGAAATAGATATAGCAGATCTAATATCAGCAAATACAGCTTTTTCTTCTTTTAATTTAAATTTTTTATTAGACATAATAATAGAAAATATTTCACCTTTATTTGGAATATAATACATATATTATATCGGCAAAGCTAAAAATTTAATTAGATTAAAAAATTATATAAATATTTACAAGTTTTATGATGATTATAAATTAAAAAATCCCCTTCCATAATTATTTTATGAAAGGGGAGTTTGAGATATTTAATTGAAATTATTTGTTTTTAATAGGATCATTAGGGTTAGAAGCGGTTTCTTTAGATAATCCTTTAGCCCATTGTCCTGTGATGAATAATTCAACAACAGCTAATATTATCATAACAAGAGCTATAGCAGCTAATACATAACCGTCAAAAGTAGCTTTTGCTATATTATTATAAACAACTAAGCCTAAAGCTGAAAGAGTAACTATGAACATAAAAGTCAAAGGAATGATATTTTCCCAAGAATTTCTTCCCTGACGATTTTTTATCCAAGCAGCAACAGCTAATAATGATAATCCTGCTAATAATTGATTAGCACTTCCGAATATAGGCCAGATTCTTCCATAACCATAAAGAGTAAATCCTAAAGATACAATAACAGTAATACATGTAGCTATATAAGGATTAGTTAATATAGTTTTATGTACTCTTCCGTCAGCAGCAGTATATTCGCCTAATTCCTGTATCAAGTATCTTCCAATACGAGTAGCACTGTCTAAAGAAGTTAAAGCAAAAGAAGCAAATGCTAAAGTAACGAAAGTTTTACCTATACTTAATGGTATTCCGAAAGAAGTCATAAAAGTAGCAACACCAGTAGCAAATCTAGCAGCAGGTGTGCCTTGTCCGTTTCCGGCAACAGCAGAAACACTCATTAATGCCACTATAGCAACTATACCTTCGATAAGCATAGCACCATATCCTACTAATTTTGCATCTTTTTCACTATTAAGCTGCTTAGCACTAGTACCAGAACTAACAAGAGCGTGGAATCCTGATATAGCACCGCATGCAACAGTGATGAAAAGTATTGGGAATAGATAGTTTCCTGCACTAGGCATAAAGCTGGTAAATGCAGGAGTTTGCAAAGCAGGTCTCATTATTACTAAACCAACAACGCCTCCGATTACCATAGCATAAAGCAAGAATGAAGATAAATAGTCTCTAGGCTGAAGCAGTATCCAAACAGGCATTAAAGAAGCACAAATTATATATATTACTAATATAATCTGCCAATGTACTTTTTGTAAAGTCAAAAATGGGAATTTATCAGATATAAAAATAATAGATGTTAATAATATAACACCGATTATTGTTGAAAGAGCAACATTAACACCTCTTCTATAAACTAAGAAGCCGAATAACAGAGCCAAAACGATAAACAGCATACTTGCAGTACCAGCAGCAGCAGATTCTCTGTAATTATCAACATTTACAGCAAAAGTGCCGGCAGTAATATCTAAGAATGCAGCTACTACTAAACAAATAGTAATAAATGCATATAGAGTAAACATTATTTTACCTTTTTGGCTAACATTATGTCTTATAACTTCTCCGATAGATTTACCTTCATGTCTTAAAGAAGCAACTAATGAACCATAATCATGTACTCCTCCGAAGAATACACATCCGAATAATATCCATAAATACACAGGAAGCCATCCGAACATAGTTGCAATAATCGGACCAGTAATAGGACCTGCACCAGCTATTGAAGAGAAATGGTGTCCTAATAAAACTTTAGCATCAGTAGGTACATAGTCTCTTCCGTCATTAAGAGTATGAGCAGGTGTTTTCTTACCAGGGTCAATACCCCATTTCTTTGCTAAATATGAACCATAAGTAATGTAGGCTATAAAAAAGATTACCATACCTAGCAATAGAAGAATGAAAGCATTCATTTTTTATCTCCTTTTTTTATTTTTTATAATTTCCTAAAAATCCGAAAGAAGAAGTTTTAATTCTTTTTTACGCATTTTAGGTAAGTACACATTTTTATCTGTCATAGATACTATAGCATATTGAGTTTCTGACCAGCCGTGAAATAACAGCTTATAATTAACTTTATAAAAAAATTTCTTTACTATTTTTTCCCATTCTTTATCTAGAGGACTTTCTGTTACTATTATTCCTGTAATTACACTTCTTTTATGAAATTTATTAGGATTTGATAGTATAGGGGTAAGTTTTATAAGCATTTCTTGGAAACTTTCTATATACTCTTTATTTAAATCCTTAATAAATCTTAAAAGCATATGCTCAAATACAGAATAGCCTTCATAAACAGTTGATTTAGTTATAAACGACTTGAAAAAATCATTTCTATGGAAAGCATAAAGGTCAAAATATTCTTCTTCTTTAGTTATTTCATATTCCAAATCAAAATGTCTCATTAATTTTTCTGAGATGCTGAATATATATTTTTTTACATTTTCATTATCAATGTGAAGTTTTGCCATATCTTATTCCTACTATTTATAGTATATAAAGTTTTTTTTCATTGTCAAATTTTTATTATACTAAATAGTAAAAATTATTATTTATTATTGCTATGCTCGCCTTCGCTTTAACTACATCGATAATAAATTATCGAT
>NZ_CAJTQJ010000044.1 GCF_910578695.1 uncultured Brachyspira sp.
AACTTCTATTTCACCATCAAAAATTTCTTTCTCTGTTTCATATTTAAATATCAATTCTCCTAATCTTAAAAAATAATAAGAAGCTCTAGTTTTATTAACTTTTACTAAGACTGAAGATGTCCTTGCGGCAAAATGCTCTATTAATTTTAATTGTTTTTCTTTCAGTTAACTCTAAAGGTGTGCATTTCATACCTAAATTTTAACAAATTTAAGTTATCTATGACAGTCCCTTATTTTTTATTATAAAAATCATATAATATGCTTGATTACTAATTGAAGTAATGTTATAAATAATGTATAATAATTCAATTAATAAATCTTATGGAGTTTTCTAGTATGCATAATGAAAAGAGAGAAAGATTATCTAACAGACTTGGTTTTCTGCTTGTATCAGCTGGCTGTGCTATAGGACTTGGCAATATATGGAGATTTCCATACATAACAGGAAAATACGGAGGAGCTGTTTTTGTTCTTATATATTTGATATGTTTAGCAGTTGTAGGACTTCCAATACTTATAATGGAATTCAGTATAGGACGTGCAGGACAAAAAGATATAGCAGGTTCATATAAAGTATTAGAAAAAGATGGTTCTAAATGGCATATAATAGGCTATATTCAAATGCTGGGCTGTTTAATACTTATGATGTTTTATACTAGTGTTGCAGGCTGGACTATTTACTACACTTATTATATGGCATCAGGAGCTACTTTAGGACTTACTCCAGACGGTATTGAAGAGTTTTTTGGAAAAATGCTTTCAAATCCTTATATAATGATTTTTAGTTTATTTATATCAGTATTTTTGGGAACTTTAATATGTTTTAAAGGGCTTCAGAAAGGAGTTGAAAAATCATCTAAAATTATGATGTCATTATTATTTGTTATAGTGATAATACTTATAATGAGATCCATTACATTGAACAATGCTGTTGAAGGCATAAAATTTTACCTACTTCCTGATTTATCTAAGATAACTGATAAAGGAATAGGAGTTTTTTTTGAAATTATATATGCAGCTCTAGGACAGGCATTTTTTACATTAGGAATCGGCATAGGAAGTATGACAATATTTGGAAGCTATATAGGAAAAGAAAAGTCTATAACTAATGAATCTATCATAATAGTTATACTTGATACTTCAATAGCTTTTCTTTCAGGGCTTGTAATATTTCCTGCATGTTTTGCTTTCGGCGTAAATCCGGGAGAAGGTGCAGGATTAGCATTTATAACATTGCCTAATATATTTAATTCTATGCCTTTTCCTAGAGTATGGGGCACATTATTTTTCTTATTTTTATCCATAGCAGCATTAACTACTATTGTTACTGTTTTTGAAAATTTGATTGCATTCACTATGTCGGAGTTTAAAATTAAAAGAAAAAAAGCTTCTATAATAGTGGGTATAGTAGTATTTTTATTTTCACTTCCAACGGCTTTGGGGTTTAATGTTTTATCATTTATACAGCCTATGGGTAATAATACTAGCTTTTTAGATTTATTTGATTTTATAGTGAGTTATAATTTAGTTGAGCTTGGAGGGATATATATAATAGTATTCTGCGTATCTAAATACGGCTGGGGCTGGGATAATTTTTTACTTGAAATAGATTCAGGCTCTGGAATTAAATTTCCACGCTCATCAAGATTTTATGTAACTTATATACTGCCTTTAATATTGTTTGCTATGTTTATAATAAATTATATATATAAATTTTTTATTAATTAAAATGCTATATTAAATATAATAGCTAAGTATATTTTATGCTTGACTTTATTTATAAAAAATATTATTAAATATAAATTAATTTTTGGATTTTTTATGACTGGTATTTATTTCAGCGGTACAGGCAATAGTAAATATTGTTTGGAATATTTTTTAGAATGTTATACTGATAATTATAAAATATTTTCTATAGAAGAATTAAATAATAATAAAGAATTAATTAATGAAATTTCTAATGATGAAAATATATTTATTTCTTACCCTGTTTATTTTAGTTCAGTACCTAGAATATTAATGGAGTTTGTAAATAGTAATGGAAATATTTTTAATAACAAAAAAGTATTTATAATAGCCACTATGTATATGTTTAGCGGTGATGGTGCTGGAGTATTGGCAAGGAAATTAAAAAAATATAAGGCGAATATAATCGGAGCACTACATTTGAAAATGCCTGACTCTATAAGTGATGGAAAATTTACATGCAAAACAGTAGAACACAATACTAATATGATAATAAAAACTAAATTAAAAATAGAGAAAACAGCAAATTTATTAAAAAATGGACAGTATACAAAAGACGGACTTGGTTTTGTAAGTTTTATGCTTGGATATTTATCTCAAAGAGTTTGGTTTGGAAATAGGAATTTTAGTAATAAGTTAAAAATAAATGCAAATAAATGTATAGGATGCGGAAAATGCGTTAAATTATGTCCTATGAAGAATTTAAATTTGAATGAAAATAAAAAGGCTTGCAGTAATTATAATTGCACTTTGTGTTATAGATGTGTGAATGAATGTCCAGTTCAAGCTATTACTTTGCTTGGTAAAAAGGTTTTTTCACAATATAGCATTAAAGAGTGTTTAAATTTATTAAAATAGTTTAACATTTATTATTTATATTTAAGGAGTTTATAATATGACTAATGAAGAGATGTACGAAAAGATACAAAATAGATTTAACTCTAATGATTTTTTATCTTTTGTAGGAATGAAGCTTGAACATGTAGAAAAAGGCAGAGTTATTATATCCTGTGAGAATAAAAAAGAGCTTTCTCAATATTTAGGCTATATGCATGGCGGAATGGTTGCCGCTATGGCAGATACTGCAGGAGGACATGCAGCAGGTACTATACTTAAAGAGGGATGCAAAACAGTCACTTCTGAATTAAAGATTCACTTTTTAAAGCCTGTAGTTTGTAAAAAAGTATTTGCAGTAGGCGAGGTTATAAATGCAGGTAAAAGATTAATCGTAGTAGAAGCTGTGATAAAAGATGAAGAAGATAATATGCTTGCTAAGATGATAGCTACTATGTTTGTAATAGAGCCTTCCTGACTATAATTTAATAAGGTATTTTTTATGAAAAAATTACAAAAGAAATTACCAAAACCTTCTGTTGAAAATGCTGAATATTATTTAGAAAAATGGGATAAAAATGAAATGTATGTTTATAAGGAAAAAGCTTTAAATAAATTATTTTTTGAACTATATCCTTATAATAAAGATATAGAAAGCATATTGACAAAAACAAGCGTTTTAAATGATTTTTATGGAACTAATATATTTAATGTTTTTACTGTTGCAGAACATATATACAAAAATGTAAATAACATAGATGAAAGATTAAATAGCAGAGATATAACTTTAGTAGATGATATAAAAAAAGTTACAATAAAAAATCATAATACATTAAAAACGATAAATTTTTATTCTTTTGCTACTAAATATTGCTCTCATCATAAGCCCGCATATTATCCTATATATGATAAATATGTTGATTATGTACTTCGGTATTTTAGAAATGAAGATAATTTTTTTAGCTTTAAAAATGATGATTTAAAAGAATATAATAAATTTGAAAATATAATTTGCGAGTTTATAAAATTTTATAAATTAGATAATTATTGTTTTAAACAAATAGATATGTATTTATGGCAGTTAGGAATGGATCATTTTAAATAAAATATAATTTTTACATTTTTCAATATTTTGGTATTATTATTATAAATAATTTTTTTATTAAAAGAGGGGTTATAATATGATAATCGGTTTTATTGGTGCAGGTGCTATGGGAGGGGCTTTAATAGAAGGTTTTATTAAGTCTGGAATAGAATACACCAATATTATAGCAAGCGTAAAAACAATGGAAAAAAAAGAGTATCTTGAAAAAAATCTTGGAATAAAAGTTTATACTGATAATAGAAAGACTGCTAGTGAGTCTGATGTTTTATTTTTGGCAGTTAAGCCTTATATGATTCCTACTATTGCTGCAGAAATATCATCTTCTATTAAAGTGGGGGCAACTATAATAAGCGTTGCTGCTTCAGTATCAAAAAAAGATTTATCAAGATATTTTAATGGAAGCAGAATAGTGAGGATAATGCCTAATACGCCTGTTAAAACCTGCAATGGCTTTATATCAGTTGTTGAAACAGAAAATAAAGTTGTTGAAAATGGAGTTGTTGAATTATTAAAGAGGGTAGGTATTGTTAAGGTTATAAAAGAGGAGCAAATACATGCTTATAATGCTATGGCCGGCTGTTCTCCTGCTTTTATGTATATATTAATAGAAGCTATGAGTGATGCAGGTGTTATAATGGGCATAGATAGAAAAACATCAATAGAAATGGCGGCTCAAATTTTTAAAGGAACTGGTGCTATGGTATTAGAATCTGGAAAGCATCCTGCACAATTAAAAGACGGAGTATGCACACCAGGAGGGCTTACTATTAAAGGTGTAGAAGTGCTTGAGGAAAAATGTCTTAGAAGCGGGCTTATAGAGAGTATTATTGCAAGCTATAATAAATCTGTAGAAAGCGAAAAAAAATAAAGTTTGCTTTTTTAATAATTTTTTTATAATAAAAGTTATTATAATTTAAATAAAAAAATTTATTTGACTTTTTTAATTCAATTATTATAATAAAGGTATAAGATATATGGAGAAAAGTATGCCTAAAAAAACAATTTTAGTTTTAGATGATGAAAAAAGCATTAGAACTCTTTTTGAAGAAGAGTTTAAAGACGAAGGATATGATGTTGTATCTACCGACAGCGGGGAAGAAGCCTTAGAAATGCTTGATAAAGGTACTCCTCATATTGATTTGATAACATTAGATATAAAAATGCCTAAAATGGACGGCTTAGATTTTTTAGCTAAGGTTAGAGAAAAACATAGAGAGCTGCCTATTATAATTTGTACAGCATATAATAATTATAGACATGAATTCTCTGTTTGGAATGCAGACGGATATATATTAAAATCTGGTAATCTTACAGAAATTAAAGATAAAATAAAAAGACTTATAGGTTAAATATTCTATGCCTCATATACGAAAAGATCCTGTTACAAATCAGTCAGTAATAATTTCATCTGAGAGAGTCGGAAGACCCAGCGATTATGTTAATGAAGATAAAAGACATATTGCCAATTCTGAGCTTAGCTGTCCTTTTTGCAGAGGGCATGAGATGAAAACACCTGATGCTGTTTATACTGTTTATCCTGATAAAGATGAAATTTGGCAGGTTAGAATAGTGCCGAATAAATATCCTATAATATCCGAAACCAATGAAAATGAATTGCCTAAAGAAAGCAGTCTTTTTTATGCAGGCAGTTCTAAAGGTTTTCACGATGTTGTTATAGAACATCCTAATCATTATTTTAGTTTTTATAATTCTAATACTGAAGATTTTGTTTATATTTTTAAAGCTGTGATAATGAGGCTTAAAGAGCTAGCAAAAGATAAAGATATGCTATATAGTCTTTATTTCAAAAATTTCGGTCCTGAAGCAGGTGCAAGTCTTTATCATTCGCATTCTCAAATTATAACAACTCCTTTTGTACCTATTCAAATGCTTGATGAAATTAACGGAGCTTTAGAATATCATAAAGAAAATGGGAGATGTGTATATTGCGATATAATAAAAGAAGAAAAATTATTAAATGAAAGGGTAATATGTGAAAATGATAATTTTATAGCTATTTGTCCTTTTGCTTCAAAATCTCCTTATCAAATATATATAATGCCTAAAGAACATTCTGATAGTATTATATATATTCCAAGTTCAAATATTTTTGACTTTTCTAGTATATTAAAGAATGTATTTGACAGATTGTATAAACTTCTTGGAGAGGTAGGATTTAATTATGTTCTTCATACAATTTCGCCTGTACTTGAAAATAAATATGAGCATTCTAATCATTGGTTTTTAGATATAATGCCTAAAATGAGTAAATTAGCAGGCTATGAATTGGGAAGCGGAGTTTTTATTAATTCTATAACACCTGAAGATGCTGCTCTTCAGTTAAGAAATATATTATAATAATACTATATGATCTCTTGTAATAACAGCATCATAATTTTTATATCCCAATATTTTTAATATATCATCGGAATGATGTCCTATTATTTTTCGTACATCATCAGAATTATAGTTAATAATTCCTCTTGCAAACTCTATGCCGTTTTCATCAGCAATACTTACTATATCTCCTTTTTTAAAATTATTAATCGCTTTTATAATTCCTATAGGAAGAAGACTTGATTCTTTTTTTAAAACTGCATTTTTAGCACCTGCATTTACTATTAGTTTACCTATTATAGTTGAGGCATAAGCTATCCATCTTTTTTTTACAGAAAGTTCATTATTTTCTTCAACAGGATAAAATATTGTTTTTTCTTTAGTTTCAAAAATATTATCAAGCACATCAGTTTTTTTGCCGTTTGCTATAAATAATGCACAGCCTGACCTTGTAGCGATTTTAGCAGCCTGAAGTTTTGTTTTCATTCCGCCCCTTCCGCCTTTTGAGGCATCAAGCCCTAAATTTTCTATTTCCTTTGTAACTTCAAATACTTCATGTATGAATTTAGCATTAGGGTTAGTTTTAGGGTTATCATCATAAAGCCCATTTACATCAGAAAGTATTATAAGCAAATCAGCATCAAGATCGCTTGCAACCAATGCCGATAATTTATCATTATCTGAAAAACTTATTTGCGTAATATCGTGTAATTGTTTTAATTCATCACTTGACACTGTATCATTTTCATTTATTATAGGTATAACTTTATATTTCAAAAGCATGCTTAAAGTAGAATGAAGATTAAGATATCTTCTTCTGTTTGAAAAATCTTTTTCTGTTAAAAGTATTTGTGCTGTAACTATATCGAATTTTGAAAAACCATCTTCATATATAGACATAAGATGAGATTGCCCTATAGCTGCACAAGCCTGTTTCAAGGCAACTTCATTTAACTCTTTTACATTAATTTTTTTTGCCCCAAGTCCTACAGCACCTGAAGTAACAATTAATACTTCTTTACCCATTTTATGGAATTTAGCTATAGCCTCTATAAAAGAGTATATTCTAGCTAAAGATATATATCCGTCATTATTTCTTAAAACATTGGTTCCGAATTTAAATACTATTCTTTTTATTGTCTGCAAATCTATTTTTTTCATAATAAATATTATAAATGATATAATAAAAAAATAAAGTTTTAATTTATATTAAATTTATTTATTTCCCCATACTCCGCCGAATTTAAAACTTAATCCTAAATAAAAGTCATTATCTACAGTATAATGTCCTCCGTTTTTTGTTTCATAAGATATAACCCCAGCCTGATATCTATCTTCTAATTCATAATACTGATAATTATTTTTATATACAGGATCATAAGTGAATGTATCTGAAAGCATTATTTTAAAGTCATCAGTTATATTGAATGTTATTTTTAGGAAAGCTCTGTATTTAATCTGAAAAATATCTAAAGTATCTGAATATATATTATTATCATGAATGCCGAAATGGGCAGTTATATCAAATTTCCATAATCTTCTTGCTTCAAAGAATATAAATCCGCGTGCTTATTGTATGATAATAGAATAATGTAGGAAAATATGATGTCATTGGTATATTTTTTGTATATGGCTCTAAAACTCCCGCCCTTATTCCTATATACTTGAAATTAACAAATATATTCATTTTTGAAAAGTCAAATACAGGAGGAGACATATCTTTATAGAATCTTGCTTTATGCGATAATGGTTCATAAAATCTTGCATTAATATCTGCCTCTATAGAAGCATATTTATACTGTTTTATATAGTGCAAATTTCCATACAGCATAACTCCCAAAGTATCTTCATTTCCTGTCTGCTCTATTAAATCGCTCATTCTTCCATAAGCTATTAATTCTAAAGAGGCTGATAATTGTCCGTATCTTTTTATATTATTGGTATTTGTGGTTTGTGAATAAAGCATATCATTTGCTGAAATTAACATAACATAGATAATTGATAAATAAAATACTTTTGAAATGCTTATAAGTGTTTTATTGTTGGCTGTTGGCTGCATTTTTTCATTATTCATACTCCTATAATATAATATTATCCTATATAAGTCAATATATCGACTATATTATAATAAAATTATTATATTAATTGTTGTATATTTTAAATTTTTATAATATAATTTATAATATAATTTATTAAGGATATATCATTTATGAGAAAAATATATATTTCTTTCTCTCTGCTTTTATTAACATTAGTATTGCATTCACAGGAACTTATAAATTCTAATGATATATTTTTTAATTCAATAGAAAGCGGAGATATAATTAAAGTCAGAGAATTAATATCTCAAGGTGCAGATATTAATGCTGTTAATGAAGACGGCTGGTCAGCTTTGCATATAGCCGTTAGAGCCAATAATGCAGCAATATTAAAAGAATTATTACAAAATAAGAAAATAAATATGAATCCTGTTCTGCCTGCCGATACTATATTAATAGACGGAGACAGTAAATGGTATGCTGACGGACAGACTCCTATTTTGCTTGCCTCTTATTACGGATATTCTGATTTAGTAAGTATGCTTCTTAATTATGGTGCGGATATTACAGCAAAAGACACTATAGATGATGCTATGGCTATACATATTGCTTCTGCTAGAGGGTATGCTGATACAGCGGCAGTTATATTAGATTTTGCATCTTTAAAAGCATCTTCTATAGATATTGTAAATATAGGGGATAATACAGGAACTTCTCCTCTAATGTGGGCTGCTATGAATAATCAAGTATCTGTTATAGCTGTTTTATTAAGATATAATGCTGATATAAATTTACAAGATGATGACGGCTGGACTGCTTTGCATTTTGCCGCTGCTTCTGACAGTTATAGGGCTGTTGAAATAATTTTGAAAAATAATGCAGATGTTAATATAACTGATATAGAAGGTAAAAAGGCTTCTGACCTTACTTCGGATACAGACATACAAGCATTATTAAATAAATATTAATTTTATGGAAGCAAAGAAATTACAAAGATTTAGCGAATACAGTCTTTCTACATATTTGCTTTGCCCTAGAAAATACAGATATACTTATATAGAAAAGCCTTTTAAAAAACAAAAAAGAAGTGTGAATGTTTATTTTATATTCGGTAATGCCATTCATCTATCATGCAAAGAATTTTATGAACAGAAAGCTGAAGATAGAACTTTAGATAATTTATATAATATATTTAGGAATGTATGGAAAAGAAGCGGAATCAGAGCTTTTTTTAACAGCAGGGAAGAAGAGAAGGAATTAGGAGAGAGAGGACTTTATATGCTTTCTAATTTCTTTAATTCATTCGGACAGAAGGTACCTTATAAAATAGAAAGCTATATGGAAAATAAGGTTAGAGATTATATTTTATTTGGAAGAATAGACAGAATAGATTTATCTGCTGACGGCACATTACAAATTGTTGATTATAAAACTACAAAGTACTATGATTCAGGCGAAGATAATGAAGAGAGAGATAGAAAAACAATACAGTTAAAATTATATGCATGTATATTAGACGGAATGAAGCATAAAGTTACAAGCGGTTCTTATTATCATTTTGAAGATGATAAATTTGATACTATAGATTTCACTCCTGAATCTATTAATTATTTAAGAGAATGGTTTGATGAGATAGTTGATGATATAAGATATGACAGATCTTTCGATAAAAAGATGGGAAGGCATTGCGAGTTTTGTGATTTTTTCAAGCTATGTAATGGTAAAGAAGATAATACCGCTAATTTAATGCTTCCTTCTGATGAGCTTTTTGCTTCTAATATAGATAATTTATAATAAATTGATAATTATTTTTATTATATTATTTATGTAGAATATTTAAACTATTATGAGCTATAAATATCCTAATTACTTATTTATAAAAATAGAAAGAATAGAAGCTAGTATAAATTTATTTAAGTCCATTATACCTAAAGAACAGGTTTATTTTTCTGATTATTTTTAATATATAAATTATTTATTTTATATTTATATGCATATAAATTTTATTTTGACAAACTTTATAATTTTCAGTATAATATATTTAATGTTTATATATTTATTGAAAAAATTACAAACTGTAAAACTTTTAATTATTTTATAGTGTATCTTTTCGCTGATAAAGGAAGCAGCAAGGCTATATTTTTTAATCAGGTTTAGATAATAAATCTATAAATAAAAATACAAAATTAACTATATTAAGAAATAAAGAAACTTTAATATAAATTTTATGGAAATTAAAATTATAGATACAGCTTACGGAGGATATGGAATTGCAAAAGATGAAAATGGTAAAGTTATATTTGTGCCTCATAGCGTTGAAGGCGATGTATTAGATATAACTATAACAAAAGAAAGCAAAAAATTTTCTTATGCATCTATAAATAAAATAATAAAAGACTCTCCTTATAGAATAAAATCTAAATGCAAGTATGCAGGTATTTGCGGAGGATGTTTATTTAATCATATAGAATATAATAAACAGCTATGTATAAAAAAGAATATAGTTTTAAATGCTGTTAGAAATATTGATTTTAATAAAGATATAAAAATAATTTTCGGTGAAAATTCTAATTACAGACTTAGAGTTAATATGATTGCTGTAAATGGTAAAATAGGTTTTTATAAATTTAAAAGCAATAATTTTGTAAGTATTGACGAATGTAGCATTCTAAAAGAGAGTTTATTTAAAAAAATAAAATATTTTGCATCTGAAAATAATATAACAGGAAGTATTTATGCTATAGAAAATAATAATGATGAAGCTACTGCTTTTATTGAATATAATAAAAAAACAAATATAAAATCTTTTGAAAAATATTTTAAAGGAATAACTATAAAGTATAATAAGAAAATAAAAAGCTATGGAATTGAATCTATGCTTTATAAAACTAAATACGGAAATATTCCAATAGGGCATAAAACATTTTTCCAAAGTAATTTATATCTGCTTGATGATTTTCAAGAAGAGGCTGTAAAATATTTAAATGCTGATGATATTACGGTAATTGAGCTTTATGCTGGAAGCGGATTTTTCAGTGCTGCTTTTGAAAGTAAATTAAGAATTTTTAATAAAGATTATAAATTTATTTCTTCAGAGATAAATAAAGATTCTGTAAAAACTGCAGATAAATACGGATTTAATATAAAAAATGAAGATGCTTTTGAAACATTAAAAAGTATTGATTATGATATTGATGCTTTGATATTAGATCCTCCTAGGGAAGGCATTGATAAAAAAGTTATAAAAGAAATAATAAGAATTAAGCCTAAAAAAATTATATATATTTCATGCAATCCTATGACTTTTTCACGTGATATTAATTTGCTTAAAGAGTATTATAAATTATCAGATTTAAATATTATAGATATGTTTGCTGATACTTATCATATAGAGCTTATTTCCTATTTAGAATATAAATTAATATAATAAAAATGTTTTTTATAATATTTATTTTAATTATTGTTATTAATATGTTCTATGCTATAATTATTTACATATTAAATTCGGAATAATTGAATTATGAATAAAAAAATTATAGAAAGAAGAAGTTTAGATAATATATTGTCGGAATATAGAAAGCAAAATAAAAAAATAGTATTTACAAACGGCTGCTTTGATATACTTCATAGAGGGCATATAGAATATTTGCAAAAGGCAAGAGAGCTTGGAGATTTACTTTTTCTTGGGCTTAACAGCGACAGTTCCGTAAAGCGTTTAAAAGGAAATAGCAGACCAATAAATAATGAAACTGACAGAGCTATTGTACTTTCTGCTTTGGAATGTATAAGCTATATATCAATATTTGATGAGGATACTCCTCTTGAACTCATAAAGATAGTAAAGCCTGATATTTTGGTAAAGGGCGGAGATTATAAAATAGAAAATGTTATAGGCAGAGAGTTTGCAAAGGAAACTGTATTGATTGATTTTGTCGATGGTTATTCTACTACTAATATTATAAAAAGAATTAATAGTTAATAAAAAATAGGAGGAGTTAATATGATTATAGTAACAGGTGGAGCAGGATTTATAGGTTCTAATATAGTTAGGGGGTTAAATGATTTAGGAATTGATAATATATTAATTGCTGATAATTTGAAAAATGCTTCTAAACATAAGAACTTAAATAGAATTAAATTCAGAGATTATATTGATAAAGAAGATTTTAATTTAGATTATTTAACTTCATTTGTAAATAATAATAAAGTTGAGGCAATATTTCATCAGGGTGCTTGTTCTGATACTATGGAAACAGACGGCAAATATATGATGAAAAATAATTATGAATATAGTAAAAATATCCTTCATATTTGTTTGAATAAAAAAATAAGACTTTTTTATGCTTCAAGTGCTTCAGTATATGGAAATGGGGATAATGGTTTTGAAGAAGATGAAAAAAATGAATATCCTTTAAATGTATATGCTTTTTCAAAATATCAGTTTGACAGATATTTAAATAAATTATTTAAAGAAAATAAAATTAATAGTCAGGTAGTGGGGCTTAGATACTTTAATGTTTACGGACCTCAGGAAAATCATAAAGGAAGAATGGCATCTGTTGCCTTTCATTTATTTAATCAGATAAAAGCAGGTGAGAGAATGAAGATATTTGAGGGAAGTGAGAATTTCTTAAGAGATTTTATACATATAGATGATGTTGTGTCAGTAAATAATTTCTTTTTTGAAAATGAAAATAAATCAGGAATATTTAATTGCGGCAGCGGAAATGCTGAGAGCTTTGTTGAAATTGCTAATGCTTTAAAAGAAGTTTATAGTTCTGCTGAAATAGAGTATATAACTTTTCCAGATGCTTTGAAAGGTAAGTATCAAAAGTATACTCAGGCAGATTTGAAAAAGCTTAGAAATGCGGGTTATGATAAAACTTTTATGAATGTTAATACAGGCGTGAAGAAATATGCTCAAGTTTTAGAAAAAAGCGGCGGATATTTGATGTAAAAATTAAAAATAATATAAAATATTTTACTATTATTATTAAAATATTTTACTATTATTGTTCATAATGATTTTTATATTATATAAATTTTTTAGGATTTTCTAATGAAAAGTATTATTTTAACTGCATTTGGTATTTTGTTTTTGATATTTCCTTTATTTTCTCAAGATGTTCAGGAATCTTCAAAACTTCTTGAACTTATAAATGCAGAGAGAAGAAAAGCAGGGCTTGAAGCATATCAAACAAGTGAAGATTTGAAAAATGCAGCTGCTGTTAGGGCAGAAGAAATATCTAAAGTTTTTGAATCTAAAAGGCCAGACGGAAGCGAAATACATACAATTTATTTAGAATATGGAGTATCAGTAGTTTTTTACGGTGAATCTATAAGAACAGGATATGAAACAGCAGACGGTATTTTTAGGGCTATGATTAAAGATGATTCATCTTCTATATTGGATACAGATTATACTCATATTGGAATAGGAATATATAAGAATGCTAAAAATATTTATTGGGCTATTCTTTATTGTTCATTAGCAAACTAATTAATTAAAAAATATAATTTATAAGGAGTAAAATATTATGAAAAAAATTATTTTTATTTGTTTTATTGTTTTATCTTTTATTTTTATATCCTGCGAGAAAGATAAGATTGAAAAAACCATTGATAAAGCATCAGACAATATTGAAAAGACTATTGATAAGGCAGAGAAAAAAATAGAGAAAGCAGGAGATAAAGCCAAAGATAATTTAGATGAGGCTGCAGAAAAAATTGCAGGCTTCATAAATGAAGATAATTAATTATTTAAAAACATTATTAAAAGGCTTAAGTTTTTTATTGAACTCAAGCCTTTTATTATTTTTTAATATAAAATAATACATATATATAGATTATTAATACTTGACTTTTAATTACAGTCTAATATAATATAAAAAGTATTGTTTTTTGAAGGAGACTATTGATGAATAAGGTAGCGTTAATAGCTTTATCATTTTTATTGATATTGAATAGCTTTATTTATGCTGTAGATAGAAAATATATACCTGAAAATGCTGACAGTGTTTTTTCTTTTAATGCATTTACTTTAGCACAAAAAGGAGAAATCGATTTGCAGAAAATTCTAAATGATTTTTTTATGCAGAAATATGCTGACAGATATTTGGAATATAGAGACGATGAATTTGTAGCTGAAGTTATGACAAATAAATTAAATGATTATATAGATTTTTCAAATACATCAAGAATAATATTTATTAATGGTTATCAGCAGATGTCTTTAATATTTGATGTTAAAGATATTGCTAAGTTAGATAAGCTTATGATAAAGATGGCAAGTCAGGAAGATAAATTAGTTTCTGTTGCTGATAATGCTTCTTATAGGTATTTGGCATTAGATGAATATAATTTAATTTCTTGGAATGAGGAAATATTTTCTATAATTCTTAAATTAAAAGATAATTATTGGTATAATGAAGAATTAAATAAAGATGATATAACTAATACAGCAAATTCTATATTCATAAACGATACTCCTTTGAAAGATGAAAAGTTTTTAGCATTAGAAAATGAAACTAATGATTCTTATGTTTGGGTTAATTTATCTTTATTATCTGATGACAATTCTGATTTCGGAAAATTTTTATTTGGAAGAAGTTATGAAGGAATATCTAAAGAAAGCTATAAAGATGCTGTTATTACTGCAAAAATAAATTTTGATAATGGATATGCTCAGGCAGTAGTTGATAGCTATGCACCAAATTATCCTTATGATAGTTTGCTGCTTAAAAAAGAGCTTGCTGATAATATATATTCTTTTGCCGATGGTAAAAATAATTACGGATTTTTTTCATTAGCATTTAATAGTAAGGAATTATCAAAACATATTAAAAGTATTATAGGAGATATTAGAAATCTTCATTTTAGCGAAGAATTAAAAAGTTTAGAAGAAAATGGTATAGACGCTTATAAATTTATAGAACTTTTCAAAGGAGATATATTTGTATCTTTTTTTAATAATTATGAAGATAATACAGATGAGTATGATTCAGTTTTAATTGCAGCTTCAATAACTGATGCTGATACTGTAAAAATTATATTAGAAACTTTTGCAGAAGATTCTTCTGATGATATTTATACTATAGGCGGTTCTCTAGTGTTTATAAAAGATTCTATATTATATATATCTGATAATCCTGATATTATAGATAATATAGTTAATGGAAAAATGCCTGAAACATTATTATCTGCTGAGAAGCTTGAATTAGCTAAAAATAATACTATGGCTTTATATTTAGAATTTAATTCTAATACATCATTATTAGGTATTTTAGATGAATATACAGATGCTTTAGAATCAGCATATCTTACTTATAATATTTTAGAAGATAATCATACTCAGATTATTTTTAGAGTTAATACAAAAGATAAAGAAAAAAATTCTTTATATATAATAAAATCCCTGCTTGGATTATAATAAGTTAATTTTCATAGTAATTCATAGTAAGTTAATTTTATAAATGAGATTAGATGAATATGTGCATAAGAGCGGCTATACTGAAAGCAGAGCTAAAGCACAGGATATAATATTAGCAGGATGTGTTTTTATTAATGGAGTTAAGGTAACATCGAAAGCTCAAAAAATAAAAGATACTGATAATATAGAGGTATTTAAAAATATAAAGTATGTATCTAGGGCTGGATACAAATTAGAGAAAGCTTTTTTTGAATTTTTAATATCTGTAGAAAATAAAATATGTTTAGATATAGGTGCTTCTACAGGCGGTTTTACAGACTGTCTTCTTAAATACGGTGCTAAAAAAGTTTATGCTCTTGATGTCGGACATAATCAATTAGTTTATAAACTTCGTAATGATGATAGGGTAGTGTCTATAGAAGATTTTAATGCCAAGAATATAAAGAGAGATATGTTTGGAGATGAAATTCCTTCAGTTATTGTAAGCGATGTATCTTTTATATCTGTGTCAAAAATATCGCCTATTATATTTAGAGAATTAAATGATTTAGAATTTTGGATTAGTTTGATTAAGCCTCAGTTTGAAGCAGAAAAAGGAGAGGTATCTAAAGGCGGAATAATCAGAGATGATATACTGAGAGAAAAAATATTAAATAATGCTGTAAAAAAAATAACAGAATCAGGATTTAAAGAAGTAAATAGAGCTGTATCTCCAATAAAAGGCTCTAAAGGAAATATAGAGTATTTAGTTCATTTTATAATTTAGATTTATCTTATTATAATTTAGATTTATCTTATATAGTCTTTATATTCTTTCAAATAATTTTTTATGTTTGTTATAGTAATATTTAAGGCATTATCAAATTTCACATATTTAATATTTTTTAATTCTTCAGAAATTTCATCATTTTGTAAATTAATATTTAAAATATTTTTTATATCTTCTATTGTATATGCCAAAGTTAATTTATCAGTATCCTCATTAAATAAACTGTACATCTTAAGCATTGAATATATAATAATTATTAATTTTGACTGCAGTTTATCTTCTTCAATAGCTTTGATTTTAAAAATTACATTATTTATTTTGAGAGAGAGCATTTTTAAATAATTAATTTTTAATGATTTATCTCTTGATATCATTTCTATTAATTGTTCTTTAGTTATAACTTTTATTATAGAATCTTCAAGAACTATTGCCGTTGTTAATAGAGGTTTATATTCCAATCTTGGATTATATCCATTTATTATATATCCGTTTGTATAAATATTTCTTATGATTATATTAGAATTAATTACACTATATGCTCCTATTTTGCCTGATTCTATTAAATATATATTATCAGCCGAATGTATTTCTGTATATATGCAATGTCCTTTTGGAAGTTTTAATATTGAATTATCTATATGTTCAATATTTTTATCAAATTTTATATCTTTTATAAATTCTTTAACTTCTTCAATATCATTATTTTCAGGAAAAAGTTCTATATATTTTAAGCATAACTTATTGCATGCATCTATAAATCCATTATTTTTATAAATATTTGCCATAGTTATTATATCTTCTTTATTGTATAAATCTACTTTATTTACAGCAAGCATAGTATAATATTTACTAAGCCAAGTTTCTAAAACGAAATGTAAGTATTCATATATTTTATTAAGCAGTTCTTCATTTTCCATATCCATTATACTCTTTATTTTTATTTTTAGAGCTTCAGAATCCTCATCAGCTTCTATTGTTGAAAAATAAGGCTCGCCTGTAATTGAAGATATTAATCCCATTATAGAGCCTTTTTTATATTTGTATTTAAACTTTTTATAAAAACTATAATGTGATAATGCATTGCCTTTAATTAATATATAAAAATATTCAGAAGGATTTTCACCAGACTTTATTATTATATCATTTTTATTGAATTTGACAATGTCATATTTTTCCATAAAAATTCCATTACAGATAATTTTTTTAATCATAAATGTACAAATCTATCATGTTAATATTATAATATTCTTCAAATTTTTACAATCATATTTTTATATAAATAGCTAAATTACTATTGTTTTACTGCCCTGACGCTTTAGGAATTTTTAATTAAAAAATATGAAAAACATATTTTTAGATATCATTGCAATAATATTATTACTCTGTTATATATATGATTTTATATTAAATTAAATCTTTTAATTCATCATAATAATTATTTTCTATCTTTTTTATAATCTCAGCAGCTGACTTTTTATTATATCTTAATGCAGCTTGATAAAATTTTTTTATATCATTACTTTTATTTAAAAGGTTATCTAACTGCTTAAAAGCTTTTTTTGTATTTTTATTGCAATAAAATTTTAAATATATTTCTATAACATTATTTCCGTCAAGAGCTAAAGTATTTCCAAACATATCATAAACATATTTTAATTTATCAATATTCCAATTATTTATATTCTGATTAAACTTTTGAGCTCCGTAAAACATATATTCCATCTTTTCAACATTAGAAGTATCCCAAGTCTCTATACCAGAAAAATCTTTCCTTTTACTATATTTACATAAAACACTCATATTAGTTATAAAACTTGTATCGATACTTCCAAGATTAATATCTTCATATTTTAGTAATTTTAGTAATTCTTCTCTAGTTTTCGGCTGAAATTCTTTTCTCATTTTATTATTATGTTTATATATAAAGTATGCTTATTATTTATTTCTAAAACTAAAATATCATCATAAACTTTTTCTAGCTATATCAAAAATATTTTTTATAATAATGTTCTGTCTGTATCGGCAAGTAATTTAAATATTAGTATAAAATATTTTAAATCTAGTTTATCACTTTTATCACTAATAATAAAAAAAACTCTATTAATATAAATAGAGTTTTATTATTAATATTTAATTGTATTATATTTTTTTGAATACTATAGAAGCATTATGTCCGCCAAATCCCAAAGAGTTGCTTATAGCATATTCTATTTTATAATCCTGAGCAGTATTAGCAACAATATCTAAGTCGCATTCGCTGTCTTTCTCTTCTACATTGATAGTAGGATGTACCTTGCCTTCTATCATACTCATAACTGTGGCAACAGCTTCTATACCGCCTGCAGCACCTAAAGCATGCCCTATCATAGATTTAGTTGAATTAATTTTTATTTTTTTGGCATGATCCTCGCCTAAAGCTTTTTTTATAGCTTTAACTTCAGCAATATCTCCAACAGGAGTAGAAGTACCATGAGTATTAATATAACTTACTTTATCAGGTGAAATTTTTGCACTTTCTATAGCTAAAGACATAGCTCTAGCACCCATAGCACCATCTTCTAAAGGAGCAGTAATATGATTTGCATCAGCAGTAAATCCATAACCGCAAACTTCAGCAAGTATATTAGCATTTCTCTTTTTGGCATGTTCATATTCTTCAAGTATTAATACTCCTGCACCTTCAGCTATAACAAAACCGTCTCTTCCCTTATCAAAAGGTCTTGAAGCTTTTGAAGGAGCATCATTTCTAGTAGATAAAGCTCTGGCATTATTAAAACCTGCAATAGTAAGAGGATTTATAGTAGCTTCAGAACCGCCTACTACCATAATATCTGCTTCATTGTCTTTAATATGTTTATACCCCAATCCTATAGAATGATTAGAAGAAGCACAAGCTGTAACAACACTGTAATTAGGTCCGTTCATACCATATTCCATAGCAATTATACCAGAAGTCATATTGATGATTTGCATAGGTACAAAGAAAGGCGATACTCTGCTTGGACCGTCATTAAGTATTACATTATGATTTGATAAAAGAGTAGTTATGCCTCCAATACCGCTGCCAAGAATACATCCTGCTCTTAATGAATCAAAACCTGTTTTAGCTTCTATACCAGCCTGTTTGAATGCATGATAAGCAGCATATATTCCGAAATTAATGAAAGGATCTAATCTTCTTAACATTTTTTTATCAGAATAATAATCGCCTTCAAGTGGTAAAGCTTCAGCACCGATTTTGGTAATAAGCTGCTCTTTTTCAGGATCAAAATATTTACTTAATGTTTTTACTCCGGAAACACCATTAAGTAAATTATTCCAGAATGTTTTTACATCATTTCCCAAAGAACTTACTATTCCAAGCCCTGTAATCACAACTCTGCGTTCACTCATATATAACTCCTATAATTTTAATTATATAAAAAAATCCCGTAAAAGTTTATAAAAAATCTATTTACGGGAAAATACAATATAATTATTTTTTATGCTCTTCAATATATTTAGCAGCATCAGCTACATTTTTAATTTTTTCCTGATCTTCTTGAGGAATTTTGATATCATAACGTTTTTCTAATTCCATTATTAATTCTACCAAATCAAGCGAATCAGCATTCAAATCATCTACAAAAGAAGCTGTATCAGTTATTTTACTTTTGTCTGAGATGTTTAATTGATTAGCAACAACATCTTTAATTTCATCGATTAATGCCATTTTTAATCTCCTTAAAATTTTATAATTTATTAAATAAAGTGCTTTTAAACACATTATATACTTTTTTATTAATTACATTGACATTCCGCCATCAACAGCTATAACTTCACCTGTTATATAATTGCTGATATCAGAAGCTAAAAATAATACCAAATTAGATACATCTTCAGGCGTTCCTAATCTTTTTAAAGGCGTGATGCTCATTATTCCTTTTACTGTATCTTCAGATAAAACTCCTGTCATATCTGTTTGTATGAAACCTGGAGCTATTGCATTAACACATATATTTCTAGGTGCAAATTCTTTAGCCATAGATTTAGTCATTCCTATAATTCCAGCCTTAGCGGCAGAATAATTAACCTGTCCTGCATTTCCCATTTTTCCTATAACGCTGGATATATTAATTATTTTTCCTTTTCTTGCTCTAAGCATATATTTAGCAGCTTCCCTTGACATATAGAAAGAACCTGAAAGATTTGTTGATATTACATCATTCCAAGCATTATCTTCCATTTGTAAAACAAGCATATCTTTAGTAATTCCTGCATTATTAACAAGTATATCCAAAGCAGAAAATTTTTCTATAGTTTTAGCTACTACTTCTTTACATGATTCGCTTGATTTTGCATCATGCTCTAAAGCTATAGCTTCAACATTATAAACTGATTTTATTTCTTCTGCAACTTTAGAAGCTTTTTCAAAATTAGTAGCAGTTATTATAATATTAACCCCTTCTTTTGCCAGAGTTTCTGCTATCTGCTTTCCTATTCCTCTGCTTGAACCTGTTATTAAAGCTGTTTTATTTTTAAGATTTAAGTCCATATTTATCCTTTTTGATATAAAAGATATATGTATAATAAAAAATTATCTTAATTAAACATAACATATATTAAAACAAAATATAGTAAAATTGTCAAGTAAAAATTATGATTTTAAAATTTTCGACTTTTTTGGTTTAAAAGTCGAACATATAATTAAATGCAGTTTTAAAGAATAATGATAAATAATAATTTATTATTGTTGCTAGCTATAAACTTTCTATTATTGCTAATAAAAATTATGAGCTTTAATATTC
>NZ_CAJTQJ010000045.1 GCF_910578695.1 uncultured Brachyspira sp.
TATCAGTGAATTAACAGGATTAAGTATTAAAGAAATAGAAAAGTTATAATTAATTAATTTTTTATATATTTTTATAAAAAATTACTCAGTAAGAATACATGAAACAGAATGTCTTTCAGAAATATTATTTAATTTAGGAATATAATTTCGGCATTCATCTTTTGCATATATGCATCTTGTATGAAATCGGCATCCTAATGGAATATCCGAAGCATTCGGTATTTCTCCTCTAATAGGAAGCTCTTTTATTATATTAACTCTTCCTGAAGAAGCATCAGGAACTGCTGCAATTAAAGCCTTTGTATAAGGATGTTTAGGATTATCTATTATTTCATCAGCATCTCCTATCTCAACTATACTTCCTAAATACATTACTGCTATTGTGTCTGCAAAATATCTTGCAGTTGATAAATCATGCGTGATATATATATAGCTTAAATTTTTATCTGTCTGAAGTTCTTTCATCATATAAAGTATCTCTGCCCTAGTAGATAAGTCTATCATAGAAACAGGCTCATCTGCAACTACTAATTTAGGATTAAGTATTAAAGCCCTAGCCGTTGCAATTCTTTGACGCTGTCCTCCTGAAATCATATGAGGGTATCTTTCCATAAACTCTTCAGGAGGATTTATTTTTACATCTTTCAATGCATTAATAACAATATCATCATAAGTTTTTTCATCGCCGTCAATATTATGAATATAAAGAGGCTCCTTTAATACATCTTTTATTTTAAATCTAGGATTCATAGAAGCATAAGGATCCTGAAATATCATCTGAACATTTCTTCTGTATTCTGCAGTTTTTTCTTTATTAAAATCATTAATATTTTCATTTTCAAATATAATACTGCCTGAAGTGGGATTTATAAGCTTCATTATTAATTTTCCTATAGTAGTTTTGCCGCTTCCAGATTCTCCTATCAAAGCAAGTGTTTCGCCTCTTTTCAAATCAATGCTGATATCATCAACTGCTTTAATTTCTTTATATTTTTTTAATAAACTTTTTAATATATTTGCATGCAGTCTAAAATATTTTTTTACATTTTCTAATCTTAATATTATATCTTCACTCATTTAAATAAAATCTCTTTATAATATTTCTATAGTACAATAGTAATATATTATATTATAGAAATCAAGTATTTATTTAATAAATAAATATTTGTAAAATTATAGAAATTTTTATTTAAATATACATAAATTAATATATAGCAAATATTCATATATACTATGCATTAATGAAATATTTAATTAATAATTGTTTTAGTAAATTCTAAATAAACCGATACTTATTGCAGGAATTTATTATATATGAAATTTATAATAATTATTCGCTTATTTTAATAAAATAAATTAATGGATTATTAGCTAATGTCAAATAAAAAATTTAACTTAAAAATCGCTACAGTAGCATCTTGGCTATTATTATTTTTTGCTTGGATATTTTTTTATGCGGTAACTCAAAGACCTACAGCTGTTTTTTGGGTGGTGCTTGTAATATCTTCTATAATGACTATTATTACATTAATAGTAGATAGAAAAAATATAGTATCTTTTTTTAAGATGCGTTTTGTTCATAAAGCTTTTTTTGGAATATTATCATTAATTATCACTCTTGCGATACTTGTAGGACTTTATATTATAAGCATAAACTTTCCTATAAGATTTGATTTAACTCAAAATAAGTCATATACAGTATCCCAGCAAACTATGGATGTTTTATCAAGAATAGACAGCCCTCTTTCTATAGTAGTATTAAGATCTCCTAGTACAGATCCTACTTCAGCAGATTGGAGAGCCGATTTATTATTAGAGCAGTATAAGAGAATAAACAAATATATAAATGTAGAATATATTAACCCTATAGAAAAACCTTCTGCTAAAAGCAAATATCAAATGACTCAGGTTGGAGAAATAGTATTTACTTACGGACAGGGAAAACAAGTCAGAGTTTATAGAAAAGATTTAACAACTCAGTCTAAAGTAACATCAGATCCTTTATTTATAGGAGAAGAAAAATTCACGCAGTCTATATATACTTTACTCGACAGCGAATCATTTGTTATATATTTTACTGTAGGACACGGAGAAAGACAATTGCAAGATAGAGGCGGAGAAGGCTTATCCTATGTTAAAACTTATTTAGAAAATGAAAATTATAAAGTTAAAGATTTAAATATCATACTTGAAAATATCCCTACAGATGCATCATTAATAGTAATAGCCGCTCCTATAGAAAATTTCAGTGATTTTGAAATAGAAAAATTAAATAATTATGTGAAAACAGGCGGAAAACTTCTAGTTTTATACGATAGTTTTTTGGATAGAAGCAGATTTAATAGTAATTTAGGAATTTTTCTATCTGATTGGGGATTTAAAACTAAAAATGACTATATAATTGATACAGCTTCAAGTGTAGTTATACCTGTTAATATAGTGCCTCAATATACTTCGCACCCTATAACTCAGACGCTTAAAGAGGGAAATGTATTTGCATGCTTAGTTGTGGCAAGAAGTATATTAAGCGGAGAAAATATATATAACGGCAGTTTTGAAAATATAATAACAACTACGCCTCAGGGCTATAGTAAAGAAGAAGCTACTTTTGATTTATCAAGAGCAAGATTCAATCCTAGAACCGATATATCAGGTCCTGTTCCTTTGGCTATAAGCGGTACTTATGAAATAGAAGGAAGAAAAGATCCTGCCAGAATAGTAGTATTCGGAGATGCGACATTTATTTTGAATGCATATATTAATCCTGAACAAGGACAATCTGTAGACATTGCTTTTGCTGGAAATAAAGATTTATTTATGAATACTGTTGCTTATTTATTAGAGGCAAGACAGAAAATTACTATAAGACCTAAAGAGGCAAGTATTAAAAATCTTACTCTCACAACAACTCAGACTAACTTTATTAGATATATTGCTCAAATAGGCTTGCCTTGTTTATTTGGAATACTTGGCATATTAATATGGTTCTTTAGAAGAAGATAGTAAAGTTGTTTATCACAATGAAATATATGAATAAGTTAATAATAGTATGGCTAATATAAAGACATTATATAAAAAATATTCATACTATATTAACTATGCTTTATTAGTATTTATAAACGGCATTTCAAGTGTATTAAATTATATATCTTCAATATATGTAAACAGAAGTTTATCAATATCAGATTTTGCATATTATAACGGCATAATAAATATATATTCAATAATAGTTCTAACTGTATCAAGTTTCAGCTATTATATTATGCATCATTATAAAGATGATGAAGATGCAAAAATTTATTGGGCTTACGGATATATTACAGCATTTATAATATCCGCATTATATATATTATCAATACCATTAATAGATATACTTTTTAATATAAAAAATTACAGCTCGCTTTTTATAATATCTATCGGAATATTTGCAACTATTTTAGGCATAGTCTCTCAGTCAATATTAAAAATAAATAATTATATAGCCTATGATTATATAGCAAGTCTTATAGCAATATTTATATCTAAAATATTATTATTAGCATATTTCATCATAACAGGATTGACTTTATTTAAATCTATTATAACAGTTACTTTATTCTGTGTGCTTTATTTAATAATTAATTTAGTAGAATTAAAGAAAGTTAATATTCCCTACTTTATACCATTAAATAAAATAAAAATATATCTTTCTAAACAAAATTTATATATATTTTTAAGATATATAATTCATATTGTAATAATAAATTTCATATTTAATTGGATATCATTAAGCGATGTATTAATGGCAAACAGGTATTTAGATAAAACAAGTGCAGGATACTACTCTACTATATCATTAATAATAAAAATGTTTTTCTATATAGGCACTCCGATAGCTTCAGTAATGTTTTCTTATATTTTAATAGCTAAAAAAGATAATAATAAAAGCAAAGAAAAAAAGATTATTTATTATTCGCTTTTGCTGTTTGTATCTGCATCTTTTTGTTTGTCAGGATTTTTGATTATATTTGCAAAACAAATAGTATTAATACAATTTACAAGCAGATATGAAGCAATTATACCTCTTATTCCTCAGGCTGTAATTTTCGGTTTTTCTTTAGGCTTTACAGTTATTACATTTAATTACGGACTTGCCTATAAATTATTTGCACCATTTTACGGATACTTGATAATATTTTCTTATGTATATTTTTCACTAAGAAACGGGCTTAGAACTTTTGAAAATTTTATGCTTATAATGAAAATATTTTTTACGGCATTACTTATATATAATATTTTAATAATATTAATACATAGAATAATTTTTAAATATAAAGATAATAAAAAAATACAATAGAAATTGTATGCTATTTTAGAACGATATTTTTATTTCAGCATTATTTTTTAAACTTAAAATACGCTTATAATTTTATATTTTAAATATTTAATCTCAAATATGCTCCATTCTTTTTTTATTATAGTTTCTTTATTCTTATTATTGCTAGTGATAAACTTAACTTACTTAGTCAGTTATAAGTTAAAAATTGTAATCTGTAAAATTTGCATAAATGATTTTTATCAAATACATTATAAATCTTTTTATCTAAAAATAGTAATAAATATTCTTTTTCAAATAAGGTTTTAATTTACTAAAAGATATACTAAAATCATCAAATGCCCTAGCAGCATGCGGAAAGTTAAATTGTATATGCAAATCTATATCATCATTTTTAGTACAAATTGAAACATTATTTTGCATTAAATATTCAGCATAAGAACTATCAACTTTATCTATCACATCAATAGAAAAGTCTTCGTCTTTGCTATAATATTTATCAAGCTCTTTTTGTAAAGTTTTTCTAAATTCATCACTGTCATTAACAAAATCAGATAAAGTTAATCTTCTTAATTCTAATTTATTAATATCTAATGTTAAATATTTTATGGATGTACCAGGATATGGTCCTCCATAATAATACTCTATACTGCTTGTAATACATAAAACATTGTCATTAAAAAAACCGTCATAAAAACCGTAAAATTGAGCTTCGTAAAAAGTTTCTTCTTCTTTTAAATCTAATTCATTAATATTATTATTAACTTTCTGAATTATTTCATTATTAATTTTCTGAATTATTTCATTGGTATTATTTATATGCTTTATAACTTTGTCTTCATACACTAACAATTTAAGATTTTCTATATAAAGAGCAGATAAAGTATGAATATAATTTTTATACTCTTTAGAAACGCTTATATTATAAACAGTATACAAAGGCTTTATTGTTTTTATATCAGAGCTTAACTTTTTATTATCTTTCTGCCAGCTGCCTTTTAAATTAATATTCTTTTTATTATTTCCCAAATTAATAATGCTATCTAATTGACTATTATTTATTTGAAAATAGAATATTTCTTTTTTATTTTTATCAGAATTAAAAGCATAGAATATAATAGTATTTTTATCTATTTCTCCTATTATAGGTATTGGGGTATTAATATTATTATATTTATAATATCCTCGTATAGCAGATTTTTTATTTTGCAATATATTATCAGGAGCTTCAATATATATATCTATAGTAATAGCATATTTATCAATACTACCCTCAAGTGTAATAAATATTTCTCTATTAATAGAAGAATCAGCAAAAGCATATACATAAATTATATTAATAAGTATTATTATAAATATTTTTCTCATCAAATGTATTCCTTATTTTTTATTTTACTATATATATTATCGATATTCGAAGAATTATATCATAGTCTTTGACGATTGTCAATTTTCTATCATAATACAATTAATTTATAAAAATTACTGAATATATTGTTTAAGTAAATCATTAAGTTTTTAATATATTTTATAATTTAATTATACCAATCTCTAAAAAATTACAGCATTCAGATTTATTTAATAACAGTAGTTTTTATTTTAATAATTTTTATCTGACTGCTTTTAATTGCTGATATCTTTTTTATGATTTTTATTATACCAATGCATAATATTCTAATAAAATATTAAATTAATAAAATCATAATTATAAATAAAAAAAGATTATATATAATTACAATAAAAAATTATAACTAATTAAATATATTAAAAAATCTGTCAGCTGTTTTTTTATAAAAAATAATTTAAAAAATTAATATTATTCTCTTACTCTATTTGAAGCATCATTAATATCAAGTTTATAAAGCTCATCAATAAAAGCAATAGAAAAACTAGCAGGACCTTCAGCCTTTTTTGAAGCCTTTTCACCGCAAGACGCCATTATGCACATAGCCGAAGCAGCAGCAATTAAAGGTTCAGATACCGCAATCATAGCACCTGTAATAGCACTGGAAGTACAGCCCATACCTGTATTAATAGGCATTAAATCAGAACCTCCGCTTATATATAAAACTTTACTGCTGTCTGTAATAATATCGGTTTCACCGCTTATACTCACAACTGTATTATATTCTTTAGCTAAATGAATGCCTGCCTCAATAGCCATATTAACATTAACAGTACTGTCTACTCCTTTAGTTTTTACGCTATCTCCAGCAAGAGACATTATTTCAGAAGCATTTCCCCTTATTACTTTAGGATTATAATTTTTTATTATATCAATAGCTGTTTTAGTTCTCAATTTTGTTGCCCCTGCTCCAACAGGATCAAGCACAAAAGGCACATTCTTTTTATTTGCTGTTTCGCATGCTTTATGCATAGCATCAATAGAAATTTGAGTTAATGTACCTATATTGATGACAAGAGATGAAGCAATAGAAAGCATATCTTCAAATTCTTCTTTTTCAAATGTCATTACAGGCGAAGCTCCCACTGCAAGCAAAGCATTAGCTGTAATCTGCATAACAACATAATTTGTAATATTATGAACCAACGGACTTTTAGATTTCATATCTTTAATTGCTTTTATTATTTCACTTTGTAATGTACTCATTTTTACTCCTTATAATTTTTATTTTATATAACTTTAATAATCTATATCAAAAAAATATGCAAATGCACTGCTAATATTAAAAAAATATTATTCTTTAATATCAATATAATAATAATATATTTTAATTATGATAATATCTTTTAATATTCTAATCTATAAACTTATATATTCAAATAATATTTATAAAATTTATTTCTTAAATAATATATGCTGCCTATCATAGTAATTATTATGCTGTAATAAGGTTCTGCAAATGGAATCTTTCTTAATAAGTTTTATTATAGGCATTGATTTTATATTTATGCTAATAAAAAACATAAATATAGCACTTAACATAATAAATTTTAAATAAGGTGATTTTCTGTACTTAGTACTCATTAAAATACTTTTAGAATTTAAAATATTATTCATAAAAAATTTCCAATATAATTAAGAAATATAAATTAATATCAGAGAAGCCTTAATGAAAAATCACAAGTGCATAAGAATTAATTAAGAATATGAAACTAAAATTATAAAAACTAATATTTAGTTAGAATAAAATATTTCCCTACACTGGCATTATCCAACAGGTCATAAGGGTCTAAGTTTAAATAAAGAATTGATGAAAATTAAACCTACTCTCAGCCTTTTCAAGCTCCCCTAAATATATATTAAATTATATATTAAATATATATTATTTCAAGTATAAAAATTAATTATTTATGAAAATACCCGTATATATTGTTTGCAGCCTTATAGGTTATACCTGGTATATTTCTAATACTGTCAAAAGATGCATTTTTAATATCATCTATATTCATAAAATGAGCATATAATTTTTCTATAGTTTTCTTTCCGATACCTTCTATACTTTCAAGTTCGCTTTTAATCATTTCTCTGCTTCTTTTTCTGCCATGACTTGTATTAACCCATCTATGAGTTTCATCTCTCACCTTCTGTAAAAATAATCTTGCAGGCTCATTATCGCTTAACTGCACAGGCTTATCCATATTCGGTAAATATATTTCCTCAAACTTCTTAGCAAGTGCCATTATAGGCTGTCTTTTTATATCAAGCTCTTTTAAAGCCTCTATTGCAGAATTAAGCTGCCCTCTTCCTCCGTCTATAAGTATTAAATCTGGGAAAGTTAATTTTTCTTCTTTAAGTCTTTTATATCTTCTATAAACCGCCTCTTTCATAGAAGCAAAATCATCTATACCTGTAACCGTTTTCATATTAAATATTCTGTAATTTTTATTATCTGAAACTCCATTAACAAATCTTACCATTCCAGCCATAGTATAGCTTCCCTGAATATGTGCTATATCGAAAGACTCTATTACAGCAGGAGCTTTTTTTAATTTGAATATTTCCTGAAGCCTTGTTATGCCTAAAGGAATTTCTCTAATCAATGACTTTTCTTTAAATAAATGTTTGGCATTTTCATTTGCTATATTTATTAATCCCTTTCTGCTTTTATCCAATTTTAAATTTACTTCTCTTCCTGATATTTCCCTTAAATAATCTTTTATTATATCAGAATCTGTAATATCAAAATCTGTATGTATAGAGGCAGGTATCAAATTTGCATGAGTATAATACTGAGTAAAGAAAGCTGAAAGTATTTCTGAATATTTGGATATTCCTATCTCTTCATAATATTTATCATTATTCGGAGAACTCATACTGAAAGTTTTTCTATCTACAAGTTTTCCTCCGCTTACAGATAAAATCACTATAATATAATTTCCATTCTCTCCGTAAATTCCTATTATATCAATATCATCGCTTTCTGGTATATATATACTCTGCTCAACGGTTATATATTTAAGTAAATCAATTTTATCTCTAAAATCTTTAGCCGCCTCAAATTCTAATTTCTCAGAATGCATAAACATATAATGTTTTAATTTAGAAATAAGCTCATCTACATTACCTTCAAGCACCATTACAGCATCATCAATAGTTTTATCATAATCCTCTTCGCTAATAAAATCGGCACAAGGAGCTGTACATTTTCCTATATGATAATATAAACAAGGTCTTATAGGTCTTTTTAATGGGAAATCATATTTACATCTTCTTAATTTAAAATTATCAATTACAAACTTTACTATACTATCAGCCTTCTCAGCAGCAACATAAGGTCCGTAATATTTTTTATATTTATTTGAATTTTCTTTATCTATAACATTTCTAGCCTTAATAATTCTAGGAAAATGTTCATTAGTAATCGCTATAAAAGGAAATGATTTTTGATCTTTAAGAAGTATATTATAGTGAGGCTTATGCTTTCTTATCATCTCGGCTTCTAATATTAAGGCATCAACCTCATTTTCTGTTAATATATAATCAATATCTCTAATATGTTCAACTAATGCTGCTGTTTTTGCATCTTTATTTGAATTACTAAAATATGATGAAACTCTTTTTTTAAGTGATTTTGCTTTACCTATATATATTATAGTTTGCTTGCTATCTTTCATAAAATATACTCCTGACTTATCTGGAATATATTTTAATTTTTCATGTATATAATTTTTTACTTCATTATTCATAATTTATTAATATTACAGCAATATAAAAATTTTAAGTAATTATACATAAAACAAAAAAATTGTCAAAAAACAATATATATTATATTACTTTTTATAATTATAATGATAATTACTAAATGAATATTTCAATATGAAATTTTTATTTACTTGAATCTTTAGTTTCCCAAGGAAATAAAAGCCAATTATTATGATTAATATTTTTATAACTATATTTTGGTTTTATTTTGCTTGTATGAACTCTGACAAATAAAGCAGCTATATCAAATTTTTGATCATCAAAATATCTTAAAGTCTCGCCTGTATCTGATATATCATCAACTATTAAAGCAGGCTTATTTTTTACCTTTAATCTCCAAACTTCTTCCATATTAAGCACCATAGGAATTTTAAGTTTATGAGAAAGCATAACAGCAGGAACTAATCCTCCTCTTGCCAAACCATAAATAACTTCATAATGAATATTAGAATCTTCTATTTGTTTAGCTAATATTTCAACAGCCTCATTTATACTTTCCCAAGAAATTATATCATATTCCATTATAAAAACTCCTAATAATTAAGCACGCAAACTAATGTTAAATCTTGTTTTAAGCATTTCAAGTAAAGAAGTTTCAACAGTATTAATATCCTCTTCCCTCAAAGTTTTATTAGGATCATAATATGTTATAGATATTGCAATAGATTGTCTGCCTTCATCTACCTGCTCTCCCACATACCTATCAACAACATCAACATTTTGTATAATATTATTGAATTTAGTTATAGTTTTAATAACTTTACTGAATTCTATATCATTAGAGCATACTAAAGCTAAATCTCTGAATACAGCAGGATACTTTCCTATATCTTTCAATTTCTGTTTTTTTACTCTCTCTTTAATAAGCTTTAAAGTTTTTCTAATATCAATATCTAAAAAGTAAACCTCGCCATTTATATCAAAAATATTAAGAATTTTAGGATGAAGTCTTCCAATAATGCCTATTTTCTCTCCAAATATAACAATATCAGCAGATATAGTCGGTATAAACCATTTATGTTCTTTATTCGGCATCAAATTATAATCAGTGCATTTCAAATCCTTTATTAAAAGTTCTTCAATAACTCCGCTCATATCAAAGAAATCATAAGCTCTGGCTTCTTTATTCCATAGCTTTTCCTGATAAAGTCCGAACATAACAGCAGATAAATGCTTTTCTTCTATAAAACTTTCATTTTCTTTATAAAAAATATTTCCAACTTCAAATAAAGCTCCGTTTTTATGTCTATGATTTTGATTATAAACTGTGCTGTTAAGAAGCGAAACTAAAGTTGTAGGTCTTAATACATCCATCTCATTAGTTAACGGATTTACTACTTTTATTAGCTTTTCTTCCTCTATTCCTATAGACTTAAATATATTACTATGCCCCATAGAATACTGTTTAGTTTCATAAAGTCCGTAAGATGCCATTCTATGCTTTACAAAACTGACTTCTGAATAATCAGTATTAATAGGATTGCATTTTATATGAGGTACATTAGAATCTATATTATTATACCCGTAAACTCTTGCTATCTCTTCTATCAAATCTTCTGCTATGGATAAATCATGTCTGTATAAAGGTATATCAACTCTTAAACTATTATCTCCAAGTGCTGAAGCTTTAAATCCGTATCTTTTGAATATAGATGATATTTCCATCTTATTCATATTAAGCCCCAAATATCTTTTTACAAGTCCGCAGTCAAATACTATTCTATTTGCTTCAAACTGCTTTACATTAACCTCTTTGGATCTTGAAGCTATTTTACAGGAACTATCTAAAGTAACTATTAAATCTACAACTCTATTCAATGCAGCAAGTGTAAGAGTATGATCTATTTCTCTTTCAAATCTGTATGAAGCATCGGTTTTAGTATTTGCTGATATTGTAGATTTTTTCACAGCTATATGATCAAAATATGCACTTTCTATCAATATATTTTTAGTTTCATCTCTAATCTTTGTAGAATCGCCCCCCATAACTCCTGCAAGACCTATAGGCTTTTCGCTGTCAGCTATTACTAAAACATCATCTGTAAGTTCTATTTCCCTGCCGTCAAGAAGTTTAATTTTTTCTTTATTTTCAGCATTTCTGACTATAATTTTACCGTCTTTTATATTATCAAAATCATAAGCGTGAATAGGCTGCCCATATTCAAGCATAACATAATTTGTAACATCCACTATATTATTAACAGGATTAATTCCGCACATTTTAAGTCTTTTCTGCATCCAATCAGGAGAGGGACTTACTGTTATATCTTTTATAAGCCTTCCTACATATTTATAACAGCCTTCAGGATTTTCTATAGTTATATCTATATTTCCTCCTGCTGCATCATAGGTATTAACAGAAGGAATACTTACTCTTCTTTCTAAAACTAAAGAGCATTCTCTGGCAAAACCTATAATACTTACTAAATCTCCTCTATTTGCAGTAATTTCAACATTGAATATATGATCTGTGCTTCCTACTATAGTTGAAAGAGAATTTCCTAATATACTGTCTTTATCAGCATTAACTTTTTCTATATCCTCATCTAATATCCAAATACCATAAACGCCCTCTGCTTCTTCATAGCCTAATTCAGTTCTTGAACATATCATACCATTACTTTCAAAACCTCTTATAGAAGCCTTTTTTATGGTAAGCCCATTAGGAAGTTTAGCTCCTATCATAGCTACAGGAACATATATTCCTTCTCTTACATTAGAAGCACCGCAAACTATTGAAAGTACATCTCCGTCCCCTACATCAACTTTACAAACGCTTAATTTATCAGCATCAGGATGTTTATGTACAGATATTATTTTTCCAATGATAACACCGGGTATATCTCCGCCTGTTGTTTCTATTGATGAAATTTCACTTCCTGCAAGCGTTATTTTTTTAGCAATTTCTTCTACATCAAATCCGTCTAAATTAACAAACTCTTTTAGCCAGCTTAATGGAACTCTCATTATTCTATCCTTTCTATTTATTGCTACGCTCGAACTCGCTAAATAATTTTAAGCAAATGACTTCGTCCGCCTTAGGCGAATTTGCTTAAAAGCTCGTTCTCGCTTTTATTTATTGTCGCTTTGCCGAGTAGGCACCTATTTGGTGCATGCCTACGGCAATGCTCGAACTCGCTAAATAATTTTAAGCAAATGACTTCGTCCGCATTAGGCGAATTTGCTTAAAAGCTCATTCTCACTTTTATTTATTGCTATATATTATAAAGTCTTACTCAATTAAATTACCATTGCTTTAAAAAATCTATATCATTCTCATAGAACATTCTTATATCAGTAATGCCGTATTTAATCATAGCAACCCTTTCTATACCCATACCAAAAGCAAAGCCTGTATATTTATTTATATCATATCCTACATACTTAAATACATTAGGGTGAATCATACCTGCCCCCATAAGCTCAAGCCAGCCTTCTCCTCCGCAGGTTTTACAGCCTCTTCCTCCGCATATTACGCAGGTGGCACTTAAATCAGCACCAGGTTCAACAAATGGAAAATAATCAGGTCTTAATCTTATCTCTGTCTTATGTCCGAACATCTTTTTGCAGAATAATTCTAATATACCCTTTAAATCATTAAAACTTACATTACTGTCTACCATAATCCCTTCAATCTGATGAAATACAGGCGAATGTTTTGAATCTATAGCATCTCTTCTGGCACATTTACCTGGAGATACTACAGCTATAGGAGGAGGAGTTTCAAGCATAGTTCTTATCTGCATGCCCGATGTATGAGTTCTAAGTACATGTTCTTTAGATACAAAAAAAGAATCATGACTGTCTCTTGAAGGATGATAATACGGTATATTTAATGCCTCAAAATTATGAAAATCATCTTCTATTTCATTACCTTCCGCAACTCTAAAGCCTATTTCTGTTAAAATAGAAACTATTTCCTCTTCCACTCTCGTAAGCAAATTAATTGATGCAGATTTCGGTCTTCTTCCGGGCATTGTTATATCTATTTTATTTTTTTCTAAAGAAGATATAAACTCTCTCTCAGATATTTCATTCTTTTTATCTGATAAAGCATTCTCGCAATAATTCTTTATTTCGTTTATCTTTTTTCCAAGCTCTCTTTTAACATCTATATTATCTATTGATGATAAGCCTTTTAAAAGCTCTGTTATTCTACCTTTTCTTCCAAAATAATGAATTCTTATATCATCTATTTCCGCCTGAGTATTTGCATTTTCTATACTGTTTTTTAAAAAGCTGTGTAACTCCTCTAGATTCTCCATTGTTGTTCCCTAACATAAAAAATTAACTTCTTTATATATCATAAAATTATTTCCAATATTATATCATAAAATTATTTTCAATACAATAAAAAAATAGTATAATAAATATATGAAAATTTAGAATAAAATTTACAAAATTTTTTCAATATTTTCAATAAGTATTTTAACTTTTTCCATAATTTTTTTATTATATATATCATTTAAATCATAAAATATAATACTTTTTATACATTTTTCAAAATTATCAGGTATCTTAGGGCATAATTTTAATGCATACTGTAAAAGTTTTTTTTCACCGGGATGAAGCTCTTTATTCAAGGCAAATAAAATATCAAAATATGATGATAATATTGCCGTAATTCTATGACTGATGCTTATAATATCATTTCTTTTTACAGCTTTTTCTAATTGCTCATAAAAAGATGCAGTTTTTTTGGCATATATAATATTAAAATTTTTTTCTATTATGCTATTCTTTAATTTTTCAGGATATTCATTATTTAATTCATCTTGCAGATTTTTAAAATTCCCATTTCTATCATAAAATATACTAGAATTTTTAATATTATATAAAAAAGCAGTTGTATATCCTATTTTAGAATTGCAGCCTCTCCATACATATTCTAATTCATCTTCTGCCCAAGATAAATCTCTGTACATAAAGTCCAAACATACATTACTATCTTTTAATATAATCTCATCTCCATATTCAAAATAATCATTTCCTATTTCATAATAAGATGCATACTTTTGTGCAAAATATTCTCTGTCTTTTATATTTGCTATGTTTTTTGCAGCATTTTTAGAATAAACATAAATATCATAATCTGACATATCATCATTAATCAAGCTGGTTCTGGAACCTGACAGCACTATAGAATCAATATCATTATTTTCAGTTATAATATTTACATAATCATTTATAATATCATATATATTCATAATAATATTTATCCTAAATCAATATTTATTAGCTATATAAAAATATTGTATATTATAAAATTATCTTCTTCTTTTAACAAAAAATTTCATAACTTCATTAACATAATCGCTAGAGGTATCTAAAACAATATTTTCTATAGAATTTCTTTTTAAAAATTCAAGCCTATCTTCCATAATCCTATTTTGCTCATTAAAATATTCTTCTCTTATTTTTTTATTTGACATATCAAAATATACATAATCATCATTTTCTAAATCAGATAATACTAAAGTTCCGCCTAAGCTAGGCATATTATATTCCAAGCTGTCATTAACTAAGCAAACTATGAAATCATGATATTTTCTTGTAATATCAATTTCTTTTTTAGGAATAGAAGCACAGACATCTGTCACTAAAAAAACAATGCTGTCTCTTTTTTGTATTCTATTAAAATATTCCAATGCATTAGCTATATTAGTGCTGACGCTTTTAGGCTCAAATTCTATAAGCTCCCTTATTATCCTAAGAATATGATTTTTACCTTTTTTAAGGGGAATAAATTTTTCCGCCTTATCTGTAAATATTAAAAGCCCCACTTTATCATTATTTTTTAAAGCTGAGAAGCTAAGCAATGCACTAAGCTCAACAATCAAATTATGCTTTGTCTTTGTAAATCCGAAATCTGTAGAAGCTGAAAAATCGGCAATTATTATAACATTAAGTTCTCTTTCTTCTCTAAAGCGTTTTATAAAAGGCTCATTATATCTGGCACTTACCTTCCAATCCATAGCCCTTACATCATCGCCTATAGTATATTTTCTAACTTCATCAAACTCTATACCCTGACCTTTGAAAGCAGAATGATACTGACCTGCAAAATATGAATTAACTATTTTTGAAGTCTTTATCTCTATTTGTCTTACGGTTCTAAGTAAATCCTGAGTTGTTATATTGCTGTCTTTAAACATTATAAGCCTATTATTTTTTATTATTGCTGTCTATAAACTCATTTAAAATTATAAAAATTGAGAGAATGCATAAATCATCGTACAATTTTTATAATTAATTATTGCTTCAATATTATATTATAAAAAATAAAAAAACAATACCTTAACTATTATCTATAATAATATAATAAATAATTTAATTAATATAATAACGCAAACAAAACATTATTTTTATATAGAATTTAAATTTATATATTTGATAAAAACTGCTATTGCTGAAATAATACTGCTTTAAAATTTTTTCCTATATTATCAGCAACTTCATAATAATGTTCGGCTGCTTTTTCTTCAAATATCTCATTCAAGCACTCTTTAAATAAATCAAGCCAAACATCAAAAAGCTTAATATCAAAAGGAAGTAAATTAATATGGGGCTGAACAGGATTTCCCATATACAGTCTTTCATTTAACAGCATAGTTTTCCAAAATTTAGATATTTTTTCCTTATGTCTTTCCCAAGAAGCATCGTCAATACCTACAGCACCATTAAATATAGGACCTAATTGCTCATGAACTCTAATTCTAGCATAAAATATATCCATAAGTTTTTCTATGCCTTCATTATTTATTTCAGTATATTTCATAATATCATCCTTAAAGCTGTAATATTTATATAGTATAATAAAATTATATTAATTACAATTATTGATATAAAAAATTTTACTATCTTTGATTATATGTTTTAATATAAAAAATAGATTTAATTTTTGCTGTTTAAGAGATAAAAAAGCGAAGAAAGTATAAATACAATCTCCGCTTTTAATTATATAAAATAACTATTATTTTTTACTATAATCATAGAAACCTTTGCCTGTTTTTTGTCCTAGCAAACCGCCTCTAACCATTTTTCTGAGTAAAGAACTAGGTTTATATTTAGGATCTCCTGTTTCTCTTTGAAGAACTTCCATAATTGCAAGAACAATATCAAGTCCTATTAAGTCGCCTAAAGCCAAAGGACCCATTGGGTGATTAGCACCTAATTTCATAGCATTATCAATACCTTCAACAGAAGCAATACCCATAGAATATAAATCAATACCCTCATTGATCATAGGAACAAGTATACGGTTAACTACGAAACCAGCAGTTTCATTAACTTCTACAGGAGTTTTTCCTATTTCTTCAGATATTTTGATAATTTTTTCAACAATATCTCTAGGAGTATTAATACCGGCAATAACTTCTACCAGTTTCATAACAGGAACAGGATTGAAAAAGTGCATACCTACAACAGGTCTTCCTATTCCATTACCTATCTCAGTAATAGAAAGAGAAGAAGTATTAGAAGAAAATATACAATCAGGCTTACAAATTTTATGTAACTCGGAGAAAGTTGCTTTTTTAACTTCTAAATTTTCAAAAGCAGCTTCAACTATTAAATCAGCATCTTTACAAATTTCTTTTAAACCTGTAGTAATTTTAGATAAAATTTTATCAGCATCAGCCTGCTGCATTTTACCTTTAGCTACTCTTCCTGCAAAACCCTTAGCAATTCTTTCTTTACCGCCGGCTGCAAACTCCTCTTTTATATCGCATAAATAAACTTCATAACCTTCTGTTTGAGCAAAAGTTTGTGCTATACCAGAACCCATAGCACCTGCACCAATTACACCTACTTTCATTTTTTAACTCCTTAATTTTTTTATTATTATTGCTAATAAAAATTGTTTGCTGATTTATGCACGCTCACAATTTTTATAATATCAGTTATAAATTGACAGTTTATCTTTGCTGCTGCTATCAATAAACTTACTGAAAACATCAGCTATTCATTTATAACTTTAAAGCTTTATTATTGCCAATAAAACTTTTTATTAATATTATTAGCTATAAACTAGCTTTTAAATATTATTTATTAACAAATTTTTCTACTTTTCTCTTTTCTAAGAAAGCTTTCATACCTTCTTTCTGATCTTCTGTTTCAAAACAATCGCCGAATAATTTTTCTTCTATAACAATAGCTTTATCCATATCCACCTGTAAGCCTTCATTAATGGCTTTTTTACTGTTTCTAACAGCTATAGGAGCGGCAGAAGCTATAGAATTAGCCAATTTTTCAGCAGCACCCATAAGCTCTGCCTGAGTATATACAGCATTAACAAGTCCTATTCGAAGTGCCTCATCAGCTTTAATGTTTTTACCGGCATAAATCATCTGTTTAGCCATACCTATACCGACTATTCTAGGAAGTCTTTGAGTGCCTCCGAAACCAGGAGTAATACCAAGTCCAACTTCAGGCTGACCAAACATAGCATTATCTGAACAAATACGAATATCACAGCTCATAGCTATTTCACATCCGCCGCCTAAAGCAAAACCATTAATAGCAGCTATTACAGGGATAGGAAAAACTTCTATTTTTCTAAATACATCATTACCTTTCTTACCGAAAAGTTCTCCTTCTGATTTAGTTGCCGTACTCATCTGAGATATATCAGCTCCTGCAACAAAAGATTTATCTCCTGCCCCTGTTAGAATCAAACATCTAGTTTTATTAATATCTACAGAATCAAAAGTTTTTTCAATTTCATCTAAAACTTGGGAATTAAGGGCATTAAGAGCTTTTTCTCTGCTAATAGTGATGATACCAATCATACCTTTCTCTTCATATTTAACGAATTCCATCTGTATCTCCTTAAATTATAAATAAAGTCATTATTAAAAAATAAAAACAAGCAGCTTTTGATTGCTCATTACAAAATATTATTTTCAATAATAAATACTATTATACTGCATTTGCAGTATAATTTTAATTTTTTAATATTAGCCTTTGCATTAAATTAATAACACAAAGGCTATAATATATCAATAATCTTAAACAATAAAGTTATTTATTAATTTAATCATAGTTAAAATGATATATATTTTTATACTATTCTCTTTCTACTATAGTAGCACAGCCCATACCGCCGCCTATACAAAGAGTAGCAAGCCCTCTCTTAGCATTTTTAGCTTCCATTTCGTGAAGTAAAGTAACGAGAATTCTGCAGCCTGAAGCACCTACTGGGTGTCCTAAAGCAATAGCTCCGCCATTAGGATTAAGTTGTTTTTCTACATCAATACCTAAATCTTTACCAACAGCAACTGACTGAGCTGCGAAAGCTTCATTAGATTCAATGATATCAAAATCTTTAATAGTTAATCCTGTTTTAGCCATTAATTTTTTAGTAGCAGCAACAGGTCCTATACCCATAATTCTAGGCTCAACTCCGCCTAAACCGCCTGCAATCCAAGTAGCCATAGGTTTAATTCCTAATTCTTTAGCTTTTTCTTCACTCATAACAACTACAGCAGCAGCACCGTCATTTATACTTGAAGCATTACCGGCAGTTACTTTTCCTCCGTCTGGTTTGAAAGCAGGTTTTAATTTAGCCAAACTTTCTACTGTAGTTCCTGCTCTAGGACCTTCATCTTTATCAAATACTATATCGCCTTTTTTAGTTTTAATAGTAACAGGTACTATTTCTTTTTTGAAAGCACCAGCTTCCTGAGCTTTTACTGCTTTTTGCTGTGAATTAGCAGCAAATGCATCTAATTCTTCGCGAGTAAGCTTATAATCATCGCAAACATTTTCTGCTGTTATACCCATATGATAATCATTAAATGCATCCCAAAGTGCATCATGAACCATAGTATCCAATACTTTATCATTACCAAGTCTGTAACCATAACGGGCTTTTTTAAGGGCATAAGGAGCTAATGACATATTTTCTGTACCGCCTGCTACTACTATATCTGCATTTCCTGCAGCTATCATATTAGCAGCGATATTTACAGCATCAAGTCCTGAACCGCAAACAACATTTATTGTCATAGCAGGTACTTCCACAGGCAAGCCTGCTTTTAAAGAACATTGACGGGCAACATTCTGACCTTGCGAAGCCTGTATAACACAGCCCATATATACCATATCAACTTGATTAGGTGCTACTTTAGCTCTATTTAAAGCTTCTTTTATTACTACTGCACCCAATTCTGCAGCCGGAACTGTACTTAAAGCTCCTCCCATACTTCCTATTGCTGTACGGCAGGCACTTGCTATTACTATTTTTCTAGACATATTTGTATCTCCAAAGAATTATTAATTTTAGACACATTTATAATATTAATGCGTTGCTTTCAGTATAGTACATTTTTTTTGCAATTTCAATTAAATATTATAATTTTTTATGATACCTAACTATAGTACAATATGCATAAATTTAATGCATTTAATTAAAAAATTAATTAATTATTATTGTAGCTAATTATTGCTAATAAAAATTGCTTTATTATTGCTAATTAAAAATTATAAGTATATTTTTATAAATGACATACACCCATAATTTTTATATTAAGATTTCTAGCACTCAAAAATTGTTTTTATATTATTACAGCTTTGCGTACCTGCGGCAAAAAGTATAGCCGCCTTCGGCGAATTTGATATACGCTCACAATTTTTATATTTAGCTTTCTAGTATTTAAAAAATTATTAGTTTTTATTATTACTAATAAAAAACTTGCTCGTCAATAACTCCTGCCATTCTACGAATGTCAGGTACTCATAAGTTTTTTATTATAGTTTTTATTTTTTTATATAAAAAAACTATTTACTTATAACTTTTCTATTTCTTCTATGCTCAAGCCTGTTAATTCACTAATAAGATTTATATCCATATTCTTATTTTTCATATTTTTAGCTAATGAATATTTTTCTTTTTCTATTCCTTTTTGTATTCCCTCTTCTATGCCTTTTATACGCTCTTCATTAAGCATTAGAACATTAAAATAATCTCTCTCATAATTGCTATAACCATTATATAAATCATTACTCTTTACAAATTTATTGTACTCATCATAAACTTCTTTCATTATAGGATTTTTCTTTACTAAAACTTCCATAGTATCCTCCAACTTATCTTTTGAATTTAAAAACTTAAACCAATCTGATAAACCCTCATACAAATTATTATTGTTATTATTAAACTTCTTTAATTCTAAAAAATGTATCTCCAAATGATTAGTTAGTATATGATTGGTTTCCAGCTCTTTAATAAAATAGCAGCTATGAGGTTTATCTGAGTCTTTTATTAAATTAAAATCTAAAATATTAATACTTATAACAGGCGTTAAATCTGAATATATATCTTTAGACTTTAGATTTGTATAGTAGCTTTTAGCCCAATAGTACAAACTTCTGTATATAAATGACTGATTGCCTATTC
>NZ_CAJTQJ010000046.1 GCF_910578695.1 uncultured Brachyspira sp.
CCGAAGCACATCGATAATTTATTATCGATGTAGTTAAAGCGAAGGCGAGCATAGCGATAATAAAGCAATTTTTATTGGCAATAATAAAAAATATATTGATAATATTATAAAGCCTCAGAACCGCCTATAATATCAAGAAGTTCATTAGTAATATGTTCCTGCCTTGCTATATTGGCTTTATTTTTAAGATCAGCTATAAGCCTTTCAGCATTATCAGTAGCATTTCTCATAGCAATGGATCTCTCAGCATTTTCAGACAAAAAAGAACTTGTAAGCATAAAATAAAAATATGTTTTAATAGCCATAGGCACAACTTCTTTTAATACATCTTCTATATTAGGCTCAATAGTATATTCTAATTTTTTCTTGATTTTATGTCCCTCAATATCTTCATCATCAGGTATCATAGGTATTAAACTCTTTATTTTAGGTATATGAACCACTCTAGTATAATATCTTGTGTATATAACCTCCACTCTAGAAGCATTGTCTACAGCATATTCATGCATGAAACGCTGCACTACAGCGGCACAGTCATCAAAAGTAGATTCCTCATCTATACGCGGATATCTTCTTGTAATAGGTATTCCCTGCTTTTCAAAATAAACCTCTCCCTTTTTTCCAAGTACATGAAGGTAAACCTCTCTGCCATGTCTATGATGATGTCTTATTCTCTCCATAGCCTCATCAAATATTTTTGTATTATAAGAACCGCATAAGCCTCTTGAAGAAGTTACAACAAAAAGTATTATGCTTTTTATTTTTTTCTTTGGTGCTAAAAGAGGATGCACATGATCCATATCCGAATGAGAAAGATCTTCAACTATTCTATTTAATTTCTGAGTAAAAGGACGCATTCCTTGTTCTATAGTTAGAATTTTAGCAGTTCTTGAGCGTGATATCATATCCATAGTTTTAGTTATTTTATGCGTGCTTGATACAGCTTTAATTCTTGCCTTTAATACATTAAGTTTCTCTGCCATAATAAAACCTCAAATCAATTAGAATTTTATTTATTTTCTAAATCTCCATATAACTTATCTATTATATCATTATCAATATTTTCATCAAATTTACGTGCAAATATACCCCCCCCTGTATAGTTATTTATACCGTCATAATCTTTCATTTTTAAGTTAAAAGGAGCACCGCCGTCCCAAATGATATATCTTAAATTATCATTAATGCAGTTATCTTTAAATTGACTGTTTAATAGTATAGACTGAAAGAAAAACTCATCGCTTCCCCAAGTATAATTAAACCTTTTAAGAAATTTTGGATTTTTATCTGCATAATCTAATATATACTTAACAGCATTATTAGTTAAATTCCACCACTGAGAGCCATAATATATATTTTCTGGGGTACTGCGTTTAAAAATAGGTAAATCAGATAAAAACTTTCTAATATTCTTATGTAAAAATAACCTATAAAGTTTTCCAAAATTATATGTATTTAATCTAAAAGACATTTCATTATATATGCCGTCATTATTTTTTATATTTTCATACGATATGAATTCTTTATCTTTATTAATATCAAAAAAATTAATTATATCCCTATTAGTCTTTAAAGGTATATCCTGCCCGCTTATAAAAATATATCTGTCATAATTATTTTTATAGGATTTTTCAATTAAAAATAAAGCAGCTTTAACTAAACTAACATCGCCATGATAAGTTTTTATTTTTTTATAAACTCTAACATTATCAAAAGTTTTTATATATAATCTGCTTCTTTTATCAATATGCATATAAATATCAAAATCTTTTTTAAGATGATTGATTAATCTCATCAGCTGATTTTCATTTTTATGTGCCAATATCAAAAAACAAATTTTACTCATAAATTAGAACTTAGCTTTAAAATCCTCTATAATTTTATAAAGCATATCTGTATCTTCTATATCTTTTTTCTCTCTAATATCATCAAGTACATTCTGCTTATCGGCTCTCATATACTGAAGCAGTCTCCATTCAAATTCATAAACTCTATCAACTTCAACATTATCCAAAAAGCCTTTAGAAGCGGCAAATATAACAACAACCTGTTCTTCAAAAGGCATAGGGCTGTATTGCTTCTGTTTTAAAAGCTCAACCATTTTTGCACCTCTGTCTAATTGCGATAAAGTGGCTTTGTCAAGTCCTATACCAAGCTGAGAAAATGCCTCTAAAGACCTGTATGAAGCAAGATCAAGCCTTAAAGTACCAGCAACTTTTTTCATAGCTTTAGTCTGAGCATTTCCTCCTACACGCGAAACTGATATTCCCACATCAATAGCAGGACGCACGCCGCCCATAAATAAACTAGCAAGCAAATATATCTGTCCGTCAGTAATAGAAATAACATTAGTAGGAATATATGAAGATACTTCATTATCCTGAGTTTCTATTATAGGAAGTGCTGTTAAAGAACCTCCGCCCAATTCATCGCTGAGTTTAGCTGCCCTCTCTAAAAGTCTTGAATGCAGATAAAAAACATCTCCGGGAAAAGCCTCTCTTCCGGGAGGTCTTCTTAAAAGCAGAGAAATCTGTCTGTAAGCATTAGCCTGCTTAGTTAAGTCATCATATATAATTAATGCATCTTTTTTCTTTTCATACATAAAGTACTCAGCCATAGCACAGCCTGCATAAGGAGCTATATATAAAAGCGGAGCAGAATCAGAGGCAGTGGCTGCAACTACTATAGTATATTCCAAAGCATTATGCTGTCTTAAAGTATCAACAACTCCTGCAATCGTAGAAGCCTTTTGACCTATGGCAACATATATGCATATAACTCCTGAATCTTTCTGATTAATTATAGTATCAAGGGCTATTGAAGTTTTTCCCGTTCCTCTGTCGCCTATAATAAGCTGTCTTTGTCCTCTGCCTATAGGCGTCATAGAATCAATTGCCTTAATACCTGTTTGAAGAGGCTGCTTCACTGCCTGTCTGTCAGCAATACCGGGAGCTGAAAACTCTATAACCCTTTTTTTATCTGTATTTATTTCTCCGTGTCCGTCTATAGCAACACCCAAAGGATTAATAACCCTTCCAAGCAGTTCTTCCCCTACAGGAACTTCTAATATTCTCTTAAGCCTGCTTACCTTACTTCCCTCTTTAATTCCGTAATAATTACCCAAAACTATAGCTCCAATAGTTTCTTCTTCCAAGTTAAAAGCAAGCCCTACAACACCGCTTTCAAAAAGTATCATCTCATTAGCCATAACATGCGGAAGTCCTATAATCCTAGCTATACCGTCCCCAATTTCTACAACAACTCCTACTTCATTAGGTGTAAAATCAGCCTTATAGTTTTTAATCTCATCTTTAAGAATTGCAGTAATTTCACTGGCTTTTATATTCATAAACAATTCCTTATACATCAATTATTATAATTAATACATCAATTATTATCATCAATAGAAGATTTTAATTGCGTAAGCAGTCTTTTTACACTATAATCATAAACAATATCTTCTATCTCTATTATAACACCGCCTATAATACTTTCATCTATATCATAAGTAAAATGTATATCCTTATCTGAAACCATTTTCATAACTCTGTCTTTAAGTCTATGCATATCATCAGTATCTTTCATATCCGATGCAGTTGTAATTTTTACTGCAATTATATTATAATACTTATTACATAGATTTTCATATTCTACTATTACAGCAAATAAAATATTAATCAAATCCCTTTCTATCAAAATGGAAATAAGATTAAATGTTTCTTCTGATATATTATTACTATCAGCATATATTTTTTTTAATACACGCATTCTTAAATTGCCGTCTACAAAACTAGATTTAAAAAAATCATATATATCATTATCAGCAAGCAAAGATGAATAAACTATATTCAAATCGCTTTTTATAGCCTCTATTTTACCGATATCTGAAGCAATATCAAACATAGCCTTAGCATAATTTTTAGCACTAGATTCATTTTTTACAATACAGTTAAATCTGCCTGCTTTTTCTTTGGTAATTTCTTTAAGTACTTCTTTTTTAAGATCGCTTAAAATATTATCAGCAATAGAATCCATATTAACTCCGAGTAATGTTTAATTACCATATATAAATTTGTTTTGTAATAAATCCATTTGTTTTTTTATGCTATAATCATAAACTGTAGAACCTACATAAACTATTATCCCGCCTATTATGCTTTCATCAATAGTAGTTTCGTATGATATTTCGCTATCAGAAAAACATTTAACAGTTTGAATAATATCATCTATAGTTTTATCATCAATATTGCCTGCAGTAACAATACGGACTCTAACTACATTATTATAATCATCTGCTATTTCTTTATATAAATCAGCAATATCAGGAAGAAGATATATACTGTCATGCTCTGTTAATATAGATACAAAAGCATAAGTTTCTTTAGAAAGAATTGGCTTTAATCTTTTATCTATCAATTCTTTTTTATCTTTTTTTGAAATTAATTTATCAAAAAAATATTTTTTAATATCATCATCTTGAAACAATTTTGAACATTCCGAAAGCTCATTATATATTTCTTTAATCATTCCAAGATCTTTTGCTATATCAAATATAGCATTAGCCGTAGGTTTTAATATTCTTAATTTATCGCTGTCTTTCATAAAATCATCTGCTTCCTAAATGCTTAAAATCAATATTATTATTTATTTTCTTTATTTGTATTATTAATAAATTCATTAATCAAAGCCTGATTATCTTCTTTATTGATATTTCTTTTTAAAATAGTTTCAGCCATAACAACAGCAATATCCAAAGCCTCTTTTTTTACATTATTCATAGCTTCTTCTTTAGACCTATCTATTTCAGACATAATTTTATTTTTATTAATCTCAGCCTCTTCTCTTGCATTATTAATAATCTTCTCTTTAACTCTATTAGCTTCAATTCTAGCATTTTCAATAATAGCACTAGCCTCAGCTTTAGCATTATCAATCTGCTCTCTGTATGCAGCTAAAGATTTTTTTGCATTTTCTCTAGTTTTTTCAGCTTCTTCTAAATCTTCCTGTATCTTATCAGCCCGTGCATTCAAACCTTTAAATATTATCTTCCAAGTAGAAGCTCCTAATATAGCAAGAACTAGTAAAAATGTGATCCAAGTCCAAATAATAATACCTGGATCTATTTTTAAAAGTGCCATAATTCCCCCAATTTTTTATTTTGTAAATAATGCCAAAATACAAATAACCAAAGCAAAAAGCCCGACACCCTCTATTAATGCTGATGCTATAAGCATAGCTGTCTGTATTTTTCCGGAAACCTCAGGCTGTCTGGCTATTCCTTCAACTGCTTTAGAACCTATAAAACCAATTCCTAAACCAACCCCTATAGCAGCAAGTCCTGCCCCAATCGCTGCCCCTAATATAGAAAGCTCCATTTTCTAACTCCTTATATTTGATTTTTTTAATGCTCATCACTAATAGCAATTCCAATATAAACTGCTGATAATAATGAAAATATATAAGCCTGCAAAACTGATACAAACATTTCAAGCAAATATATAAATCCTAAAAATAATACGGCAAAAGGCGAAACTAATAATGTTCCAGACATAATAATTAAATATGGTATAACTATCATCATTATATGTCCGCCTGTTATATTGGCAAATAAACGAATTGCAAGAGCAAATGCCCTATTAAATAGAGTAATAAACTCTAATACCCATATTATAGGAATTAACGGTATTGGAAGCCCTTTAGGTACTAAAGATGCCCAATATTTAATAATTCCTTTTTTCTTTATACCAGCTGCAATATAAACTACAAATACTATTAAGGCTATAGCCGATGTAAAGCCTATATTAGCCCCGATTCCTCCTGCTATATATGAATAATGTCCGTCTTCTGTAGGAATTTTTACAGCTGCAGGAATAAGTCCTAATATATTAGAAAACAGTACAAATAAAAATATTGTCATACAAAAGGGGACATACTTCTTCCCCTCTTCTCCTAAAGCAGCACCTATAACATCTTTATTCATATAATCTATTATACCTTCTAATATGCTTTGTAAATATGTGGGTCTTTTGAAAGGACATTTCAATTTATGGGCTAAATATTTCATACTTGAAATTGATAATATGCCTGCTAAAGTTACTAATATAATATGTTTAGTTATCTTGATATCAAAATCTATATAATTGCCTACATTAATCGGAATTGTAAAAAAAGGATGGGCTGTATTATCTGTTATCTCTTCCATTATAAAATCATTTATATTTTCAGCACCATAAATAATATCAGCTGAAAATAATGATCCAAATATTAAGGTTAATATAAAAATTCTCTTTAACCAAACTAATTCTTTAAACATAATTAATAATTACTGCCTTATGTATAAAATAATAATTATTTCAAATAATTTTATAACCATTAAATAAAAAATCAACTATTATTTTTTGTATTTTAATTAAAATTTAATATTAATTTATAATTAACTAAAAATTTTCCAAAGCCTCAGTCTCGCTTGTAAATACAGGAAAAAAATTATTTATTTTAGTAAGCTCAAATACTTTTTTTACAGGATCTGTAATCTTTACAAAACATATTCTGCCGTTTACTTTTTTGAATGCCCCAAGTGCTGAAATAAATACTCCTATACCGCTGCTGTCCATATAATAAACATCTTCCATATTAACTATTATCTTCTTTGCCCCAAGCTCTATTTGTAAAAAAATAGTGTCTTTTAAATCAGATGAACTATAAACATCAATGTCGCCGTCTAATTTTAGTATAACAGTATTATTTTCTAACTCTTTAACATTTACTTCCATAAAAAAACTCCATTTACAATCATATTTGAAGTTATATAATATGTTATATATTAAAATAAAAATATTTACAATAGTATATCATAAATATTTTATGTACAAAATGTATCATATAAAATTAGTTTTTAATACACTTTGATTAAAAAATATAAATTTTTACAATAAAAATATATTGACAATAAAAAATAATTATAATAAAATGCTCTTTACAAATAAAAACGACATATATGTCATTTTTATTTTTTCTGTTAATTTCAAATAGAGGTGATAATCAAAAAAACAATGCCTAAAGTAAGCCAAGAGTATTTTGACGATAAAAAGAGAATAATACTAGAGGCGGCAATGAGAGTTTTTCAAAAAAAGCCTGCTTATAGTGTTACGATGAAAGATATTATTAAAGAATCAGGATTAAGTCAAGGGGGTGTTTACAAATATTATTCAAATATAGACTACATTGTAGCAGCACTTTTAAATACAAGTAATATTACTACTAATCCTAAAGAGCTGCTTGATATGTATAAAGATGATCCTGAAAAGTCTATATTTGAATTATTCGATGCTTTTAGAAAGTTTTTCTTCATAACTGAAAAAGAATTAGGAAAAATTATGTTTGAATTGCAGGCATTTTTCTTTAATAATAAAGAAAGACTAAAAGTATTAAGAGATAATATAAATAAAAATCTTATACCGCATTATTGGTTTTCAGATTTGTTTAGGTTTATAGATAAAAAAATAGATGAAAAGTATTTTAAGCCAATATTAAAACCTAATGATATTTATATGCAGATGATGGTTGCATTTTCAGGAATAGGAAATAAATTAATACTTAATAAATATTATGATTTAGGTATAAAGACATATTATATAGTAGAAGAAGAAAAAAAATATTTGAATGCAGATTTGAATAGCTTAATTGATACATCATATAAAACATTATTACTTTTGCTTGGAAGTAAGAATGTTAATAAATATAGCTTCAAAAATTAATTGCTATTTCAAAAAAATCATAAGAATATTGCTGATTGTAATTTAAGGAGAGTAAATGAGAACAAGTATAAAAATAGCTGTAAGTTTAATAATATTCATTAATATTTTGCATGGTCAGACAAACACTTTGACTTATGCTGCTTATATGGAAACTATAAGAGATCAGATACCTGAATTAAAAATAAATGCTGTAGTTGAAACTAATGCTGAAATGAATTTACTTAGTGCAAAAAGTTCGGCAGATGTAAATCTATCCGCTCAGCTTGGAGCTGTAGGTAAATACGGAAGTTTATCATCAGGCACATCTACATCAGTGGGTCCTACAGCAGAAGCTGCAGGAATACAGGCTTCAATAGGCGTAGGTTCTTTAATACCTTACAGCGGAACAAGATGGTCTGTAAATTTAACTCATAATTCATTTATAGGCGGTAAATTATATTATCCCGGAAATCCTCAGCCTATAGATTTTAACAATTATCAGCCTTCGCTTACTATACAGGTAACTCAGCCTTTGCTAAGAAACTTTTTCGGTACTTTAGATAAATACCCTATAAAAGATGCAGAATATGCACTTAATATAGCAAAGCTGCAAAGAAGATTAGATGATGCAAGTGTTGTAGTTGCATATCAAAAAATATATTATCAATGGATAATGTTTGAAAAACTTCTAGAATATTATAGAAGTATGTATATAACAGGAAGAAGTTTTGAAAATCAAATGAGAAACAGATATAATAATGGGCTTATAGATAATGATTCATATCAAAGTGCAAGAAAACAGACTATGGTATACAGCGATTATTATGCACAAAATCAGGTTAATTTAGAAACTCTTTTGGCAACTATAAGTTTCTTTATGCCTGTAACAAATATAAAACCAGATCATACTACTTGGGATGCATATTTAGACTTGGGAAGCAATATGCAGATGGAGGCTGTAAATTTTTCTGACAGTATTAACGGACAAATAGCATATCAGTCAAAAATAAGAGCCGAATATACTCTTGAAACTATGAAAAACGGAACAATGCCTAATTTAGATTTAGTAGGAAATGTCAGCCTAAACGGACTTAGCCCTAACAGCGACGGATATTTTAAGTCTTTCGGAAGTATGACAAATGTTGATTTTTTTGCAGGCGTACAGTTCTCATACCCTATAGGAAACAGAGCGAATAAAGCACAATATAAAATGGCAGAGAACTCTTTATATGGCATAATAGCACAATATGATCAATTAGAAAAAGATTATAATACGCAATTGCAGACATATATTTCAAGGTTTAATGCATATAAAAATTTAATATCAAGCAAGCAGATGCAAATAAGAGCAATAAACTCAAGAATAGCAACACAGCTTCAGAAACTAGATCAAGGGCGTTTAGAAATTGATGATTTGCTTACTTCAAGATTAGATTTAACCGCTACGCAGACAGAACTTCTAAACCTTCAATATGAATTTATAACGACTATATTTGATTACAGAGCTTTACTTGCAATAGATTATGAATAATATAATTCAGTAATTTTTAATAAGGTTTATAAAATATTGCATATATATAAAATTTAGAGTCTGATTTTTAAATTAGACTCTGATAAAACTGAAAAATAGGAGATTTCTAATATATGGAAAGAATTATAGTATTTTTTGCCAAAAAAACGATGCTTGTAAATATAATAGTAATGGCTATTTTATTTATAGGAGGTTATTACTACTTTAACTTGCAAAAAGAATCTATACCGTCTACTGACTTAGATATGATGCTGGTATCAATAATATATCCAGGTGCTACTCCTCTTGATGTGGAGCAAAATGCTGTTATTCCAGTAGAAGAGCAATTGCAGGGGATATCAGGAATAGATGAATATAATACTACAATCATAGAAAATGCCGCTATTATCATAATAAAATTAGATGAAACAATACCTGACAGACAGCCTGTTAAAGATGAAGTATTCAGACAAATGCAAAATGTTCCTGATTTATCAAAAGATGTTGAAGAGGTTACCACTTATGACTTAAATCCTAATAAAATGGATATATATACTTTAGCCGTGCATTTCAAAAAAGGAATGGAAGGAAATGAAAAAGAATTATTTGATTTTAGTCAAAGACTTGAAAGAGAACTTGTAAGACTTGAAGGTGTTGCTGAAGTAAGAGTAAATGGAAGAACGGATCCTGAAGTAAAAATATATGTTGATCCTATGAAAATGCAGGAAAATTATATTGCATTAACTGATGTTGTTAATGCTTTAAGCATAAGAAATATAAGGGCTACAGGAGGAGATTTAGAAAGCGGAGGAAAAGAACAGACTGTAGTTACATTCGGAGAATTCCAAAATTTAAGCGAGGCAAGTAATGTTATTATAAGATCTACTTTTAACGGACAGAGAGTAAGAATAAATGATATAGCCCGTATTGAAGAAGGTTTTGAAGAAAAAACTGTACATATGAGAGTTAATGCTGCTTCCGGCTATTCATTATCTATAGTAAAAAATGAAAATGCTGATATTCTTAAAACTATTGATACAGTAAATAAATATTTAGAAGAAAATGCTGATATTATTCCTGATAATATTCAAGTATCTGTAATGGGAGACAGATCAAGAACAATAAAATCTCTTTTAAGTATAGTAACTTCAAACCTTATACAAGGATTCATAATTATATTTATAACTTTGATTATATTCTTAGACTTTAGAAGTGCTATGTTTACAAGTTTGGGTATGGTGCTTACAATGTTCTCTTGCTTTATATATATGCAATTAACAGGAATAACATTCAATACTATGTCATTAGCTGCTATTATCACTGTGCTTGGTATGATAGTAGATAACTCAATAGTAGTATCCGAAAACATATTTAATTTTAAGCAGGCTGGATATAAAGGGCTTGAAGCTACAAGACTTGCAGTTTCTGATGTTGTAATGCCTATGCTTGCTTCTACTCTTACTACAGTTGCAGCTTTTACGCCTATGCTTACAATTACAGGTATAATGGGTAAAATATTAAATTTATTTCCGAAAATAGTAATATTTACATTAGTGGCAAGTATGGTGCAGGCTATATTGATACTGCCTAATCAATTGCAGGATAAAGAAGATAAATATAAATCATATAATCCTAAAAAGAAAAAGAGTAAATTTAAAAATCCTCTTGATTTTGACAAAGATGCTTTATTTGACAAAATGAAAATACCTTTTGGGGCTGCTTTAGAAAAACTTATAAAAGTAAGATATGTTGTTATAATATTCTTTGTGCTTATGTTTATAGCTTCTATGTTTTTAGCTCAAAATAGTTTCAAAAATTTCGTACTTATATATGATACTAGTGCTGATACTATAGTTATTAATATAGAAATGCCTACAGGTACAACTAAAGAAGTTACAACTAAAGAGATTGCAAAAATAGAGCAGGCTGTATCAAAAGTTATAAAACCAGAAGAACTTATTGCTTTATACTCTTTAGTAGGAAAACAGGTGGATCAGGAAATAGTTTCTGAAGAAAAGGGAAGTTTAGCTGGTATTATGGTTTATTTAGTACCTGCCGCCGAAAGAGACAGAACGGCTGATGATCTTGTTGATTTAATAAATCAGGAAATAGATAAAACTGATATAAAACAAAATGTGCCTGTATTTACTATGAATACAAAAGGAAATGTTGATCCCGGAGATCCTGTAGATATAAGAATAGTAGGAAATGATACAGAATTGGCAAAAAAAGCTAAAGATGATATTAAAAGTTTCTTGGCTACAGTACCCGGAGTTATAAATATTGATGATGATGATAAAATAGGTAAGGAAGAATTAAGGGTTGTATTTGATTATGATAAGATTGCAGAACTTGGAGTAAATGTTGCTACAGTAGCTAATCAAGTAAGAACTGCATACTATGGTACAGAAGCTACAGATATACAGGAACTTGAAAATAAAATCACATATAGAGTATTATTTGATGAAATATTTACTTATGATGTAAAATATTTAAATGATTTATTAATACCTAACTCTCAAGGAAGATTAATATATCTTAAAAATCTTGCCTCTATAGAAAAAGCAAACGGACTTTCTACATTAAAGCATTATAATGGAGAAAGAACTATAACAATCACTGCTGATATAGAATATGGAAAAAATACTTCTCAGCAGGTTATGAATGCAGTTCAAGAAAGATATAAAAGTTTTGCCAAAGATTACAGAGGATTGAAATTAGAATTCGGAGGAGAAGCTAAAGAAACTATGAAAGCTATAAAGCAGTTATTATTTAGTTTTGCTATGGCTTTTATATTTGTATATATTGTATTACTGCTTCAGTTTAACAGATTCATACAGCCTATTATGATAATGATAATTATTCCATTTGGTTTGATAGGAGTACTATTAGGCTTTGCTATTCATAGAATGCCTTTATCATTTATGGGCGTTGTAGGTATTATTGGGTTATCAGGCGTTGTTGTAAATAATGGTATTATACTTGTTGACTTAATTAACAAACTTATAGATGAAGGTGTTGAGGGCGGAAAAAAAGGCGTGGCAAAAGCTATTGTTGAAGGAGCTAAACAGCGTCTTCGTCCTGTATTCTTAACTACAGTTACTACAGTTGTAGGGCTTTTACCTACTGTTTATGGTATAGGCGGAAGAGCAGATATTATCATTCCTATAGTTATGGCATTAGCTTACGGGCTTTTATTTGCTTCTTTACTTACGCTGATATTTTTGCCTTGTATGTTTATGATTATGTTTGATTTAAGGTTAATAAAAATACCTTCTTCAGTAAATCCTTCTGAAGAAATTACTACTACTATAACTACTAGATAAAATTAATCATAGCCTGCATTTGAAGTTAATTAAAATTAATTGAAGTTAATAGAAAAATCAAAACTTTCTATTAACTTCTTTTTTTATTAGTAAAATAATTGAATTTTATTAGTAAAATAATCGAAGCATTCTTCTTCAAATATTTTCCATAATAATTTACACATAATAATTTGCCTCTAACTGCATTAACGAAATAAAGTATAAAACACTAAATAATTTTTTATTTTTATTTATAATAGTTGACAATTTTATTATTTATAAATATTATTGATAATTATTCTGATTCGATTAAGGAGTTTTTCAGAAAAATGGCTAAAACTATTAAATGTAAATCTTGTAAAACTGTAAATGATAAATATGCTAAACAATGCCGATCATGCGGAACATTGCTTTATCCTGAAATCTCTCATAAAAATGCTGAAATTATTACTATTATATTAGATGCTGTATTTACTTTTATATATTTATTTGGAATATTTTTATTTATAGTTAATTCTAATAATAATGAAACACCTAAATATATTGCATTGCTTCCTGCTCCCAATACACTGCCTTATTTTTTGATAATATTATTATTTTTAGTATTTGCAGTAATTAAAATACTTTATATATTAAATATTTTTGTATTAAAAAAAGACATTATATTCAGCATAAGAAGAATAAGTATGTTTGCCGAAGCCGTGATAATGTTTCCCATTCAGACTATACTTGCATTATATTTTTATGAGCCTGCAACCAATCAAGATAAAATGAATAAAAAAGCGGATTAATTATATGTCTTTAACTATATTAAAAAATATAAAAAGTGCATATAAATTTATTAATGAAAATAAAAATGATTCAATAGCTCTTATATCAACTATGGGAGCTTTGCATAATGGGCATATAGCTTTAATAAAAAAGGCAAAAAAAGAATGCATCATTACAGTAGTAAGTATATTTCTTAATCCTCTTCAATTTACAAAAGTAGAAGATATAGAAAAATATCCCCAAGATATAAAAAGAGATAAAAAAATTTTAGAAGAGCTTGAAGTAAATGCATTATTTTTGCCTTCTGTTGAAGAAATGATATCTGATGATTATTCTGCTTATATAAATATAGATAATAAATACAGCGAATATTATAAAATTTTAAGACCAATTTATTATAAGGGCATAATTACAATAATGTCAAAACTATTTAATATATTATCTCCTACTAATCTGTATTTAATGGAATATGACTATCATGAAATATTTATGATAAAAAAAATGATAAAGGATTTAAATTATAATATAACAATTAAAACTATACCTATAGTAAGAGATGAAAATATGATAGCTTTAAACAGCATCAATGATTTATTAAGCGATAGAGAAAAAGAGGAAGCTCAAATAATATATAAATTTCTTAAAGAAGCAAGAGAAGAGTTTAAAAAGGGAGGCACTAAATCATCATATTTAATAGATATTATAAAGCATAATTTAAAATCACATAAAATGCTTAAAATAGAATATATTGATATTATAGATAAAGAGAGTTTTAGAAGCACTGAAACAGCATCAAAAAATTCTATTATATTAATATCATGCTATTGCGGTTCTGTAAGATTATTGGATAATATGCCTTTAAAATAAAAAAAATATATTATTATGAAGCAGACTTTATATTTAATATCGGCTTTAATCTGTCTATTATATTTGCTGTTGGTTCTATAAGCTTTTCTATTTCCTTAGAGTCTTTATATGCCTGAGGTGCTTCATCTAATGTACTTTTAGAAATACTGCTTGAATAAATACCTTTCATAGAATCTATAAACTCATTCATACTTATTTGTTTTTTTGCCTGCATTCTTGATAATACTCTTCCAGCTCCGTGAGGTGCAGAATAATTCCAATCCTCATTACTTTTTCCCTCGCATATTAAAATACCGTCACGCATATTAAAAGGTATTATTATTTTTTCTCCTTTATAGCTTCTTATTGCCCCTTTTCTTATGATAAAATCTTCAAAGTCTATAAAATTATGTACAGATGAAAAACTATCTTCTATTTTTATATCAAGAGAATTTGCTATTATTTTAAGCATAGTATCTCTGTTTATTTTTGCATAGTACTGTGCTGTTACCATATCTATGCAGTAATCAAACATAGCTTTATCATATATATAATCTCCGCTTCTTATTATTTCAGAATATTCATTATATTCTTTTGTAGTTTTATCTTCTGTATTATGAATACTATTAATAAAATCCTTTGCTTCTTCAATTCTTTTTTTGTTTTTTCTTATATGATATTCGCAAACCATTCTTCCGAAATTTCTTGAACCTGAATGTATCGTTAGAAAATAATCATTATTTAAAGACCTCCCTATTTCTATAAAATGATTTCCTCCTCCAAGCGTGCCTATAGAATTATTAAATTTTTTTAAATTTATTTCTACTCTTTCGCATAACTTTTCTATATAATCATTATCAATATCAAAAGGCTTAAACTCTGTATTATATCTCTTATTATATCTAATTATAAAATTTCTTATAAGCTCATTTAATTCTTTAAAATTAAATATATCATTATAATTTTTTTTATGAGTTTTACGCCCCATAGGAATATTTTGCTTTATAGTTCTGTCAATTTTTTCTAATGGAATATTTTTTATATCATCGCTTAATTTTGAAGCAAGCATTCCGCAGCCTATATCGACACCTATATGAAAAGGGTTTACTCTGTCAGTAAGGGGCATAGTAAAACCTATGACTATCCCCTTTCCTAAATGAGTATCAGGCATAATTCTTATTTTTACATCTTTGCTTACTTTTTCATTTAATATATTATATATAAGAGAATAAGATTCTTCTTCAATGCTGTCAGCGAAAATTTTGCAGTCTTTATTATATTTTCCCTCTAATTCTATCATAAAATTTTTTACCTCTATAATTTTATTATTATATATAAAACAATCATTATAACATAATTTATCAAAAAAATTAAGTATTTTAATGATTAAAACTATATTTATTAAGAATATATAATCAAATTAATTTTATTTATAATTTATAATATCTGTTTTAATTATATAAAAATAAAATCTATATTCATCATTATAATTTTTAATATTGAAACTATAAAATTATGAAACTATTAAAAAAGCTGAATAATTTTATTATTAAATATCATTTTATATAAAAGCAATATATATTATTGACAAAAATATTAATATACAGTATTATTATAAATACAATATATTGATACAGAGCCAAATAAAAGAGATAAAAATAAATGCTTAAATACAGAGAAATTAACTGCAAATCCGCTTTAAATAAAATAGACAATGAATATGGATTTTGCTATGATTTAAATATTTACAGAGGCTGTCTGCATAAATGCCATTACTGTTTTGCTGTATATTCTCATAAATATATTAATTCAAGGGATTTTTTCTCAGAAATATTTGTAAAGAAAAATATTGCTGAAGTATTGGAAAAAGAATTATCATCAAAAAATTGGAATAGAGATATTATTAATCTTGGAAGCATTACTGACAATTATCAGGAAGCTGAAAAAGACTATAAGCTTATGAGAGATATTTTAAAACTTCTTATAAAATATAAAACCCCTATGTGCATATCTACAAAAAGCGATTTGATATTAAGAGATTTTGATTTGATAGATGAGCTTTCAAATATGGTATCTGTTAGAATAGCTTCTACTATAACAACATTAGATGAAAAATTATCATCTCTGATAGAACCCAATGCAGTAAGCCCAAAAAGAAGATTTAATATGCTTAAAATTTTTAAAAAGACAAAGGCAATAACTGCTGTTCATATTATGCCTGTAATGCCTTTTATAACAGAAGACAGTATTGAAGATATTTTTAAAAAAGTAAATGAATATAATATAAATTACTGTGCAGCTGATGCATTAAAATTAAAGGGCGAATGCAGAAAAATATATCTAAACTTCATAAGACAAGTATTTCCTGAACATTATAAAAAGTATTTATATATTTATAACTATGACGGCATTCTTAAAGATGAGTACAGGGAAAAATTATATTCAAAAATAAAATCGCTGGAAGAAAAATATAATATAAAATACAAAACCAAAGAAGAGCTTAATACAGAAGACGGAATTTACAGAAGATATAAAAGTGCTAATTTAGAAAAAGAGCCTAGTTTATTTTAATTTTGCAATTAATATAAAGTATAAAAAATGAATATTAGATTTTTAGCCTTGTTTTTATTTTACCGAATTATATTTAAATCTTCTATTTTCTGCTATAGCTTTTTCTATAGAATGTACTATTAATCCTATAGAAAAAGATAGAGCAGATAATATTAATAAACATATAGTTAATATTGCTGTAGGAAATCTATCTACTTTTAATGTTTCAAAATATTCTATAGTGATGCTGATTCCTAATGACATACCTATAACAAAGAAAATAATACTAATGATACTAAAAAATATCAAAGGCTTTTCTGTCATCATTAAATATATAATAGTAAATAGTATTCTAAATCCGTCTCTAAATGTGTTAAGTTTAGAAAAAGAACCTTCAGGTCTTTTAAAATATTTAGCATCTATTTCTCCTACAGGCAAACGCATTTGTAAAGCATATATAGTAAGTTCAGTTTCTATTTCAAAACCTTTAGATGAGGCAGGAAAACTTTTTACAAATCTTTTTGAGAATATTCTATAACCGCTAAGCATATCTTTAAATCTTTTACCAAATAATATATTAGCAAAACCTGTCAGCATAGCATTTCCAAAACTATGACCTTTTCTATGTACATATTCATCTGCAGCTTCACGGGATATATTAAGCATATCAAGTTTATTATCTAAAAAATATTCTATATGTTTTTTTATTTCTGATATATCATACTGCATATCAGCATCAACCATAATATACATATCAGCTTCAATATCAGAAAAAGCTCTTCGTATAACTTCGCCTTTTCCCTGATAATTAACTTCTGTAACTATAGCACCTGCCTCCTTTGCTAATTTTAAAGAATTATCTTTACTATTATTATCAAAAACATTTATTTCAGCTTCCGGTAAATATTTTTTAAACTCTTCTATTACCTGTTTTATAGTAATCTCTTCATTATAGCAAGGTATTATTGCTGATATTTTCATTTAGAATTACCTCTTAATTCTTTAATAATTTTTTTAAATCCGCCAAAATCATATATAATATATACAAATGATATTATACTCATTATAGATAAAGGAAGCATAGGATACATATATCTGCTATCAAAAACAGGTGAAAAAGCAACGACTATAAAAAATGTAGCTAATGATGAAAAAGATAAAAAGAAAGAGAATGATAATAATATATAATTTTTTAATTTATGCTTAATTAAAATAAATATTGATAATAAAAATATAATTATAGATATCATAAATAATAATATAATTGGTACTCTTACCCCAGAATCTAAAAAATGACTTACCTTATACCTTAAATTATTAAATGGTACATAATAAGTTTTAAATCCATTATCTTCTAAAACTTTTGGAATATCATAGGGAACAACAGTTATTATATAATCATCAATATTCAATGACAGCCATTTACTAAGATGTAATGATAAAAATTTAAAATAAGAATAAGGATATTTCATTATATATGACATCCAAATCTTACTTATATCCTCCAAATATACAGGCTTAAATATCCTTTCTTTTCTCCAACTCACTGAGTAAGCATCAGCATCATATTTATTAACAGAGTACATCTCTTTTAAATCTTCAAAATTTTTTTCTTTTTCATACCAATTAGTAGGTATTAAAGAATCATCATTATTTGGAACAGCACAAGAAGCTATTTGTATCAAAAATATGTGGTTAGGAGTATTAAGATTTAAATTTATTTGATTTTTTATAAAAATATGAGGTGTAATTTTTAATATTAAAATTAATACTAAAGCAGCTAATAATGATATAGATAAATATATAAATATATTTTTGATTTTATTTTCGATATTTAATTTATATACTGCTAAAAATATTAAAAATAATATAATCGGATATATACTCACAATCATATTATGACGCCATAATAGTGAGAAAATTATTAGAATAAACACAAAAAGATATATAAATATTTTTAAAATTAATCTTTTTATAGGAATTAATATCATAAAAAATATGATGCATATTGCAAGCCATAAATACATAGATGCTGTAACATCCTTTAATTGAGTAATTACTGTGAAATAAAAATTTGGAATAAAGCTTATAAAATAAATAAACATTATATTTCTATTTTTAGTTTTTAAATATAAACTTACAGCTATTAATATTAATCCTGAGTATAGACATATTAAATTGATTAAAGTTAAATAGAAAGTATGCTGCCCAAATAATTTATATAAAAAATTTAAAGTAACAGCTATAGTTACAGGATGCCAATTAGAGTAATTTTTTTGTACAGATTGAGTTAAAATATTTATATTATCAGGACTATAAAAATATCCGGGAAACCCTATCCACAAATGTAATAAAAATAAAATAATTCCTATAAGAATAAAAAGAATTATAGATCTTTTCACTGTCATAAAATTATCGTATTTTAAATATAAATGATATATCTTACTGTTTCTTTTTTCTAGTTTTGAAATTATTTTACTGAAATTAACATATAAATATATAAATGTAATAAACAAAATTAATGAAATAAGTACTTTTTTAATTCTTAGATAATAAGTTACATTATATATATTTTCATCATTAATTTTATTAGTTGATATTAAATTACCAAAAGGACTGCCGTTTTTGTCCATATTAATTTCTTTAATGAAAGAATTATCTTGTAATACTTTATTAGTATCAATATAAACTCCGTAAATATCGCTATGTCTGAATATTTTAC
>NZ_CAJTQJ010000047.1 GCF_910578695.1 uncultured Brachyspira sp.
AAAAACATCTTATTTCTATTTATTAATTTATCTATTTTTTCTTCTAATATATTTATTTTATTAACTAATGGTTTTGTTACTATCTTAATGCCAAATATATTTCTTATTCTATATATACCACTGTCATATTTATTGTATATAAATTTGAATATTTTATTTAACATATAATATCCTTATTATTATTTTATTTTAAATATGAAATTAATAAATAATATTTTTATATATATATATTTTTTATCACTATTTACATAAAATAAATGTCTAAATAAATTATTTAAGCTTATAATAATTGGCTTTTCATAATATTTATTAATTTTAGCAGATATTTTAACAAAGAAAAGTTTTATGATAAAATAATTATGATAGAAAACTAAAGCAAAAAAAGTAGGGAGCAATTCATCTATCATTTCTTTATTTTCTAAAATTTCTTTTTTAAGAATCTTTTCCTCAAATTTGACAGCATTTACCAATTCATTTATAACATTTGCTGCTTCATTATCTAATTCTAACTTGTCAGATAACTTATTATTTTCAATATCATCAAATAATTTTTTCCAATACTTTATTATATTTTTATCTGAATATTTATCTAAACTATTTTTAGCTTCAATCCCTAATTTTACCCTATACTCATCATTTTCTAATAATTCTACTACAGCATTAGATAAAGAATCAATATCTCCCTGAGGAACAGTAATTAAACCCATATTATCTTTAACCATCTCTAAATATGGCAAATCAAACATTACTGTAGGTATACCATAAGATTTTACCTCACCTAAAATCATAGGAAACCCCTCAAAAGATGAAGTAAATAAATGTACAGAAGCTTCTTGAAAATATTTTTCTATATTAGTTTGATAACCCAGCAATTTACAATTATTTTCTATCTTTAATTCTTTAATCTTTTGCCTAACATATTCTTCTTCATACGAATCTCCGCTTCCAATCATAAATAACTTTGCATCAGAAACTTTTTTAACAATTCTAGAAAAAGCTTCCAAAGCAAGCAGAGGCTGTTTATACATATCAAATCTAGAAAACCATATTATATTTTTTGTATATAAATTTGATGTAAATGTATTATTGACAAAAGTCAAAGGATTTGGTATATAATAAACATTATTAAGACCAAAATATTCATAAAATTTTTTATTTGAGTTAGACAGTACAATTACATAATCTAACTGTTTAAATAAATCAGCCCTACAAATTTTATTTACATCATAAATATAAATTGGAAGTGTAAATACTCCATGTAATATACAAGATATTTTTATACCAATAGATTTTATAATTAAGATATCTGTTAATAATGTATTGGACATCCAAGAATTATGTATAATCAAATCAATATCATATTTTTCTATGTTATTTTTAAATATATTATATCTTTCATTATTATCATCAGATAAAACAATTCTAGTTGTATTATTAGGCAAACTATAGTCATTTTCATTTGGTTTTTCATCAGTAAAAATTATAATATTATATCCATATTCGTTAAAAATATAAGATAATTTAGATATAACTCTTTCCACTCCTCCATTATAAAGCCTATGATAAACAATTCCTATATTATTTATTTTTCTGTTTATTTTTTGATTATTAAATTTAATATCTAAGAAATTAATATTTTTAAACATTTTATTTTCTGAGATATATTTTTTATCAATATATTTTATTAAATCATTTTCTAATGATATAAATTTATTTAAATACTCTGTTCTAAGTATATTAGAGTAACTAAAATATTCAAAATAATACAAAAAATCTCTTATCAATCTTTTTAAGTTATAAATTTTATATTTATCATATAAATTATTTTTCAATAAAAATTTTTTTACTTTATCAAATACTATCAATATATCATCAAGACGCTTTTTATCTTTATTTATATTTCCCAAAATTTGACTGCTGGTTTCACTTTTTCTATTATAATAATATATTGCATTTTTAATAGAAACTTGTTTTTTAGAGTAATATGCTATCGGTAAAAATATAAGTAAATCTTCATTTGTAACAATATGTATATTTCTGCTATAGTGTATCAAGCATAAATTAAAAATATCTCTTCTAATCAGTTTACCGCACATTGACCAATTTCTAGATTCTTCAAACAAAAAATCTAAAATATTATCATTTTCTAATATTCTATAAGAAATTTTATTAAAATCATTTTCGATTTTTTTATTATTATCATACAAAGAAATCATTTTGCCTTGAACAATATCAGCATTTGTTTCTACAGCCTTATTATACATTAATTCAATAGAATTATATGAATAATAATCATCACTATCACAGCTGGATATATATTTAGAAGAAGCAGCTTCAAAACCGCTTAATCTAGCTTCATATAAACCTTTATTTATATCAAAATTTATAAGTTTAATTCTATCATCTAAATTTATATAATCTTCTACTATACTTTTTGAATTATCAGTTGAGCCGTCATTAACTACAATTATCTCTATATCTTTAAAAGTTTGATTTATTAAACTATCCAAACATTTAGAAATGTATTTTTCAGTATTATATACTGGTATTATTACAGAAACTAAAGGCATATTAAAACTCGCAATTATAATTTATAATATTATATCATAATATATATAAAAAAAAAATTATAAATATATAAAAAATTATAAAATATGATAATTATATTCAATTTTTATTAATAATAATAAAAAACAATTTTTATTAAAAATAAAAAAGGCTTTTCAATAATACTATGAAAAGCCTCTTTATTTAATAAACTTTTATTATGGTACTACATAACCTGCTTCTTCTTCGCCATACATATCCCTGTATTGAACTCTTACATTCAAAGACCTAAATTGTCCTGACTGAGACATATTTCTAAAGCTGTTATAGTATATAAAATATCTTCCAAAATCAATATTTTTTATTTTATTAAGCTCCCCTGCATAATCTATAGACAAATCAGCATTTATAGTATAACCATAAGTATTTTTTGTCATTAAATCTAAGAAATAATTAGATTTATTAACTCCTAAATACACCTGATTTAGAGAAATGGCATTATTCTTAGCAAAACTTGATATATCGCCGAAATTCATCATATCAAATACTCTGTCATCGGGACTGCTTACTGTAAAATGTATAATAGCAGTTTTCTTAAAGCTGTTGCATGCAAGCCTTACAGCCTCATAATAAGCATCATCTAAAGCAGATATTCCGCCTGTAAATCTAAAATTATTAGCATTTTCAAGTATTCTTAAATTTCTTGCATCATAATTATCAGACTTATAAACCTGATCATTATAATGTATAACTAAAACCTCATCATTATTAGTTAAGTTTATAGTAAAATTGCTTATCTCTTCTTTGATTCTATTCTCATAAGGCTTAGCAGCAAGACTGTCTTCTATTAAATATACAAATCTATATTCATGCAGTTCTGGAGCATCATAAAAACCAACCCTATGTTCAACAGCCGAATTCTCTGTAACAAAGAAATTTTCAGCAGTTAATCCTATAACAGGATTTGTCATTCTATCTCTTACAGTAACAGATACCGCCACAAGAGGAAATCTATTTAAATACTCTCTGTCTACAAATACATCTAAATTTGCATAATATTCTTCTTTTCTAGTATATACATCAACTCTTCCAGAAATAAAATCTGTAAGATATATATCTCCATTAGGTCCCTCAGCAGCAGAGGTAGGAGTAGCAGTATATCTTTCTGAATTATTAAATATAGTGAAGTCAGAAGCATTCACATCATAATAGAATATCTTATTTCCGTCAGCTATATAAAGATTTCCGTCTTTAGAAAATGATAATCCTCTAGGCTCATTAAATAAATTATGCTTAATAGTCTGAATATAATTTCCATTCAAATCAAATTGCTGTATCCTCTTATTACCCATATCTGCCACATATATATATCTGTCATTAACAGCTATGCCTGCAGGCGAAAATAATTCTCCCTCATTTTCTCCAAGTCTTCCGAAACTGTATAAGAAATTTCCGTCAATATCAAATACAGCTATTCTATTATTTCCAGTATCTGAAACATATAAATTACTTTCCATATCAATGGCAATATCAGAAGGACCAAGCAGCTGCCCATTGCTTACCCCTGAAACGCCTATATTAGTAATATAATTATGATTTGAATCATATTTAAATATTTTATCTTTTTTTGTATTCGCTATATATATATATCCATTTTTATCTATATCAAAACCTCTAGGATTTTCTAATTTTTCATAAGGATAAACTCTTGCTATAAATTGTAAAGCTTTTTTCCACCAGCTAGTCTGCTCTGCTTCTAATCTTTTTCCATTTGAAATTTTTGCAGTAAGATTACCATTAACATCAAATTTTTTTAATGAAGAATCAGCATAGTCCAAAACATATAAACTTCCGTCAGGCATTACTTTTATCTGTATAGGCTGATTAATATTATTTAAAAATTTAGCATTAGTAGAAAAAGCCTTTAAATAAATAAAATTGCTTAAAATATCTTTTTTCTCTTCAGCAAAATTAGCAGAATCATACTTATTAATTTTAGAAAGTATTATAGGATCCTCATATCCCATTCTTGTAATATTAAGCCATTCATTAATAGCCAAAGACATATACCCTGCTTTGTATAAAGACTTGCTATACCAGTATCTTATAAACTTATCTGTAGGATTTGTATTAAGAGAGTTTCTAAAACTAGCTATAGAAGCATCATAACGTTCTTGATTATAATAATGCACACCTCTTAATAACTCTCTGTATGAATCATAAGTTTCTGTGTTTACATAATACGGAGTTTTATCGAAAGCGTATGAAAGCGGTATAGTCATTAAAAATAATACCATAACCGCCAAAAGTTTTATTCTCATAAATCCTCTTTTATATTATAGTTTTGATATTTTATATTATAATACTGAACAAAAGCCCGCTGTCGGAATCGAACCGACGACCCTCACCTTACCATGGTGATGCTCTGCCTACTGAGCTAAGCGGGCAAATTTGTAAAATATTATAAAATTACAGAATAAAAAAGTCAAGCAAACATATTTAGTTTTTATTATGTTAACTTTACTTTATATATCCTATAATGTTTCTAACATAATTTTTAGTTTCCTCTATATTAGGAATCCTCTGCAGCCTATCTACTAAAGAAGGTCCTGCATTATATGCTGATAATGATAAATCAAGTCTTCCGTCATATCTATTGAGCATTTGAGATAAATATCTGCTTCCGGCCATTATATTAGTATAAGGATCTTTAAGCATATCTTTATCTGCTACTCCTAAGCCTGCTCCTGTCTGAGGCATTATTTGCATTAATCCTACAGCACCTTTATGACTTACAGCATTAGGAATATAATTTGACTCCTGCTTTATAACAGCTTTAATCAAATTTTCAGGCAATGAATATTTTTCAGCCGCCTCTTTAATTATATCATCATATTTCGTAGGAAAACTCTCTGCTGAAGCTTTTTTGTATGCATTTACAGCCTTAGCAAAATTATTTGTATTTCCATCATAAACACCAAAAGATATATTTCCTTTGAAAGCATCATTAATTTTTCCATTATCAATTTTTTTATTAGTATCATTAATTATAGATTTATCTTTTGTATTATAACTATCACTATCCGCCGCCATAGCATCATTTAAATATTCTGAAAAAGGTTTTACAGGAGTCTTTGTATTCATAGGAGCAAAACCCAGCTTATTAAAAGTATCCTGAATCTCCCCTATTCTTGTATGTATTCTTTGTACTGATTCTATCATAAATAATACCTCTTATTAAATTATCAATATATATAAGCATCGCTGGAAATATATTCTTTTTTCCATTCATCTAGCTTAGCCTGTTCTTCCTTATTCTTTAATTTTTTATATTCTAACAATTTCTTTTCTTTTAAAAGCTCAACAGCTCTTCTCTGTCTTGAAGCCTCCTGAAGAACTTCCTGTCTCTTCACAAGCTCAATATTTATCTCAGCCATTTTATTTTCATGTATAGCTATCTGAGAATTCAAGGCATTTATATACTCTCCAAGATAAATACTCATATTAAGCATTTCATCATTATTTTCCATATTATCAACGAACCTTATACCGTCGCTGATTTTTATAAGACAGCTGTCTTTTCCGTCTCTCTCTTTATTATATAAAGCAGAAACTTCAGCAACTTCAGCCTGTTTTTGCTTTTCTATATTTTTTCTAAGTTTATATAAAGGTTCAAGGTTAAAAACAAATCTCTTCATAAATATTAATTCTTTATTATCTTCATACTAATCTTTTAACAGAATCTACAGTATAACCATATCATTAGCATATTCTACATTGTCGGAAATATTTGTTCTGTCATCTGCTTTTTTTACATCTCCGCTATTTACTAAATCCTCTTCTATATCTTCACGTGAATAAAACATAGATAAAAGTGCCTCTTTACTGTCAGCAAAACTTGAAATTTCATACATATCCTGCTGTAAATATCTGTCCATCATACTTTTATAATCAATAGCCCTATCAACTTCAGGCATACTTCCTTTAGCATATCCGCCTATCATTATAAGTTCTTTAGCTTCATTATAGTCAGCACTCATCTTTAAAAATTCTCTGGCGGCCTTTTTATGCATATTGGAAACTACTTCATTCATAATCCTAGATATGCTTTTATTAATATCAATAGCAGGAAAATGTCCTCTATTTGCCAAATCCCTAGATAAAACTATATGTCCGTCTAATATACCTCTTACAGCATCAGTTATAGGCTCGTCTAAATCATCTCCTTCAACCAATACATTATAAAATGCAGTAATAGAACCTTTATTAGAAGTACCAGTGCGTTCCAAAAGTTTAGCAAGCTCTGAAAATACGCTTGGAGTATAACCTCTTGTAGTAGGAGGCTCTCCTCTTGAAAGTCCTATTTCCCTTTGAGCCAAAGCAAAACGAGTTACAGAATCCACCATAAACATAACACTTTTGCCCTTATCTCTAAAATATTCAGCTATAGCAGTTGCAGTATATGCAGCACGCACTCTCAAAAGAGGAGCATCATCGCTTGCAGCAACAACTAATATGCTTTTTTTTAATCCTTCCTCTCCTAAATCTCTTTCTATAAAATCTCTTACTTCTCTTCTTCTCTCTCCTATTAATGCTATAACATTAACATCAGCATTTGTATTTCTAGCTATCATAGATAAAAGTGTAGATTTACCTACACCTGTACCGCTCATTATAGCCATACGCTGCCCTTCTCCTACAGTTAAAAGCCCGTCTATTGCCCTTACGCCTGTCTGTATATGCTTATTTATTCTAGGTCTGTTCATAGGATTTACTGATGAATGCGAAACAGGTATCGGAGTTTCATAAAAATTATGTCCTCCTCCTGCAAGAGGCTTTCCTCTGGCATCTAATACACTGCCTAATATCTCATCGCAGCACATAACAGATAATGGCTTTTCAAAAGAATAAACCATATTACCGAAAGTTATTCCATTAACAGGTCCGTAAGTAGCTAATAATACATCTTGATTTCTAAAGCCTATAGCCTCAGCATCAACATAAGTATTATCATTCATATATATACGGCATATATCTCCAAGTCTGCAGAAAGGTCCTTCGCTGATAACCAATGAACCTATAACCTCTTTAACTTTGCCGTAAGACTTTAATAAAGAAACATCATCAACTACTTTTCTGTACTTTTCAAATGTTTTTTTTACCTCTTTATCAAAATCTATATTTTCTTCTTTCATCATAATATCATCAGTCCTAAATCATAATATAATCAGCCCTATAATAAAATTAGAAACCTTTTATAGGCTCTACTTCTTTAATAGCAGTTTCTATTTCATTAAGCTGAGTATTTATTCTAGCATCAATATCTCCGAAATCAGTTTCTATCATACATCCGCCTACATCAACATTAGGGTCTTCCAATACTGTTACACCTTCAATCTTATCAAGCATTTGATAAAACTCATCTTTATGTCTTGCAGAAACTTCCAAATCATCAATATTAACTCTTATAGTGATTTTAGTTCTGCCTTTAATTCTTCTTAAAGCCTCCTGAATATTCCTTATAACTATACCTTTATCTCTTTCTGTAAGCATTTTTACAACGCGTTTAGCTATAAGTACAGCAACTTCAATAACCTGTGCCTCTGCCGCATCTATTATTTCATTTCTTTTATTAATAGTTTCAGCAAGTATTTTTTTCATTTTCTCTGTTAATTTTACTAAATCATTATTACTGTCAGAAAAAGACTTTTCAAAGCCTTCATCATATCCTTTTGCATAGCCTTCTTTATATGCAGCATCTTTTATAGATTCGGATTCGCTTTCTATTTTCTCTTTCTCAGAATTAGCATCTTGTATTATTCTTGAAGCATCAACTTTAGCCTGCTCTGAAATAAAATGTGCTTCATTTTGTTTAGATTTAAATATCTCAAAAGCCTGTGTTTTAGCATCTTCAATAATTCTGTCAGCCTCATCAACAGCTTTTCTTCTCATATCTCTTAAATCTTCTTCCCATTGAGCTCTAAGTCCTGCAATCTCAGCTTCAATCTCTTCGATAGAAGGACCTCTGTATTCCTCCTGCGACTCTTCATAATCTAATTCTTCCTGAGATTTATGATGAGGTACTGCAATATTAACTTTCTGAGTTAGTTCAACAATACTTTTGGATTTAAAAACCTTTTCTGGCATAATTTACTCCCAATATTCTTAAAAACGCTATATATAAATAATTTTCATTAATAAAAATTATACAACCATTTCATCTTCGCCTGCACGTGCAACAACAATATCTCCTTGTTCTTCAAGCTTACGAATAATATTAACAATTTTCTGCTGAGCCTCTTCAACATCTTTAAGACGAACAGGTCCCATAAAGTCCATATCCTCTTTAAGCAATGCAGCAGCTCTTTTTGACATATTTCTGTAAACTTTATCCTGTGCATCTGTATCAACACTTTTAAGTGCCTTAGCCAAATCGCTTGAATCAACTTCTCTAAGTACTTTCTGTATGGCTCTGTCATCAAGCAAAACAATATCTTCAAATACAAACATACGCTTCTTAATCTCTTCTGCAAGTTCAGGATCATCTTCCTCTAAACTCTCAATAATACTTTTCTCAGTGGATCTATCAACACTGTTTATGATTTCTACTATAGAGTCGATACCTCCTGCAGAAGTAAAGTCTTCGCTTGCAAGAGTAGAAAGTTTTCTTTCAAGTACTCTTTCAACCTCTCTTAAAACCTCAGGAGAAGTTCTGTCCATTATAGCAATACGCTTAGCTACATCAGGCTGAATCTCAGTAGGTAAAGCCCCCAATATACTAGCAGCCTTTTGTGCATCCAAATAAGCTAGAATAAGTGCAATAGTCTGAGGGTGTTCGCCTTGTATAAAGTTAAGCAAATGTGCAGGGTCTGTACGGCGTATAAAATCAAATGGTCTTACCTGCAATGAAGAAGTAAGTCTATTGATAATATCTACTGCCTTCTGGCTTCCTACAGATCTCTCAAGCAAATCTCTCGCATAATCTATACCGCCTTGAGTTATAAAATCCTGAGCTATCATCATCTCCTGAAATTCTCTAAATACAGTATCTTTATCAGAAGATTCTATATTTTCAAGTCTTGCAATATCAAATGTTATCTGTTCTATCTCTTCCTCTCTCAAATGCTTGAATATTTCGCTTGATGTTTCCATTCCTAATGACACTAAAAATATAGCAACTTTCTGACGGCCGCTTAATACCCGTTGTTTTTTATCTTTTTCTTTCTCTGCAGGCATAATTTTACTCCTAATTTTTTATTTATAACTCAATAATTATTAACTCTTATCATCAGCCATCCAAGTACGAAGAAGCTGTGCAACATCCTCAGGTCTTTCGTGGCTTACTCTTATAACTTCATCCATAAGTTTCTTACGAGCGGCATCTTCTAAACTCATCTCGCTTATAGGCTCTTCATTGGCATTCATCATAGCCTGTCTTCGCATTTCCATCTGTTTGCGTTCAAGTTCTTCCTCTCTAAGTCTGCGTCTTCTAGCAAGTTCTTTCTGTAAAGCTCTTATTGCCAATGCTAATACAAATAAAAAGAGTAAAGAAATCATTGTTATTATTAATGCTTTTTTTACAAATCTGTCTCTCATAAGTCTGGCATCTTCAGCATCGAATCTATCCCAATGATCAAACTGAATATGGGTTACGCTTACCTGATCTCCTCTTTTCAAATCATAACCTATAGCAGCCTGTACTAAAGAAACAACATTTCTTATCTCTTCAGATGTTACAGGATGATATTCTCTTACATAAGAAGTTCCGTTAGTTATTATAGGCTCTCCTTTTTGATCATAAACCTTAGTCCATCTTCCGTCTAAAGCAACTGCAGCAGATATTTTTCCTATCTGATAACTTCCCTTTTTAATAGCCTCATATCTTTTACTCAATTCATAATTATCCTGAGTATCTGTTTTTGTATATGCCTGCCATCTGTCGCTTTTATCCTTATATCCGGGAGGCACATTTTCTTCAGCACCGGCAGCACCTTGAGGTATAAACTGCTGTCCTTTCCAATCTTCAGTTACTGTACGGCTTGAAACCTGAACCTTATTAGTAAACTGACTGTCATCATAAGGTGTTGCAGGATCATCTTCTTTTAATATTATTGGAAGAACCAAATTATTTGTTATTGAAATATCATCCCAAATAAGTTCTAATGCTATAGTTGTTTCTACTCTGTTTGTATATATTCTTCCTAAAGTCTGTCTTATTTTATTTTCTATCTTTTTTCTCTCTCTGTCAACTATTTTTAATTCTTCCTGAGCTACTTTTAATTTTAAATTGGCAGCCTCATCTGTAAAATCAGTTAATACATATCCTGTACTATCTGTAATTGTTACAAATTCAGGTTTTAATTTATCAACACCCATAGCTATTAACTGCTGCAAGCCTCTAACAGTTTTAGGATCTCTCAATATTTCTTCTTTGAAAGGCTGTGCTTTAATAACTACCGATGCTGTAACAGGAGAATCTATATCTGTCAAATATTCCTTTTTAGGAAATGCTAAATCTACTGTAGCTTCCTGAACAAAATCAAGTTTAGTTAAAAGCTGTGTTATAGCTTTAGTTAAAGATCTTCTTTTGTTAATATCAAGCTCAGCATCTGTTATACCTATACGGGGAGCATCAAATAATTCCCAGCCGTCAACTCCCATAGGCATTCTTCCCTCTTTTACCAATTCTAATTCTGCCCTTGCTTTATCATTTTGGCTGTTAAGAGTAATAAAACCATTTCTATATTGGTATCTTATGTTATTAGCATCTAATACTGCTATAACATTTCTGGCATCTTCCTGAGACAACGGCTGCTGAAACAGTAATGTGCCTGTTTTTCTTGATGTAAGCATTATTGTTGCTACTATCGCCCCAAGACCTATTACTAAAACGCCTATTAAGACGGCTTTTTGCAATGATGTTGTCTTAGAAAAAATATTTTTTATTTGACTTGTCAGTTTATTTATAAAGTCCTGCATTAGAAACCACCTAATAAAAGTTATCTTTATAATTTATCGGATATAGTTATGTTTACTTTATAAAAAATTATGTTTATATATGGTTTACATAACTATTTTTTTCTTTTTTTATGAATATTAGTTTACATAATTATTTTTGTCAACAAGTAAACATAATATTTTATGAAATTTATAATAGACTTTTTAAAATTTTTTTATTAAACTGCATTTTTTATATTAATGTTATTATTATCTAACATTTTTTTATAAAATTTTCTGTTAAATTCAAAGCAAATAATACGCTTTGTGCTCTAATCAAATCCCTATTACCTTTAAATATATTTTTATAAGCCTTAATATAACCTTCAGAAGCCAAGCATATCCATACAAGTCCAACAGGTTTATCCTTGCTTCCTCCAGAAGGTCCTGCTATACCGCTTATTGCTATTGATATATCGCTTCCCATTATTTTTCTGCTGTTTTCTGACATTTCAAGTACGCATTCTTCGCTTACAGCACCATATTTTTCTAATGTATTTTTATTTACATTGATTATTTTATGCTTTATTTCATTGGAATAAGTTATAAAAGAGCCTTCAAAACATTCAGATGAACCTGAAACTGATGTTATGCTTGAGGCAAATAATCCGCCTGTACAAGATTCTGCTGCTGTTATTTTAAGCCCTCTGATTATTAAAAGCTTAACAGTATTATTAGATTTTTCTTCTATTTGTTTTTTTATTTCTTCTTTTTCAATTTTTATTTCATTATAATCTTTAATTTCATTATCATTTTTTATTTCACTCATACAATTACCAAAAATATAAATTTTAATTCATTATATCAAAATGATTATTTTTGTCAAAATATTTTATTTATATTAATTAATATTATAAAAAGATTTTATTTCATCACAAGCTTTATGCAAATCATTTTCATTTATTCTTCTATGTTCTTCACGTCTGAACCAAGTCAGCTGTCTTTTAGCAAAATTTCTTGTACGCTTTTTAATAAGCTTAATAGTATCTTCTAAAGTCATAGAATTATTAATTAAATAATCATAAACTTCTTTATAGCCTATAGCCTGCATAGATGTATAAGTATTATCTATTCCCATATCTATTATATTTTTAACTTCATCAAGCAAGCCGTTTTCAAACATTATATCAACTCTTTTATTAATATTATCATAAAGAGTTTCTCTGTCTATATCAATAATATAGCTTAAATAATCTAAATCTATAATAGGCTTTCTAAGTTTTTTTAATTCAGAAAACTTTCTGCCTGTATTATAATAAACTTCCAATGCTCTTACAACTCTTCTTGCATTAAATCTATCTATATTTTCAGCTGTTTCTTTATCAATATTTAAAAGCTCTGAATATAAACTTTCAAGTCCGTATTCATCTATTCTAGAATAAAGCTCCTTTCTAATTTTTTGAGAAGCCTCCTGATTATCATTTTCTTCATCAAAAATACCGTACTTTATAGCATCTATATAAAATCCTGTGCCCCCAACTCCGAATATAGGCATATTATCTATACTTTTTATTACATCTTTAAATATATTAAGATATTCTTTTATATTAAAATTGACCGAAGGTTCTAATATATCAATCATTTTATAATTGTATTTTTTTATTTCCTGAGGCAAGGGCTTGGCAGAGCCTATATCCATATATCTATAAACCTGTATAGAGTCTATAGATATTATGGCGGCATTATTGAAATAGTTATCCATAAGTTTATGCACAAAACTGCTTTTTCCTGAAGCTGTTGCTCCTGATATGAATACTATTTTTTTCACTTTATTTATTCATCTTTTTTCTTTAAAGAAGTTTTTTTCTTTTTGGAATTATCATCATCTTCAGAATATTCATCATAATCATCTGTATCAGAATCAGTTTCTTTCTCTTGAGAATCATCTTCAAAAATATACTGACTTTCATCATAAGTAATATCAGAATGTTTGAAAGGTGCTTCCTCATCTATAGTCATATCTACACCTTCTTCATATTCATACTTAATTTTACCGTCAAGTATATTTTTCATAACAGTAGGTATATATTTTCCTCCGCTGTATTTAGTCTCGCCTTTAAGAAGAGTACTTCCATTTTTAGCTAATTCAATCATAGCTTTACTAAGTTCATAGCGGTTTCCCTTATATTCTATAAGTTTCTCTAATGGTATTATACCCATATATTAAACTCCATATATTTGATTTTTATAATTTTGAATTGACAGCTTCTTCTAATTTTTTATAAGCTTCTTCAATATCATCATTTTCTATAATAATATCGAATTTATCTTTATATTCTAATTCTCTTTTGGCATCCCAGATTCTAAGTTTAATGCTCTCTTCCGTTTCGGTACCTCTTCCTATAAGTCTTTCTTTCAAAATTTCTATAGAAGGAGGAGTTATAAATATATAATTGGCATCTATTCCCTTTTCTTTTACATATAATGCCCCTTGAATATCTATATCCAGTATTAAAATACTATTTTCATTATCAGCTTTTTCTAATTCTTTAAAAGATGTTCCGTAATAATTATCATGAACTAATGCCCATTCTAAAAATTCGCCTTCAGTTATCATTTCTTCAAATTTTTCTTTATCTATAAAATAATAATCAGCACCATCAACTTCATTTGCCCTTTTCTCTCTAGTTGTATGAGAAACACTAAAAACTGCATTAGTATGATTAGCCATATACCTTTTTATTAAAGTAGTTTTACCTGCAGCTGAAGGGGCTGTAATGACAACGATATTACTCATAAAACACCAAATATAGAATTGCATTTTATTATATCATAATAAAAAAATATTTCAAGTTTTTATATAAAAAATAAAACAAAAAATATAATAAAGTTATATTTGCCTGCATTTTATAAATATTGACACTTATTGTTAATTATTATATACTATAAAATGTGAATTTATTAAATTATTACTCTATCATTATTACTATATCGAGGTATAAATTTTGCTTAGAGTATATTTTAGGATATTTATGAAAAGATATACAGCAGATATTTTGGATATTAGTCATTTGAAATTTGTAGCTATAGGAAAAATAAGTTTTAGAACAAATAAAGAATGGTCTCTCCCGCATTTACATTATATGATAAGTAAGTTTGGAAAATATGAATTTCAGGGTATTTGTTTAGAAACAGCAACATATTCATCTTCAAATACTATTGAAGATACTGCTAAAAAACTAGTTTTAAATATTATATATGATTTAAATAGTTTAGTAAAAAAATCTAGTGATTTAGATAATATAATAAATATTACTTATTCTCATCATCTTGATTCGTATTGGAAAGAATATAGAAGAATAAATTTCAATTTAGCTAAATTAGGAAAAAATATCAATAAAAATACAGAAACTAGTATACTAAAAAAGATAATAGAAGAGTTATTTCCTAACAAATTAGAAGAAATCAATGATGATATACAAGAAGAAATTAATGAAATAATTGTAATAGACAATATAGAAGACATAAATAATTTACTAACAGATTCTAAAAATATAAACAAAGAAATAAAAAAATTAAATGATTTTGCAATTCTTTATAATAGTAAAATTAAAATTATAAATGATAAAATTAATAATATTAATAATAAACTATTAGACATATTATTAAATAATTCTAATGATGATGCCAATTATTCTTCATTCAAAATAGAAGAGCTAGATATAAAAAAGGTGCCTGTTAATGTCTAAATTATATTATGATGCAGAAGAACTGATTAATTTTTTGGAAATTAACAATTATATTGATAAATCTAACTACATAGAAAATAGTGATGAATATAGGAAAGAATTTTTTATATATTCAACTGCTAAAATGTTTATAGTTACAATAAAAAGAATCAATGGAAAACTTTATATATCAAAAGATGATTTTGAATCTAAAGTTCATATGTTTAATATAAATGATAATAATATATTTGATAATAATATTAATAATTTTCTTGTATCTTTATAGCTATTTGGTTTTAGTAATCAATAATATTTCTTATTAAGCAATATAATTTATAAAATTTATTTTTGCATAAAACTATTATATTAATTGATATTTATTTATTTTAATGTATAATAAGTCAAGTTTAAAAATCAAGGAGTAAATTATGTCGGAAATTAGGGTTCGTTTTGCCCCATCTCCAACAGGTTTTTTACATATAGGAAATGCAAGAACAGCATTATTTAATTGGCTGTATGCCAAAGCTATAAATGGAAAATTAATATTAAGAATAGAAGATACAGATCAGGAAAGAAGCACAAAAGAAGCTGTCGATATGGCTATAAAATCATTAAAATGGCTTGGAATAGATTGGGACGAGGGTCCTGAAATAGGCGGTGATTATGGTCCTTATTTTCAGTCTGAAAGATTGGATATATATAAAAAATATACTGAAAAACTTATGGAAGAAGGAAAAGCATATTATTGTTTCTGTACTTCCGAAGAATTAGAAAAAAAATCAAATATGCAGAGAACTCTAAATCAGCCTATAATTTATGATGGAAAATGTAGGGATATACCTTTAGAAGAAGCTAAAAGAAGAGCAGCAAATGGAGAGCCTGCTAAAATAAGATTCAGAGTTCCAAAAAATCAGATTATCACTTTTGATGATTTTGTGAGAGGAGTAGTAAAAACTAACAGTGATGAGATAGGAGATATTATTATAGTAAGAGAAAACGGATTTCCTACTTACAATTATGCTGTTGTTATAGATGATATGCTTATGAAAATTTCTCATATCATAAGAGGAGAGGATCATATATCAAATACTCCAAAACAGATACTTATTTATGAGGCATTGGGATCTGAAATACCTAAATTTGCACATACTTCTTCAATACTTGGAAATGACAGAAAAAAATTATCAAAAAGGCATGGTGCAGCTACTTTGATGGAATATAAAGATGAGGGATATCTTCCTCAGGCTATGAGAAATTTCCTTGCATTATTAGGCTGGACTCACCCCGAAGCAATGGAAACTATGATAGATGATGATATGATTAAGGCATTTAAATTAGACAGATTTTCTAAAAGTCCTGCTATTTTTGATACTCTTAAATTAAGACATTTAAATGCTTGGCATATAAAAAATACCAATTTAGATGAAATTACAGAGCTATTTATACCTTATTTAGTAAACGGAGGTTTTTTAAAAGAAAATTATACTGAAGATGAACATAATTGGGCTAAAAAACTCGTTTCTGTTATAAGACATAACTGTGCTGTTTTATCAGACATAGTTAAATATGTGCCTGTATTCTTTGAAAATGATTTTGAGCTTAATGATGAAATGAAAGAAATAGTAAATAAAGAAGAAAGTAAAAAACTTCTTCAATTCATAAAAAATGAGATAGAAAATACTAATGAAATTACAGATGAATATATGAAAGCATTGATTAAAAAAGCACAGAAAGAAACAGGATTGAAAGGACCTAATCTATATCACCCTATAAGATATGTATTGACAGGAAGTTCTGCCGGAAGCGAATTATCTCATATATGTGAACTTCTAGGTAAGAAAAATGTTCTTTACAGATTATCTAAATACATTTAATTGGGGTAGAATATGATTAATGGTAAACCTTTAATACTTGCTGTAGATGATGAAGAACCTATAAGAAATCTTATAACATATACCTTTGAGCCTCATAATCTCGAAGTTGTTACAGCAGAAAATGGTAAATCAGCAATAACTATATTAGAGCATAATCCCGTTGATGTCATTATTACAGATTTGCTTATGCCTTCAATGACTGGGCTTGCTCTTATAAGAGAGATGAAAAAGAGAAAAAGCTCTATACCTATAATAATAATTACAGCTTATGGTAATACTGAAATGGTTAAAGAAATTATTGCTGAGGGGGTATTCAGGCTTATAGAAAAACCTTTAGATTTTGATGTATTAGTGCCTATAGTACAAGAGGCAATAGAATATAAGAAAAATAATGATAATAAATGATAATTTTATTTATTTACTAATAAAAAACTTGTTCGTCAATAACTCCTGCAATTTTTACGAATGTCGGGCACTCACAAGTTTTTTTATTTTATTGCTATCGATAAACTCGCTTCAAAATAGCTAATAACCTCCTTATTGTCGATTATTAGCTGCTCGTTTATCTTTTTGTTATTGACTCGCTTAATAAATAATCATCACCTAAAACACAGTATTTTATTCCTAAAAGTCTATGAGAAAAATATCTGCCAACTGTTTCAAATACAACAATATCCGTTTTTTCATTTTTGATATATGAATATCTATTTGTGGAATCATACAAATTAGTAACAAAAATAGTTTTATTAAAATCTTTTACTACATAATTAGACATATTTACAATATAAGAATCCCTTATAAAAAATATATTTTTCTTATTTTCAGAATAATTTTTCGCCTCATACTTTATATAATTATTTGTAATGCTCATACTATATTCATTAGAAGACTCTCTTAAATGATAATTATCAACTATATAATCGTCTTCATAAATTCCAATAAATGAGAAATAATTATTTGTTAAAACAGTAAATAATTTTATATTGGAATTAGTTATATGAGGAATATTTCTATTTAAAACATTGATAAGTTCATAATAACCAATATAAGCTCCAAGCCTAGTCCAATGAGTATAGTCTGAATATTTATAGTACAATTGGTATTCATTTTTATATTTTAATAATTCCTGCTTTGGATAAACTATTTTAATATCAGTATTTTTTCTCATATATTCTACAAATCTATCGCTTGAATTAAAGCTTGTTTTTCTTTTAATATAATCAGGCATATATTCTGAATATATAAAATTTTTATCAGGACATATCATTAAAATAAAATCAATACCTGAAGACTTTAATTTATCTCTAACATACAGCAAGTTATTTTTTATTATTTCTAATTCCTCATCGTCAAAATAATAATTACCTACAAAATCGTCCATTATAATACCATCTTTTACAAATAAATTAGATTCTTTACCTAATATAGTATTTTTCTCTATTAAATTATTAAATAAATAATAGTCTAAATATATTTTTAAATATATTATATTATTCCTAAATGGTAAATTATCATTGAAGTAATCTTCATATTCTTTTGTATAATCATTTATATTAGAAATAATAAAATGCGGTTTTTCTTTTAAGTTTCTATTTTCATAATTATCAATATATGTTTTAGGCATTAAATTATATACAAAACTTGGTATTATTAAAAAAATCAAAAAAACAAATAAAATTACTTTATCTATAATATTATTATAAATTGCATGTTTTTTAAATAAATATAATTTCTTATTTATGAAAAATAATTTAATTGAGTATAATAATATCATAAAAACAAATATATAATAAATAGAAACATAAAATAAAAGTATCATAATAATAAAAAATATAATTAATAAAAATAAATATTTTAAACCATTACAATTTATAGATATTTTATGTATAAAAATAAAATAAATATCATCAGCACTATATAGAAATATGAAAAATAAAAAATTTGATAATAAATAAAGCAAATATATACCAATTTTAACTTTAAGAATATACTCAATTCCCTCAAGTTTCTCCCCCTCAATTATTTCATCAGAAACTA
>NZ_CAJTQJ010000048.1 GCF_910578695.1 uncultured Brachyspira sp.
TAGGCTTTGATTAAATATGCCCCTTTGTTTATATTAAGCAAGGGGGTTTTTATTTTTAAATTTTAAATATTAAAATTTATGAGTGTTAGGTATTATTTAAAATTGCAGTGATTATTAAAAATAATTTTAGAGCTATAAGATAATTATATTAAGTTTTAAGTTATCAGTAATAAAATAATTTTTATAAATCACTATTTTAAAATGCAAAAAACTTCTAATATTTTAGTATAAATTAAATTCTTTTGAAAATTTTAATTTTTTATATTAAGTTTGCATTTATTATTATTTATTAATATACTTAAAGCAAATACAGCAAGGATTTTATTTATGAAAGAGATAAAAATAACTGATATAGAAAATATAAAAATAGGCAATGCAGAAAATAAAGAAGCTGCTACAGGCTGCACTGTTATAATATGCGAGAGAGGTGCTGCTGTAGGATTAGATGTAAGGGGAGGGGGACCTGCTTCAAGAGAAAGCGAACTTACTAAGCCTTTTGCCTCTGCTGAAATGATGCATGCCGTACTTCTTAGCGGAGGAAGTGCATTCGGGCTTGATGCTTCTGGAGGAGTTATGAAATATTTAGAAGAGAGAAATATTGGTTTTGATGTAGGCATTACAAAAGTACCTTTGGTTTGCCAGTCTTGTATATTTGATTTGCGTATCGGAGATTATAAAGTTCGTCCTGATATTAATATGGCTTATGAGGCTTGTATAAATGCTCAGAATAATAATCCTAAAATGGGAAATTATGGAGCAGGGGCAGGGGCTAGTATAGGAAAAATACTTGGTGCTGATTATGCTATGAAGTCAGGGCTTGGTTTTTATGCTGTTCAGATTGATGATGTGAAAATTGGTGCTGTAGTTTCTGTTAATGCTTTCGGTGATATTTATGATTATGACAGCGGTAAAATGATTGCAGGGCTTCTTAATGAAGATAAAAACGGATTTAGAAGCTCTGAAGAGGAGTTAATAAAAATTACTCAAAATAAAAATTTATCTTTTACTTCAGAAATTAATAATATAGCTTCAAATACTACAATAGGGGCAGTTATAACAAATGCCAAATTTACAAAATCGCAGATGGGAAAAATAGCTTCAATGGCACATAATGGGTTTGCAAGAACTATAAAGCCTGTTCATACTACATTAGACGGCGACAGTATTTACGCTATGAGTGTAGGGGATATCAATGCCAATTTTGATGCTGTAGGTACTATTGCTGCTATTGTAATGGGTAAGGCTGTTAATAATGCTGTGAGAAATGCTGAGGCTTCGCATGGTTTTAAATGCTTTAATGATATATTCAAAAATTAATTCTCATTAAATATTTTATTAAAAAAATTAATTAGAAATGCTTACTAAATTTTTGCTTCTAGTTTTTTTGTTTTTTTAATAAAAAAACAGATTTTAGGGTGTGCAGAATATATTTAAAAATTAATGTTTTGTTTGTCTTATAAATAAAAATACCATAACATTTTTATGCTATGGTATTTTCTTTATAGAATATTAATTTCTTTATTATTATGTTTTATTCTTCTGTTTTTTTCTTTCTAGGAGAAGAAGAAACCTTTTTCATACTTGACTTTTTAATAGATTTTACCTCTTCCTTACTGCTGTCTGATTTATCAGTTTTTTTAGGAGATTTTATAGGAGTGCTGAATACTTCCTCTTTAACACTTTTTACTTCTCCGTCATGATAAGCACTAGGGTCTTCAAGCTCATCTGTTCCTCTTTTAGGATCTTTTCCTGCATAAACTAATTTATCTTTAACTCTATCTAATTTTACTTCGCATATTCTTTCAATATCTTCTATGTCAAGAGACTCTTTTTCAAATAATTCTCTCGATAAAGATTCAAACTTATCAGCATTTTCTGCTATCAATTTTTGAGTTCTTTCATAAGCTTTCATTACAAATTTATGAACTTCCTCATCTATTTTCTGAGCAGTTTCTTCGCTATAGTCTTTATGTCTTGCTATCTCTTTACCCAAGAAAATAGGCTGTTCTTTTTGCCCGAATGATATAGGACCAAGCTTGCTCATACCCCATTCGCATACCATTCTTCTGGCAAGTTCAGTAACTCTTTCTATATCATTAGAAGCACCTGTAGTTACAGAATCTTCTCCGAATTTAAACTCTTCAGCAACTCTTCCGCCAAGAAGCAAAGACATCTCATCAATAGCCTTTTTTCTTTGAAGCGTATATCTTCCGTCAGAAGGCAAAGTCCAAGTAGCACCTAAACTTCTTCCTCTAGGAACAATAGTAACTTTATGCAAAGCATCCGTATTTTGAAGAAGTACAGCCATTAAAGTATGTCCTGCCTCATGATATGCAGTATTAAGTTTTTCTTTTTCGCTTATTAATATGCTTCTTCTTTCAGGTCCCATCATAACTTTATCTCTTGCCTCTTCAAAATCAGGAAGCTCTACTCTTGGTTTATCATTTCTAGCAGCAATCAAAGCAGCTTCATTAACCATATTTGCAATATCGGCTCCTGAAAAACCGGGAGTAGCCCTAGCTAAATGATATAAATCTATAGAAGGATCATGCTGTATTTTTGATACATGTACTTTGAAAATTCCCTCTCTTCCTTTAACATCAGGCAAATCAACAACAACCTGTCTGTCAAATCTTCCCGGACGAAGCAAAGCAGGGTCTAATACATCTGGTCTGTTAGTAGCAGCAAATATTATGATTCTAGTATCAGTATTAAAACCGTCCATTTCAACAAGCATTTGATTTAAAGTTTGTTCTCTTTCATCATGTCCTCCGCCGTATCCTGCACCTCTTGTTCTGCCTACAGCATCAAGCTCATCTATAAATATTATACAAGGAGCAGATCTTTTTCCTTGTTCAAATAAATCTCTTACCCTTGAAGCACCTACACCTACAAACATTTCAACAAACTCAGAACCAGACATACTGAAGAAAGGTACATTAGCTTCACCTGCAACAGCTTTAGCAAGCAAAGTTTTACCCGTTCCCGGAGGACCTACCAAAAGTACCCCTTTAGGTATTTTAGCACCGAGTTTTGTGAATTTACTTGCATCTTTCAAAAACTGCACAACCTCTTGTAATTCTTCTTTAGCCTCTTTGCAGCCTTCAACATCTTTGAAAGTCACTTTTACATCTTCTTTAGTAAGAAGTCTTGCTCTGCTCTTTCCGAAACTCATAGCCCTATTATTAGAGCCTTGAACCTGCCTAAACATAAAGAACCAAAGCAGAAATCCTATTAATAGTATAGGAAGCAGATTTACAAGTATTAAACTTAAATAGCTTGGCTTTTCAGCTTCTCCTCTAACTTTTACATTATTATCTATAAGCAAGTTAACAAATCCGCCTGCAGTAAATGGTATAAATGAATAAAAGTTTATCTCTGTAATTTTTCCATTAACTGTTTCTATAGCCTTTCCATTTCTTATATATTGATCTACTATAGTTACCTCTTTAACTACGCCTTCTTTTACTTTCTGAACTACAGTAGAATAATCCCATTCCTGAGCTTTTACCTGCGGAGTTTTTTGAAAGTACATTATAGCCATTACTACTACCATTGTGAGAAGTAATATAATTATAATTTGATTTCCTCCGCCGCCTGCAGACTGAGGCATATTCTGCCTTCTATTATTTTTATTTTTTTTACTACTCATGTATTCTCCAAATTATTTTTAACTTTATTATATTAAATAAATAATCAAATATTTTATAATCTATTGTTTAGGTATATCCAAAATAGTACCATAACTATTAAAACAATGAGATGCTAAAGATTCTATTCCTCCGCCTCTCTTAAGACGGCTGTTTATAATTTTTCCGTCTTTTTTATTTAAATCAGGGTATTTCAAATTTATATATCCTATAATCAGCCCTTTGCTTGTTGAAGCGTGAATATATGCTACAGTTTCATCTTCCTCATTAACATCTATTACTATTCCTGTATGTGTAAGTTTATCATAATTAGATGTAGTGTTATCAAATATTATTATATCGCCAATATTTGGAAGAACATCTCTATATATTTTTTTATATTTTGATAAAGTAGCATATATAGTTTTAACTCCTCCTGTATCTAAAATAGCCTGTTTTTCAAATACAGCTATATTAGAAGTCCAATAAACAGCAGCTACATATCCTGAACAGTCAAAACGAAAAGTTTTCTTTTCTTTTGAAATAGGATGCACCAGCAAGGCTTTTTCATTATATTGATAATGCTTATCTAAATAAAAATTAGCCCATCTATTTATATCTTTCCTAACCTGCTCCTTTTGTCTGTCATTTATTTCTACTCCGCTTTCTTCTAACTTTTTTTGATATTCTTTATCATATCCGTAAGTTTGTGAAAATGATATTGCAGATAATAACATTAAAAGTACAGTAATGTAAAAACGCATAATACACTCTTATATATAAAAAATAATTTTATAAAAAATCGGCAAAAAGTCAAGGCAATTTTATTAATTTGGTTTTTCAAAAATAGTGCCGTAACTATTAAAGCAATGTGAAGCAAGTGAATAAGGTGCTTCGCCTCTTCTTAAATAGCTGTTAATCATTTTACCGTCTTTTCTAGCTAAATCAGGGTATTTTAAATTCATATATCCTAAAACAGGTCCTTTGCTTGTAGATGAATGTATATAAGTAACAGTTCCGTCTTCATCTGTATTTATAACTATTCCTGAATGCGTAAGTTTTTTATTTACCGATGTAGTACCGTCAAAAAATATTATATCCCCTATATTAGGAGATGCATTTTTATATATTTTATTTTCTTTTGATAAAATAAAGTATATATTTTCAGTTGATCCTTGAAGCTTAACAGGAGGATTTTCTACAGCAGTCCAATAAACTGCATTTACAAAGCCTGAACAGTCAAAGTTTACTTTCTTTTCTTCTTTTGAAAATGGGTTTGTTATAGTATCGCTTTGATTATATTTATATTTTTTATTCATATAAAAGTTAGCCCATTTAACTATTTCTAATCTAGCATTATCCTGATTAAATGCCTGAGCGTTAAATAATAACAGCATAATGAAAATAACTTTATAAAAATGCATAGATTCTCCAAATAAAATATATAATTTTTTTCTTTATAAAAAATAAAGAATTTTCTTTATATAAATCGGATTTTTAATTATAAATAATAGCTGCATATCATTTTAATATATCTTTAATATTAAATTCTTCAGATTCAGACCATTTTATTCTATACTGCATAGGGGTTATTATATTAAAAAATACTGATAAATAAGGATATGCATTTTGAAACTGCATTGATAATCTAGTTTTAAATAGAAATGTACTATTTTGATTTAATTTATTTATATTTACAACTTCTATATTATTTATCTGAGATATAGTTTTTATAAGATTTTGAAGATTCGTATTTCTTGTTTCTCTCATAGTTTCAGAGTTTAGTACAACATATTCTTTAGTAAAAAAGTCATAGTATAATTTTCTATATATATATATTTCTCTAACATTTTCATTAATAAATAAATTCTTTTTTATTAAATCAATTCTATAATTAATAAATAATATTATTCCATTATCTATGTATTTTTTTATATTTTGATAAATTTCACTTTTATAGTATGTTTGTGTCTGTACATCTGCATAAAGAATATCATCATATATATAGCTTCTTGAAAAATGAAGTCTTAATTCATAGGAATATAATGAACCTGAAATAAATATTATAAGAATAAATAAATGCTTCATAATTAATTTTAGTATATATTAAGCTGATTATAAGTCAATAACTATAAATATAAGCTTATATCAAGTCCTATTTTGCTTTCCATTTTTCTATATGCATATAATTGCTTGGAGCGTGCATAATCATATTTAATGCCTATTATTACTCTATAAATTTCAAATCCTACAGCTACAGATATATTAGGAAGCCACTGTGTAAACTTATCATTAATAAAATATCTCTGATTATTTTTATATCTAATCACAGAGTTTATTAAATCATAATCCATACCTAAATAAACTCCTGTTATAAAGCTTATTTCTCCCCATATAGGCACTCTTAAGTCAGTACCAATAAATGCTGTAAACAAATTAACTATATTAGATTTTTTGAATCCTGTTACAGCAAAATTCATTCCGCCGTAAAAGTTTAGCCAGCCGTATTTATAATATGCTGATATATGAATCTGCTCATAGCCTGTATCTTTGAATTCTTCTTTTGTTTTATCATATAAATTTTCATCTCCAAGTATATCGCCGCTTATATGAGAACATATATGTCTTAACGGACTTATTCTTAATTTAAAAGTATTATTAAATATATAATCAAATAATACTTCTACCTGCATATAAGTTCCATACATTAAACTTTGTCCGTAATACTGATCATAACCGCTTTTATATTTTGATAGAAAAAAATGAGTTAAATATCCTACTCCTATTTTGAATCTATGTACATTATTATATCTAAATGATATAGGCGTTACTTCAACTGCTAAAGTAGGCTGATAATAAAAATCCATTTTATTAAAATTAAAGTTATTATTATCATACATTTTTTCTATATTAAATATATCGCCTATCCAAAATCTGTTTCTGTATGAATTCGGATCTGTCCAGCCTGAAAAATATCTGTCGGTTTCATAGTTTCTTAAAGGATTGAATTCCCACTTCATCTTTGTCTTTTTAGTGTAATTATCCATTTTTGTTTTTAAAGTATTATTAGTTTCTTGTGAATAAATAATAATATTAAATAAAAATATTATTACAAATACATAAATAATTTTTATCATAGTTTAATTTTTCATCATAATATAGTTTTAATTTTTATTATGGAACGATTATATTTAATTATTATTTTATGTCAATAACAAATTATGATATTATTTAGTTTAGATAAAGAATCTTATTAGAAAAATAAATTTGCTTCAAGTCCAACTCTGCTTTCCATTTTTCTATAGGCATATAATTGTTTTGAGCGTGCATATTCATATTTTACACCTATTATAAATCTGTATACTTCAAAACCTAACCCTACCGATACAGAAGGAGTCCATTCATTAAAGGTATTTAATATAGGATATCCCATTCCTTTTTTATCTCTTATAATAGTATTTATTTCATCTAAAAATGCACCTGCATAAAAGCCTGTTACTAAATTAATTTCTCCCCATATAGGAAATCTTATATCAATTCCAGCATAAATATTAAATAAATTAACTATATTAGATTTTTTAAATCCTGTTATTGCAAAAGATGTTCCTCCATAAAATGAAAACCAGCCCCATCTGTATGCTGCCGATAAATGCATCTGTTCAAAACCTGAATCTCTGAATTCTTCTTTTGTCTTATCATATAAAGTTTCATCTCCAAGTATATCGCCGCTTATATGAGAACATATATGTCTTAAAGGAGCAAATCTTAGCTTTAATTTATTATCTAATATATATTCAAAATATGCCTCTACCTGCATATACTGACTGAATAAAAATGTTGCTCCGTATAATTGGTCATTTCCAGCTTTGTAGCTTGTAAAAAATAATTTTAATGAATATCCGACTCCTATTCTAAATCTATGTTTATCTCCATTTAAATTAAATGCTATTGGTGCTAAATCTACTGCTATTTTAGGGCTGAAATATAATACGGCATTATCTAAATTAAAATTTTTATTTGGGTATAATTTTTCAGCATTTAGAATATCTCCGAACCAAAAACTGCTGTTATAATTATCAGGATCAAGCCAAGATGAAAAGTATTTATCTGTTTCATATATTCTTAAAGGATTATATCTCCATTGCATACTTACTTTTTTACTGTAATTAGTCATTTTATTTTCTAAGTTATTTCCATTTTCAGCATTTTGAGAGTACAGACTAGCGGCTAGTATAAAATAACAGCATAGTATATATTGCTTTTTCATAGATTTATCCTTAGTCTTGATAATTTTATTGTATATCAAAATTATTATTTTTTCAATAATTTATATTATAAAATAATATTATTTAACAAGGAGTTCTATATAGGGTTTAGTTTCTATTGAATTTTCATCTATTCCTATTTCTTTTAATATTGATTTTAATTTGCATACTTGATTTTCTACAGGCTTATCAGAGTTTAAAAATTCTATTTCTATAAAGTCTCCTAAATTTTTTATTTTAGAAATTTCAATCAATGCATTTTTATATATAAAAGCATAGCCTTTTTTTTCTTTTCTTACATACTCTTTATATTTTTGTAATTTCGATAAAAAATCTACTATAAATCTTGACTTTTTTTTGCTTACTTTAATTTCTATCTCTTCATTAACTTCCGCTCCGTCGATTAAAGTTCTTTCCTTTGTGCAGAAGGTATATCCTCCATTCTCTATTCTAAGTCTTATACAGCTGCTTGTTTTTATATTTCCTTCTTTTATGCTTTTTTCTTTTGCATAATAAATATCTTTTTTAAAATATTTTTTTTTGAATTTAGCATTATTTTTTAGAAAGTTTAAAACAGATTCAAAGTCTTTAATATATGCTTTTATTTCAATTTCAGAATTTATCATAATAGTTTATTCCGCATACTCTTTTGTACTGTCATCAACATGTATTTTCTGCTTATCATAAATTAAAGGAGCTGATTTTTCAAATATTATAAATAAAGGAGATGATAATATTACAGTTAAAGGCATGCCAACCAATAATTCAGATCTTATTAAAACAGCTACATTTGAAAGATCCGAATATATAGAAGTTACCAAAAATAATGCTATTATTTTTATTAAATATCCAATCAAAGTTACAAATATTCCTGCAGCAATCTGCTTTATAAATATTCTAGTATTAAAAAAACCTACAAAAAAACCAATATTAAGAAATATTATAGCATAAGAACCGAATGTACCGCTTGATACGATATCTTGCAAAAGTCCTATTATAAAGCCGTATATCATTCCGTCAAAAGAACCGTATCTGAATGCTATAAATGTGAGAAATATCAATAATAAATCAGGCTTAGCTCCAAGTGCTGCCCTTATTAAATCATAAGCAGGAGATGACTGTATCAGAAGCAGAATCAGAGTTGTAATGATAACAGTTATTGCCCTTTTCATTTTTTACCTCCGTCTTCTTCTGCATCTTCCTCATTTGCAAGCATAATTATTTCCTGATCTGGTACTTTTTTAATAACATAAACATTTTCTAAAGTGGAGAAATTAACAGCAGGCTCAACATAAAGATCATGAAAAAGTCCGTAATTTTTCTTTTCAACTTTAAATACATTTCCTACTAATATGCCTTTAGGAAAAACTCCTCCCATACCGCTTGTAACAACTCTTTCGCCTTCTTCAACATCCATTTGCAAATCTATATACTGCAGATGGGTTTGAGTGGATTTAGGGCTTTGTCCTGCCATTATTCCTGTAGTTCTGGAGCTTTCAAGCATTACCGATATTTGAGATCTTTGATCTACTAAAGATAATACTCTGCTGTTATATCTTCTTACTTCAACTACTTTGCCTACCAAACCTTTATATCCGTTTTGATATGATATAACAGGCATTCCGACTACTATTCCATTTGCACTGCCTTTATTAATAACTATTGTAGTATAGAAATTCTGAGGATCTTTTGACACTATTTCGGCATATTCTAAAGTGTATTCATCAGTAGGAGCTTCATTTAAAAGCCCTCTAAGTCTTTCATTTTCAGTACTTAATTGTTCATATTCCAAAGCAGCACCGCTTAATTCTGCTATTCTGTCTCTTAATATCTGCACTTGAGTTTGCAAAGTAAATATATCTGTTATGCTGGTATAAAGGTATACGAATGCTCTTGATATGCTTTTTGTGGCACTTTGAATAGGATATACTCCTAAAGCATAAATAGACTCTAAATTAAATACAAAATTACTTCTATTTAATACCATAAACATTCCTGCTATAAGGTTCAGCAGTATATAAAGAGTAAGCAGTTTATGTTTTAAAAAAATTTTCACTGTAAAAGTATCGGCTATATTAATTATTTTTTTACAACTTTTCGATTATGAGTATCGTCTGTAATTTTTTAAATTCTTAGTTTCTTCTATGAATTTTCCGCATCCTATAGCAACGCAGGTAAGAGGACTTTCAGCAAGAATAACAGGAACCCCCGTTTCCATAGAAATCAAATCTGTAAAACCCGGAAGCAAAGATGTACCGCCGCTCATAACAATGCCCCTCTCTACAATATCGGCAGAAATTTCAGGGGGGGTCTGATTAAGCACTGATTTTACAGCTTCTAGTATTTCTATTAATATATCAGCTATAGCATCTTTTATTTCGGCACTGTTTATTGTAAGAGTTTTAGGAAGTCCTGATACAGAGTCTCTTCCTCTAATGTCCATAGTTTTTGATATATCGCCTTTATAGGCATGCCCTATATTTATTTTTATCTCTTCAGCAGTTTTTTCGCCTATATACAAGTTATGAGTTCTCTGCATATATTTAATAATAGCATCATCAAGCTCATCGCCTCCCACTCTTATAGATGCACTTCTCACCATACTTCCAAGCGAAAGAACAGCAACTTCAGTAGTACCGCCGCCGATTTCTATAATCATATTGCCATGAGGCTCATTTATAGGCATATCAGCACCAATGGCTGCAGCTCTTGCCTGTTCTATTAAAAATATAGTTCTGGCTCCCGCCTGTTCGCAGCTTTCTCTTACAGCTCTTCTTTCTACTTCTGTAATTCCTGTAGGTATTCCTATAGCTATTCTAGGTTTTACCAAAGTTCTTTTATTATGCACTTTATTTATAAAATATCTTATCATTTTTTCAACAGTTTCAAAGTCAGCGATAACACCGTCTCTCATAGGTCTTATAGCAGCTATTGAATTCGGCACTTTACCCAACATCTGCTTTGCTTCATTTCCTACCGCTATTACATTTCCTGTACTTTTTTCTATGGCAACTACTGACGGCTCAGCTAAAACAATTCCTTCCCCTTTTACATATACTAAAGTGTTGGCAGTACCTAAATCTATTCCCATATCGCTTGAAAACATATTATATAACCAATTAAACATTTATTATAATCTCCTTAAAGTATCCCTAGCGGGCTTATACGAATTATCTATTTTTATAGCTTCTCTAAACATCTTTATAGCTTCATTTCTTCTTTTAGTTTCTAAATACAATTTTCCTATACTATAATATAAATCAGGATTTTTGTCATCTATATCTAATGCCTTTTTGTAAAAAAATTCACTTTCTTTATAAAGCCCTTGTCTTAAATATAAACTGCCTAATTTGAAATAACTTTTGGATTCAAGCATAGTATTATTATTAAGTTTGCCGTCTGTATCCATAGAAGATAATATTTGTATAGCCTTCGTATAATCTTTATTTTTCTCATAAGCATTAGCAAGCTCATAATATAATTCCATATTAATAAATCTTTCGCTGCTTTCTTTTAATTCTCTGTCAATAGCATCTTCTAAATATTTTATAGCATCTTCATACAGTCCTATTTCATAGCAAATTTTAGATAATTCTATAGTAGTAGATACTCTATTATCTCCGTTATTTAATGCATTTATATATGAATTATAAGAATCAATATAATATGATTTTCCTAGCCTTTGATAACTATAGCCTAATCTTTGATATATAATATTTCTGTCTTTAATAAATTTTGATGTTAATAATAATTGTTTTGCATATTTTATAATGCTTTCGCTTGCACTTATTATAACTTCTTTTTTATCTGTCCTTATTAAAATATCATAGTATAAATCTATTCCAGTTTTCAGTATATTTTTATTCAAAGGTCTTTTTGTATAAAGATCATTAAATAAAAATGAAGCATTGTCATAATCTTCCGCTGCTATATAATCATAAATAGATTTTAATCTTTTTTTATCTATATAGTTGGATGTAAATAAATACATAATTGTTGTAATTGCAATGAAAACAATTAAAGTAATTGCTATAATATGTATGCTAATTTTATTTTCAACATTATATAAGTAAGGCATAATCCATTAACTATTGTTTTGACTATCAATATTATTATCATATAATTTTAAAATGGTTTCTTTCGGATTAGTAAGAGGGTCTGGGGCTACTATACATAATCCTTCAAGTATAACTCCGTTTTGTATAATAAGTTCAGGCGTTCTTATCTCTCCAAGTACTCTGCTTGTAGGCATAAGCATTACTCTGTTTTTTGCTTCTATATTTCCGATAATTATACCTTCTATAACGGCTGATACTGTTTTTATATTTGATTTAATCTTTCCTGTAGAGCCTACAAAAACATTATCTACTTCTAACTTATCTCCCTCATAGCATCCGTCTACTCTTAAAGTACCGTTTAATGTAAACTCTCCTTTAAAATATGAACCTTCTCCTATAATAGAATTAGATTCTGTATTATCATTTCTTTTTGAAAACATCAATAAAACTCCTAATTTTTAGTATATACTATGGAATTATCTATATTATTAAATTTGAATTTTGTATCAAGCCCGAATAAAGATTCGCTATGCCCGATAAATAGAAATCCATGTTCATTTAATATATCATAAAATCTATTGACAGTAAGCTCAACCGATTTATTATCAAAGTATATAAGCACATTCCTGCAAAATATAACATCCATATTTGTATGGCTTCCTCTATGCCTCAAATTATGATAATCAAAAGTTATTAATTTTTTAATATCATTTTTTATAGAATAATCGCCTGATGATAATTTATCAAAGTACTTATCTAAATATTCTTTAGGCACGCTTTCTATTTTATGAGGCTCGTATCTGCCTTCTTTAGCGGCTACTAAAGAGTTAAGAGATAAATCACTGGCAAAAATTTTTATATCTCTGTCTCTAATGCAGGGCGTTTCTAAACAAGTTATTGCTATAGAATAGGGTTCTTCTCCTGTAGAACAGCCTGCACTCCAAATTCTTATCTGCTCATTTGGTTTTTTATATTTAACTATTTGAGGCAGAACATAATTTTTTAATAATTTAAAATTCGGTCTGTTTCTAAAGAATTTTGTAAGGTTTGTAGTTACATTATCCAAAAATTTTTTTAACTCTTCTTTATCAGAAGATACAAGTTTATAGTAATCCTCTGCTTCAGATAGATTTTTTTCTTTCATAGAAGAAACTATTCTTGATTCTAAAATGATTTTATTTATAACATTAAAACTTATACCGCTTTCTTTATATACAAAATCTCTAAACAGATCAAATTGTTTTTCAGTTAATTTTATATCATTCAAAATAAATTATTCCAAACAAATAAAACAATAAATAATTGTTATTTTTTTGTAAGAACCATTTTTATACGCTCAAGTACTTTTTTTCTATCAAGAGGTTTTGTAATATAGTTTTTAGCCCCTGCTAATAAGGCTTTTTTTACCATGTCTTCTTTACCTAAAGCACTAACCATAACTACTTTAGCGTTTTTATCATATTCTATTATTTTAGTTAATGCTGTAATACCGTCCATTTTAGGCATTGTAATATCCATAGTTACTAAATCAGGCTTATATTCTTTATACATAAGTACGCCTTCTTCTCCGTTTTCAGCAGTACCAACTACATTATATTGCTCTGATACAAAAATTTGCTGCAGCTGTTTTACAACAAATGCAGAATCATCTACTATTAAAACTTTAAACGGCTTTCCAAACTCATTTATACCATCAGCTTCTTTTGTATTAATGTTTTCAGACATATTCTTTACTCCTTTTCTGATTCTACGGCAACTAATATATTAAAATCGCCGATAGAGGTATCTAATTTTATATGCAGAAATTCCGAATCGCTTATCGAAATTTCTAAATTCTTGCTTTTCATTATAGCAGGCGGAGATATATTTATATTGTATCCGTCTTCTCCCAATTTTGTTACAGCTAAGCCTGCTATTAAATTGATAAGTTCTTTTAATGCTGATAATGACATCTTATCAATATCTTTTACTTCGCTTTTATTCATTATAGAAACTATTTTTTGTGCAGTTTCTACTTTCATATCAGCTATAAAATGTCCAATTACATCTTCTGATAATGATACTATAACTATAATACCAGAAGTATTAACAAAAGACCCTTTAAGAGTTATATCTCTTATTTTTATACCATCTTTTAGGTAATTTTGTAATATTTCATTGGATGCATCTGCAAAATGCCTTATATAATCAAGCCTCATTAATAATACTCTTTTTTATATTAATTACTTAGCCTTATTTTAACAATATATAAATTTTATTGCAAGTATAGTTATAAAATTAGTATTATGATTGTCTTAAATATCGAAAAAAAAGTAATTAGCTTGAAATAATATTTTAAATCAAAAAATTATTTAAAAATGCTTGACATATATGATTTATTATTGTATTATTAAAGTATGATATTCAGTAAACTAGAAAATATTACAGACAGTCTACAGTCTACAGTCTACAGTCTACAGTCTTAATTTAAAATTAAATTATAATAAATATTCTTATTCTCTAAAGAATAACTGCATCATTTTGTCATTGCATAATTTTATTAAAAGTTCATTTTATTATAATTCTTTTAAATTTTTTCAATTATCAATTCTTATGAATGTTAATTTTTTTCTAGGAGTATAGTGTATGTTTTGTCAAAATTGCGGCACTAAAAATGATGATAATGTGAAATTCTGTTCTAATTTCGGAAATTTAATTAATTCAGATTTTATAAATATTAAATCTGAAAACAATGATAATAAAAAAAATGATGAATTTAAACATTCCTCTAATTTTGGAAGAATTAAAACTCAAATTGATTCTATAAAAGATCAGCCTAATACAGGTTTTACAGACGAAGAGATTAATAAACTTTCAAAATTAATAAATGATGATGAAGATATACTATATTTTATTTCAGGGTTTGATTCCTTTGGAAATGACTCTCTTCTTGTAGTTTTTACTTCAAAAAGAGTTATTATTGCAAAATGGATAATTTTTAATTCTATAGAAGAAAAGAAGTCAATACCATTAGAGAATATAAACAGAGTTTCATCTTCTATTGGCGGTATTATGGGGGAAGAGGTTATAATAGAACATGGTAATAATGCGGAATATATTAATAATGTAGGAAAAGAGAGCGGAAAATTATTTGAATATAAAATAAATAAAGAATTAGAAAAATATCATAATAAATCTGAAAAATCTGAAAAAGAAGAGAATTCAAAAGATACACAAAATCATAACTTAAATAATGTTAATTCTATTGAGAAAAATAATATTAATTTACATAGAACAGCTTTACATAGAATAACAAAAGACAGGTATTTATTTTTAAAAAATAGATATGTAAATTGCAGCAGTATTCAGGAAATCAAAAGAGAAGAAAATAGTATTCTAATTATGACTTCTAAAAATGTGTATTACCTAAAATATAGCGATGATAGGAGAGCCTTAGATAATTATAATAAATTGATATCTTTCATTACTGATGAAGTCTTTGAGATTGAAGATGATGAAGAAAAATAATTATACAAAAAATAATTTATATAAAAAAATAATTTGAAGGAGTTTAATTATGTTTTGTACTAATTGCGGAACACAACTTAATGAAGGTGCAAAGTTTTGTACTAATTGCGGGGCAAAAATAGAAATGCTGGAAGAAATTAATAAAAATAATATTTCTGATAATTCTATTTCTGACAGCGTAAAAACAAATGATTCAAAAATAGAAAATGTAACTAATAATGAATCTAATCAAAACAAAAACACCTTAGATAATAATGATGTAAAAAATAGAAATGAAGATGACAGAAGTGCTTATCAGCCTAAAAGCGATGTTCAGTATTTAGGAGAATATGAACAATTTATTGCTGCATTTTTCGGCATTGAAGGAAGTTTGGATAAAAAGAAAAATAAATTTATAGAGGGATATTATCATGCTTTTAAATTTTATGATTCTAAACCTAATATATTTAAATTTTTTATAAGATTTGGAGGAAGAGATGCCCCTTTTTATGATATGAGAGCTATATTAAGCTGTATATTTCTTATTCCATTTGCATATTTATATTCATTGAAAGCAAAAAAATCGGCTTTTATATCAGCTTTGCTTGTATTATTAATAATAGGTGCGGTTATGGCTGCTCCTGCTGGAGATATTTTTCTTATATGGCCGTTTATGGCAATTATATTTTTTTTAATTCCTAAATTTTTCCATATTGAATTTAGCAGAAGAATGAAATTAGTTGAAAATGAATCTAATCATAATTTAAAGCTTGAGAAATTTAAATCTATGTGTCAATCTCCTGATAAAACTAAATATAAAATTACATCAATTATTTCTTTTATAGCTGTTATGCTATTTTTCTTTGTTTCATTATTTTTATTTTCAGGCGGTGCAGAGGGAGAATATGTTAAGTTAGTTAAAGGATCATCATTTAATAATGCACCTCAATTAACTGTAGAAGAATTAATAAATGGTTCTCTTGATAATCCAAGCTGGGAGCAAATTGTGGCAAAAGATGGAAGAGATTATGTTAATGTTGAAGGTTATTTAAATGGTATTCATATAGCTATACAATTTAGGATAAATAAAAATGAAGACGGTTGGGTAGTTAATGCAGTTGAATTTGAAGGCTCTCCTATACCTATTGGTAATTTAGGTCAGGAACTATATTCTATATATTTAGAAAATCAGCAATAATTTTATGAAAAAATTACTAATTATTAAGGATTAAGCATCATGTTAAAATTAAAAATTTTATTTATTTTATTAATTACATCTATGTTATTTGCTCAATCAGATGATAAAATAACTTTAAGAGATCTTTATAAAAATGATTTCTATTATTTAAAAATGGAGAATAGATTGTTTACTAGAAGTCAAGCTCCAGAATTTGCTTATGATCAAATGATGAGAATGTTAGATTTAAGAATTTTGATACCTATTGAAGATGGTTATCGTTATAAGCTATATCCATTATTTAGTAAATATAATGACGCTATGAAAGATATAAATGAAAAACTATATCCAGATGATTGGCATCCATCAATGGGTACTTTTGAGGTTGATGAAATAGAATTAGAAAATTGGTGGTTTATTTATAGTTTAATAGCAAATCAAAGTTATACTTTATTTAAAGGATATAAATATAATTCAGGAGATCTTATTGATGCAGGCGATAATCTATTACAAGCATATAACTTCCATATAAAACAATTTAAAAGATCTGCTATGTATAAGCAAATGGATAATCCTGAATTTGCTATACCTTATAGTTTAATATATATTTTAAAAGCTCATATTTTAATATGTAAAATGAGATATGAAAGAGATTACGATTCTTTTGATAAATATAAAGAAGATTTAGAACAAATTTTAAATTATATTGAAAAAGATTCTATTGATTATCAATTTTCATTTAAAAAGTTTTTTAAAGAATATGATGAATTGTATGGATATAGATTATCTCTTTATACTGATATGGTATATGAAATGGGGAAATTAGCAGTAAGTGTAGATGCTAATTTACATGAAACAATCGGTTATTGGATATTTAGCGATAAGTATACTACAGTAAACGATTATGTAGAATTCAATAATAATGATGGTATTTATGAAAACGGAGAAATATATACACAAGAAGATTTTTCAACATATATTGAAAATGGAACTCCATTATTTCAAAAATATTATGAAAGATTCTCTAAAGCAATAGATTATGAATCTTATTTTGAGTAATAAAAAATGAAAGAGGGTGTAAAATAAATTTGTTTTATATATGTTAATTATGAAACAAATTTATTGCCTTCTTGACACATATCAATTATTATTGTATTATTTGTATATGATTATTACAAGATATCTAACAAATATAGACAAATCTCTACAGTCTACAGTCTACAGTCTACAGTCTACAGTCTCTTAAAAATTTATATTTTATATTTAATGCCTCTTCTTTCGGCA
>NZ_CAJTQJ010000049.1 GCF_910578695.1 uncultured Brachyspira sp.
AAGTCAAGTCAAGTCAAGTCAAGTCAAGTCAAGTCAAGTCAAGTCAAGTCTAATTAGTAAAAATATTTTTTATATTTACCTATTTTCCTTGATAGGATTAATTTATTTTGCATTCTATAAAATAATATTTTCAGGATTTTCTTATGAAAGATAAAATTAATATATGTTTAATATCAGATAATAATTTTGTAGAATACTTATCAGCAGCCATTATTTCAATATTAAAAAATTCTTCTAATGAAGATAGATTTCATTTTCATATAATAGAGATAGATATTGAAAATATTAATAAGAATAAATTGATAAAATTGAGAGAAATAAAATATTTTGATATATCTTTTTATAAATCAGATAATATTAATAAATATAAAAATTGGATGAAAAAATTAAAAGAGATAAAACCTTGGATAAAACATCATTATAGTATTTTTATAAAACTAGATATTCCGTTTATACTTAAAGATTTAGATAATGTTTTATTTTTAGATGCTGATATGTTAGTTTTAAGCAGTGTCAGTAAATTTTTTGAATTTGATATGTCTAATTACTCTCTGCTTGTTATACAAAACGATCAGAAATGTTTATATTGGATAAATGAAGAATTTGAAAATTGGATGAAAGAAATTGGTTTGAGAAAAAGAGATTATTTTGGCAGTTCGATTCTATTTTTTAATATTAAAAATATAAGAGAAAAACAAGGAATACAAAATATAGAAAAATTGTCTGATGAATGCTTTGAAAAATATATGAATATCATATTTACAGATGAACACATACTATATTATATTTATAGAAAAATGACAGTATATGTTGATTTTAATTTACATATATCTTTAGAGTGGCCAGAATATGCTAAAAAATTTGATCAATATGATATAAAAGTACTCAATTATGCAGGTTTATCAAAACCTTTATCTCTAAATAATAATGGAAATATAGATGATAAATATATGATATTTTGGCAGTATTTTTCTGAAACTCCGTTCTTTAAAGAAAATTATTTTAAATATATGAATATTTTTGCTTCTAATTCTCCGAAAAAAGAAATAAATAAATTAAGAGAAGCAATAAATAAAATTGTGGATATAATAGTTTACCCAATACCTTTTAGAAAAATAAGAAAATCAATAAGAAGTAAAATTAATAATATCCTTAACTCTTAATATTTTGCATATTCTCTTAAGCAAAAACAAATCATAATAAATTTTATGCTCACTAGAATATACATATAATTAATATTTTTTGTAATATAAAAAATATAATGCTTAAATTTAATATTATCTTCTTTTTTTAGATTTTTTTCTTTCATTTTTATAGCCACGCTTTTTATTTTTAGAAGATTTAGATTTTCTTGAATATGTTTCTTTTTTATTTTTCTTATTCTTTAAAAAGTCTCTGCTGTCTATTATATCTCTTCTGTCAAAGCTATTATCAAATTCGCTTGCAGGTATGAAGTCAATGAATAGTTCTTTTATATCAACTTTGTAAACAGCTATTTTTATTCTGTCGCCTAATGTATACCATTTAGCATCTTCCTCACTATAGGCTGCTTGTTCATTCTCATCATATCTATAATGTGATTTTAAAACAGCATATCTTATTAAACCCTCTATGCCTCTGTCTTCTATTTCAACGAATATTCCAAAATTTGTAATTCCGCTTATTATTCCATTATATTCGTTTCCTATCTTATCTTTCATAAATCTTGCAGCTTTTACTTTATATAAACTTCTTTCGCATTCAACTGCTATTCTTTCAGTTTTTGAACAATACTGAGCACAGCTGCTGAAAAATTGCTGCATAGAAGGCTTTAAATTATTTATGCCTTCCAATGACATTTTCAAAAGCCTATGAGTAAGCAAATCTGTGTATCTTCTTATAGGCGAAGTAAAATGAGTATAATATTCAAAACCCAATCCGAAATGCCCTATATTATTAATATCATATACAGCCTGCTTCATTGAACGAAGGAGCAGGGTAAGAAGCAATTTTTCATCAGGCTTTCCAATTATAGATTCTATAAATGAATGAAAATCTAAATTACCGTCAGCATCTTTTATAACTCTGTATCCTCTGTTGAATGCTATTCTTGTAAATGTGTCTAATTTATCTTTATCAGGGCTGTCATGAACTCTGTAAATAGAGCCTTTTATATTTTTTAATTTCTTCGCTGTTTCGCAGTTTGCAAGGAGCATTAATTCCTCTATTATTTTATGAGTTTCCTTTCTTTCGCCAATAAAAAAGTCTTTAGGATTTCCGCCTTTATCTAATATTATTTGAGTTTCATTAAGATTGAATTCAATGCTTCCGTTTTCTATTCTTTTTTGAAGAAGTATTTTTTTCACATCATCAGCATTTTTTAATAATTCTATAAGCCAATCTTCATCTTGTTCTATACCGTCCAAAATATCCTGAGCATAATCATAAGTTAATCTTCTGCTTGACTTTATTACGCTTTTATGAAAACTGCTTTCTTTAATATTTCCTTTATTGTCTATTGTGATAAACACTGTTATTGTGAATCTGCTCACACCTTCATTCAAAGAACATATACCATTTGAAAGTTCATACGGAAACATAGGATAAACTGTATCTATCAAATAAACACTGTTTCCTCTTTTTCTTGCCTCTCTGTCTAAAGCACTTCCCATAACTACAAAATGACTCACATCTGCAATATGGACTCCTAATTTATAGCCCTCATTTAATTTTTCTATACTTACAGCATCATCAAAATCTTTAGAATCTGCTCCGTCTATAGTTACAGTTCTTATATCTCTTAAATCTATTCTGTCAAATTCCAATTCTATATTTTCCATACTATCAGGCAGTAATTTTGCTTCTTCAAGGCATTTTTTTGAAAATTCTGTAGGTACATTATATGACTTTGCTATTATTTCAGCATCTTTTTTGGCATTATTAATATCTATTTTTATTTCAGGCTTAGCTATGCTTGTTTTTTTATTTCTATTGTCAGATTTATTTTTTTTGAAATTTAATCTTTCTTTTTTATTCTTTAATGTATCTTTTTCTCTTTCTTCTATTCTTTTTAATTCTCTCTCTAAATATTTAATTCCTTCATTAGTGAGTTTTAATTTATTTGATTTTTTTATGATAAGCCCCATTGAGAAAGACTTTTGAAGCATTTTTTCAAAGCGAAGTTTATCTTTTTTACTCTCTGCATATTTTTTTTTATAATCTAATATATCTAATTCTTTTTCTTTATTAATTCTTTTCAATAATTTTATTAATTTCATAGTATAGGTATATCCGTAGTTTGTATTAGATTGTATTTATATTTTTCATAAATAATTGTTTTATTTATTATATCAGTATTATTTATAATGTCAAACCTTAGTTTTTTACATATTTATAATAATATTGTTTTAATATTAGAAAGCATTTATTATTTATGTCCTCATATTTTTAATATTTTTATGGGGACATAAAATTTAATTATTATTTAGATATTTATTTTTTCTTTTAATATGCTCCATTCTTTTTTTATATTATTAGAGTTTTGCATAAGTTTTTTTAATTTATCTGTATTTTTATCATTTAATGCATTTTTAAAATCATTGAGGCATTTTATATATTTGTCTAATGATTCATATAAATAATCTCTATTATATAAAAATAATTCACTCCACATATCTGCATCTATAGTACCTACTCTTGTATGATCTCCCAAACTGTTTCCCTCAAATCCAAGCGAAGATAAAAAATCATTATGGTTAACAATACTGCAGGCTATTATATGCATAAGCTGACTTGTAAAGGCTATCATTTCATCATGCTTTTTTGCAGTTGTTTTTGTAATTTTTAAGCAGCCTATGTCAATGGATAATTTTTCTATTATCTTTATATCATTTTCATCTGCATTATCATTATTTATTATAATGGCATTAGAGTTTTTAAATAGAGTTTCAGAAGAGTTTATATATCCGCCTTTTTCTTTACCAGCCATAATATGAAGCCCTACATATTTTTTATCTTTAGTATTATTAAAAATATCAGTTTTCACTCCGCAGAAATCAGAAAGTATTTTTTTATCATCTATTAAATGCTTGTATCTATTTATAATATCTATTGCTATAGAAGGCAATGTGCATATCATAATAATATCAGATATTTTAAAAAATTCTTTTATATTATTATCATCATTATAACAGCCTTTTGATATATAGCCTTGCTTCAATGCAGATTCTATATTTTCTTTATTTGTATCAGCAGCATATATATTATAATTTTCACCGCTTGCCTTTAATGCTTTGATTAAAGAGCCTCCCATTAATCCAATTCCAATAACCATTATATTTAACATAATACTGCCTCTAATAATTATTTATTTATATATTTTCTAATATTTCCAATACTTTATTTTTATCTTTAATAATAAAACTATTTCCCTTATTAGTTAATTCAATAGGAACATCTTTTTTTATTATATAATCTATAAATCTGCTGGGCTTTTTAAATCTTGTATTTTTTACAGCACTGGAATTACTTCCTATTTTAAATTTTTTATTAATTTCATTCATAGTATTAGCCAGAGAAATATTATAGTTTTCTTCATAATTATAAAGTATTTCTTTGAAAGCCAATACAAAATTTTTTTCGCTTATTTCAAAGCTGTTTATATTTAGAATTTTTGACATCATACTATTAAATATATTCATATCATTAATATAAAAATCATCATTATCTATTTTTGTATCTATTCCATTATTGTTTAAATATTTAAGAAGATTTTTTATCTTTTTAAATTGTGTTTGTTCTATTGCACTTTTTCCCTTTTCAAGATTGAAGTCTTCATTGATTTTATTGCATATATCCGATATAGAAATTTTTATAGCTTCAGTATTTTGGCTATTATTTATTTCTAAAACTCTATTATAAAAGAAATTTAAAAATTCTGTTTTATCTATACTATTTTCTTTTTTTATTTCATTTTCATATATTTCTGATAACTTATAATCTTCAATTTTGAATATATGACTGCTTGTATTTTTAAATATGCCTCTTTTTGTATTATCAAATATAGTAACAATTCCTACTAAAGCATTGTATCTGCTAAGCCTATCCATAATAACAGTATAATCAACATCTCTGGTTACAAATATGATTATATCTGTTTTTTTATCTATAATATAATCTTCAAAAGCATCTATTGATGACATCATATCAGCCATATTTTTAGTTTTATTCACAGGCACAGAATAAATAATATCTATATGCAAATCTCTAAGCTGTTTAGCATATTTTTTTATTGACTTTGCATCTGCGTATGATTTTTTTATAGAATAAAATATTTCTTTATCTTTTAAATTATTTTTATAAAATGAAATTATATTATTAAGCATAAACTCAAAATTAATTTCATAACCCAAATGCGATATATTTTCTAAATCTATATATATACCTATTTTTTTCATAATGCTGCCGATATTTTTATAATGATTATATTGTATAAAAAATTGATAAAAATACAATACTATAAATAATTATGATAATTCATGTATAATTGCTTCTTTATAATTTTTCATTATATCTCTTATGAATATATCTTTAGTAAATATTGCTATAGGTATATTATATTTATTTGAGTATTCTCTTATAAATGATAATGCTTCTTTGATTCTATTATTATCAAATGTAATAAAAGGATCATCTAAAAGTATTAATCTTCCAGCTTCATGTATTTTTGTAAGTATAGAAAGACGCATTGCTATATAAACAGCATCTTTTGTAGCAGATGATAATAATTCTACATTTCTGCTTTCATTATGCTTATCTTTTACCATTATTTTATTTTTGTCAAAACCTGACATTTCAATTCCTTCATCTGATAATTTTTTACCCGTTATATGATTATATAAAACTTTAGCTTCATTTGAAAGAGAATTAAATATATCATCATTTTTTTTATTTATCTTTGAAAGCATATCTTCAAGAAGCTCCAAAGCCTTTTTTCTTTTATTTAAATTTCTTATCTCTTCATTATTGCAGGCAAGTTCGCTTTCAAAATTTATTATGCTGTTATGTATATTATCTGCACTGTTAAGTTCTCCCTGAATATAAGAAGCATTTGACATAACTTTATTCATATTATCTTTTATAGAATTAATTTCTCTGTCTAATATTTTTAATTTATTTTCTAATGCCTTAATTTCCATTTCATTAAAATCATCAGGATTAATTCCTTTCTCATCAAGCTCTTTTAATATTCTGCTGCAATTAGCTTCTAATGTAGGTATATCTTTAAAGCCGAATTTCCTTGCTTCTATAATAAGTTTTGAAAATAGTTCTTCAGTGCTTTTATATACATTATCAAAATTAGTCTTTATCTCATAATAATTTTCTTTATTTTTTATATTAAGTTTTTTAAAAATAATATTCAATTCTTCATTATAATTTTTTAAATTTATTAAGGCTTCCTCTAATTCTTTATTATATTTTTCTAATTCTTCATTATCATTTTTTTCAAGTATTAATTCTATTTTAGCTAGTTCTTTTAAAAGTATATCTTTTAATTCTGATATATCTAAGCTTTCAGAGTTTATATCAAGTTCAGGAAGAGAATCTAATATATCATTAATAAATTTATCATTTTTATTTTCTTTTATAAGAAGAAATGGTATAGAAGGAAGTATTATTAAAAACCAATAAGTATTTTTAAAAAATAAACTTAATAATGCTGATATGAAAATCATAACAGCTAAAAAAACTATTTTCGGTATTTTTTTATTTTTTTCTTTTAAATCATCTGTTTTTTTTATTGCTTTATTTATTCTTAATATTATGCTTTGATAATCTGTTTTATTTTTATCTTCTGAAGATTTTTGTAAAGATTCTATTTTTCCTTTCAAATATGATATTTTATTTTCGCATTCATCAAGTTTTTTTTCTGCATCATTTATTATTTTTGAATGATCTTTTTGAAGATTAATATTTTCTTTTATGAATTTATCTTTTTTATAAAATTCATTTATCATAGTTATTATATTTAATAAGTTATTTTTTTCTTTTGACCTATTTTTTTCTTCTATTAAAGAAACTAATCTATTATATTCATCAGCTTTATCTTTTAAAATATTATTGCTTTCTTTTAATAGCTCATCAAGTTCTTTTAATCTTTCTCTTTTATTTACTTCTGTATCAGCCTTGCTGTATAGATTATTTAATTCTTCTTTTATTTCTTCATTTCTGTATTTTAGATTTTTTAATAATACAGGTATAGAACTCTGTGATTTTCCTGAATATTCTGCCTTTACTTCCGATATTATTTTACCAATATCTATATCTGAAGCGAATAATTTTTTCTTTATCTCGCTTTCCCAATCTTTAGAATCTTTTTTGCTGTCTGACATTTCAAATATTATTTCGCTTTGCCTTATAGAATATAAATTATTATAAGACTGTGGATGAAGTTTTATATTTTCATCTATATTTGGGATTGTATTAATATCTATATCATCTCCGTATCTTAATTTTATCTGCTTTGCAAATGATGAAGTTTTTTTATTTTCTGAAAATAAAAGCATTAGAGAATCAAATATAGTTGTTTTTCCTGATTCATTTTCTCCGTAAAATAATGTGAGTTTATCCGATATTTCAAAAGATTTGTTTTTGAACTTTCCGAATCTATTTAAATTTAATATCATTTTTATTTTCCGTTTTTTTATCTTTTTTTATTTTGTAAAGCAGCATATATTTTTTCTATGCCTATTCTTCTAGCCATTTCAGATATTTCCAAATCTTCTTCATCATTGGTATTAAATTCATATTCATCAGCTATTTCTAAGAACTCTTTTATAATGCTTTCACTGTATGCATTTTCAAGTAAAAATAATTCTGAAGTTTTTATATTAATATCTCTAAGATACTTTGAATATTTATTTTTTATTATATTTATTTTCTCTTCAATCTCATTTTCATCATCTGCTATTCCATAAATATTTATATCTATTATATCATTCTTTCCCCATACTGAGGCTTTCTGTTCTAAATTTGATAAATTATTAATATTTATTTCGTATGCCCTATATTCTCCTGCATTTTTTATATTTATAAATGTTTTTTTAATGGAATTATTTTCTATATCAATAGCTAAACATCTTCTTACACCCATTTCTGATTTAGTTCTTCTCCAAACTCTGGCAGAACCTGTATATATTATTTCTATATTTTCAATATTAATTTCCATCTGTTTATGTATATGTCCTACTATTGCAGTATCAGGCTCTATTTTTTTTATTATATCTATAGGTATGCCTAGAGCCTCTTCATTTTCTTCTATAGACCATAATGTACCCTCAATGATTCCGTGAGCTATTACTATTCTCTTATCAGCATTTAAATTTTTAATTCTTTTAATTTTTTCATTATCTATAGTATATTTTTCGCTGTAGGGCAGGGCTATAATATCTAAATTATCAATATTAAAGAAACTTATATCTTCTATTACTATAACATTATCTGGAAATTTTAATTTATTTAATGTTATGCCTCTTGATTTTAAATTTTCATGATTGCCTTTAAGTAAATATACATCTTTCTGATAATTTTCCATTTTTTTTGAGAATATATCTTTTAATTCCTCTAAATCTTCAAATGTATTAAAAGTATCTCCAAGAAGCATTAAAGCATCATAATTTTCTGCATATTCTATAATTTCGTCCAAAACGGAAAGAGAATATTCTTTTTCCTGAATACTTAGATGCAAATCGCTTGATATTAATAATTTGGGCATAAATGATTTTCTCTAATTAAATTTATATTATATTAAAAAATAACAATATTTCTGCATTATAAATTAAATTATTAATTAATCAATATTATTTATATGTTATGATTGTTTAATACTTCTGATATTATAAAAATTGCGGGCATTTGAGATTTGTGAGAATAATAAACGGCTAATAAACCAATAAAAAATTTATCAGCTATTTTTTAGCGAGTTTATAGATAATAATAAAGAAGTTCAAATAAAAGTTATTTTTTTTATAAAAAATATTTTATTGTATTGCAATTAAAAAAATATAGTTTATAATACTAAAAGCTAGTTTAAGGTATCTTAATGAAACAGCAAACAGCAATTAAATAACTATTATCAAAATTTATCATTATATCTTTCAATTAAAATTCATTTTCTTTCGCCATTGCAAAATTTTTTTTATAATATATTTATAGTTGGTACTTTATTATGAAAATAAGCGTAATAGTGCCTTGCTATTAATGAAGAACTTGTTATAGAAAAATTATATAATAGATTAATAAATATATTATCAATTTATAAAGATTATGAAGTTATTTTTGTAAATGACGGAAGTGATGATAATACAGAATATATAATAGATAAATATCAGGAAAATAACAATAATATAAAACTATATTCTTTTTCTAGAAATTTCGGTTATCAGGCTGCGGTATTTTAAAAGCCTCTGTAGATATAGCAATTATAATAGATGCAGATTTACAAGATCCTCCGAAACTTATACCTTCTATGATAGACGAATATGTAAAATCAAAATCTAATGTTATATATGCAAAAAGAATTTATAGAGAAGGTGAAAATTTTTTTAAAAAAATAACTTCTAATTTATTTTATAGATTAATTAATTTATTATCAGATATTAAATTTCCTATAGATACAGGAGATTTTAGATTAATAGATTAAGAATGTAATTGATGCCTATAAACAGTTTAAAGAAAATCCAAAATATATTAGAGGGTTAATTAGCTGGATGGGATTTAAACAGCAGGCATTTCTATATAATAGAAAACCTAGAGAGGCAGGTAAGACTAAATACACATATAAAAAAATGTTTAATCTGGCTTTAACAGGCATAATATCATTTTCTACAAAACCATTAAGAATATCTTTAATTCTAGGAGTTTTATCTATACTTCTAGGAATTATATTATCTTTTTATATTTTTATTAAATACTTTTTTTTCAATGCGGATATTATAAAAGGCTGGTCTTCTATAATGATAACTGTTATTTTTATGGGCGGCGTTCAGCTTTTGAGCTTATCTGTAATTTCTGAATATTTATCAAAAATATATGAACAAATAAAAAATAGACCTGAGTTTATTATAAAAAATAAAGAGGATAGAAATTATGAAAAATAATATCAAAAAATTTATAAATATAATAATTAGCAGTAAAATTTTTCTAGTTTCATTTATATTTATAATATTCTCATATATCCTTAGAATAATATTAATAACATTTACTACTTTAATAGATGATGAAGCACATTATGCATTGTGGACAAAACATTTACCATTTGGTTTTTTTGACCATGGAGGCGGTATAGCATTCTTTATGAAATTAAGTATGATTATATTTGGAAATACTGGATTTGGAGTAAGATTTGGAAGTATTATTACAAGTATATTAGTTTCTGTTTTATTATATTTATTTTTTGTAAAAGAAAAAGATGAAAATACTGCTGTTATTTCTGTTATACTTTTTAATACAATACCATTTTTTGCGGGGCTTTCTTTAATTGTAACTATAGATACGCCTATGTTTTATTTTTTATTATTAGCTATAATGGCATATTATAAAGCAATTTATTCTAATAAAAATTATTTTTATTTGGCAGGTTTCTTGTTTGGTTTGAGTTTGTTATCTAAAGAAGGAGCAATATTTGTAGGTGCTTCGATATGTTTTTTTACATTGATTTCAAAAAATAGAAAAGATATATTTATATCTAAAGAATTTTATTTATCATTTATTATTGCTGCTTTAGTTTACAGCCCGTTTATAATATACAATTTTCAGACTGATTTTACATTTATAAAATATGCTTTATATAGACAGCTTCAAAAAGAGGGAAGTATTAGTAGAACTTTGGATTTTTGGGGAGCACAGATAGGATTATACAGCCCTTTATTTTTTATATTATTTTGCTATTTAATTGTAAAAGTATATATAAATTTTTTTAAAAAAAAAGAGATAGAAAATAATTTTTATTTTGCTTTTATATCATTAATACCTTTCATTTATATACTGCAGAAATCTTTTAAGAATAAGTTAGAGGCTAATTGGGCTTTATTTATGTATGCAGGGGGATTATTTTTAGTATCATATTATATATCAAAAAATTGGAATAAAAAATATATTAGGAATTTATTTTTAGCTAATATATTATTTTGTAATATAGCCGTATTCATAATAGTATTTCAGTATTTTTTTCCAATTATACCAATAAAAGGAGATCCTACTGACAGATATTATAAATACAATGCTATAAGATTTGAGTTAAAAGAGTATTATAATTCTAATATGAATAAAAATATAAGAATATTCGGTTTAAATTATCAAATACCTTCAATGATTAATTTTTATATTAATCCTCAAAAAGAAGCAGTATGTTTAAATTGGGGTACATATCACCCTACAGTATTTGATTTTTTCTATGATGATAAGGATTTTATAGGAAATGATTTTTATTATATAACTGCATCATCTGATACAAATTTACTCTATAAATATTTTGATAATATTGAGTATATTACAAATTTTCAATCATATAGAAAACTATTAAATAATGATATCAGAAAATTAGATAATTTTTATATTTTCTTATGCAAAAACTATAAAGGCAGACAAATTGATTATATATATAAAAATGATAAAATCAAATTTTAATTATGTGCCAAACTATTATTAGTTATATTATTTGCAAACATATTTTTTACTTTCTCATTTGTAAGAGGCGAATAAAAATTTTGTATAAGTTCATAGCCTTTTTTTATAGCATTAGTATCATAAGTGCTGTATGCATAATTACTTGATAATGAAGGCATATTAATATTAGGATCCTCATCTATAGGCTTCATAATTATTTCAAATCCGTTTTGTTTAAAAAATGCATAGTATGTTGGTACATAAGAGAATTTTATTTCTTTATTTTTATTGATTTCTAATGACACTACAGTACCTATATCAAGATGCGGATATCTTCCTTTATGATTCGCAATGAAATTACCAAGAGAGTATATTATTATTCCGCTATGATTAGTACCTTCATAGATTTCAACAGGTCTCGGAACATGAGGATGATGTCCTACTATTATGTCAACTCCGCTTTCTATTAAATCTCTTGCTGTTTCTATAGTTTTTTCTTCGGGATATGTTGTATATTCTAATCCGAAATGAAGAGATATTATTTTTATTTCATTATTTGTTGCAAGTGCCAAATCAGATTTTACTTTTTCTATTAAGTCTTCTTTTTTAGGATAGAAATTCATAAAATAGAAATGTCCGTTTTTGTTAGTTTTATGGCTTATTCCATTATCAAGCATAGTATATGCAGATATAAAAAGAGCTATATCATTAATATTTGTTATTATAGGAGCTATGCTTGTAGAATTGGTTGAGCCTCCTAAAGTTAATTTATTATTTTTATGAAGTTCTGATACAGTTTCAGCTTCTGCCTGAGCTCCTTGATCATAAGCATGATTATTTGCTATTGAAAAAGTATTAAAATAATTAAAGAAGTATTGTAAATAATCTAAAGAGCCGTTAAATTCAGGATAAGGCATAGGAGGTTTATTGGTATTAACAGCAAATTCTAAATTCGCAAATACCATATCTCCTTGAAAATAATCTTTTAAATCTATTAAAACATCATTATCTTTAAATGCATTTACAAGAGAAGGATGCGTCATTATATCGCCTGTAAATACCAATTTAATACTTTTATAATCTTCATCTGTATTTTTATTATTTTGATTATCATTAGAGCATGAATATAATAGTATTAAAAATAAAGCAATGATTATTCTTTTAAGCATAATTATTTTCCTATTTGTGTATTATTATATTTTTATTTTTTTAATTATCTTATTCATTTTGAATTTCTAAATCATTTTTTTCTATATCATAAATATCTAGCATTTCTATATTATCATCATTAGTTCTTATGTATTTTAAAGGCGTAAATTCTATTTCAACTATTCTTCTGTCTTCAACTTTTATAATTCTCCCTCTATAACTTTTTAAAATAAAACGCTCATTAGTTTCAGGTATATGATCCAGCATATCCAGTACATATCCTGCTATAGTTTGATATTCTTTATGTTCAAGCTCTAATTTTAAATTTTTATTTACATCTTCTATAGAGGCATTTCCATTTACTATTATTCTTTTACCTTTGAATCTTATAACATCCGCTTCTTTTTTATCGCTTTCATCTTCAATATTTCCCATTATTTCTTCTATGATGTCTTCCATAGTAACAAGTCCTGATGTTCCTCCGTATTCATCTATAGTAATTACCATTTGAAGCTTCTTTTTCTGCATATCATTAAATAAACTGCTTATTGTTTTAGTTTCAGGTACAAAATAAGGAAGCATTATATAATCAATAGCTTTCTTTTTTATTTTATTTATTTTTTTATTTATTTTTCCCACACCTTTTACATACTCTTTAAATAAAGCTCTGGTATGAAATATTCCTATTATATGGTCAACTGTTTCTTCATATACAGGAAATCTGGAAAGTCCTGTTTCTACAGTTAATTTTATTATTTCGCCTATATCGGTTTCAGCTTCAACACATACCATATCAACACGAGGCGTCATTATTTCTTCTACAGTTTTATTTCTAAAATCAATTACTCCTGTTAAAAGTTCATGAGTATGCTCTTTTATAATACCTTCTTTATGTCCCAAATGTATTATTGTTGTGATATCATCCATACTTGATAATGCACTTTTTTTTTCTGCATCTCTTAATTTTTTAGGTACAAAATAATTCATTATAAAAGTTGTAATCTTATCCATTAAAAAAGTTATGGGCTTAAACAAAAAGAGACAGAATTTCATAAAATATAGCAGATAGGGTATCATCTTTTCAGCATTAACTCTCATCAATACTTTCGGCAGTATTTCACCGAAAATTATAATAAGTACAGTTATTGTAACTGTAGATATTGTAACCATTAAATTAGATGATATATTCGGTATAGTATTAGCAAGCCTCATAGCAAATACTGTTATTATAGAGCTTGCACTTATATTAACTATATTATTTCCAACTAATATGGTGGGTATCATAGAACTTGATTTTTCCCAATATTTTTTATCTTCTTCTTTTATTTTTTTCTCTCTAATTAAACGCATTAAAGTAACATCATCTATAGATGTATATGCAGTCTCGCTTCCTGAAAATAATGCAGAGAGCATAACAAGAATTATAATTATAAATATTTCAAATAAATAAACTAGCAGTATTTCCATAAATTATAAACCTTAATTTTATATTCTTTTTCTAAGTTCCTCCATAAAATTAGTTCCGGGATCTCTTTTTATGGGATTAATATATTTATTATTCAATTCTTTATAAAGAGAATAATGAGGATATGTTTTATTTTTATATTCATAATGTGCTATCACATATTTTATACTTTTATATTTATTTTTTATGTATTTTATTAATTTTACATTTGCTTCTAATTGCTCTTTTGTTAATTTATCAGCATATCCTATATTTTCTATGCTTACAGATGTATAATTAAATCCTACAGTATGCCTTGCTATATATTCAATAGGTGTATTTGCATATATAGTTCCGTCAAAATCTACCAAAAAGTGCGTGCCGACATTAACTTCGCCTCCTGCCTCTATATCAGGCCTTCCATGCAGAATATCTTTTTGAAATATATTTACAGCTATTTCTAAATTAGGAGTTTCTGTAGAGTGAACAACTATTATTTGAGGATTATCCAAGTATATAAGTTTATTGCCGTAATGTATTTCTGTGTATTCTGATAATAATTGCAGCCTTAATGCATTCGGAGTAATTTTATATTTATCATTTATATTTAATTCATTTTTAGTTATATTATCTGCTTTTATTATATTATCGTTTATAGTATTAGCACATGACAGCAATAATATAGATATTATGATAAATATATAAATTATGTTTTTTATCATTTATGAATTATGTTTTTTATAATTTTATATTTATTATGCATCCATAGCAATATTAACGCTTACAAATCCAAGAGAAGATTGGAAAGGAATAATTATAGTCTGCAAATTTTTAGGTATAATTTGTATTTCTTTTCCAAAGTAAAGTATAGGAGGAGTAATATCGCAGCTTATACCTTCTTCAGCCAACTTGGTTATAGCAAGTCCGCTTATAGTATTTCCCATCTCATTAATAACGCTTCTCATCATATCTTCAAATTCATCTTCAGAATCATATTCCCCGCGTTTTTTATCTGTAAGATTTTCAGTAAGAAGCTGAGAAAAGTTTTCAGGAAATTCATATAATACCTGTCCGTTAACATCGCCGACAATTCCTATAGCAACTCCGTACCCTGAAAATAATTTACGCCCTTGTCCTTTTACAAGAGTTCCTTTTTCCATAGTAAGACCAGCCATTTCTTTGAATATCGATACTAGAGATACAATAAACGGATTAATAAATCTAACATCCATAAATTTTATAGGGGTTGTAGCCATGTTTACTTCCTTCAAATTAAATTTTTATGTTTATATTATAACATAGTTAAGTTATTATTTCAATAATAAATAACTCCATTTTAAATTATACTGTAAAATAAAAATTATTAAATTTTAATTATTTTAATTATAATAAATTTAATAAATAATAATATATAAAAAATTCACCCATTAAAAATATAACTTTTGATATTATAAACTATATATTTACATAAATTTCAATCTAAAAGAATCTCTCCACTTTCTTACAGGAATAAACCATAACATTTTTAATAAAAACTTATACAAAATATTATCTAATTTTTTATATTTGCTGCCGCCGATAGACAGCCATTTTTGATAGCTTTCATTCCATAGATTAAAAGAATCATCTTTTATTCCATTATTCCATTCCAAAATTTATGAAATCCGTAAGAATGTAATATTTTAGCGTCCTTAAAATGAGTATATTTATTAGGCAGTAAACAGTAAGTATTCAAATCCAATTTTTCATACGTAATATTAAACTCCTGTACCATCAAGCTAAAGCCAGCTTGCTCAGGAAAGTATAGATTATCAAAATATTCGGCTGTTATTTTATAACAAAAGTCATATAGTTTATTATAATCTTTTAAATGGTCTTGAAATACTATAAGCCCTCCAAGAATACTGTCTGCATACATATTATATCTTTCTATTTTGTTTATAAAATTATTATAACAGCTTCCCTCATTTATCAAAGCTTTAACTCCTGATATTGATTTTATTTCTAATTCAGAAATATCGCTTGCTATAAATATATCATAGTCTGTATATATAACAGTTTTATATTTATCTAATAATTTTAAGCATTCAAATTTGGCAAATACCATATATGTAAAATGTTTAACGCTTATAGTCTTATCTTTTAATTTATTTTTTAATGGAAAATCATATTCTATGAATATCGTTTTATGTATGCCGTTTATTAATTGTCTATCTTTCTCTGTAATTTTACCGTCATTAAAAATTATAAACTCATACTCTGAGCCTCTGTAAATATTTTTAAAATTTATGATAGCTGCAGCAATAGCAAATATCATATTTGAAGTACCGCATAGAACAATAGCAAGTTTCTTTTTCATTATTACTTTATACCTCTGCTATTTTCAAATGCATAAATATGACTGATTAATTTATATAATAAAATCTTATATCTTGAACTATAGCCTTTATCATCAAGATGAAAAACTGATGCAATGCCGAAAGAAAAGGCATTAAAATATAAAGTATAAATTTTTAGATTAGTTGTGAGTTGTGAGTTGTGAGTTGTGAGTTGTGAGTTGTGAGTTGTG
>NZ_CAJTQJ010000050.1:0-12965 GCF_910578695.1 uncultured Brachyspira sp.
ATGTCAGGCACTCACAAGTTTTTTATTTCTTTTATTATTGCTAGCGATAAACTTTTTATTATTGCTAATAAAAATTATTTTTATTGTTGCTAGTGATAAACTCGCTTTAAATTAGCCAGTAACTTCATTATTATTGATAGTAAAAATTATGAGTGTTATGTATTGTTAAAAATGGCAGTACTTATCGAAAGCAATTTTAAAACTATAAGATGATTATATAGAGTTTTAAGTTAGAAGTAACAAATTTTATTTATCTAGGACAGCCCCTAATTTTAAATTAGCAATTAAATATTAGAAAACTAAATATAAAAATTGCAGGCATATAGTCCCGCAATTTTTATCATAAGCAATAATAAAAAAATTAAACAGTTTTACTTTTTTTTATTACTACAGTAGCCTGTGCTTTATATTTAGATATTAGGCTTTTAATATCTTTCTTTTCTTTTTCTTCTGCTTTAGGCATTATTTAATTCCTCCTTGAATAATGAATAATGTTTTAGAAGCCGCCTTCTCGCCATACCTTAAAATTCGGATAGTCTAATTTTTTAGACTCATCTTCATACCATTTGCATACAGCCGCTGACATATTAATGACATAAAAATTAAACTCCGTTTTCCAGCCGTCATTTTTAAATTCGGCAAATGATGGTATAAACTTATTATTAATGGTATTATATATACTGTCTTGTGCCGATTCCGTAGGTATATTATTATCTTTTATGGCAATTCTCAATATCAAATGTATAGACATGCATGATAAAGATGATGTAATTTTGCTGTATTCATTAAACATCTCATCTTTAGTATAATTTTCTGATAAAGCATTCATCCATATTTGAATTAAATTTCCAAGTGCCTCAAGCTGCTTAGCAGATGCATTTTTATCCATAATGACAGAAGCATAATTTTCTGCCAATTCTAAAAATGTCATAGAATAGCTTTCATCTGAAATGGATATATCAGCTGCATCTTCTATCTGCATAGACTTTACCATAGATGAAACGCTGTTTTTAGAATAAACTTTATTATTATATAATATAAAAACAAATGAAGATAATAATAAATAAACAAAAATCTTTTTCATAAAACATATTTCCATTATAATTTTATATATTTATTATCGTCATCAATTAGTTTGTCAATACAGTTATTTTTTATTGAAATTATATGCTTATATAAAAAATGAATAATAGTTCTTGACAAATAAAGTCTTTTAAGTAAAATATTAATCATATTTTAAGGAATAATTTTTTGATATGAAAAATATAGTAATTTATAATTCACTTACCAGAGAAAAAGAAGTATTCAAGCCGATTAACAGCAAAGAAATCGGTATGTATTCATGCGGACCTACTGTATACAATTATGCACATATAGGAAATTTCAGAGCTTATATATTCAGCGATTTGCTTAGAAGAGTATTAGAAGATTACGGATATAATGTTAAACTTGTAATGAATTTGACAGATGTTGATGATAAGACTATAAAAAATTCAAAAGAAAATCATATTTCCTTGAATGATTATACAAAAAAATATAAAGAAGCATTCTTTGAAGATATAAAAATATTGGGAATAAAAAAAGCATCTGTAAATCCTGCTGCAACAGAGCATATAAAAGAGATGATTGATATTATAGAGCTTTTAAAGAAAAACGGACATACTTATGAATCAGAGGGTTCTGTTTATTTCAAAATAGGCACATTTTCTAAGTACGGAGAATTGGCTAATTTGGATAAGCAGGAATTATTAGACGGGGCTTCTGGAAGAGTTCTTAATGATGAATATGATAAAGAGAATGCAAGCGATTTTGTACTTTGGAAGGCATATACAGAAGATGACGGAGATATTTATTGGGATTCGCCTTTTGGAAAGGGAAGACCGGGCTGGCATATAGAATGTTCGGCTATGAGCTGTAAATATTTAGGAAAGCATTTTGATATACATACAGGCGGAGTTGATAATAAATTTCCTCATCACGAAAATGAAATAGCACAGAATGAAGCTGCTTTTAATGAAAAGTTTGTTAATTATTGGCTTCACTGCGAGCATTTAATAGTTGATGGAGAAAAGATGTCCAAATCTAAAGGCAACTTTTATACTTTAAGAGATTTGCTTGATAAAGGGCTTTCTCCTGAGGCTATAAGATATTCGCTTATCAATTCGCATTATAGAAAACAATTAAATTTCACTATAGAAGGAATTAAACAGTCTCAAAGTGCTATTGATAGAGTTAATGATTTGATATTCAGACTTAAAGATATAAGCAGAATTGATTCTAATGAAGTTAATGAAAAAATATTAAAAGATTTAGAAGTTTCCAATGAAAAGTTTTCAGATTCTATTTATAATGATTTAAATATTTCAGAGGCACTTGGGATATTATTCACATTGATAAAATCTGTAAATACATCTTTTGAATATATTAATATAAATACAAGAGATGAAATATTAAAATTCATAGAGAGAGTGAATAATATTATTAACTGCTTTAAAATAGGAAAAGAAAAAGAAAATAATATAGATAAAGAAAAAAATAATGCAAATAATGCAAATAATGCAGATGAAGAAAAAATTAATAAGCTTATAGAAGAACGCACTATTGCCAAGAAAGAAAAAAATTATAAAAAAGCAGATGAAATAAGAAATGAACTTTTATCTATGGGAATAGAGATAATGGACACTCCTCAGGGTGTTAAGCTGAAAAGAAAATAATGATAAAAATAAAGGAATTATGTGGATTTAATAAAAAAAACATTCCAGCATATAGAGGGTATCGGACCAAAAAAAGAAAGTCTTTTATGGGAAGAAGGCATTATTGATTGGGAAGATACATTAGAAAAAATAGATTATTATGCTATGCCTGGCAGTATTAGGGAGGCTTTGAAAAATGAGCTTCCTAAATCTATTTACAATTATAAATCAAAAAACTATTTTTATTTTTTAAAGAAATTTCCCTCTTCAATAATGTACAGACTTTATCCTCTTTTTATGGAAAAAACGGTTTTCTTAGATATAGAAACTACAGGAATAAAGCCGTCTAAAGCTCATATAACAGTTATAGGCTGTTATGACGGTAAGGATATAAGAGTATTTGTACATGGCAGAAATGAGCATGAATTTTTGGAATATATAAAAAATTATTCTATAATAGTTACATTTAATGGTTCTTGTTTTGATATACCATTTTTGGAGAGATATTTTGCCAAAACCATAAAATCTGCACAAATAGATCTGCGTTTTCTGCTTAAAGATTTGGGTTATACAGGCGGATTAAAAAAAATAGAGCAGGATATAGGTATTTCCAGAGGCGATGATATGGAAGGAGTTAATGGCTATACTGCTGTACTTCTTTGGAATTATTATCAGGATACAAAAGATGAATCTGCAATAGATTCTCTTATACATTATAATCTGCTGGATACGGTTAATTTAGAACATTTGCTTTGCTTTGCCTACAATAAGTATGCTGAAATCTATAACTGCAGTATGTTAGAATATAAAACTCTGCCTTCAATAGATAATTATAAGCCCAATAAAAAACTTATAGATACATTACATAAAAAACCTTATAAATATGCCCCTAAAAGCGAAGATTAATAAGCCTGTTCTAATATGGTCATAATAGACTCTAAATTCATACTTCTAGGCAGATTTTCCATACCTTGATACTTCAAAGCAATTTCTGCTACTTTATCAAATTTACTTCTGTCTATATTTATTTCATTTAATCTTGTAGGAAGATTAATATTATGCAGAAACTGTTTTATATGCTGTGCAGATTGATTTGCTATTTCAAAAGGAGTCATTTCAGGGTCTATTCCGTCTATTACATTTGAAAGCACAACATATTTATCAGGTGCTACAGTAATATAATATTCCATTATATGAGGCAGTAATATAGAACATACCATAGATTTGTTAACTGCATATACGCTGTTTATAGCTATTGATAATGCTCTTATAGCCCCCAAACTGCTATGACATGCAGAAGCAGCACATAGCATATTCGCTGTAGCTAATGTTGTTATATTATCTATATTATCACTGTAGGATATAAGTTTTTTTAATCCCTGCATGCTTATTTTCATTGCATGTACTATTAAAGGTTCTGTAATGCTTGTAATGGTATTGCTCATATATATATCAAAAGATAATGCAAATACCGATAATGCACTGCTTAGAGTATATTTTGCAGGCACTGTAGTATATAGAGTAGGGTCTATAATGCAGTTAGAAGTATATACATTTGCTTCATTATTTTGCTTATTTATTTCATCATATTTATCATATAAACACATACCTGTAGCTATTTCAGATAAAGAACCCAATATTGTAGGCACGGCTATAACAGGCAGAGGCTTATGATATACAGGCTGCCCATTAATATAATCAGATGCTTCTCCGCTGTTTGTTACTACAATAGCAGCTCCTTTTGCAGTATTTTGTATTTTAAATCCGCCTACTGAAACTATAGATTCTGCTTTGCTGTATCTTACGAGATTTGCAATAATATCTGCTGCATCGCTGGTGCTTGTAGAGTTTACATCAGAATAAACCATAACATTTATAAGCTTATCATTAAGTTTATTTACTATTTGATCTATTAATCCTGTCTGATTAAAAGAAGTGCCGTCTGTAACTAATACAGTTCTTCCGCCGTACTTCTTTATAGTATCTGCCAAACACTCTAAAGAATCAACTCCGAATGTTATTTTTGTAGGTATATTAAATTCTATTATAGCCATATTCTTCTTCTGTTATATTAATTTTATATTTCTTATTATATATATTCGGAAATATCAGCCTTAATTTTTAATGTTAACAGCTAATTAATTATATACATTTTATTATATTTACATCTGCTTATTATATTTACATCTGCCCGCCATTTTTCTTTACTGCTTTTTATACAAATCTCATATTTTCTTTTTTTTATTACATATTATAAAGTAAAAAAACCTTATAAAAATAAAAAATTCCCGCCCTAATTTTTATTAAGTTTTTAGCTTTTTTAAACGCATAGTTAATGAAATTTTATATGTAATTTAATATTATTGTTAATCATTTATATTTATAGTTTAGTTTTATATGCAGTGAATAGAAAATAGGTGAAGAGACAATAAATTTAAATAAATTTGGCAGATACTCATAATTTTTATATTTTCAATTATTGCCCCATTTTTCTTAATTTTGTATATAAAAACTTGTTTGTTAATTATCACTGCAATTTTATAAATGTTGGGTATTCATAATTTTAGTTATTAGCCATTTTAAAGCAAGTTTATATTTAGCAGCAATAAAATAATTTTGATTATCAAAAAAATTATATCATATCTTATAATAACAAAATAATTTCATCAGCATAATAATATTCTAATTTTATGCTAAAAATATAATTAAATAGAAAAAAAGTATACTATATTACATTGAATTTATAAATAATTTTTATATAATAAATAGCATAAATTTACTTTTAAGGAATATATAATGCGATATTGGGTATTTAAACATGGAGTTAAAGATTGGAATAAAGTAGAAATGGCTTATAAAAACAATTATTGTTATTGTCAGTTTGAATATGGTTTCCAAGAACAATTTGAAATGAATTGGAAGCTTTTAAAAGAAGTAAAAATTGGCGACATAATCATATTAGGTGTAGCAAAATCAGATTTAAAGTTTGCTTGGGGTTATGCCATAAAACCTAGATTTGAAAATAGTAATTTAAATAAAGTAAAATTAAATTGTGAAAAAGTTATAAATACTAATCATCATAATTTTAAATACCGCTCTGATAATTATAATGGTTATATAGAATTTGAAGATTGCAGATGTTTTTATGAAAATTTAGAAGATGGTAAAAATGGTTGGGGACAGAGAATAGATGTAGATAAATGGAATGATTATAATGGAAATGGTATTTCATACCCTCATACAACGCATAATCTTCAATATAATATAATACAAGAGATAGATAAAAAAGACGCATTAAAAATCGTAAGATTATTGAAAAATGATACTAATTTCCAATTTAAGAAAGATATAATGGAAGATTATAAAAAATTATTAGAAAATAATCACAACCTCATACTTACAGGAGCGCCTGGTACAGGTAAAACATACCTAGCAAAACAAATTGCTGCAAAAATGATTTTTGATGAAGAATATACTGAAGAATTGGAAGAATACGAAAATTTTAAAAATCAATGCCAGTTTGTACAGTTTCACCCATCTTATGATTATACAGATTTTGTTGAGGGCTTAAGACCTATTAAAGATAATAGCGGAAATATTGGATTTGAAAGAAGGGACGGAGTTTTTAAAGAGTTTTGTAAAAGAGCATTAAATAATTTAATTGACAGCAAAAAAGAAGAGTCAGAATTGAATTATGAAACAATCGTAAAAAAATATTTAATAAAATTTGCAAATGAAAAATATGAAGAATTTAATAAAAATAATGAACTTATATTAACTGGTATTAGTAATAAACTAGTTGCACCGTATATAAATATATATTTTGATGAAGAAGAAGAAATACTATTAATGACAGCAAAATCAAAATATGAATACACTATAAATGGTAAAATATATCAATATGTGGAGTGGTACAAAATATATAAAAAGCAAAAAGACAATGGAAGTTTAACTACAGCTAATATGGAAAAAGCGGTAGGATTTGCAGGTCGTATAAGTTATTTATGTGCTTTCTTACATAATTTTTATATAAAATATAATTCTGTTATAGAAGAAGAATTAAAAAATAGTAGTACTAATACAATAGAAAAAATTAAAAAGAAAAATTTTGTATTCATTATAGATGAGATTAACAGGGGAGAGATTTCAAAAATTTTCGGTGAATTATTTTTTGCTATTGACCCCGGATATAGAGGCATTAAAGGAAAAGTGCTTACTCAATACTCTAATTTAATAGATGAAGAATCAGAAAAATATTTTTATATACCAGAGAATGTTTATATAATAGGCACTATGAATGATATTGACAGAAGCGTTGAAAGTATGGACTTTGCTATGCGCAGAAGATTCGCCTTTATAGAAATTAAAGCTAAAGATACACAAGAAAATATATTAAAAAGTTTAGATAAAAAAATAAAACAAGAAGCAATTAATAGAATGAATAATTTAAATAATGCTATATATAATGAAAATGAAAATGAAAAAGAAAAACAAAGTATATGCGAATTGTCTTCATCTTATCATATAGGAGCTTCTTATTTCTTGAAGTTAAAAAATTATTATAAAAGTGATAATAAAGAAGAAGCATTTACAAGTTTATGGGAAAATCATTTAAAAGGGCTTTTATTTGAGTATTTGAGAGGTATGCCTAATATAGATGATAAACTTAAAAAATTAGAAAATGCTTATAATCTAATTTCTGCTAAATAGTACAGCACCTGATAATAATACGCAACAAAATGATAATGCAGATAATTGATAATTTTGTAATAGATTTATAAAAATAATAATATGAGTAACAGTAAAATTATTAAATTAAAAGATAATAACAATAAATATGATATATCAGAGCTATCAGAAATAGATAAAAATAATATTCAATATATAGCCAGCCATTCTATAGAAAATATTTCAGATAATATTTTAATATTTCCAAATAGTTTTGATGAAATCAAAGATTTAAACGAAAAAAGTACAATATTTAATTTATATGATAATAAAATACATACTAATAATTTAATGGGATTTATAAGCTATAATAATACACAAATAAAAATTTCTTCAAGATTTGCATTAGATGATAATAAAGATTATTTTTTACATTATATGCTTATGAAAGTGCTTTCGCTTAATATTATTAATTTAGAGCATAGTGCATATAATGATGATTCATTTGATTTTTTGATTTATATATTTGCTATTTTTTTTAAGTCTGCATTAAGGCAGGGACTTTTTAAACAATATAAATTAATAAAGCATAATGATTCTAATGTTAAAGGTGCTATTGATATTAATAGATACATTAAAAATAATATTCCTTTCAATGGTAAAATTTCGTACAATACTAGAGAGTACAGTTATGATAATAATATAACCCAATTAATAAGGCATACTATAGAATATATAAATACAAAAAACAGATATATTCTAAATTCTGATAATGAAATAAAGGATTATACTCATCAGATATTTTATTCTACCTCAAGCTATGAGAAAAATAAAAGAGAAAGTATTATAAATAAAAACTTAAAAAAATTACTGCATCCATACTATTATGAATATGAGCCTTTAAGAAGAATATGCATTCAAATATTAAGGTATGAAAAATTAAAATACGGCAGCAATGATAATACAGTATACGGCTTATTATTTGACGGGGCATATCTTTTTGAAGAGTATTTAAATACTTTTTTAAGTAAAGAAAAATTTATTCATACAGAAAGCAGAAATACAAAAAATGGTAATAGCATTAAATTACTCAATAATGCTTGGAGAGTTTATCCAGACTTCTATAAATTGTCAGACGGCAATGAATGTAATATTGTACTTGATGCAAAATATAAAAGACTTAATAAAGAAGATAATGAGAATATAGACAGAAATGATAAGCATCAAATAGTTTCTTATAGCTTTACGCTTAATGCTAAAAAGTCAGGTTTTATTTATCCATTGGAAGAAAATAATTTCAAACAAAATACTGAAAATACTTATATAGGAAATCTAAACAATGAATATAATAATAATATTAACTGCGAAATACATAAATTTGCTTTAAAAATTCCTAATCAAAATTTCAATAATATAAAAGAATTTGCTGAAGAAATGAAAAAAATTGAAGATGAATTAATAGGATATTTAAAATAATTTTTTAAATGCATAATTAATGAAATATGTAATTTAATAAAAATTTGAATTGCAGATATTTTGTATTTATTAATTTTGTTAATAAGTAATAAATTTAAAAAACTATTGAGCGAAAGTAAAAATAACATTTTAAAATTAAAAATAATTCATAAATATCAAAAAATAATAGAAAGTCTAAATGGAGGGCAAGTATAATTAATTTTATTGTTATTGTTATCGATAAACTCGTTTTAAATTAGCTAATAACTTCATTATTATTTCTAATAAAAATTATTAGCTTTGATATTCTGGCATTCTATGAATGTTGTATATTCATAATTTTTATATTTAGCTTTCTAGTATTTAAAAAAGTTAATAATTATTTTGATTTCATTTTAATTGAAAAAAAAACAATTTTATTATAAAGTATAATAAAATTAGTTTGGAAAAAATGAATAATAGGAGAATAAAAAAATATGGTAGTAGAGCCAAAAATATTAAATAATATATGCATAACAGCTCATCCTCTAGGCTGTGCTAAGGAAGTAGAAAATCAAATTAATTATGTAAAATCAAAGCCGAAAGTAAAATCTAATGTAAAAAATGCACTTATATTAGGAGCTTCAGGCGGATACGGACTTGCAAGCAGAATAGCTATAGCTTACGGATTAGGGGCAAAAACTATGAGCGTATCATTTGAAAAAGGAGCTACAGCAAGAAGAACAGCAACTCCGGGCTGGTATAATAATGAAGCTTTTTCTGCTTTTGCCAAAAGAGACAAAGCAGAGGATAAAAATTTAATATTAGATGCTTTTTTAAATGCCTCAAAAGAAGAAGTTATTAAAGAAGCTAAATCATTTTTTAAAGGCGAAAAAATAGATTTAGTAATATACAGTTTGGCTGCACCTGTTAGAACAGATGAATCTACAGGAACACTTTACAGATCAGCTTTAAAACCTATAGGTAAAAAATATAACGGCATAGGAGTTGATTTTTTGACAGAAGAGTTATTGAATGTGTCTATTGAGCCTGCTAATGAAGATGATATAAAATCAACTGTAAAAGTTATGGGCGGAGAAGACTGGGAATTATGGACAGATGCCCTATTAAATGCCGATATGTTATCAGAAAATGCTGTTAATATTGCTTATTCGTATATAGGTCCTGAAATGACAAAAGCAATTTACAGAGAAGGCACTATAGGAAAGGCTAAAGATAATCTTGAGTTAACAGCTCATAAATTAGACAAAAAAATGCAGGAAAAAATAAAAGGACATTCTTATGTTTCAGTAAATAAAGCAGTAGTAACTAGGTCTTCAGCAGTTATTCCTACAGTCCCTTTATATATAGGAATATTATTTAAAGTTATGAAAAATAAAGGACTTCATGAAGGCTGCATAGAACAAATGTACAGACTTATAAGCGAAAAACTTTATAATGGCGGCGATGTGCCTGTTGATAGCGAAAATAGAATAAGGTTAGATGATTGGGAGATGAGAGATGATGTTCAAAAAGATGTACTAGATGCTTGGAATAAATTAACAAAAGATAATTTGAAAGAAATAGCAGATTTACAGCTGTTTAGAAAAGATTATATGAATATGCATGGCTTTGAAGAAGACGGCATTGATTATAGTCAGGATGTTCAGATATGATTTAATGCTATAGATTAGTATTAATTATTAGCGAAGTTTGAATATGTTTTATATTTAATCTTCGCTTTTTTTATTTACTATAAAAAAATAAATAACCTTGATAAAAGAAAGTAAAAAAAATTAATAAAAGAAATATTATTATTCTAAATTTTAATTATTTTTTATATTTTTATACTTGACAAAAAAAAGAATTACTATATAATATAAAACATTCCTTAACTAATTGGAGTTGTAGCTCAGTTTGGTTAGAGCGCCTGCCTGTCACGCAGGAGGCCGCGGGTTCGAGCCCCGTCAACTCCGCTTTTATTTTAACACGGAGTAAATTAATGCCTAATATAGCTTCTGCATCTAAAAGATTAAGACAAAATGAAGTTAGAAATCTTTATAATAGAAAAATTAAAAGTTTCTTGAATACGCAAAAAAAGAAAGTAATTAAAGCAGTAGACAGCAATGATAAAAATCTTGCTTCAGAAGAATTTAAAAAATATGCAAGTGCCTTAGATAAGGCTGCTAGAAAATCTGTTATACATTTAAATAGAGCTAGTGCTAGAAAATCTGATATGATGAAAAAAATTAATGCTATGAAATAATTTTTATGGCTGCTTGATAATTGAAACACCTGTACAATGTATTTGTATGGGTGTTTTATTATATATCATATATTACTTAATTTAGTAATTATATTTCTTACTTTATATTAGAAAAACTATAATTATTTTTGTTAACAAATAAAATATATTGAAATCCGTAAATCTATAATAGTAATAAATAATAAAAAAATCTAATATTATAAATATAAAATACGATATTAATAAATAAATATGAAATATATAAAATTAATATTATTAGTATTGATATTTAATATAAATATATATTCTCAATCCATAACAGAGAATTCTCTGCCTTTAAGAGCCAAAAATTTTTTGAATCTTAACTTTCCAGGAAATAATATAAAAACAGCAGCATTATATCAAAACGGAGGAGGTTATGAGGTAGATATAGATTTCGGTTATAGATTCATATTTTATGATACAGGGTTATGGAAAAAAATAAGCGTTATAGATGATCAAGCAAAGGCTAAAGGCATACCAAGAAGCTGCATACATAAGTCTATGGTTAATGTAATTGACAGTAAATATCCCGCTTCTAAAATAACAGATATAGAGAGAAAAGACAAAAATTTTATAATAAAATTAGATGATAAATATTTACTTGAAATAAGCGGTTATGGAATTATAATTAATCAGACAAATTTAGATAATAATAATTAATTTTAAAATTCCTTAGATTTATTTAATGCTGTAATCGATTTTTCTATATCTCCCATAGCATTATATATGTCAGAAAGGAGTATATATATTTCTCTATTACAGTTTCCTATTTTAATGCATTCTTCTAATATATTTAATGCATTATTATAAAGCCCAGCATAATAATATGATAATCCTAAATAATAATATGATGATGAATGATGTTTATTAATCTCTAAGGCTTTATTTAAATTAGATATAGCATTAATATAATCTTTAATCTCATAAAAAGAAGCACCAATATAATAGTATAATAAATAATCTTTACTATCTATATTCAAAGCATTTATAAAATAAGATAAAGAATTATTAAAATCATTAAGCATAAAGAAACAAAAACCCATATTGAAATATACAGAATAATTATCCTTTTCTATTTCTATTATTTTTTTAAATATATCTATAGATTTTTGATATTCATACTTTTCCTTATAAGAAAGAGCAAGCATATAAAGACTGTCATAATCATATTTATTAAGTTCTATAGCCCTCTCAAAGTATTCTACAGCATCATCTATTTTTTTTAAATGATACGAAGCTATACCTAATGTACGCCAATTAAAATATTCTTTAGGCGATATCATAAATGATTTATTCAAAACATTCACAGCATCTTCATATCTTCCAGCTTCTATATAGCATTTGCCAAGCCAATTAAGACTAATATAATCATTATTTTCTATTTCATAAGCTCTTTCAAGATAAAAAACAGCATCTTCATAATTTTTTAATTTTGTATATGATATTCCTGCAAGTCTGTATACAGAATAGTCATTATTATTTATCAGCAATGCTTCTTTGAATAGTTCTACAGCATTTTTATGATTGCCAAGCTGAGTATAAAATATGCCGAAATCCACCCTAGCTTTATAATTATTAGGCTCTCTATTACATATTTCTTTATAATGAGATATCATACTATCTACTTTGTTTTGAAGAGTATCATCTGACATAAAAATCGATTTCCTTAAAATGAACTTAATTAATATTAGTATATCTTTAGGTTTGTTTTTTTTCAACTTGCAGTTTTTATAAAAATTATCAATATATGATTAATATATCATATTGACATTTTTTAACATATATTATATACTTATATAAATATAAAAATAGGTAATTTATGTCAACTGTCAACTGTCAACTGTCAACTGTCAACTGTCAACTGTCAACTGTCAACTGTCAAC
>NZ_CAJTQJ010000050.1:13064-16101 GCF_910578695.1 uncultured Brachyspira sp.
CTGCATTTTAGACATTTTTATAATAAAAAATCATAAACTCAAAGAAATTGATTTTCTGGGAGTATTATGATGTTTTTTAATGTACTCTACAATATCTTTATATATCCTATAGAGTTTATTTTAGAAACATCTTTTTATTTTTTCAAAGTATATACAAAAAGTTCTTATATTGTAAGTATATTATTTATAAGTTTAATAATTAACTTTATATCACTTCCTTTATACAATATAGCAGAAAAATGGCAGAAAAAAGAAAGAGATATACAAAATAAGATGAAACCTATGATTGATAATATAAAATCAGCATTTAAAGGTGATCAAAGGTATCTTTTGATAAGGGCTTGTCAAAGAATAAATGGATATAAAACTATATATGCTTTCAGAGGTACTTTAGGGCTTCTTATACAAATACCATTTTTTATAGCTGCTTATCATTTTATACATAATATTGATGGTTTAGAGTTTGCTCAATTCGGCTATATAAAGAATTTAGCAAAGCCGGACGCTCTAATTAATATCGGAAGTATTACAATAAATCTCCTGCCTTTTGTTATGACTATAATAAGTTTGCAAGCTTCATTAGTATATGCAAGAAAGTTAAATCTAAAAGAGCAGATGCCATTATATATTACTAATTTAATTTTTTTGGTGCTTTTATATAACTCGCCTGCAGGACTTCTATTTTATTGGATTGTAAACTGCACTTTTTCATTAGTAAAAAATATTGTTTTAGAAAATTATAGTTTCTTTAAAAGCAAAGCTGATAAAGTTTTTAATAATAAAATAATTATTACAGTTATAAAAAGAGTTTCTTTCTTAATATTCATAATTTTTACAGCTTTTATGTTTATATATACATTATTATATTTAAATAAAGATATTATATCTGCTGCTTCTTTAGAAAAACAATATTTAAAAATATTTATAACAGATGCAAAAACATATAAAGATGTTTTAAGTATATGGCTTATATTATTTGCAATTATAATTTATAAAAAATATTTATATAAATTATTTAATATAAAATTAAATAATAGTTTAAAAGTATTAATATCAGTTTCTATTTCTATAACATTACTTGCTGGACTTTTTATACCATCTGCTTTAATAGCTTCTTCAGGTCAGGAATTTAATGAACCGTTTATATTGATATTGAATAATATATCAAAATATATAGGCGTATTCTTTGTTTATGCTTTATTTATCTATGTCTTATTTTCTGATAAGGTAAAAAATTTTTTATCATTATTAATGGTATATATTTCTATGATATTTTTTGTGGATACATTTATAATAGTAGGCAGATATGGAAATATACAAAATAGTTTTGTATTTGAAAATCCAATGCTTTTGAACGCTGATATTTTTCAAATATTATTAAATATTTTATTTGTATCTGTATTTATAGGAATTATTTATATTTTATTAAAAAAAGAAAAATCAAATATTATTATTAATATATATATGATAATATCATTGGTATTATTTTCCATATCCGTTTATGATATAGTAAATATTAATAAATATCAAAAAATATTATCAAATATACAAAATGAGCAGGAAAAGTATTTGCAAGAAGATAATTATAGTAATATTTTTAGCTTATCTAAAACAGGTACTAATGTATTTGTTATATTATTAGACAGAGCCTCATCGCATTATGTTTTAGAATACTTTAATAATAATAATAAGCTGAAAAATAATTTTAACGGATTTATATTATATACTAATATGCTGTCATATTCAGGAAATACTGTCGGATCTATTGCTAGTTTGATGGGAGGATATGAATATTTACCTTATGAGATTTCAATAGAAAAAAAATATAATTTAAAAGATAAATATAATGAATCTTTATTGTTAATGCCTAAAATATTTACAGATAATGATTACAAAGCAAATATTTTTAATCCTACATTTGCAAATTTAAATTTTAGTTATGATATTTCTATATTTTCAAAGTATTCTAATATTAATGCTTATTCTGAAAATGATAACTTTATTAAATTTGCAATTAGTAATTTATTTAATGATTATACTAATGAAACAAAAGAAATAAAGAATATACTTGATGAGAAATTATATAATTCAGATTCAAACATTAATGATTTAAATATTAAAAGATCTTTTAGATTTTCGCTTTTTAGAATTATTCCAAGTTTCCTAAGAAAAAATCTTTATAGTAATTCAGATTGGTATATATATGGAGGTAAAAATGCTGTACATATTAATACTTCTTTAAAAGAATTCAGTATTTTAAACTCTCTAAAACATATAACATCAATATCTGAAAGTGGAAATTATTTTAACTTTATACATAACAATACAACTCATGAACCTGATTATATTAATACTAATTTGCTTCCTTCTATATGGAAAGATCAAATACCAAATACAGATATAAATAGATTTAAAAATGAATTTTTAACAAGAAGCTATTATGCTAATGCTGCATCAATTAAAAATATTTCTGAATTAATAGATTTTTTCAAAGATAATAATGTTTATGATAATACAAAAATTATTATAATTTCAGATCATGCTCTGGATATTAAGACAGATTTTTATAAAAATAATGATATAGAATTTATGGCTATATATAATGCATTATTGATGATAAAAGATTTTAACTCTGCAAATGATTTTACCATTTCATCTAATTTTATGACTGTAGCTGATATGCCCTATATTGCATTAAAGCATTTACAAGATGTAAAAAATCCTTTTACAGAAAAAGTAATAACAAATGATTATAAGAATGGCGAATTAAAAGTTATAATATTAAATGAATGGAATCCAAATAGGCAGTTAGAAAATAGATTTAATTTTACTAAGTATTATACTGTTAAAGGGAATATTTTTGATAAAAATAATTGGAAATTGAATACTTTATAAAAATAATGATTTTCTTTATTTACTAATAGAAAAACTTGTGCCGATATAGGTATAATACCTGCCATTTTGTAAATGTCATACGCTCACAATTTTTATATTTAGCTTTCTAGCATTTAAAAAATTATTAGTTTTTATTATTACT
>NZ_CAJTQJ010000051.1 GCF_910578695.1 uncultured Brachyspira sp.
CTGCTCTGCTCTGCTCTGCTCTGCTCTGCTCTGCTCTGCTCTGCTCTGCTCTGCTTATACTTTTCTATTTGCAAACTAGTAATATCTGATAAACTAGTATTATTCAGATATTCTCTATACCAATTTGCAGTTTCCTTAATAGCATTATCTATAGAAAATAATTCTTTCCATTTAAGTTCTTTTCTAACTAAAGAAGAATCTAATAATAATAAATTATTTTCTTTATTATGAAAATTTTGAGATTTTATATTATACATACCTTTTCCTATTATTTTTATAAAAGTTTTTGTTATATATTCAACTGTATATTCATCACCGTTATATATTGGGGCTAAATTATAACTATAATGTATATTATGTTAACTTACACATATATTTTTTTTATTTTAGCTATAATTAACTATAAACTGAATAAATATATAATACTTATTTTTTTTAATAAATTTATTAAATTTATAAATGTAATATATTAAATCTTATTATATATTGAAGTTTATTATATACTATAGTATAATAATTCATCATCAAATATAAAAATAATAATTACGGATATTTACTAATGAAAAAAATAATGCTTTTAATATTAACTTTAATAATAATACTTGCAGCCTGCCAAAATGACGGCGGATCAATATATGCTATGAGACAAAGGTATAAAAATTTTTTGAATATACTTCCTAATGATATAAAAAATGATTATACATTAAACTCTGATAAATACGGTAATATGTATAAAGAATGGATTAATGAGTTCTATACTTGGACTGATAATATACTTGATGCTGAGGCTCAGAAAGAATATGAAATATCAGCTAGAATAACACCTGATAAAATAGAATATTCTCTTGAAACTTTAACTAGTAAAGATTATGAAAGAAACTTACCTGTGGAACTTATGTATAAAGTAAAAGCTCATACAGATGAATTATCATTAAAAATAGAAGAATTACAAAAATATGAGGCTTTTTCTAATGCTATGCTTAAATTAAAAAAAGATGAAGCTGTAGAAAATTTCACAACAGAAGATACTATATTTTATTATGTTTGGAATTATTTAATAACAATAGAAAGACCTAGACGTTTTCAATAAGAAATATCATTTACAATATGCTGTATTTATAATTTATATTTATAAATATGTCAAAATAATTAAAAACACTATAAAATCTTGCTAGTAAATATAATTTCTTTTCCTAAATCTATTATTTTTCTAAAATCATCGCTTATATTATTATAATCGATAATATCCACCCTATAAGCTAAATCACTTTCTTCAAAATCATATTTTAAATTTTCTATTTCATTTATAGTCATCTTTCTATTTAAATCAACAGCCAAATCTAAATCCGAATATTTTCTATTGGTATGTTTATATCTTGAGCCGAAAGCATAAACAGTTCCTAACTTTATATTATCAGATAAAATTTTATTTATTACTTCTGCATCATTATTTGGTATAGATATCATTACTTTATTTACCTTACTTTACTTTATTTGCATTATATTATTTCCATTATCTTCTTTCCTTTAGGTTCTCTAAAAGAGCTTTAGCATATATTGGAAATTTTAAAGCATACTTCATCACTTCATTTGATAATTCATCAGAATATCTATGTGAAGTATTATTTCTTGAATTGTGAAATTCTATCCAAATTTCAACATTATCTATTAAAAAATATTCACCAGCCAGTTTAAACAATCCTTTTCTTGTAGTCTTATGCGAGGAATCTGATGAAACATTTTCATCTAACCACTTAGCCATTAATTTCCAACTGTTTTCATAAGCTATTTCAAAATTTTGTATTATTCCTGAAGATATAGTATTAACCAAATCAATATTTTTATCATCTTTATATAAATTATAAACATTAATAGATTTTTCTAATGATTTAATTGATTTTTCTAATTTTTCAAAATTTAATGACATATTAAAAAATCCTAAAATATTATAATTTTTTCAATAAGAGCCCAAAAAACTGCTTCCTATTCTTACCATATTAGAACCATGTTTTACAGCAAGTTCATAATCTGATGACATACCTATAGAAAGTATAGATAAAGTATTATTATATTTTAAATTTATATCTTTATACACTCTATTTAATTTTTCAAATTCTTCCTCTATAAGGATAGAATTTTTACTATATTCAGCCATACCCATCAAACCCTTTACCGATATATTAGACATTTTTGAAATATTATCATATACATCTATATAAGAATTAATATCAAATCCGCCTTTTTGTTCTTCATTGCTTATATTAAATTGTAATAATATATTCTGTATTTTATTATTTTTAGCCGCCTCTTTATTTATATATTCAGCTATTTCAATGGAATCTACACTTTGTATTAAGTCAGAATATTTTACTATATATTTTACTTTATTTGACTGTATTCGCCCTATGAAATGCCATTTAACATTATTTTTAAATTTCTCTATCTCCCCTACCCTATCTCTTAAACTTTGAGCCTTACTCTCAGCTAAAGGCAAATCTATGTTTAAGGATAGAAATTCCTTTATAGTTTCAATAGAAGAATATTTGCTTACTGCTATTATATTTATATCATAATCAATATTATATTTCTGCTTTATAGTATTAATATTGTTTTTTATAGTATTATATTTATTTAATATTTCATCTCTGCACATAAAATACCTGCCTTATAAATTATAAGTCTTTTAATTTTTTTTTCAATTATAAAAAATTAATAATAAAATATAATAAATTAATAATAAAAATATCAAAATTAATAATAAAAAATAAAATAATAAAGCAAAATAATAAAAATACGATTTATAATATATTGAAATTTTATATAAACTATGTTAAGTTAACATAATATACTTAGTTAACATAACTCATACAAATTATGGAGAAAGAAAAATGAGAGTTCAGGAAAGAAGAAATAGAGAAATGAATTTAAATAGCATATTAATGACATCGCAGGACGCTTCTATGATGCAGATGTCTATGAAAAATGCTGTATCATCATCTCCGTTTGCAGCAATGCTTGAAGAAGAAAAAGAAATAAAAAGATATTCCTATGAATTAAATGAATTAAAAAAGCAGATATATGATGCAGGAAATATATTAGAAAAAAGTGCCAATATGAAAGATTTTCAAAAATTTAGAGATTTAATAAGATCATTAACAGATAAATTAGTAAAAGATGCCTATAGAATAAGAGTAGTATCTTCGTATATGAAAAGAGGAAGAGAATATCAGGTTGTTTCAAAGATAAATGAAGAACTTGATTCATTATACAGATTAATAATGTCAGAACAAAAAAATCATATAGCCATAGCAAATAAGGTTATGAGGCTTAAAGGATTAGTATTAGATTTAATGTCATGAATATATTAGCATTTGATACGGTATCCAGCAGTTTCTCTATAGCATTGCAAAAAGATGAAGGCTCTGTAATTGAATATAATAAAGAAAATGTAAAAAATCATAATGAAGAAATACTTCCAGCCTTAGAAAAATTTTTTGAAGAAAATAATATTTCGCTTGAAAAAATAGATTATATAGCATTAGGAATAGGTCCTGGCTCTTTTACAGCATTAAGAATAGCATTTTCAACGGTAAAGACAATATGTTATGCTAGAAAAATACCTATAATAGGAATTTCAAGCTTAGAGGCTTTATATGAAAATATAAAAAATTTTAATGGTATAAAAGCAAGTATGATAGATGCTAGAAAAGGAAGCATTTATACTAATATATATTTTGATAATAAAAAATTAAAAGAAAATTTAGATTTAACTTATCAGGAATTCATTGATATACTCATCTCTTATATAGAAAATGAAAATAAAATAGAAAATATTACCCTATGCGGAGACGGTTTCTATAAAAATAAAGAATATTTTATAGAAAATTTGAAAAAATACAATATAAAAATTTTAGAAAATTCATTTAATATAATAAAAGCCTCAAATATCATAAAGTTATCAATACCAAAAATAAAGTCTAATAATCTTGATGATGTTTTTAATTTACTGCCGTTATATATAAGAAAAAGCGAAGCAGAAAATAAAAAATAATTAATTAAATTCTATAAAAACAGTATTTTTTATAAAAAAATATTCGATAATAGGAATAATATAAAAAATAAATATTGACTTAATAAAAGAAATATTGTTATATTGTATATAATTTTTTAAAAAATCATTTGGAGTTAAAAAATAATGAAGAAATTACAATCTTTGAAAGTGAAACTTCCATCTATTATAATACTTTTAGTCACTATTATGACAACCATTTTAGTTGTAATTCTCATCAATATAGCTGCTAAAGGAATTAGAAGTTCTGCTATATTCGGATTTGAATCAACTGCTAAAGTATATAGTAGAATGATAAATGTATGGCTAACACAGTCTATATATACATCAGAAGCCCTTGCCAAAGGATATACACAATTAACAGATTTTCTTCTGAATGAAACAGAGGAAAATAAAAATATTCTTAAAGCAAGCCTAAAAAATATAGTTCAAAACAATATCAATATAGAAGGTCTTGTAGTTTTTGATAAAAATGGGAATGCGATAGCTGATAGTTTAGATGATCAAATTGTTAATTCTCCAAATACAAGAAATTTCAGCGGTACGCCTATATGGCAGAAAATTATGGCAGGACAATCAACTGTACATAAAACAGCAGATCCTCACCCTGCTGATAAAAATAAATATGTAGTTAAAATTTTTTCGCCTATAAAAGATTCTAATGGGAATGTAATAGGTTCATTATCAACAATGTTTGACTGGTTAGGGTTTATAGATAAAGAACTAAATTTAGTAAAATCAGGAAATACAGGACACCCATTTATTATTGATACTGACAAATATGTAATTGCTGACCCTGTTCCTTCTCATGTAAGAAATGAAGTTTTAAGAAATGCTGATTTTATTAAATATGCCAGCGAAAACGAATCAGGATATTATGAATACAAATCTCCTTTTAATGGTGCAGAATCAATATGTACTTTTAATAAAGAGCCGATATCAGGCTGGTCTGTTGTTATGAGTATGGAGCAAGGAGAGTTATTTAATTATGTAAGTATTATGAAATTATATGCTTTTATCGGCACATTGATAACACTCATTGTTACATCTATAATTTTAATATTATATATGCATAGTATAACAAGTATTTTGAGAAGTTTAAGTCAAAATTTAGAAATACTTTCAAACGGAGATATTAGCTGGGATGTGCCGCAGCAATTCAAAAATAGAAAAGATGAATTTGGAGAAATGGCTGTTTCAGTTGTACATATTTTAGATAGATTAAATGAAAAAGTAAGATTAGTATATGATAATGCCTATATATTAAGAGCATCTGTTGATGAGCTTAATCAAAGCAATATAGACTTATCAAATAGAACAGAAAATCAGGCTTCAGGACTTGAAGAAACTGCTTCTTCAATGGAAGAAATTGCTTCTACAATAAAATCATCTGCTGAACATACTTTGGAAGGCAATAATATGATGATTAATTCTAAAAAAGCTATTGATGAGGCTGGAAGAGTTATTGAAGAAAGTACACAAAATATTGAAGCTGTATATGAATCAAGTTCTAAAATTAGTGCTATTACTAAAATAATTGAAAATATAGCATTCCAAACAAATATACTTGCTCTTAATGCTGCTGTTGAAGCTGCACGTGCAGGAGAACAAGGAAGAGGCTTTGCTGTTGTTGCTTCTGAAGTAAGAAACTTAGCTCAGACAACTCAAACTTCTGTTAAAGACATTACTGTATTAGTTGCTGATTCCGAAGAAAAAATTGCGGCTGCTACTGAAACTGCCAGAGAATCTAAAGAAATATTCAATAATTTAAGAATTCAAATAGAAGAAACTGCAAAAATTATGCAGGATTTAAGTGCTACCGCTATGGAACAGCAGGCAGGAGTTGATCAAGTTAATATTGCTGTAAGTCAAATGGATATGACAACTCAGCAAAATGCTGCTTTAGTAGAAGAAACTTCTGCTACTTCTGAAACTTTACTTTCTCAGGCTGAAACTTTATTATCTGCTATGGAGTTCTTCAAATTGAAGAACCATAAAAAAGAAATCAAAGTTAAAACTGAAGATAAAAAAGATTCAGATAAAAAAACTCTGCAAGAACATAAACCTGCAGCTAAAAAACCAGAATTAAAAAGCCCTGTTAAAAAAGCAGAATTGAAAAGTCCTGTTAATAATAAACCAGAGTTGAAAAGCCCTATTAAAAAGCATTATGAAGAAAAAGCACCTCAGGTTTCAAATAAAACTGTAAAAGATAATGAATTTGGAAATACATTTGATACTTCTAAAGACACTTCTGAAGGTTTTGAATCATTTTAATCTTTAAATAAAAAAGAAAAATAAAAAAGCTATGGTAATTATTTACCGTAGCTTTTTTTGTTAATATAAAAAGTTTAATTTAGATTTTACTTAAAATTAATTTAATAATATTATCAGCATCATTATCTTTGCATTCTATAGTTAATAAATTATCTCTATTTATACTAAGTTTATATGCCCTATCATAATAGTAAAGCATATTAAGTATGCATTCATATATATTTCCATTATCAAGAAACTCTAAAGACTCCTTTAATCTTTCGCCCCCCAAACGCTTTTTTATCTTTATTACAGACTCTTTCAAATCATCAATATCATATTTACCATAAGTATCAAGTATATACTGAGCCCTAAACTCCTTAGGCATATCCAAATATATTATTTTTTCAGCATTTCTCATTTTGTCGAATAAAGGCTTTGGTATTGCTCTTTTGCCTATAAGCATACTTTCATCTTCAAGCCAAATAATAGAATTAGAATCATATTTTAATAATTCATAAGATAAATTATTCTCAAATTGCTCCTGAGCGGGCTGTTCTCCTTCATTTATCCACCCGAAAGCAGAACCTTTATGCTTGGCTATTTTTTCCAAATCTACAGTATTATGTCCTAAAGATTTTAATTTATTTAATATTAAAGTTTTTTTGCTTCCTGTTTTTCCAGTAAGCAGATATACTCTATAATCTTTATTAAAAGAATCCAATACATAATTTCTATATCTCTTATACCCTCCTTTAAGTAAATAAACTTCATATCCATAGCTTGAGCATAACCAAGCAACAGATTCGCTTCGCATTCCACCTCTAAAGCAATGAATAAGTATTTTATTATCAGAATCATATTCTTTTGATATATTATCGATAGACTTGAGTATATCAGTCATTCTTACAGATACATATTCCAATCCCTTTAATACAGCCTCTTTTCTGCCTACCTGCTTATAAATAGTGCCTACATCTTTTCTCTCTTCATCATTAAACAAGTATATATTATGAGCATTCGGAATATGGGCATGATTATACTCTATAGGCGAACGAACATCTATTATAGGAAGTTTATAATTAATTTGTAATTTTAAAAATTCTTCTATATCTATAATTTTAACCATAATAACCTCATAATATTATTATGATAAATATCATATAGAAAAACTTAAAAAAGTAAAGCAGTTAATTTATAACATAACTATACAAAAACCAATAATGCGAAAAAGAGCCCATTAATACAAATATATGAAAAATATCATGAGTAAACTGTTTAGACTTATCATTATATCTTTTTCCTAATGCATATAAAAAAGCACCTATCGTATAGAATATTCCGCCCCATATAAGCCAATTCAAATGCAAAACATCAAAACTATTTATTAAAGGCTTAAAAGCAAATATGATAATCCAGCCCATAAATATATAAAGTACAAGTCTTAATACTAGACTTTTATATTTAATAATCGTATTGGATAGTATGCCTATAAAAGCACAAGACCATATAACTGATAAAATTAATATTCCGACATTTTTAGGCAGTGAAAATATGCATAAAGGCGTATAAGTTGCTGCTATAAATATATATATTCCTATATGATCGAATTTTCTAAATAACTGCTTAACTTTACCGTCTGGAAAAAAATGATATAGAGAACTAAATGTATATAGAAATATTATTCCAATGCCGTAAATTATTATTGGAATAGGATTAGAATTACTCTTTATGAGCATAAGAACAAGTCCTGCTGCCCCAAGCAAAGCACCTGCACTATGTGATACTGCAGAGTAAATCTCCCCTATTTTTTTTGGTTTTATATATTTATTTGAAACTTCATCATAAAAATAACTATTATTCATTCATTCTCCTTAATTTTTTTATATATTTTAAATTTATACATAAAAAAAATAAATGAGAATAAATAACTATATTATATAATAATAAATAGCATATTATAACTATAAACTATAAAATATAAAACATTTAATACAATTGACCAATGATTTCTAAACTATTCCAATCAATTTCATGTTCTATAGGTATAGGATAAGACAGCCAATTCACATTTATAGCTGGAACCCAATCTTTAGGAGAGCCGTATCCATTTTTGATAAGCCAATGGAATAATCTAGCCTTATAATCTTCGCCGTAGCTTTTTGCTATATATAAATTATTATCTTTTACCATTAATCCTATAGGTAAATAAATACTTCTATTTTTAAAATCTTTAGAAAAATAGTTATTAACATAAAGCATATTATTATTATTTTTTGTCAATGCATCTCTATACAAATTAAATGCAGGCAGACTTTCTACAATATAATTTTTTAATGTAGAGTTCTTATAATAAAAAGCTTCATTAGCTTCCTTCATCAAAAATAGTTTATATTTAATTTTAGTTTTATAACCATATACAAAAAAATCAATATTTCCATTTTCATCAAATCTATAAATATTTTGATAAATATCAGATGCTATTTTATTTCTTACAGAATCTTTCCAATATAATGCATTATTATTTAAATAAATTTCAGGAGAAGTTAAGCATGACAACATAGAAAAAAATAAAGGAAATAATATAAATAATTTCATAACAAACTGCAAATATATAACTATTCTATATAATATATTATATAAAATATTTATCAACTTTCTGTTAATAAAAATTATTTATTATTGATAATTCATAATTAAATAATAAATTATAATATATATTTTTTTTATTATTACAAAAAATAATACTTGCAATAATATCAACTTAAAAATAAAATGTAATAGCTTATAAATTTATAATCAATTAATAATGGAGCATAGAATATAATGATTAAAAATATAGCCCATATAAAGTTTAGGGGTTCTAATATAGCAAAATTTGAGCATCTGCATATAAATAATGTAAAAATAAAAGATTCATGTGTCATAGAAACTGATGAAGGCATAGAAATAGGACATGTGCTTAACTTTGAAGATATAGATATAGATTTATTAGAAGCAGAAAATCATTCTGAAATAACATCTAACAGCAATGAAGAAATTCAAGAAGATAATGAAAACATAAATGAAGAAGAAATATCTGAAGAATTAAAAGATATGGCTGCTGCAGAAGAAAATAACAATATAAGATTAAAAAATAATAAAAATAAAATATTTAATATTGTAAGAATAGCTGATGAAAAAGATTTAGAACAGTATAAAACTAATATGGAAGATGCATCTGAAGCATTTAAAATATGCAAAGAAAAAGTAAGCAATCATAATTTAGATTTAAAGTTAATAAGCTCATATTATTTTTTGGATAGAGCAAAACTATTATTTGAATTTATTGCTGAAGAGAGAATAGATTTTAGAGAATTAGTTAAAGATTTAGCTGCACATTTCAAAACAAGAATAGAATTAAGACAAATAGGCGTAAGAGATGAGGCAAGATCTATAGGCGGATGCGGAATATGCGGAAGAGAATTATGCTGTAAAGTTATAAAAGGAAAATTTGAAACTATAACAATAAAAATGGCAAAAGAACAGGGAATGCTTCTTAATACAGTAAAAATATCAGGACAATGCGGAAGACTTATGTGCTGTTTGGCTCATGAATATAAAGCGTACTGCTCTCTTAAAAAAGAACTTCCTAAAGTAGGCACTAAATTAATATTTAATAATGTACCTGCTGTTATAAAAAATTTGAATCCATTAAGTAAAAAATTATTAATAGAAACAGAAGATAAGAGATTAATATATATAGATGTAAGCGATTTAAAAACAAGCGAAGAAGGTTTTTTGATTGCTAATATAAAAGCAGAATAAAATATCAGAGTATTTAGAATTTTTGTTATTTATAATAAAAAGTAAAACCGAAGCACTTTAGATGTTTAGTTTTATTTATTAAGTCATAAGGCTAGATAATATAGCAATAATAAAAACGGAGTTAAAAAATATGTCAAAAAAAGTTATGCTAAGCGGAATACAGCCCACTGGTTCTCTTCATATTGGAAACTATTTAGGGGCTTTAAAAAATTGGGCTGATATACTTGATGATTATTACGGATTTTTTTGCATAGTTGATTATCATGCCATAACAGTTGAATATGATGTATCTCAAATGCAAAAAAGGATAATGGATGCAGCTGTAGAATATTTAGCATCAGGATTAGACCCTAAAAAATGTTCTATATTTGTGCAATCTGATGTGAAAGCACATACTGAACTTGCTTGGATATTTAATTCGATTATTCCTGTAGCAGAACTTGAAAGAATGACTCAGTATAAAGATAAATCAAGAAAAAATGAAGAAAATATAAATGCAGCACTGCTAACCTACCCTTCTCTAATGGCTGCAGATATTTTGCTTTATCACCCTGATATTGTACCTGTAGGAGAAGATCAGGAACAGCATGTAGAACTTACCAGAATGATAGTAAGAAAGTTTAATAACAGATACGGCGAATATTTCAAAGAGCCTGATACATATCATGGAAAAGTTTTAAGAATATTAGGTTTAGACGGCAAAAATAAAATGAGTAAATCTTTGAATAATCATATATCATTATCTTTAACAGCTGAAGAAACTGAAAAGTTAATAATGCAGAAAGCTGTTACTGATACAAATAGAAAACTTAAAACTGATGCTGGAAATCCTGATATATGCAATGTTTATAGCTATCATAAAATTTTTTCAAGCGAAGAAGAAAAAAATGAAGTTTATGAAGGATGTAAGAATGCTTCTATAGGCTGCGTACAATGTAAAAGAATGCTTGCAAAAAATATAAATGATGAATTAGCACCTATTAGAGAGAATATAAATAAATATTCTAATGATAAAGATTACGTTTATGATGTATTAAAGGAAGGCGCCGAAAAAGCTTCAGAAACTGCTGAAAAAACTTTATATGAAGTAAGGGATTTAATGGGATTAATAGATAATAAAAGAAAACAATTATATTCTTAAATTAATTATTTATTGCTAATGGTTAAAGGCATACTTTCATTATGCAGTCTGTCTAATGCTGTAATATAATAAATATAATTCTTTTTAGTATCAGCTGTTTTATCATTATAAACAATAACAGAATTAGAATTAGTTCTTCTTATTTTATCTATCAGCAGTATATAATTTTTATCAATATTTTTTCTGTATAAAGCATAGTATGTAGAAGTACCCGCTATATGACAATTATATTTATCCGTTTTATATTTGCTTTCATCTTGAAAAGTTATTTTTTATATATGCATTAGTTAATCATATAGGTATAGTATTTAAATCTTTTATAGTATTCAGCCTAATATTTATAAGTTTTATCATAAACAATATTCTGATAAAAATAATCAACTGCTTTTCATAACTTTTATTAGTATCATAAGATTAAGATATTCTGTATCATTTATAATTATTTCATTTTTTTACAGCAGTATATTTATAATATCAAAAAATAAAAATATTTTTCATAAATATTATACTCTCTATTATTATATAAAAATATAATAATAATACATACAAATCAAAGATTATTTAATTTTTAAGCATACTCAATTTCTATTAAAGATCTTAAAGCACTTTTAGTCTCATCTAAAAATTTCTGATTAGGATTAACTTTATAATCTTCTCCTATCTTGAATACCTCAGTACCGTTTTCTGATTTTAATTTTAGGAAAATAGTATAATCTCCTGGGTTTGAAGATATAGCATTTTGAAGACATAATAAATCCATATCATCAAATATATTTTTATTCACATATAATGCTAACTGCTTCTTACCGCTATTAGTATGTCTTACAGCTATACTATTATTAGGTTTATTTATAAATGCTGCATTAGAAACTATATTATCAGAGCGTTTAATATCATTTTTATATTCATTTTTAAATGGATCATCATTATTTGTTTTTATATGCTTATGCTCTGAAATATTATCTCTTTTTATATTATCTCTTTTAACTTCTTTTAATGTTAGATTTTTATCTTTCAAATAAGAATCTAATAATTTAATATCAACTATATTATTATATATCTTTTCAGAAAATCTGTTTTTATCTCTTCTTCCTTTTATCAATATACCAGTATGTTCTTCAAGCATATCTTTAAATTTTTCTATTTGATTATTAGCAGTAATATAGAACATATAATCATTAAATAAATCCATAACTTTCAAAGCAATCATAGGAGTATTTTTCTTTGTTAGAGATTCTGATACTGAAAGAACAACACAAGGAAGAATGAATTCATCTTTATCTTTCAAATTATCAATATCTAATGTTGTATTAAAATATTTATAATCAATCTTACTAATATATCTTGCAAATGGATGATATCTTAATGAAAAACCTAAAACTTCTTTCTCATTTTCCATCAAAATATTATTTGAATACTCAATCTGTTTTTCTATGATTAAAGAAGCACTTCCGCTGTCATCTTCAGACATAGAATCAAAAAGCATAGTTTGACCTGATAAAGTTTCCTTTTGATAATTTGAAGCATGAGCCAATATTGCATCAAGAGAATTAAGCAATGCACTTTCAGTATGTCCGAATTCAGAGAAAGCACCGCATTTGATTAATGTTTCATAAACTTTTCTATTAACCAAATGAACATCAACCCTTTTTACAAAATCTTCTAAATTCTTAAACTGACCATTTTTTTCTCTTTCTTCCTGAATAGTTAAAGCCGCATTAAGCCCCACACCTTTTACAGCATGCAAAGCATAAACTATCTTTCCATTTTTCTGAGAAAACAAAGCATCGCTTTCAAATATATTTGCTGTAACTATATCTATATTTTTTTGTTTGATTTCATTAAGATATAAAGAAATTTTATCAGTATCAGCTATAACGGTATTAAGCAAAGCCACATAATACTCTATAGGATAATGAGCCTTTATATAAGCCTCCTGATAGGCTATTAAAGCATAGCATACAGAGTGAGATTTATTGAATCCGTATTCTGCAAAACCTTTCATAGTATCAAATAAATAAGTTAATAACTCTTTATCATATCCTCTTTCAAGTCCTCCGCTAATGAATTTTTCCTCCATAGAGTTCATTTTCTCTGCTATTTTTTTACCCATAGCTTTTCTCAAATCATCAGCTTCAGCAGCAGTAAATCCTCCTATAACTCTGCTTATAGCCATAATCTGCTCTTGATATATAAGCACTCCCTGACTTTCTTTAAGTATAGGCTCTAAATCAGGATGCTTATAAACTATTTCTTTTCTTTTATTTTTTCTATCAGCATAATCTTTATCCATTCCTGAGTTAAGAGGACCTGGACGATATAATGCTACGCTTGAAACTAAATCATCAAAAACTGTAGGCTGAATATTTATAAGCATCTGACGCATACCGGGACTTTCAAATTGAAAAATACCTCCTGTATCAGCTTTTCTAAATATTTCATAAACAGATTCATCATCTAAAGTAATATTATCTATATCTATTTCAATACTATATCTTTCTTTTATATCTTTAACAGCATCTTTTATAAGCCTCAAATTTTTAATGCCCAAAAAATCCATCTTTATAAGTCCTGCACTTTCAACATAATTCATCTCATATTGGCAGGCTCTTATTCCTGTTTTAGAATCCTGATATACAGGAGCCAAATCCATAATAGGCTTTGAAGATATAATAACACCGGCAGCATGAAGCCCTACATTCCTAACTAATCCGTCAAGTCTTGCAGATATTTCATACATATTTTTTAATTCTCTATTATTATCAATCTCTTTTCTAAACTCAGCACACTCAGGATCATCATATATATCAACTACTCTTATATTATTAGGTATTCCCTTAGCAAGTCTGTCTGCAGTAGCCAAATCTATACCCATAACACGGCAAACATCTCTTATAACAGATCGTCCGCCCAAAGCACCGAATGTAGCAATCTGAGCAACATTATCCTTGCCGTATTTTTCTTTTACATAATCTATTATTACTTCTCTTTTATCATCTTGAAAGTCTACATCTATATCAGGCATACTCTTTCTTTCAGGATTAAGAAATCTCTCAAAAAGCAAATTATAGTCCAAAGGATTAACTTTAGTAATTCCTGTAGCAAATGCAACTATTGAACCTGCTGCACTTCCTCTTCCTGGACCTACTGCAACATCATTATTTCTAGCATAATTTATAAAATCCTGAACAACAAGAAAATATCCCTCAAAACCCATCTTAGCTATAACATTTAATTCCATTTCAAGTCTGTCCATAGCCTCTTTAGGAATATTATTATTATAATATTTATTAAGTCCGTCTATACACATATTTCTAAGTGCTTCCGTTTCTGTTTCGCCGTTAGAAAGCTCATAGTTAGGCATATAATAAGTTTTTGTAATTATATTCAAATCTCTGCATTTCTCTGCTATTTTTACAGTATTTTCAAATGCTTTAGGAAGCTTAGAAAATGACTTCATCATCTCTTCTTCGCTTTTTAAATGGAATTCATTGCTTGGAAATTTATATCTTCTTGGAGAATCCAAAGTAGATTTTGTCTGTATGGCTAAAAGTATTTCATGTGCCTTAGCATCTTCTTTTGAAACATAATGAACATCATTTGTAACAACCAATTCTACATTATGATGATTTGCCAATTTATATAAAGCACTATTTAATGACTTCTCTTCTGGAATATTATGATCCTGAAGTTCTATATAAAAATCATCTTTGAAAATAGATTTATAATATTCAGCCAATTTTGAAGCCTGTTTATAATCTTTTTTTCTTATAGCTATAGGTATTTCGCCTCCCATACATGCTGAAAGACAAATTAATCCTTTATTATATTTTTCTATCAATTCATGATCAACTCTAGGGCGGTAGTAAAAACCTTCTGTATATCCGAAAGTTACTAATTTGCATAAATTATCATAGCCCTCTTTATCTTTGGCAAGCATAATAAGATGCATAGCACTTTTTTCTTCTGTGTTTTCAAGTTTTTTATCAAATCTAGTTTTAGGGGCAACATAAAGTTCGCATCCTATTACAGGTATGATTCCTTTATCCTTAGCTTCAGAAAAAAATTCCATAGCTCCGAACATATTTCCATGATCTGTTATAGCTATACCCGGCATTCCGAACTCTGCAGCTTTATCTATTAATCCTGTAATCAATCTTTTCTTCTTATCTTTTTTTGAATAAAGAGATTTTATACGGGAAGCTCCATCAAGTATTGAGTATTGTGTATGTACATGCAAATGAACAAATGACATATTAATCCCCTGTTTAATATTATTATTCTATATCATTTAACTTAAATATCAAGTCAAATTCATAAAAAATATATAAATAGTTTTTATTTATTTACTATAAATATTTACGGTATATATATTATAAATAATAAAAAAATATATACATTTTTTATTATTAAAAATTTAGGGGCTGGCACAGATAGCTAAAAAAGATCCCTTTTTGCTAAATTATATATAATTTCTAATTGCTTTTCAATATCTTTATTGTTGAATCTAAATTTACATTCTTTAATAAATAAATGAAAATGTTCTTTGTTGTATTCCATTAAATTTACGCAAATGTCTTTTAGCTTGATTCCAAAAATTCTCAAT
>NZ_CAJTQJ010000052.1 GCF_910578695.1 uncultured Brachyspira sp.
TTTACTGCGTTTCATACCTAAATTTTAACAAATTTAAGTTATCTAGGACAGCCCCAAAATATTTATTATACTATAAATACACTGCAGATTAATAATATATTTTATGCTTATTATTTATCATTGAAGAATTATTTAAAAAATTATTTAAAAAATTATTTAAAGGGTTATTTATTATGAAGAAAATTGGTTTACAATTTCAAATTACAGTTATTATATTAATTCCAATTATTATAATGATAATAATATCAAGTACTCTATCTACATTTTATATATACAAAATAGGCAAAAATCTCTCTTATAAGATTTTAGAAGAAACATCTAAAGGAGAGGCTAATTATTTAAAAATGAATTTCACACAAGAATTAAATTATTTAATAGGCTTTAAAATCAATTTAGAAACTATGTATGAAAATAATATTAAAGATATAAATATTTATAAAGAGAGTATAGATAATTTTTTTCAAGGACTTCCTCAAAATGTAAGAGGAATATTCATAGTTTTTGAAACTAATACTGTAGGAAATAATATTGATTATAACAGCAAATTTAATTACTATTTATCAAGAAGCGGAGAAAAAATATTTCCGTTAAATGAATTTCAAAATGATAAATATACAAAACCAATTACAACAGGAGAAAATTATATAACAGAAATATATGAATCAAATATAGATAATGAAAAGTCAATAATTTTTAGCTGGAGCATACCTATAAAAAGCAGCAATAATGTTATAGGCGTTATAGGTATAGATATAGATATAAAATTTATTTATCCTATTTTAGATACTATAAAACCTTTTGAAGGTACAGAAGCAGCTTTCTTTGATAATAATGGAATTGCTTTATATAATACTGTCGATTCAAGCAAAATATTCAAAAATATATATGATGCTTATCCTAACTATAAAAAATATAATGTATTAGAAAATATACAAAATAATCAAATATCAATTTTTCAAATTTACGGCTTGGGTATGAAGCAGTATTCAACTTATTTTTTTACGCCTATAGAAATTACAAAAGGAAAATATTGGGGACTTGAAATAGTAGTTCCAAACAAAGTTATTTTCAAAAATGCTTATACAGTAGTAAAAATAATATCTGTAATATCAATAATACTTATTATTATAATATCTGTAATATTTCCTTTGATAATAAGAAATAAAATCACTGTTATAATAGGCTATATTTCAAATGATATTAATAAAGTTGCAAACGGAGATATATCTGCAAAAATATCAGATAAATTTTTAACTATGAATAATGAATGGGGAGAAATAGCAAGAGGATTTCAATTAGCATTAGATAATTTGAATGAAGTTGTTTCTAATGTAAAAAATTCAGCTGACAAGGTTACTGCAGAGGCAAATAAAGTTTTGATAGGAAATAATGATTTATCTCAAAGAACCGATTCGCAGGCATCTAGTTTAGAGGAAACGGCTGCATCTATGAATGAAATGGCTAGTGCTATAAAAGAATCTGCCGAAGGAGTTTCGCAAAGTACTTCTATGGTGTCAGAAGCTAAAGAGTCTTTAATCAAAGCGGGAATCATAGTAGAAGACAGTGTAAATAAAATGAATGATGTTTATGAATCAAGTACTAAAATAATAGACATTACAAAACTTATAGAGGATATAGCATTTCAAACTAATATACTTGCCCTTAATGCTTCAGTGGAGGCTGCAAGGGCTGGAGATCAAGGAAAAGGATTTGCTGTTGTAGCAAGCGAAGTTAGAAATTTAGCACAGAATACTCAGGAATCTGTAAAAAATATTACGGCATTAATAAATGACAGTACAGACAAAATACATTTAGCTGCTAAAAGCGTACAAGAATCAAAAGAAATATTTGATGATATATCCGCTAAAATGGATAGTGCATCAAATATAATGGAAAGGATAAATATAGCCGCTCAGGAACAGCAGAAAGGAATAGAACAGGTAAATACTGCTATTAATAATATGGATTCTTCAGTACAAAAAAATGCTTTTTTAGTGGAGGAAGCTGCTGCTGCTTCTCAGTCGCTCCTTAATGAATCCAATGAATTGATGAATACTATAGAATATTTTAAATTAAAAAGTTAAATGCAATTCATATAACAGATTTTATATGTTTTTATTCTATAAAATATTAGTTTAAATAAATTTTATAATTGAAATATATACGGGAGTTATGTATAATATAAAAAAAATGTTAGGATTTCTTATGTTTAAAAAGGTCAGCCTTAAAGTAAAAATTAGTTTAATTATATTAGTTCCTTTGATTACAATGACAGCAATATCAAATATAGTCAATATTGTTTATGTGCAAAATATAAGCAGTAAATTATCATATAAAATTCTTGAAGAAACTGCAAAGAGAGAAGGCAGTAAATTAACAGCTGTATTAAAAGAAGATTTTTACAGTCTAAAAGCAATTAAATATACAATAGAAAATATGTATAGTTCTGGAATAGCTGATAGAAGAGCTTATGAGAGACTGATAGATGATTTTTTGAATATAATGCCTCAGACAGTTGCAGGAATGATGATTATATTTGAACCGAATATATTAGGAAATGATGCTGATTATATCAATACATATCCGCTAACCAGAGGACAGCAGGCATATTATATATCAAGAACATCTGATAATAAAATAATTTCAAAAACAGTTAGTATGCAGGACTTAAATGGGGATTATTATAGAGAAACAATTATGAAATCTAGCGAATACTTAACAGGGGTATATAATTTTGATGTCGGCAATAACAATATGGTAAAAATGTATACTTGGGCTATTCCTATAATTTATCGAAATAAGGTTATAGGTGTTATAACAGCAGATGTGAAGCTTGAAACATTAAATGAAACTATGAAAAGTATAAGCCCTTTTGAAAATTCAGAAGGACTTTTATATGATCATAATGGAAATTTTTTATATGATTCAGGCTCTGATAATAATTTAACTAAAAATATGTATGATGTTTATCCTCAGTATAAGGCTCATCAAGTATTTGAAAATGCATCTAAAGGAAATATATCATATTTTTCTGACTATACTGAATATTATAAAGGAAAAGCAACATACTTATTTATTCCTGTAGAAGTTATAGACGGCAAATATTGGATACTTGAATTAATGGCGGCAAATTCTTCTATATTCAGAGAAAGCAATATGATTAGAAATATTATGATTATAATATTTTTATTAATTATAACAATAAGCTCTATTATGATTCCGTATATAATAAAAAGAAAAGTTACAAGTATAATAGGATATTTGGCTAGAGATATATCAAGAATATATAAAGGGGATATATCTTTCAAAATTTCTAAAAAGTTCTTAAGTATGAATGATGAATGGGGAGAAATAGCAAACGGATTAGAAAATACATTAAGCAGTTTAAATAAAGTTGTAACTGTAGTAAAAAATTCTGCAGAAAATGTTTCTATTGCTGCCAATCAAGTTTTGATAGGAAATAATGATTTATCTCAAAGAACTGATTCTCAGGCATCTAGTTTAGAAGAAACGGCTGCATCTATGAATGAAATGGCTAGTGCTATAAAAGAATCTGCCGAAGGAGTTTCGCAAAGTACTTCTATGGTATCAGAAGCTAAAGAGTCTTTAATCAAAGCGGGAATCATAGTAGAAGACAGTGTAAATAAAATGAATGATGTTTATGAATCAAGTACTAAAATAATAGACATTACAAAACTTATAGAGGATATAGCATTTCAAACTAATATACTTGCCCTTAATGCTTCAGTGGAGGCTGCAAGGGCTGGAGATCAAGGAAAAGGATTTGCTGTTGTAGCAAGCGAAGTTAGAAATTTAGCACAGAATACTCAGGAATCTGTAAAAAATATTACGGCATTAATAAATGACAGTACAGACAAAATACATTTAGCTGCTAAAAGCGTACAAGAATCAAAAGAAATATTTGATGATATATCCGCTAAAATGGATAGTGCATCAAATATAATGGAAAGAATAAATATAGCCGCTCAGGAACAGCAGAAAGGTATAGAACAGGTAAATACTGCTATTAATAATATGGATTCTTCAGTACAAAAAAATGCTTCTTTAGTGGAGGAAGCTACAGCTGCTTCTCAGTCGCTCCTTAATGAATCCAATGAATTGATAAATACTATAGAATACTTTCAATTAAGAAAATAAGATTTAAATGCTAAAAAGCTAAATATAAAAATTATGAGCGTCTGACATTCGTAGAATGGCAGAAAATTAAAGCTCATAATTTTTATTAGCAATAATAAAAAAAATAAAAAAACTTGTGAGTGCCTGACATTCACAGAATGGCGGGATATCATTAACGAACAAGTTTAATAATAAAAACTAATAATTTTAAGGAAATGATGAAAAATGATTAATGAAATATTTTCCAGCAGATTATCAATAGGAATAATATCATATATAGTGTTTATAGTATCTGCAAGCACTCATGAATATTCGCATGCCAAGACAGCATTCATATTCGGAGACAGAACCGCTATGGATATGGGAAGACTTACTCTAAATCCTATAGCTCATATTGACATATTAGGAAGCGTAGTACTTCCGATAATAGCGGCTGTTACAGGAATTCCTGTTATAGGCTGGATGAAAGCTGTACCTGTAAATCCTTATAATTTTAATAATTTTGAAAGAGATCAGGCTTTAGTTTCATTTGCAGGTCCTTTTGCTAATCTAATGATTGCTGCTGTTTCTTTTATAATAATGAAAATACTAACATTTACTGCAGACGGTACTTTTTTAATATATAAGATTATAATAATATTAGAACAAAATTCAAATATAGTTTCTAATATTTTTCTTAATGCCCTGCCTGTAATTTTAACTATGCTGCTGATGTTTTATACTATAAATATAATGCTTATGTTTTTTAATTTACTGCCATTTCCTCCGCTAGACGGCGGATGGATACTAAGATTTTTCTTATCGCCAAAAGGCAAAAATACTTATGATAAAATATATCCTTATGGATTTTTAATACTTTATACATTATTGTTCTTTGGAATATTAAGAACTATACTAGGATTTATACAAACTATATCTCAATATTTATTGGGTGATTCTATAAATATTATATTCTCTATATAATTTACTATTTTTTATGACCTTTTAATTTAGGAGAGTAGAACATATATTCTATTGAAAAATTAAAATTTGAAGTATTAGGTGCATAGCCTTTTCCCCATACAACTTTATGATATGATACTGTCATATATAAAAAGTCAGATATTGTAGCTTTAAATTTAACAAAAGGCTCTACATACGAGAAATTAGATTTTTTAGTATATGGAAATACAAAAGTAACTCCTGTATACAAAGTAATAAAAGGCGAAGTTATAATTTCTACAGCTGCCGATAATTCTCCTATATTAAAAATATCTTCTAATAAATTATCTCTAGTATCAAATGTATATGCAAATAAGAAGTTCACAGGTATTACTTTAGGAACCCCTGCAAGCATTATAGTAGCATATATATTCATAGGATTTTTAATTTCTGAATATATATGATTATTTTTCATAAAACTATAGCTTAACCCAGCTTTAACTCCTATAGATAAATACCAATCTAAAAGAGTTGCTTTGATAAATGTATTAATAGAGTCAAAATTGAAAGCATCTGTCATATTTGTTGCACTAGTTATATCATTTCTTGAATCTTGTCTTTGGTATGTAAAGCCTGCCGATACTCCAATTTCTAAATATTTAATAGGTCTTACTGAAAAATAAGGCATAAAGGTAAAATATAAATCTCTTCTGCTTATATTTTGATTATGAGGATCTAAAGTATATAAAGTACCATTATCAAACCAAGAATTATATTCAGAAAATATGCCGCCTATACCAACAGAAAATATTTTATTTTTTCGTATATGAGGAGATACATCAAAATCAAAATCGTTTCTTCTTGCAAAAGAAATTTGATAAAAAAGACATAATATAAAAAATATAATAAATAATTTATTTTTCATAATTTATTAATTAGTAAATCACTTTTTATTTAATAATAAGTCAAGATTTTTTTCTATATTATATCTATATCTCAAATCTGTAACTAATATCTGATATTTCTGCTGAGTTTTGGCTTCTGTCACCAAAGAGGCTAATGCTTTCTGAGCATCTGCATAAGGTAAAGAATCTATATTATACATTTTACCATATCTTTCATAAGCTTCATTTATTTCTTCTTCTGTAGGTATAGGAATAGATTCTCTTATAGTTTTATCTATATAATTTGCCGTTACAGCATTTCTAGTTAAGAAATTTTCTATAGCTTTTGCCTGAGGGGTATCATAAAAACCTGCTTTTTTAGCCTCATACACCATAACTTCACGGGCTACAAAAGCCTTGAACATACCATCTCTAGCCTGAATTCTCAATGCAGCAGGTATATTTGCACCAGCCTGCTTTAAAGATTCATTAAACATATCATTGAATTCAGATAAAGGTATAGTTTCATCTTCTATTGTAATGCAAGGATCTGAAGTAACTGAATATTTCAAATTATAATTAGTCTTTGCTGATTCTAATATTTTATCATATTCATTACGCATACGCTCCTGCAAAATAGTAGTTTCTATTTCCATAGCTACCTGCTCATAAGCAACATTATGACCTACAGATGCCTGTATTCTAGCTCTATTATTATTAAAAAACCTTCTTTTTTCCGCATCAGTAACAACAGCGAAATCATCGCTTACTTTTTCCTGCATATAAAGCTGAGATAATTGATTATCTCTTTCTTTAGAAATTAAATTAATAATTTCTTCATCTTTATCATAACCTTCTTCAACTGCTTTAAGGTATACAAGTTCCTGATCTATAATTTGAGAAGCAAACTGCCATAATTGAAAATCATTTGTAAGAAGCATATTTACAGCATTATCAGGAGCACCTCTCAAAACTGTAAGATTTGATATTTCAGATAAGCAGTCCTCAACAGTCATAATTTTTTTTACATTACCTTGAGAATCTCTTATTCTTATTACCCAATTGGTATCATCTGAATATAAAAATAAACTTGATATAGTTGTAAATAAAAGTGCTAAAAATATTTTTTTCATCATAGTAAAGCAGTTCCTAATTATCAATCATAATCTTCATCATCATCTTGGGTGAAATCATCTTTTTTCTTATTTTTACTTTTGCTTTTAAATAAAGCAAATATAGATTTGAATATATTAATAATACTAAAATTATTAGATATATTTTCAGTTATACTGCTGAAATTATTAAAACTAGCAGATAAACTGTTAAAGGAATCATGTATATTATCTAATGTTATTTTCACTTTGTTTGCTTCATCATTAACTATATTGGTAATACCATTAATTTTTTCACTAATAGATTCAACATTTTCAAGTATTCTGTCAAATCTATTAGTAAATCTAAAATATCCGGCAAGTAAAACAAAAAATATGCCAAGAACTAATATCAATATAGATATAGATATAAAAGCCAAAGATATAGCTATAACATTAATTTGAAATGTAATATCTTGCATATTTTATTATTCTTCTACCTCTTCAGAAGATTTTTTCTTCCTTTTTTCAATAAAATCATTAGTTTTTTCTTTGCCTTTTTCAACTAGTTCAGAAGTTTTTAATACGCCTCTATGATAAATATCATCTACTTTATACTTGATATTATCCATAGTTTCTTTAATATCTTCTCTAGTCTCATCGCCTGCTTTTGGTGCAAATAATACACCTAATGCTACACCAGCTGTCACGCCCAATAAAAATGAAAACATCCCTGATACTTCTTTAGACATAATATCCTCCTAGTTTAAGTAACTTATTTTAATATTAAATTTAATTTTTATTTTTGTCAACAAAAAATAAAAGTCATTTATAAAACTTATTAATTTATAAAAAGTAATAAAAAATAAATAATAATATTGTTTTTTTTATTTAAAAATATTAATATAAATTAATAGTTTAAACGAGCGTATATAGCTAATAAGCTATTATAAAATAAATTTATATGTAATAATAAAATTTTTTAATGGGGTTTTTTATGGAATTGAAAGTACTAAATAAGCAGAATAATTCAAGAATGTGTATTGTATGCGGGTTTAAAAATGATTTAAGTCTGCAGGCAGAGTTTTATGAATTAGAAGATAAATCATTATGTGCATTGGTAACTTTCAAAGATGTGCATCAAGGATATCCCTCAAGAGTGCATGGAGGAATACTTGCTGCTATTTTAGATGAAACTATAGGAAGGGCTATGATGCCTTATACTGGAGAAGATAAATGGGGTGTTACTATGACGCTTACAACAAAGTATAAAAAACCTGTACCAATTAATGAAGAAATTAGAATAATAGGAAAAATAACTTCAGGAGACGGCAGAATATTTGAGGGAGAAGGCTATATACTTCTTAATGATGATAAAATAGCTGTAACTGCAAAAGGTACATATATATGTATGAGCCTTGAAAAAATAGCTGAAATGGATCCTAATAATGATGAAGATTGGGCTTTAGAGAAAAAAGATACTGATCCTAAAACAATAGATATACCTTAAATAAATATTTATTAAATATTATATTTTAAATCTTTAATAACATATTTAAATCTTTAATAACATACCTTTACAAATAAAATAGTTTTTGTATAATATTTAATTAAATAATAATCGTATATAAAAGCAGTAAAGTATGATAATAAAAGAATTAGTATCTATATTAGTTCCAATCTACAATATAGAAAAATCAATAGAAAAAAATATAAATATATTAATAGAAAAAGTTTCTCCTTTTTTTATGAACTTTGAAATAATAATTTCAGATGACGGAAGCAGTGATAATTCAAAAGAAGAAATAGAAAAATTATGCATAAACTTTAAAAATAATAATACAAATAAAAATTTAAAAAACATATCAGGAGTTTATGCAATAGAAAATCAGGGAAAAGGACATGCTTTAAAAAGAGCATGCGAAATATCTAATGGCGAGTATATAATATTCTGCGACGGAGATATGGAAATAGATCCTTCTCAATTAGAAAATTTTTTTGTAATAATGCAAAAAGAGAATGCTGATGTTGTTATAGGCTCTAAAAGACATAAAGATTCTATAGTGAATTATTCTAATATTAGAAAACTCATTTCTTTTATATATTTTATGTTTGTAAAGATATTTTTTCATCTTCCTATACAAGATACTCAGACGGGACTAAAACTTTTTAAAAGAGATGCCATTATAAATATTTTTCCAAGAATATTAGTAAAAGAATTTGCTTATGACTTGGAAGTCTTAGCTGCATGCAATTATAATGGTAAAAAAATAGTATCTGCACCTGTTATAGTTAATCCGAACAGGCATTTCGGATTTATAAAATTAAAAATTCTATGGAAAACTTTTATCGATACTTTAGCAATATTTTACAGACTTAATATTGTCCATTTTTATAATGATTTATTTTTCGAGTTAAAAGAAAAACCTTTTGTAAGCATTATAATACCATTAAAAAAAATTAATGATTATATAAAAGAAGAAACTGAATATTTACTTGAACAAATATATACAAATTTTGAAATTATAATACTTCCTGATAAATATACTGATGAAGAAATTAATATAGAATTATTTAAAGATTATAGAATAAGAATAATAGAAACAGGAGAACTTCCTCCTGCAATAAAAAGAGCTGTAGGAGTAAAAAAATCAAGCGGAAATATATTAGCATTTTTAGATGATGATACATATCCTGAAAAAGATTGGCTTCATAATGCATTAAGAGCAATGGAAAGTAAAGGAGTTAAGGCTTTAGGAGGACCTGCTGTTAATACTCATAAAGATAATTTTTCAAAGCAGATAAGCGGACTTATTTATAGTTCATCGCTTATGAGCGGAAAGCATAAAGCAAGATATATACCTGATAAAGTTCAGTATGTTAATGATTATCCAAGCTGCAATTTTATAATTACAAGAGAACTTTATGAAAAGGTAGGAGGTTTTGACAGTGAATATTGGCCAGGAGAAGATACTATTCTTTGCAATAATATTATGAAAGCTAATGAAAAAATATTATATACTCCTGAAGCATTGGTTTATCATCATAGAAGAGATTTATTTTTCGGACATTTCAAGCAGTTAAAAGGTTATGCTTGGCATAGAGGATATTTTGTTAAAAGATTTGGAGGAAATTCATTAAGTTTATCATATTTCATACCGTCTGTATTTTTACTTTATACTATTTTTCTTCCATTTGCTTTATATTTTAACTTACCGCAAATATTAAATAATTATATTCCTATTATAAACAAAAATATTTTTTCAGCTTTATTATTATTTCCTCATAGCTTTTATATATTATGCTTGCTTGGAAGCTGGGCAAGTACGCTATCTCCTATAAAGGGTTTTTGTAAAGCTGTAGGAATACTGCTATCGCATTTAACTTACGGTGCTTTTTTTATAATAGGTTTTATAAAAGGATTTACTAAAAATTAAAACTATATTTTTTATAAAATATAATTTTTTTATTGCATTATAATAATATATATAAAATAATAATTAATTATTTAAGAAAATCAAAAGCCCAATTAGCCATAAGTTCTGAAGGCATATTTAGTTTTTCTTCATTAATTTCAAATTTACTATTATGATTAGGTATATTTTTTTCTGTTATAGTGGAAAATAAAGCAAAACAGCCTTTAACTTCTCTCAAATAATAAGAAAAATCTTCTCCGCCCATACTAGGCTTATAATATTTATTCCAAACAGCTTCTTTAGAAAATATAGTTTCAGCAGTATTTTTTATATTATTTGTAATTTCAGCATCATTTAAAGTTGTGCATGCATATTCTATTATATCTATTTCGCATTCGCCTAACATTGAATTTGATATAAGTTTAGATTTTTCTTTTATCCTCTTTATAAAAAAATCTCTGACATCATTATTAAAAGTTCTAATAGTGCCTTCTATTTCAACAGTATCAGGTATAATATTAAAAGCACTTCCTCCGCTGATTTTACAAAGCGATAGTATAACCGTTTCTGAAGATTCTATTTCTCTTGTAATTATTGACTGAAGCCCGTTAATAATCTCAGCAGACATAATTATAGGGTCTATTCCAGCCTGAGGATAAGCTCCGTGCGTTCCTTTTCCTTTAATTTTTATTATTATCTTGTCTGTTGATGCCATAATAGGACCTTCCTGTATGATAAAAACACCATTAGGAGTATCAGGTGCAAAACTTCCTACATGTACTGCGAATATTGCATTAACATCTTTTAATGCATTTTCTTCTATCATTATTTTAGCACCCTTCCCTATTTCTTCGCCTGTTTGAAATAAAAATCTTACTGTTCCAGAAAACTCATCGGCATTATCATTAAGTATTTTACAGGCTCCAAGCAGTATAGCAGTATGTGCATCATGTCCGCATGCATGCATATTATTACTGCATGATTTATATTCAAAATCTGTATCTTCTTTTATAGGTAAAGCGTCCATATCGGCTCTTAAAGCAATTATTTTTTTATTGTCTTTATTATCTTTTTTTTTGCCATTTATAAAAGCTATAATACCAGAATCTTTTTTATTTTTTGTATATTTAATATTCTTAAAATTATCAAGTTCATTTATTACAAATTCTCTGGTTTTCGGCAAATCAAGACCTAATTCAGGTATAGTATGCAAATATCTTCTGCATTTTATAACATAATCTAGTATTTCTTTTGAATTATATTTAAGCATAATAAAATTCCATACAAAAATTTATTTAATTATATATAAAAAAGCAATATTTTACAAATGTCTGTTTATATAAATTATATATCAAATATTTTATAATTCACTGCCTATTAAGTGCATGCAAAATAAAACTTATAATATAGATTTGCTTATAATTCAAATTTTATTATAGATTTAGTTCACCTTGAATTTTGAATATCTATAAATGCTATCTTTTCACTGTCAAAAGCTCCTAAGAACTTAGGCGGAAGTTTTTTATCAAAAACTCGCTTTTTCCCTATAGTGAGTATAAGCTGTACAAAAAATCGCTATGATTAAAGCCCTTACTGAATTAATCATAGCAATAGCAACTTTGATTACTGCTTTAGCAACATTGCTTAAACGGTAATTGAAATTGGGGGTGGGTGGCAATCCCCCCCCCTCTATATATAAAAATTATAACATATATAAAATGAAGGTCAATATATGAATAACAAAATAATTGAAAATATAAGATTTGCTAGCTTTATTATATTATAAATAAATGAGAGGAGGCAAGCTGATGAAATTTAAAAAGAAAATGGCAATTATCGAAGCCCTATCAAAGCTAATAATTGCCATTGCTGCTTTAATAACTGCAATAGCACAGATTATTAAACAGTAAACAAAATGCGGGGAGTCATTACTGCTCCATAGCTTCCCGCTTTTTTATATATAAATTATATCAAATATAAAACGGAGGTCAATATATGAATGATAAAAAGTTTGATAGAATAATAAAAATTATTGATACAGTAAGTTATTTTATTATAGCAATATCTATAACAATAATAGCTTTAACTCAAATTATAAAAGGATAATATTATGCCAAAAGGTGGAGCAAGAAAGGGGGCAGGACGCAAAAAAATAGCTCCTGAAAATAAAGCTAAGCCAATATTAAAAGTAGCTTATGTAAGATTAGAAAATGAGCTATATAATAAATTAGAAAGTATGCTAAAAGTGAAAATCAAACTATTAGTCAATATTTAAAGAAAATGATAATAAATAAAATAGAAAGCACAAAATAATAATATTAGCCGATGTCGGAAAACCGACATCGGATTTTTTTATCTAAATTATACAAAAAATCTAAAATCTTATACTTTAGTATAAGATTTATTACTCATAATATTTTAATATCATTTTTATTTTTTGTTTTAACTGTTATTTTAACTGCCCGATCAAAATTTTTTTAAATTTGATGTTTATTAAGCACATAATAAATGAAATTATAAATAAAGCTAATAGCTATAATTAACCGCTAGCTTTTAAATGCAGTAATTATATATTATCTTACACTCTTATCATAAGCTGTGCCTGATGCTTTCGGAGCCTGTGAATTTTTAGATGTAAATGCAAGCACTATTATAGTTGTTATATAAGGTATCATTTTATATATATTATTCTGTATAGGCAAATCGGCAAGTATAGGTATTCCTGAATAAGCAGAAGCTAATGTCTTCATAAGCCCGAAGAAAAATGCTGCATAAAGTATTCTTATAGGATTCCATTGTCCGAATATAAGTACTGCTAAAGCTAAAAAACCATAGCCTGATACAGTAGCATTAAAATTTGTAGAGGTAGGAATAACAAAAACTAATCCGCCTAAACCTGCTAATAATCCTGATAAGGCAACTCCTATATAACGCATCTTATAAACATTAATGCCCACAGAATCTGCAGCCTGAGGATGTTCTCCGCAAGCTCTAAGTCTAAGTCCGAATTTTGTTTTATAAAGCAAAAACCAAGATAAAGCTAATATTATAAAACCTATATATGTAGTTATATAAGTGTTTTTGAAAAATAATCCGCCTATTATAGGTATTCTTCCAAGTATAGGTACAGATTCTATTCTAAAATTATTAACAAAACTTATTTGCTGAACAACTTGAACCGCCCTTGTTATATATATAGCAAAAGCAGGAGCAAATATATTTAAAGCAGTACCGCTTATAACTTGATCGGCACTCATACTAATAGCAGCATAAGCGTGAAAAAGAGAAAATATAAGTCCTGATAAAGCCGATATAATCATAGCAATAGATAATGTAATCATAGGAGGAAAATTAGCTCCAAATCTGCTTATAAAAAATATGCCTGCAAAAGCACCTATTATCATTATACCTTCAAGAGCAATATTGACTACACCGCTTCTTTCAGAAAACATTCCTCCCAATGCTGTAAGTAAAAGCGGAATAGAAAAGAACATTGTCTGCTGTACTAAAAAATAAATTGTATCCATTAAAATCTCCTTTTATCTTTTTTCTCTCTTTTATTTCTTTTTCCATTTACTCATTAGCATTTTTTTCTTCTTTTTTAACTAGTTTTTTGGATATAAACCCTACAATGGATTTGAAAAGCAAGGCAAAAGCACTGAAATATATAATAGCAGATATAATCATCTCTATAATTTCTGGGGTAAAATCATATATCTGCATATAAAATCCTCCTACAGTAATATGAGCAATGAAAAGCCCTGCAATTAAAATGCCTATAGGATTTGAAAGCCCAAGCAATGCAATAGGTATGCCCATAAAACCTTCGTATGCAAGCACATCAACAACTTCTATATGCTTTCCTACACCCGAAAGATATAAAAGCCCTCCTCCGAGCCCTGACAAAGCTCCTGCTATAACCATAGAAATAACTATATTTCTTTTTTCATTGATACCAGCATATTTACTTGCATCCTTATTAAGTCCGCATGCTTTAAGCTCGAAACCGAATATAGTTTTTGAGAGTATTATATATACTATGATTACTGCTATCACTGCAATGAAAAATCCTCCATTAGCACTTGAACCTTTAAATATAATATTAAGCCCCATATTAGGAATCATAGAAGAAGGAGGTATATTCTGAGACTGATTTTTAAGCATATCATAAACTGTAAGAGTAACTAAATAATTAACTAAATACATACCTATATAATTCATCATAATGCTTGAAATAACTTCATTAACATTAAAATGAGCCTTTAAAAATCCGGGTAATAAAGCCCAAAGTCCTCCTGCTATAAAAGCAGCAAATAAAGCTGTAATCCAATGAAGAGCAGGCGGAAGAAATATGCATTTAACAGCAACTAGTACAGCAGCATAAGCACCTACTATAAATTGCCCTGAAGCTCCTATATTAAAAAGCCCGTTTTTAAAAGCAAATCCTACTGAAAGCCCTGTGAGTATTAAAGGCGTGGCAGTATATATAACCTGTCCCATTCCTCTAGTACCTCCGGAAAATCCGCCTGAAAGTATAGTCATAAAAGCAGGTAATGCATCATAAATATTACTTATAAGAAGTATTATAAGCCCGAGAAGAAGCCCTATAATAATAGCAAGAAAAGAAGAAAATATACTAATAAATCCCTCTTTATCTAAAATATCAGCCAATTTATTTTTTAAATCCATTAAGCACTCCTTTATGACAATATATTTTCAAATTATTGATACCAATCTGTATATTTCACCTGCGAGGCATGTACAAAACCATAAAAAGCATCTCTTTCGTCTTTAGCATTAGGCGGAAAATAAAGTACTTCAACCCAATTTGCTATACTTACTAAGTCCTCACCCTCTAGATTAACAATATATAATAAAAGTGCATCATTATTAATCATATCATTTTTCAAAATTTTGCCTATTATTCTTCCATTAGGCTTATCTCTTATATTCACATAATCATCTTTAGAATTATATTCGAGTTTATAGTAATAACCTCCTCCATAATAATTATCTTTAGTAAGGTATTCTGTTTGTATATCTCCTAATGCCTTAAAATGCACAAGCTCTCCGTAAGC
>NZ_CAJTQJ010000053.1 GCF_910578695.1 uncultured Brachyspira sp.
AAAGGACTTATGCAGAGGCTTCTTACTGGGGAAATTAGAATCTAAGAAGTTTTTTTATTGTATTTGTTTTTCTTTTATTTATGGGATTGCATTATAATATTTGATTTATTATTTTATGCTTCTTAGTTTAAGGAATGCTTTTTAGTATATAAAATCTTTTTTTTCGTTATTTTTTGTTTCGGCAAAAAAATGAACCTTATATACTCAATAAACTTGTATACGCTTCACTAAAAATCCGACTTCTTTTTTGCCTAAAAAAGTAAAACAAAAAACAATTAAAATATTATGGTATTGCATTCTATTTTTGGAATTATATTTTAATATAAGATTTATAAATTTATTTAGATGTTTTACTGTGGGTAATATCTTTAATATGTATTTGGTCATTTAAAACAATAAAATACATACATATTACATAATCAGGAATAAAAGACGGACAGCTTCTATAAAACAATGGTATTTTTAAATCTTTTATTTGTATTTCTTTTATAAAAATAATATTAGGAGTATTTAGAATAGCTTTTTCAAGACGTTCTATAGCTTTTTTCAAATAATGATTATTTTCTAAATCATTTTTTTTCTGCGATGCAGTTTGACTGTAATAAATATTCATCTGATAATAACTCTTTTTCTATATTATTTACTGTTTCATCGAAATTATCAGGTTTTTTATCAAACACTGAAATCAAATTATCCATTTTATCATTAATCGTATTTTGAAGTAATTGAATCATTTCCATAACACCAAGCAATGAAAAAGCAAAAGCAATTTTATTTGAATTTTTATCTATAGGTATTCCTATAACATAATCTTCTTTATCTAAAAGAGAATTGTCCTGAGCAACTTTTAATATACTTTCATCAGATAGCTCTGAAAAATACATATCTTTTAATAAATCAGAAACAATATATAAAGGGTATTTACATTTTTTCAAATTAAATTTTTCTATTTTTTCTCTCAAGTCATTATTTTCAGTTTCGATTTCACCTATATGATAATTAAGATCTTTTATACGTTCTTGTAAAATCATAATAGTATCTTTTAATTCTTTTTCTGTTTTTAAATTATAAGAAGTTATATCCAATTTTTCTATCATTTTCATAAAATATAACCTCCTCCTACAAATATACATTAGTATATATATTTGCAGAGTTTTGTCAACTATATTTTTTTATTGCTTTATTCATTATAACTAAATTATTTTAAGATTTTATATAAAATTTATTTATGATATTTAATTTTTGATTGTTTTTTTTATAGTTATTTTTTTTATTCTGCTGTCTTTATAGGCATACTGTAATATGCTTTCAGTTCGCTATTATATTATTTGTATACTTTTTATTTTAGCACTTTATTGTATAATAAAAAGTAAAATATTATATTTATAGCTGACTTAATAAATAATGGGAGTTTTTTTATGAATGAACAATACAGCGAGAGAGTATTACAGAATAAAGTAATAGAGCTTTTTAAAAGTATGGGATATCAGTATATCAGCTATGAAGATGCATTGAAAGAAAGAAATAATGATACTAATAATGTGCTTTTTAAAAATATTCTTGAAGAACAGCTTAAAAAAATTAATTATTTTATGTATGACGGCAAAAAAAATAGTTTTTCAATAGATAATATTAAAAAGGCGGCAGATGATTTAGATATTCCTCTTATAAAAGGATATTTAATTACAAATGAAGAGATAACCGAAAGAATATTAAAAGGCGAATCATATAAAGAAAAAATAGGAAATAAGCAGGAAAGCTTCAATATTAAATATATAGATTTTGATAATATAGAAAATAATATATTTCATATAACAGAAGAATTCATAGTAAATAGAAGTTCATTAGAAGAAAAAGAAAAAACAAGAAGACCCGATTTAGTTGTATTCATTAACGGCATACCTATAGCTGTAATCGAATTAAAAAAAGGAAGTGTAGACTCAAAGAATGCAGTAGAGCAAATGATTAGAAATCAGGAAGAAAAAGAAATAAGACAGTTATTTAAATTCAGTCAATTATTAATTTGTGCTAATGATGATATGGTTAAATACGGCACAGCAGGTACTCCCGCAAAATTATATAATATATGGAAAGATAAAGAAAATAATGATAATAAAAGAAATAAGCATACTGAAAGAGCTGAAAAAGAAAAAATAGAAGAAAGCAAAGTAATAAAAGAGCTTAAAAAAATAGTAAAAGACAGGACTATTAATGAAATAGATATAACATTATATTCGCTCTTTCAAAAAGAAAGATTATTTGATATTTTAGAATATTTTATCATATTTGACGGAACTGTAAAAAAAGCAGCAAGATATAATCAATACTTCGCTGTAAAAAAGACTATGGAAAGAGTACAAAATATAGTTAAAGGAAAAAGACAAGGCGGAGTAATTTGGCATACTCAGGGAAGCGGCAAAAGTCTTACAATGTCAATGCTTACAAAAATAATATCAAGAAAAATAAAAAATTCAAAAATAGTAGTTGTTACCGACAGAGTAGATTTAGATGAGCAAATTCACAGCACTTTCAAAAATACAGATATATCAGCAGCAAGAGCGTCTACTGGTGCAAACTTAATAAAATTAATAGAAAGCGGTAAAAGCGTAATAACAACAGTAATCAATAAATTTGAAAAAGTATTTGATAAAAAAGTAGTAATAGATTCATCGGATATTTTTATATTGGTAGATGAAAGCCATAGAACTCAGTACGGCAATTTTGCTATGAAGATGAGAAATGTTTTTCCTAATGCATGTTATTTAGGCTTTACAGGCACACCTTTATACAAATCTGAAAAAAGCACTGCGGAAAAATTCGGCGGATTTATAGATTCTTATACTATAAGAGATGCATTAAAAGATAAAGTAATAGTGCCTTTATATTATGAAAGCAGATTTATAGAACAGAAAATTTATGATAAAAAAGGCATAGATTACAGATATGATTTAATCACAAAAGATTTAACAGATAAAGAAAAAGAAGATTTAAAAAATAAAAAAGTTACTGAAAAAGTAATATTAGAAAGCGAACAGAGATTAATAGTATTAGCCGATGATATAGCAAAGCATTATAAAAAGAATTTAGAAGATACTGAGTTTAATGCTATGCTTGCCGTTTCAAGTAAATATCAGGCTATGAAGATGAAAGAAATATTTGATTCTTATCATAAATTAGAAACTGCAGTAGTTATATCTTCGCAGATAGATGAGGGAGAAGATAAAGAAGAGCATAATAAAAAAAATGGTTCTGAGAAGAAAAAATATGTATCTGAAAAATGGAAGGAGCTTTACAGTAAATACTCAAATGATGAAAATAAATATATAGAAGAAACTATAAAAAGTTTTAAAAAAGGCAGCATAGATATACTAATAGTAGTAGATAAGCTTCTTACAGGTTTTGATGCTCCTAGGGCTCAGGTTTTATATATAGATAAAGAATTAAAAGATCATAGTCTTCTTCAGGCTATAGCAAGAGTAAACAGAACATATACAGGAAAAGATAATGGAATATTAATAGACTATAGAGGACTTCTTAAAAATTTAGATAATGCTTTAAATACTTATGATAAATTAGCAAATTATGATTTAGAAGATATTGAAGATGCAGTATTTGATATAAAAGATAAAATAAAAGATTTTAAAAATGCTTATGATGATTTACTTAAATTTCTGCCCGAACTTCTTTTAAATAATGCTTATGATGTATGCTCTAATATTTTAAAAGATGAAGATAAAAGAAAAAATTTTTATAAATTATTTTTAAATTACTCAAAGCTATTAGATATATGTCAGTTCAGCGAGTATTTTATAGAAAGTTTTGAATATGAAGAAATTAAAAAATATAAAGATTTATTTAAAATATGTATTGCACTTAGAAAGCGTTTAAGAATTACTCATCACGAAGCTGTAGACTTTAAAGAATATGAATCTAAAATGCAGAAACTTTATGATGAGTTTGTAGGTACTGATAATGATGTTAAAGTTTTAAATAGAATACCAAGCATATTTGATGCAGACTTTGAAAAAGAAATAGCATATCTAAATGAAGATAAAGCAGATGCAGTATTAAATGCCTCAAATAGTGTAATAAAAGAAAGAATGGAAGAAAATCCTGAAATGTACAGCAAACTTTCAGAAAAAATATCAGTTATAATAGTTAAATACCAAAATAACAGAATAAGCGAAGAAGAAAAACTTTTGGAAGCAATGGAAATAGCCTCAACAATTAAAGGTGAAAATGAAAAAGAAAATCTTAAATATGATGAGCGTATAAGATATAATAGATGTGCAAGATCAATTTATGATAACTCCAAAAAATATATAGATAATGATGATACATTAATAGATTTTTCTTTATTTGTAGATGAGTTATTTAAATCAAGCAGCAGAATTCCTGATTGGCAGAATATATCATCTATAAGAAATAATATAGAAGGCGATATAGATACAAAATTATTTGAACTTGGGCAGGATATAAATAATAAAAAAATACTTAGCTTAAGCAATAATAATCAGGAAATGATATCATTTTTACAAATACTTCTTAAAATAGGATTAAATATATATTCAAATTACAGCGATAAAAGTATTAAATAATATATAAATAAAATAAATAATATATAAATAAAATAAATAATATATGAACGAAATAATAATAAAATACAAAAAAATCAAAAATATTTATATAAGAGTAAAGCCTGATTTAAATATATATGTTACAGCACCGAAAAGAGCAGCTAAAAAATATATATACGAACTTATAGAAAAAAGAAGAGAATGGATAGAAGAAAGAAAAGAAATTGTAAAGAAGAAAAATAATTTTGATATAAGCAGAAAAGAATTAATAAGCGGAAATGAAATTTTTTATCTAGGCAGAAGCTATATGCTTAAAGTATTAAAATGTAAAAAAGAAAATATAATTCCTGCAGGCAGAATGATATATATGTATGTGAATATAAAAGATAAAGAGGAATACAAAAACAGCGATATAAGAAAAAAGCATATACTTCTTGATATATGGTATAAAAAAGAAGCATTAAAATTATTTGATTCATTAATAAAAAAGTACTGTTCAATTATGAATTTAGAAGTTAATTCATTTACTGTAAAAAAATTAAAAAGCAAATGGGGTTCCTGCGATACTATAAAAAAAAATATTACATTTAATTTAGAACTTATGAAATATCCTATTTCTGCTTTAGAATATATTACAGTACATGAATTAGCTCATTTATTAGAGCCTAATCATAGCAGAAAATTCTATAATATAATAAGTTTATATATGCCAGAATGGAAAAAATCAAAAAATATTTTGGATACATTTTTTGATAATTTATAAATTAAAAAGTTGAAAAAAATATAAATTAAACTATACTAAAAAAGAGTGTTTACAAAAATTAATATTATAATATAAATAGTAATAACAGAGGTAAAAATAATGGATTATAATGAAAAATTATATAATATATTTTCAAGCGGCGAACAAAGACTTGAGTCATGGATGGCTGCTGTACCTACCAAAGAATATGATCATAATATGAGTATTGATGAGTTTAGAGATATACTCTCAGAATCAGATGAATATATTGTACTTGAATTTAATGAGACAGATAAAACTAAATATATAAGAGATAAATCAATATGGGAAGTGCAGGTAAAACTTCAGTATCTTCCTATGATAATTGAAAATGAATATGACGAGCATTGCGAACATGATGAATGCGGATGCGTGCATAATCATAATGAAGATGAAAATAATGATGAGCTTAATTTTTATGTGGCATTAGTTGAAGCTTCAACTGTTACTGAAAATGTACCTGAAATATTTTCTGTTAATACTGTAAGAGAAGATGATTATAACGAGGCTTTAGAATGTAAATATGCTTTGCATGTAACTACAACTTTTGATAATTTTCCTCTCACCGATTATCAAAGACAATTAAAATTTTTAGATGCTTTAGTTCCTGAATGCTCTATATTTTTAGATATGTCATGCTATACAGCTCATTCAGGAGATTGGCTTTCATATACTTCTACTTTTGATCTGCCTCCTTCTTTGGATTATCTATTTACAATACATGCAGTTTATGATGATGATAAGGATCCGAATAAAATAGAATATTGGTTTCATACTCACGGACTTTATAGGGTAGGCTCTATAGAATTGGAAATAGTGGGAGTTGAAGATGCAAGAGCTTATTATGGTGAATTATTAAATACTTGTGCTAAACTTTTTATAGAAAGAGGAGTTCCTGAAGCGGGCTTTAAATTTAATCCTGCTTATCAGGTTTATGTATGCTGGCTTCCTTGGCAGGATGCTTTAAAAAAACTCAATATAGATGATGATGTTTCTGGAAGCATAAAAGACAGAAATGACGGAGTGCATAATACTCCTTCTGGAATTTTAGCTGCTGTAGATAAAGAAAATAATTATCATACTCTTGATTATTATCAAAATGAGCTTACAGATAATCCTATGTTTATGATGAGTAATTTTGAAACTTCTATTATGAGAGAAGCTGCTTTTGCAAAATTAGAATATTTTTTAGAATTATTTAAAGAAAATAAAGGCGATGAAAAAACTGCTTTCTTGGTAAAATTGGGATACAGCGAAGCAGAAAATGATAATAATGATTTAGAGCATTTATGGTTTGATGTTCATGATTTTACAGAAGACGGACACTTTGACGCTACTTTGATTAATGAGCCTTATAAAAATTTGAATATGCATGAGGGCGACAGAGGATTACATAGCGTAGAGAGACTTACCGATTGGAAAATATATACAGAAGAACATCAATATAATTCTAGTAATATTTACCTTTTGTTTAAAGAATAAAGCTTTAATTAAATAATAATTATAAAATTTGATTTATTTATAAAAATAATTTTGTATTTTATATTAAATTATTAAAAAATAGTTATTATTAGCTATAGATTTTTTTATTATTTTTAGTAAACTTTTTTGAGTGATAATTCTATATTTAAGTAGATTAATAACGGAGAATAGTATGAAAAGAGCATATATAAAAAACATAGCCTACTATGTACCTGAAAAAATATTAGATAATAAATATTTTGAAAGCATATTAGATACTAATAATGAATGGATAATAACCCGTACAGGTATAGAAACTAGACATATGGCTAGAAAAGATGAAACTATTTTTGAAATGGGATTAAATGCTGTTAGAAACTTAGAGAAAAAGGGAGCAGATTTAAAAGAAGTTGATGCAATATTAGTTCCTACTGTAACAAAAGATTATATATTTCCTTCTATGGCAGGACAGCTTCAAAATACTTTGGGACTTAAGAACTGTTTTGCTTTGGATTTATCTGCTGCTTGTTCAGGATATATTTATGCATTAAATACAGCTACTTCTTTGATAGAAAGCGGACAATGTAAAAATATACTAATAGTATCAAGTGAAAAATTAACTAAAGATATTAATTGGAAAGATAGAGGAACTGCAATTTTATTCGGAGATGCGGCTACTGCTTCTCTTATCACAACTAGAGATGACGGAAAAGGCATAATAGGAATGCACATGCAAAGCGAGCCTGATATGGCTATAGTCCTTAATGGCGGAAGTGCCTGCCCTATAAGAGCTGATGATTTGGAGGCTCCTGAGTTTAAAATACATATGGACGGTTCTGAAACTTTTAAAAGGGCTGTTATAGAGTTTTCAAATAGTATAGATAAAGTTTTAGAAACTTCCGGAAAACAGTTAAGCGATGTAAAATACTTTGTGCCTCATCAGGCTAATTTAAGAATAATGCAGGCTGTTGCTAAGAGAATAGGACTTCCTATGGAAAAGGTAAGTGTTGTGCTTAATAAATTCGGCAACTGTTCTTCTACAAGTATCGGATTAGCTTTAACTGATGCTTTGGATAATAACAAAATAAATGACGGAGATTTGGTTTTATTAACAGCATTCGGAGGAGGATTTACTTGGGGCTCTACTTTAATAATTTGGTAATAAAATAAGACTTTACATAAATATTACAGTTTTTTATAAGGGATAGTATTTTTTAATGCTGTCCTTTTTATATATAAAAAAAGACATAAGTAAAATTATACCTATGCCTTTTTATATGGTTTTTAATCATTATTATGCAGTTTTGATTTCTATCTTTCTTTCATATTTGAGTTCTTCTTTCTTTGGGAGGGCAACCATTAAAACCCCATTATTCAAATTGGCAGATATATTTTCAATATCAATTCCTTTTGTGCTGATATTAAAGCTCTGCTCATAGCTTGAAACTACTTCATCTTTTGAATCCCCATTTTCTGATTTAACAGTTCTTTTTCTTTTAGCAGAAATAGAAAGTATATTGTCTTTTATGCCTATTTCCAAATCCTCCTTTCTCACGCCCGGCATATCTATTTCTATCATATAGTTTTTGTCATCTTCTTCTATATTATAACTTGAATCGCAGTTTCCTAAAAAACTGTATCCATTAGCATTTGATAAAATTGAATGTAAAGCTGGTACAAATAATTTTCCTGACATATTTAAATCTCCTTTAACCATTATTTTTATATTTTAATTTTCATAAACCTTTATATTTTATTATTAAGCTATATTTATTTTCTTCTCATATTTTACTTCTTCTTTTTTAGGAAGAGTTATTCTAAGAACGCCGTCTTTTAAATTAGCTTCTATACTTTCAGCATCAATTCCTTTTGTATTAATACTGAAACTCTGCTCATATTTAGAGACAACTATTTCATTATTGTTTGCTTCATTTACTTCATTATTATTCGCTTCATTTACTTCATTTGATTCTTTATTTTTTTCTGAAGTATCAGCAATCAATTTTTTGCGTTCAGCATATATATGAAGTACATTTTCTTTTATGCCTATTTCTAAGTCCTCCTTTCTCACACCCGGCATATCTATTTCTATCATATAGTTTTTGTCATCTTCTTCTATATTATAATGAGATAATTTTCTATTCTCATTATTTTTGTATGCCTCATCAAAAGCTCTGAAATCATCTAACATAGAATGTAAAGCTGGAAAAAATAATCTTTTAGTCATAATTAAAACTCCTTTTTATATAAACTTTTATATTTCTAATTTATCAGCGATTAATTTTGCTTTTATTAAGTCATCATCGCTTACAGCACTATATATGCAATAATCGTACCAATTAAATTTTATTTATAGTATTAAAATGATACATTTATCCTTATTCAATTAATATTTTTATAATTAATAATTTAAAAACAGTATAATATTAATACAATTTATTTTTGTATATTGTACATATTTTATCCGCTTATATATAAAATTTATTAATTATAAATGAGATATTAATACATATTTATTATTTATATAGATAATATTTATATTAATAAAAATTGTTTTATAGCTGGCAATAACAACAAATTGTTAATCTAAAAATTGTAAACTTAATATTAATTCAATGTTGACAATTCTGATTATTATGTTATTATTAGTATTATGAGCAGAAATATCAAAGAAAATATAATATCAGCACTTGAATCAAATAAAGGATTATTCATATCAGGTGAAAAATTGGCTAATGAGCTTAATGTAAGCAGAACTGCTGTATGGAAAGCTGTAAAGCATTTAAAAAATGAAGGATATAATATTCATTCTGTGTCAAATAAAGGATATGCACTTTCAAAAGAAACTGATATTTTATCATCAAAAATAATAAAAAATAATATGCATAAATATTCTGATAAGTTTAATTTTTTGATGTATAAAACGGTGGAATCTACGAATACTATAGCAAGAAAAATGGCAATTAACGGAGCTGAAAGCTGTACAGTAATTCTTGCCGAAGGACAGACAAACGGATATGGAAGAAACGGAAAATATTTTTTCTCGCCTTATGGTACAGGTATTTATATGAGTATAATACTTAATATGAAAAAAGAGAAGAAAATTTTTAAAAGTTCTTTAATAACTGCAGCTGCAGCGGTAGCGGTATCAAAATCTATAGAAGAAATTTCAAATAAAGATACTCAGATAAAATGGGTGAATGATATATTTATTAATGATAAAAAAGTATGCGGAATACTTACAGAAGGAGCTTTAAGTTTTGAGGACGGGAAATTAGATTATGCTGTTATAGGAATAGGAATAAATGTTAATTTTCCAAAAAACGGCTTTCCTAAAGAAATTGATGATATAGCTTCTTCAATAAACGCAGAAGATAATATAAAAGACGCTGATATAGAAAATAATATTGATATAAGAAATATTTTAATAGCCAAAATATTAGAGAATATATATGAATATTATTTTAATAATGCTGTTTTTTATGATGAATATATAAAACGCTCATTTTTAATTGGAAAAAAAGTTTCTATTAATATAGATAATAAAGATTATATAGTAAAAGTATTGGGTATAGACAAAACTTTTGCACTTATAATAGAGTTTCAAGACGGTAAAGTTGAGAGAATTATATCAGGAACTATAAATTACAGGGGGTTATAATGAGTAATGCAGATATTACTATAAAACAAAATGTATTTCTTGAAGAATTAAAACAAAAAATTATTAAAGGATATGATATAACAAAAGATGAGGCAATGCAGTTAATTGAAGCACCATTAGATACTTTATGCAGTACTGCTGATGATATAAGAAAATATTACTGCTCAGATATTTTTGATATGTGTTCAATAATCAATGCCAAAAGCGGAAAATGTTCTGAAAACTGTAAATTCTGTGCTCAGTCCTCTCATTATGATACAAATTGCGAGGAGTATAATTTACTTGATAAAGAAAAAATATTAGAACAGGGAAAAAGTGATTTTGATAAAGGAGTTTTAAGATACTCTATAGTAACATCAGGAAGAGAATTGCATAAAGATGAAATAGACAAAGTTTATGAAGCTTTAGAAACCCTTAATAAAGAAACCGAAGGGTATATATGTGCCTCTTTGGGTTTTCTTGATGAAGAGGGATTTAAAAAAATGAAAGATGCAGGGCTTAAAAGAGTTCATAATAATTTAGAAGCCTCAAGAAATTTCTTTACTCAAGTATGCACAACTCATACTTATGATGATAAGATTAATGCTATAAAAGCAGCTCAAAAAGCAGGAATGGCAGTATGCAGCGGAGGTATTATGGGTATGGGCGAAACTTGGGAGGATAGAATTGATATGGCTTTGGAATTGAGAGAGCTTAAAATAATGTCTATTCCTGTTAATATGCTTAATCCTATAGCAAATACTCCTTTTGAAAATATTATTCCTCTTACTGAAGATGATATGAGAAGAATAGTTGCTGTTTATAGATTTATTAATCCTAAAGCATTTATAAGGCTTGCAGGCGGAAGGGGACTTTTAAAAGATAAAGGCAGAACATGTTTTTTATCAGGAGCAAATGCTGCTATAACAGGAGATATGCTTACAACTGCAGGGATATCCATAGAAACAGATAAAAAAATGGCTGAAGAATTGGGGTATAAAATTCAATTAACAGAAGATTAATTAAAAAAATAATTATTGATAAAAAAATAATAAATGAGAAAATTATTATGGCTAAAGCAATTTTCATAACAGCAACAGGAACGGATATAGGAAAAACTTATGTATCAGCATTGATTGTAAAAAAATTAAAAGACAATAATATAGATGCAGGATATTATAAGGCAGCATTAAGCGGAAGCAGAAATATTACAGACAGCGATGCTTGGGTTTTAAAAGAAAAAGCAGGCTTATCAGATTCTTATAATGAAATGGTATCATATACTTATAAGCATTCTTATTCACCTCATTTAGCAGCACAAATTGAGGGAAATCCTCCAGATATGAAAGTAATAAAAAGTGATTATGAAAATATATCTAAAAAACATGACTATATAGTAGTAGAAGGAAGCGGCGGCATAATATGCCCTATAAGATATGATGAAGATAATAAAATATTTTTGGAAGATATCATAAAAGAATTAAATATACCTTCTATTATAATTGCAGATTCCGGGCTTGGTACTATTAATTCTACAGTTCTGACTATAGAGTATATGAGAAGCAGGAATTTAAAAATTAACGGCATAATATTAAACAGATTCAAAACTTCAGATACGATGCATAAAGATAATAAAAAAATGATAGAAAATATTACAGGCATAAAAATTATAGGTATGGTAATAAACGGCATTTTAAAATTAGACAGCAGTATTAAAAGTTTAGAATCTATTTTTGAGTAATAAGGATTTTTTATGACATTAGAAGAAAAGGATTTAAAATATATTTGGCATCCTTGTTCGCAGATGAAAGATTATGAAGAGCTTCCTCCTATAATAATAGATAGGGGCAAGGGAATATATCTTTATGATAAAAATGGAAAAGAATATATTGATATTGTAAGCTCTTGGTGGTGTAATCTGCTTGGGCATTGCAATGAAAAAATAAATGCAGGTATAAAAGCACAGCTTGACAGATTAGAACATGTTATATTTGCAAACTTTTCTCATAAAGGAGCTATTGAATTATGCGAAGAGCTTATAAATACACTTCCTAAAGGACTTACTAAATTTAATTTTTCAGATAATGGTTCTTCATCTGTGGAAGCTGCTTTAAAAATGGCATTTCAATATCAGCATCAAATAGGAAATACTAAAAGAACAAGATTTATATGCTTTACTGACGGTTATCATGGCGAAACTATTGGGGCATTATCTGTTGGAAGTTTAGACTTATATGCAAAAATATACAAGCCTATGTTAATGGATACTATACATATACAGGCACCAGACTGCTACAGATGTAAGTATAATCAAAATAGAGAAAAATGTATATGCGAATGCTTTGAAGATGCTGAGAGAAAATTTGAAATGTACGGAGAAGAGATTTGTGCTGTTATAATAGAGCCTTTGCTTCAGGCAAGTGCAGGAATGAGAATATACCCTCCGCTTTATTTAAAAAAGCTAAGAGAGCTTTGCAATAAATATAATGTAATTTTTATAGCCGATGAAATAGCCACAAATTTCGGACGCACAGGAAAGATGTTTGCATGCGATTATGCTGATATAAGTCCTGATATAATGTGCATTTCAAAGGGGCTTACAGGCGGATATATGCCTATGGCTATAACAATCACTACAGATAAAATATATGACGCTTTTTATGCTGACTATAATGAGGGAAAGGCTTTTATGCATAGTCATACCTATAGCGGTAACCCTTTGGGCTGTTCTGCTGCTTTATCCGTACAAAGAATTTTAAAAGAAGATGATATTATAAATAAAGCAAATATAAGAGCTAAGTATTTGAATAATAAATTAAAAGAAAAACTTGATAATCATAAAAATATAGGAGAGATTAGAAATATAGGGCTTATTAATGCTATGGAATTAGTTATTAATAAAAATACAAAAGAGGGATTCGATTCAAAACTTAGAATGGGTTATCAAATATATAAGAAAGCTCTTCAAAGAGGACTTTTATTAAGACCTTTAGGAAATGTTATTTACTTTAATCCGCCTTTGATAATAAATGAAGAGGAGATAGAAAGAGCTGTTGATTTATGCGTATCTTCTATAAATGATATACTGCCTTATAATTAAGTTTTTTTATTATAAAAAATAAAAATGCAAAAATTAAAAAGTAAAATAAAAAAAAGTAAAATGTAAAGAAAAGTAAAAGAAAAAAGGTAAAAATAAAAATGAAAAATAGAAGTATTATTATTTTAAATTTATTAATGCTCTTAATAATATCATGTTCAAATAATTCAGAAAAAGAAATTAATAAAATAAATAATGAAATAGTGATAAATCTGGCACCTGAACCTTTAACAATTGATCCTACATTAAATACAGATAATCTTACTATGATATATATTCTTCATGCATTTGAAGGGCTTACAAAAAAAGATGAAAATAATAAAATAATAGGAGGTACTGCCGAAAGCTGGGATATTAATAAAGAAGGCAATATATATACTTTTCATATAAGAAGTAATGCTAAATGGAGCGACGGAAAAGAAGTTAAGGCAGATGATTTTGTTTATACTTGGAGGAGGGCTGTTGATCCTAAAACTGCCAATAAATACAGTTATTATTTTGAAGTGATAAAGAATGCAAAAGAAGTCATAAGCGGTGAAAAAAAAATAGAAGAACTTGGCGTAAGGGCTATAGATGATTATACATTTGAAGCAGAATTAAATAGTCCTACCGCATACTTTTTGGAGCTTGCTGCTTATCCTCCTTTTTATCCTGTGAGAGAAGATATTATAAATAAATACGGCGATGAATGGACATTAAAGCCTGAAACTTATATAGGAAACGGTGCTTTTAAAATGACTGAAAGAAATTTCGATAAAAATATAATACTTGAAAGAAATACTAATTATTGGAATAATGAAAATATAAAGCCTAATAAATTAACTTTTCTTTTAATGGAAGAGCCTAATACTTCGCTTGCAGGAGTTCTTAATGGTTCAATTCATTTCGCTAAACCTTTTCCAAGAAAGGATATTGAAAATCTAAAGAAAAAAGGAATAGTTCATATTGTACCAGTTGCTGCATCATATTATTACAGATATAACTTAAATAAAGAAGTTTTAAAAGATGAAAAAGTAAGAAAAGCATTATCTTTAGCTATCGACAGAGATTATATAGTAAAATCAATTACTAAATGCGGAGAAAGACCTGCAGGAAGTTTAATTCCTTATGGTATTAATGATATAAACGGAGATTTCAGGGATAAAGTCACAAGACATATAGGTACAGATAATTATGAAGATGATATTAAAGAGGCTAGAAAATTATTATCTCAGGCAGGATATGAAAACGGTAAAAATTTTCCTGTACTTGATTTGCTTATAGCGACAAGAGAATTTGATATTAATATTGCAGATGCTGTGCAGAATATGTTTAAAGAGGCTTTGAATATTGATATTAGAATAATTAAAAATGAATGGGCTTCTTATCTTCAGAATATGTATGATAAAAATTTTGATTTGGCTGTTTATTTATGGTATGCAGATTATAATGATCCTATTAATTTTTTGAATATTTTTAAAAGCGATGCTCCTAATAATTACGGTTCATATTCAAATAATATATTTGATGATTATATCAATGAGGCTTCAGAAAATAAAAATAATGATATAAGAATGCATACTCTTCATTCAGCAGAAAATATTTTTATGAATGATAATGCTATTATACCTATATATTATTATTCTGAGGCTTTGCTTGTTTCAGAGAGATTAAAAAATACTGAATATGATTCTCAGGGATTATACAGGTTTTTTAATGCTTATTTAGAATAGTTTATAATGGTATTTCTATCTATAATAAAAATTATTTTTATTGTTGCTAGCTATAAACTCGCTAAAAATTAGCTAAT
>NZ_CAJTQJ010000054.1 GCF_910578695.1 uncultured Brachyspira sp.
TTATCAAATTCCTCCAAATGCTTTATAGAAACTATTTCACTTACAATAGGAATACCCGCCTCCTCTTTAGCTAATTTCAATATTTTAAGTCCGTCCAAAGCCAAGCCCTGAAAAGCATAAGGAGAAGTTCTAGGCTTGAAAGCTCCGCCTCTAAGTATTGAAGCTCCTGCCGTTTTTACGCTTTTAGCAATATTAATAACCTGCTCTTCGCTTTCCACCGAACAAGGACCTGCTATTATAACGGGGCTTGATGCTCCTATTTTTACACCGCTTACATCTACAATAGTATCTTCTTTTTTGAAAGCTCTGTTTGCTCTTTTGAAAGGCTCCTGAACTTTTAATACTTTAGATACTCCGGGCAAAGAGGATATTAATTCTCTGTCTACTTTAGAAGTATCTCCTACTATACCTATAACGGTGCAGTCAATTCCTACTATTTTATTAGTTCCAAGTCCTGCATTTATAAGCCTGTCTGTTATATTATCTATGTATTCCTCTTTTGCATCTTTTTTCATTACAACTATCATAGTAATGTATCTCCTTTTTTATAATGTTAATTTATGTATTTGCTTTATATAATTTATAATTAAAAAATTAATTTATGTATTTGTTTTTGTTGTTTTATTTGTTGTTGTAAAAAAAGAATATCTCGGCGTTTTAAACGCCAAAAAAACTGAAGAAAAATGATATATTAAAAGAATCTATATTTATAATTTTTGAAAAAATATTAACTTTCAAAATAACTTTCATAGTAAAATATTATATAATAATATTAATAAAAGTCAATAATAAATAATGTTTATTATTATATATATTTCTTTATTAATATTTATATAAGGCATATTCGATTTTTTTAATAAAAATTATTGTATATATACAGTTATTAAGCATTATTATATAAATAAATTCATTGATTTTATTTTAAAATATTTATATAATAAAAAAATATATCTAAATAATTTTAAGGCGGTAAATTTTTATGAAATTAAGCAAATATATGGTTTCTCCATCTGTACCAAAAGAATTAGAGCCTCTTATAGAGATTACTAAAAATTTCTGGTGGTGTTGGAATCAGAAGGCTGTAACTTTATTGAGAACAATAGATATTGATAATTGGGATAAAAGAGATCATAATCCTATAAGAGTTTTAGGCGAATCTCTTCAGGAGCGTTTTAATGCAATGCTTCAAGATGATGCTGCTATGATGAATTTAGCAGAAGTTTATGATGAGTTTAAAACTTATATGAATCAGGAAACTTGGTATGATAGCTTAGATGATAGTAAAAAAACAGAAAATGAGAAAATAGCTTATTTTTCTTTTGAATATGGTTTGCATGAGTCTTTGCCTAATTATTCAGGCGGACTTGGTATATTATCAGGAGATCATTTAAAATCTGCAAGTGATTTGGGACTTCCTTTAGTAGCTGTAGGACTTCTATATAGAAAAGGATATTTCAGACAATATTTGAATACTGACGGCTGGCAGCAGGAATATGATATAGAAAATGATTTTTTCAATTTGGCTTTGGAAAAAGTTTTAGATAAAAACGGCGAAACAATGAAGGTGGATGTTGATTTACCTGGAAGAAAAGTTTATGCCCAAATTTGGAAAGCCAATGTAGGAAGAATAGAACTTTATTATTTAGATGCTAACATAGAAGAAAATAGTATAGAAGACAGAGATATTACTGCTCAGCTTTACGGCGGCAACTTAGAAACTAGAATACAGCAGGAAATACTTCTTGGTATAGGCGGTGTTAAGGCATTGGATAAATTGGGAATTAAACCTACTATTTATCATATGAATGAAGGACATAGTGCTTTTCTTTCTTTGGAGAGAATGAGACAGCTAATGGCTAATAATAATTTGGATAAAAACACTGCTAGGGAAATAGTATACAGTTCTAATACATTTACAACTCATACTCCTGTACCTGCTGGTAATGATATATTCCCTATAGATATGATTCAGAAGTATTTTACTGATTATGTTAAGCATATAGATATGACTATGGACGAATTCATTAGACTTGGAAGAATTAATCCTGATGATCAAAAAGAAAGCTTCTGTATGACTGTGCTTGCATTAAACTTATCTGCAGAAAATAATGGAGTTAGCGAGCTTCACGGACATGTATCAAGAGCTATGTGGAAAGATATTTGGAAAGGAGTACCTATTAATGAACTTCCTATAGATTCTATTACTAATGGAATTCATACTTTAAGCTGGATATCCTTTGATATGCAGAACTTATTAGACAGATATTTAGGACCTCGCTGGAGAACTAAGCCTTTAGAATTTGAAATTTGGGAAAGAGTTCAGAAAATACCTGATGCTGAACTTTGGAGAACTCATGAAAGAAGAAAAGAAAGACTTATTGATTTCTGCAGAGAAAGATTAAAAACTCAGATTACAAACAGAGGATATACAAAAAAAGAAATAGGACATGCTGAGCAGATACTTTCTCCTGAAGCTTTAACAATAGGTTTTGCGAGAAGATTTGCTACTTATAAAAGAGGAACATTGCTTTTCAGAGATTTAGAAAGATTAAAAAAGATAGTTAATAATTCTGAAAGACCTGTACAAATCATATTTGCAGGTAAAGCTCATCCTCATGATAATGGCGGTAAGGAATTAATTAGAAATATAGCTGAAATTTGCAGAAGAGAAGATTTAAGAGATCATATAGTATTTTTAGAAGACTATGATATCAATGTAGCCAGATATATGGTTCAGGGTGTTGATGTATGGCTTAATAACCCTAGAAGACCTTTAGAGGCTAGCGGTACAAGCGGTATGAAAGTTCCGCCTAACGGAGGATTAAACTTCAGTGTACTAGACGGCTGGTGGGACGAATCTTATGATGGTCAGAATGGATGGGCTATAGGAAACAGAGAAGAGTATACTGATTTGGAATATCAAGATGAAGTTGAAAGTAAGGCTCTTTATAATGTATTAGAAAATGAAATAATACCTTTATTCTATGAAAGAGGCAGAGATAATATTCCTAGACAATGGGTTTCTGCTATGAAATGGAGTATGCAGACTGTTTGTCCTATATTCTCTACTAATAGAATGGTTGCTGATTATTTCAATAAATTTTATAATAAGGCAAGCAAAAGATATTTCAATATGACAAAAAATGAATTTGCTAAAGCTAAAGAATTAAAATCTTGGAAACAGGATATTTTCTCTAAATGGTCTAAAGTTTCATTTGAAAATACTATTTCTGAAATGCCTTCAAGAAATTTAAAAGTTGGAAGTAAATTCGAGGTAAAAACTATAGTTAATTTGGGAGATATAGCACCTGATTCTGTAAGAGTAGAGCTTTATTATGGTAAATTAAGTATGAAAGAAGAGATTATAGAACCTATCACAGTAGAGATGCAGCATTCTTCTGATTTAGGAAACGGCAGACATTCTTTCTCAGGTATTTTAGAATGTACTGATAGCGGACAAAGCGGATATGCCATAAGAATGTATCCGTATCATAAAGATTTAAGTTATAAATTTGATATGAAACTTATTATATGGGGTTAATACTTAATAAATAACTTATTATAATGGGGCTTAGACGAATAGGTTTAAGCCCTTTTTTATTTTTTTAATAATAGTAAGTTTTTTATGCTGATATTAAATTTTGTAAATTCTAAACTTTTTTTATAAATGACTTAGTATTTATTTTTTATTTGAATAAATATTTTTTATGCACTAAAAAGCTGTAAGTATATACAATTCTTAAGCAAAAAAGATAATATAATAAATATTGACTTTTAATGTTATAAAGTGTATTATTAAATAAATTTTGTAAGGAGTATTATTATGAGAAATATTTTTATCACTTCTTTTCTTATCTTAACATTACTATTAATGATAGGATGTAAAAAAAGCGGCAATCTCAATTATGTTTTTGCTACAGGAGGCACAAGCGGTACATATTATTCATTTGGCGGAAGTATAGCTAGTATATGGAATGCCAATATAGAAGGAATGAATGTTACAGCCCAATCAACAGGAGCTTCTGCTGAAAATTTAAGACTTCTAAACAGACATGAAGTTGATTTAGCTTTTGTACAAAATGATGTTATGGACTATGCATATAACGGCACAGATATATTTGACGGCGAAGTATTAACAAATTTCTCTGCTGTTCTTACTCTATATCCTGAAGTAGTGCAGATAGCAGCTACAAAAGCAAGCGGAATAAAAACAATAGCTGATATGAAAGGAAAAAGAGTATCAGTAGGAGATGCAGGAAGCGGTGTTGAATTTAATGCTAAGCAAATACTAGAATCTTACGGATTGTCTTTCAATGATATAAATAAATCAAATCTTTCTTTTAAAGAATCAAGCGACGGATTGCAAAACGGTACTTTAGATGCTTGTTTTATAGTAGCAGGAATACCTAATGCAGCTTTACAGGAATTATCTTTATCAAGCGATATAGTTTTAGTTTCTTTAGACAAAATACTTTTAGATGAAATGATTAGCAGATATAAATATTATACAGAAGTTGTAATACCTGCTAATACATATAATAATATTTCTACAGATACTACAGCAATAGCAGTAAGAGCAACTATTGCGGTTAATAATAATATACCTGAAGATGCTGTTTATAATATGATAAAAACTTTATTTGATAAAAAAGATGATTTAGTAATAGCTCATGCTAAAGGAGAAGAGTTAAATATTGAAGATGCTTATAAAGGCATATCTATACCATTTCATTCAGGTGCTTTAAAATACTATAAAGAATTGGGATATAATATAGAATAATTATATTTTTAGATGTATTCATTATTTATTTAATATATTGATAATGAATACATCTGTAATTATATTATGTTAAAGAAAATTATTATATGTATATTTTTCATTGTAATAATTATTGCTTTATTATTTGTACCTCTATTTCCAAGACTCGTATTAAATGGCGTTAAAAATAATAAAGTTAATTTTATATTTAGTATTAATAAAAAAGAGTTTTTAATTTCATATACCCATTCTGTAAATAAAGGAAGAGTTAGAGATTATTACATTATAAATACTAATAATGATATTGTGTTAGAGAAGACAAGATTTGTTTCTTATGGTGCTGGTATGCCTGATCCTCAAAATGATGAAAAGATAATTATTACAGATGATTATATAGAAATAAATAATATTAATAAAATAATAAAAGATTTATATTTATTTATTGGAACTGTAGCCTCTCATAAAATAGAGTTTGATGTATTTGATGGATTTAATATTGACAGAAAAGAAATTGAATTAAATAGAGTATTTAAGCCGCAAGTAAATATAAAAATACAATATAAAAGAGTTTCATTATTTGCAGTAATAATGAATTTTATAAATAATAAAGTATTAAGGGAGAACAATGAAGCATAAAAATTATATTCATATTCCAACAGCAGAAGAAATTGATGATTATATGAGAAAATATGACAGTGAATCGAGATACAGAAGATATACTGATTGGAAAAAATATTTAATAATAGTAATATCTGTCGTATTCTGCTTATTTCAATTATATTCAATATTATCTGGAAAAATTACCGCCCAAATTATAAGAGCGACTCATCTGTCATTTGTTATGTTTCTAGCCTATTTTCTTTTTCCTATGAAAAAAGATATGCCTAAAGATAAACTTCCTTGGTATGATTGTGTATTTGCTTTAATAGCAGCTGCTTCTTGGAGCTATATTGTCATCAATTTTGAGGCATTAATAAGAAGAGCTGGAATATACACTACAACAGATATTATAGTAGGTATAATAGGAATACTTCTTGTCTTTGAGGCATGCAGAAGAATAGTAGGACTTCCTATACTTATAATATCAATAGTTTTTATTATGTATGCCTTATTCGGAGCTTATGCTCCCGGTTTTCTTAATCATAGAGGATATTCTCTTCAAAGATTGGTATCTCATTTATTTTACAACACAGAAGGTATAATGGGAACTCCTATAGGTGCTTCAGCTACATTTATATTCTTATTTATATTTTTCGGAGCATTACTTGATAAAACGGGAATAGGTCAGTTTTTTATAGATATATGCAATGCTATAGCAGGAGGATTTGACGGCGGACCTGCTAAAGTAGCAGTATTAACTAGTGCTATGTTCGGTACAGTGTCTGGAAGTTCGGTTTCTAATACTGTAGGCACAGGAAGTTTTACAATACCTATGATGAAATCATTAGGATACAGACCTGAGTTTGCAGGTGCTGTTGAGGCTTCTGCTTCCACAGGCGGACAATTAATGCCCCCTATAATGGGAGCTGCTTCTTTTTTAATGGCTGAAAGTTTAGGCATACCTTATATGCAGGTTGTTAAGGCGGCTATTATTCCAGCTATACTATATTTTACAGGTATATTTATAATGGTTCATTTGGAGGCTAAAAAGACAGGGCTTAAAGGCTTATCAAGAGATTCTCTTCCTAAGATAGGGGAGCTTTTACTTAAGAAAGGTTATTTAATTATACCTCTTATAGCTATAATATATTTTTTCGTACTTGGAAAGACTGCTATTTATGCAGGTTTAATGGGTATAATTGCTGCAGGTTTGGTTGCTGTTATAAATTCAACAATAGATATTATAATGAAAAGAAAAGTGAGTTTCGGTTTCAATGATTTAATAGATGTTTTTGTTAATGCTGCTAGAAATATAATAAGCGTTGCCGTTGCCTGTGCTATGGCGGGCATTATAATAGGTGTTATTACTTTGACGGGATTAGGTTTGAAAATAGGTGCAGGATTAATATCTATATCAGGCGGAATACCTTTATTATTATTATTTTTAACAATGATAAGTTCTATTATACTTGGTATTGGAGTGCCTACTACAGCAAATTATCTTATTACTTCAACAATAGCTGCAAGTGCTATAATAGGTTTGGGTTATCAGCCTTTAGCTGCTCATATGTTTGTATTTTATTTCGGAATCATAGCAGATGTTACTCCTCCTGTTGCTTTGGCTGCTATGGCTGGTGCTGCTATTGCTAAATCAGACCCTATTAAAACAGGTATTGAAGCGACAAAACTTTCGATTGGAGCTTTTATAATTCCTTATATGTTTATATTTAATCCTGATATATTAATGATAAATACTAAAATTATTGATGTTATACCTATATTTATTACTTCTCTTATTGGTATGTTCGGAGTATCAGCAGGATTAGAAGGATATGTATTTAGAAAATGTAAAATTTATGAGAGAATATTATTTATTATAGCAGGACTTCTTTCAATATACCCTGAATTATATACTGATATTATAGGAATATCAATTATAATAATATTAGTGATTATACAAATAGCTACAAGAAATAAAAATAAAATGAATACTTCTGCGGCTTTAAATAATTAAAAAATCATTTTGAAATTTTTAATATTTATATATTAGTTTTATAAAGTAAGTTTGTATTTTTGATATAAAAATGCAGTTTATTAAAATTATATTTCTTATGTATTTTAATACTATTGATAAAATTTTAAAGAAACAGTATATTATTTTCAGTAAAATATTATTTAGGATTCATTTATGTTAGCTGTCTTTGTTAATATGGCATCTGTTTTATTGGGTTCTTTAATAGGGCTTATATTCAAAAAAAAATTATCAAAGAAATATGAAGAGCCTGTATTTGTTGCTGCCGGTATAATATCTCTTACAATAGGCATAACTATGGCTATCATTTCTAAGCATATATTAATATTTGCTTTATCAATTATGCTTGGAGGAGTTACAGGAACATTTTTACAGATAGAAGAAAAAATAGAATATTGCGGTGAGTTTCTAAAAAGAAAATTTGCAGTAAAAGATAATTCAGGTAATTTTGCTTTGGGCTTTCTTACCTCATCAATACTTTTTTGTTCAGGTTCTATGTCTATAGTAGGTTCATTTCAGGCAGGAACTCAGGGTATATATGATTTAATATTTACTAAGAGTGTTATAGACGGATTTGTAGCTATATTTATGTCGGCAGTTTATGGAATAGGAACTTCTTTTTCTATTTTAAGTATATTTATTTATCAGGGGGCATTAACTGTGCTTTCATCATTTTTAGAACCTTATGTATCTGAAACTATGCTTAATGAAGTTTCTGCTGCAGGCGGTGCTACTGTTATGATGATAGGAATTAATTTATTAAGAATAGCTAAAATAAAAACAGGGGATTTTCTGCCTGCTATAATTTATTCTATTTTATTAGTTTTGCTTATACCTTATATTCGATTTTTATGATATAATATGCTAAAAATATTAGGAGTATTATTTTATGGAAGATATAGTAAAAGATTATATTGATTATACTAAAGAAAAATCTAATGTTGATGAGGTTGCAAATAAAAAACTTGTGTCTCAGAATGATAAATTTTTAAAATTAAAAGAATATGTAAAAAATAACCCTGATAAAGAATTGGATATATGCAGGCAGATATCATCTGAATTTGAAAATATGGATATATTAAAGTCATATTATGCTGCAAATTTTGTAGGGCATTCTCTTTATCACGGGGATATAACAGATGAAGAAGAAATAGGCAGAAGTATTATAAATTTATTTTTTAGAAATATAGATAATGCCTGCAGATTTATAGAGAATGCATCTCAGCTTTATAATGTAGATGAAGATGAACTTACAGAAGATGATATTGCAAGAATTACTATAGATGTTATGTACAGATTAGATTATAAGCCTTTGGAAGCATTTGTAGGCATTGATATGATGATACCGCCTGTTATGACTGTAATATGCACCAATCAAAATTTGAGAAAATATTTTATTGATTTGGGATTAACAGATCATATTGAATATTTAGAAACTTATGTTAAAGCATTATCATATATACATGTGGGTATAGAAGCCTGCTGTAAAACAAAAGTTCTTGTACTTACTCCTAAAATGCAAAGAGGTTTTTATATAGAAGCATCGGATATCAGCAACGGATATTATCTTATCACTTTATTAGAAGCACAATTATATAAAGATAACTTATTAAAAAGGTACGGTATAGATAATTATGAGTTTAATGAAACAGTTTATAATATAGCTATAGGAAATGAATATGCTAAAGAACTTATAGAAGCAGAGGCTCATCAGCAGTATTATACTATATATGCTGTTCAAAAAGACGGCTCTTATAATGTTGAAAATGAAAATGGAGAATTGGATTTGAATAAAATATTATATGTAGATATGTCTCCTTCGGATATTCCTGATTTGGAGGACACTCATATACTTATTATGGACAGTGAAGGTATGTGGAATAAGCCTATAAAATGGGATGTAAATTATTTTTCAAAGCCGTATCAAAAATTAAAACCTTATGTAAAAATATTAGATGAAATATCAGATGAAGAATATAATACTTGGATAGAAAAAATCAAAAATAGAAAATAAGTAATAAAAAATAAGGCTTATTTTATAATGCATTATTATAGAATAAGTCTTTTTATTATCTTATAGAAGTTTTAAACTCGGCAATAAATGCAGAGTCTTGATTATCTTTTACTATAACTTTAGCATCATAAATACCAGAAGGCAGATATTTGCCATTTTTATCAAGACCAGACCATATACAAGATGCTGTTTTTTCGCTGCTGTCAATAACTAAGCTTTTTGAATCCATTAAATCACCGCTTTGAGAATATATTTCGATTTTTGCACTTACAATTTTTCCGCTTATTATAGAAACTTTATAAGTGGTTTTTTCTTTGCTTGGAATAAATGGGTTAGGGTAATTATAAAACTCAGAAATATTTGAGCTAGGCTTATTCGGCGAGCATGAAATATAAAGGAAAGCTAAAAGAAGTATTATTAATATATTTCTTTTAGCCGCCCATATTTTTAAATAACTATTTATCATTAATTTTATCAGTCAGTAGTAAATAATATTCTTCCGCAATGGAAGCACATAATAATTTGATTCTGTCTTCTAACCTCATTAACAGTCATTTTAGGTATAGCTACATTACAGGCACTGCATTTGTAATTTTCTATTTTAGCCAAAGCTTCGCCTTTATTTTCTTTAATTCTCTTATAGTTTTCTAATACAGCAACATCAATTTTACTTAAAATAGTATCTTTATATTTTTTATACTCTTCTAAAACAACATCAGATTTTTGCTGAGAGTGAGTAGAACTATAAAGTTCATAAGCTTTTATTTGTATTTCAGCTCTTTCAAGTTCTATTAAAAATTTAATTTGTTTTTCAGCCTCAAATTTTTCATCTAATTTTTTGAATGAATCCAAAACACTTGAAAGCTCATCATAACTTTTAGTAGCAGTGATTTTATCAAGTATTTCTTTTTGATTAACCAAGAAGAAAATTTGAGAAAGATTTAAAAGATAATCCTGAGGGTTATCAAGATCAGAAAGTATAGCGAATACTAATTTTACAGGACTTTTTTCATCAGAATCAGAGTCATAATTAATTTCATCTTTTAAGAAACCTACAAATATATCTGTTTTTCCATAGCCTTGTATTCTGCCATGAGGAACAGCAACGCCGTTTCCTATATTAGTTGTGTATTCATCTTCTCTTTTTTTGAATGCATCGAATACAGCATCTGCAGAGGCGGAAGCAATAGGTGCGATTTTTTCGCTTAACGCTCTAAAAAGTGATTCTTTGTCTTTTGATTCCAAGTCTTCAAATACATGTTCTTTTGTGATTTTGTCAATTATTTTGAGCATACAATCTCCTAATTTTATACATATTAAACTATTATATTATAGTATATAAAAAATATCAACTTTATTTTTATATGCTATAATAGTCTTATTCTCCGCTTCCAAGCAATGCTTTTCTTTCCTCTATAACTTTATCAGCTAAAGGACCTGTAAGCTCTTGATAGTGAGAATGCTCCATTTCAAAAGTACCCTTTCCTGAAGTAGATGCCTTCATTTCTATAGAATAGGTAAGCATTTCTGATAATGGCACTTCTGCTTTTATCATCTGTACTGTATTAGATGCAGCTTCCATACCTAAAATTTTACCTCTTTTACCTGTAAGTTCATTCATTATAGAACCTGTAAATTCTTCGGGTACATATACTGTAACTTTCATAACAGGTTCTAATAATACAGGGCTTGCATTTTTGAATGCTTCTTTTGCTGCCATTGAACCTGCTATTTTGAATGATAATTCATTAGAATCTACATCATGGTACTTGCCATCATAAACTCTTACTTTTATATCAACCATAGGATATTTTCCCAAAGGACCTTGAGATAATGCATCCTGTATTCCTTTTTCAACTCCGGGTATATATTGTTTTGGTATAGCTCCTCCGAATATATCATTTATAAATTCAAAACCTCCGTCTCTAGGAAGAGGAGAAACTTCCAAATGAACTTCGCCGAACTGTCCGCTTCCTCCAGACTGCTTTTTATGTCTGTACTGAGCCTGAGCCTGTTTTCTTATGGTTTCTCTATAAGCTACTCTAGGTACGCTTTGTTCTATTTCAGCTTTAGTAAGAGATACTACTCTTTCCAATGCCAATTTCACCTGCAAAGCTCCCATAGCTTTTATTATAGTTTCTTTAGTTTCGCTGTCATATTCTACATTAAATGTTAAATCTTCCTGAGAAATAGTATCCAATACTTCCAATGCTTTTACATCATTTTTTAATATTTTTATAGCTGTAAAATATATAGGCTGAGGTATTTTGAGAGGAAGAAATTGGAAAGGGGCATTTGCTGTACTTATGGTATCTGCTGTTTTGCAGTCTGAAAGTTTTGCCAATACTCCTATATCTCCTGCTGTGATAGTATCGCTTTCTATCTGCTTTTTTCCTCTGGCTATATATATATGAGAAACTTTTTCCTTTTTGCCTGTTCTTGAATTATATATTTCATCTCCGCTTTTTATGCTTCCTGAACGAACTTTAAAAAATGATATTCTGCCTGCATATTGATCTATTGTAGTTTTAAATACAAAAGCAGCAAATGGATTATTATCACCCAATATAGTTCTTGATGCAGGCTCATTAGTTAAAAGATCTATGCCGTCTGTAACAGGAACATAAGAAGGAGAAGGCATATATCTGATTATAGTATCAAGTACTGCTCCCATACCTATATCTTTTACGGATGTGCCGAATAGTATAGGAACTACTTTGTACTGAAGTATAGATTTTGTTAAAGCTTCTATATATTCTTCATCTGTAAATTTTCCGCCTTCTAAAAATCTTTCTGTAAGAGAGTCATCAACTTCGCATACTAATTCTTTTAATTTGTCGCGTGTGGCTCTGTATTCATCATAATATTCTTCAGGTATCTCTGCTTCTACTATTTTACCTTTTTCATCTCTGAAATATGCTTTATGATAAATAACATCTATTATACCCTTAAAATCTTTTCCATTACCCATAGGTATTTGTATAGGGACAACAGGAGGCTCTTTAAAGTTATTTTCAATTTTCTCTAATAGAGTTTTATGCTCAACCATTTCTTTATCTATTTTGTTAATAAATATTATTCTAGGTCTTTTAAAATTATTAGCCATCTGCCAATGTTTTTCTGTTTCTATTTGTATGCCGAATTCTGCATCTATAACTACAATACAAGATTCTGCTACTCTTAAAGCAGGATTAATTTCACCGCTGAAATCACCAGATCCCGGAATATCCAGTAAATTAATTTTATGTTCCTTCCATTCTATAAAACTTAAAGAAGTATGTATAGATATTTTTTGCTTGATTTCTTCGTCTGTATAATCGCTTACTGTACTGCCTCTTTCAATTTCACCTTTTTTATCTATAGATTTAGCTCTATAAAGTAAGGCTTCATTTAAAGTAGTTTTACCGCTCCCTACATGTCCTAAAAGTGCAACATTACGAATACTTTCTGGGTTATATATTTTTCCCATAAACATTCCTCCTTTTATAACAGGTAATATTTTGATATAATAGATTATTTAAGTGATTTCTAAAGAAGCTTAGAGAATAAGCTGTTTCATAGAAATTTAAGTAATGCATGATAATTCAAGTATAGTAAAAAAAAAATTAAAAATCAAATTTTTATATTTTATTTTCAATTAGAAAAATAAGGTTTATGGCTATATAAAACAATAAGAAAATGTATTTTATTACATAATACATAAAAATAATTTTTAAATACTAGAAATCCAAATATAAAAATTGTGAGTGAATTAATGAACAAGTTTTTTATTAGTAAATAAAGAGATAAACGAGCAGCTTATAACTGACAAAGGAAGT
>NZ_CAJTQJ010000055.1 GCF_910578695.1 uncultured Brachyspira sp.
CAGTTATAAGCTGTTTGTTTATCTTTATTATTACTAATAAAAAACTTGTTCGTCAGTAATCCCTGCCATTATTAACAATGTCAGGCACTCATAATTTTTATAATATCAGTTATTAGCTATTTAAAGCGAGTTTATCGACAGCAGCAATAATAAATCATTCTCCTATTATTTTTATTAATACCCTTTTAAGTCTTTTTCCGTCATACTCTCCGTAAAAAATCTGCTCCCAAGTTCCAAAATCAAGTTTTCCTTCTGTAATTGCCGCTACTACTTCTCTTCCCATTAATTGTCTTTTCATATGAGCATCTGCATTATCTTCATAGCCGTTATGATGATACTGACTATGAGGTTTCTCAGGTGCTAATTTCTCAAGCCATACTTCAAAATCATGATGAAGTCCGCTTTCATCATCATTGATAAATACGCTTGCTGTTATATTCATAGCATTGCATAATACAAATCCTTCTTTAATTCCGCTTTCATCTATGCATTTTTGAACTTCAGATGTAATATTCATATATCCTCTTCTTTTAGGATAATTAATTTCTAAAACTTTTCTATATGATTTCATTTTTACTCTCCTAAAATATATATCATTATAATATAATAAAATAATAAGCATTACAAGTTTTTAATATAAGATTATTAATTTAATTTAATTATAATAAAAATTTATTTCTAATATATATTTATTTCTAATATATATTTATCATCTTCATTTACTGCAGCATTATTTGAGATTCTATTTAAACCATAAGGATGCAGATATAATGCTAGTATATCATCATTTTCAGAAGCTATAATAGGTATTTTGCTTCTATTGTATAAAGATATTTTCAAATCTATAAATATTTTTCTTAAAAGTTTTTTATTTCCATAAGGATAAGCATTTAAAAAATCTCCGTCTTTTTTATTTCTTATAATTATTGGAAATTCATATTTTATATAAAGCTTATCTTTATAATTAATATTTTTATTTAAAATAGTTTTTATTTCAATTTTTCTATTAAAAAAATCATATATCCCGTCATTTTTTATTTTTAAATAAATATTCGTATTTTCTTCTAATATAGTTAATGGATTTATATTAATAAAATTATATTCTTTTATTAAATAAAAATTATCAAGTCTTAATTTTATATTAGGCTTATTTGATTTTATTATTTTTAATATTTCTATAACTCTTTTTTCTGTTATATCAATGTTATTTTTTGCTAAAAATTTAATAATTATTTTTTTTGCAAAAATTGTATTTATATTCTTTATTTCTTTTATATTAAGAGATTTATTATTATCAGATATATTTTTTTTGTATAATTTAGATACTTTTTTTCTTAAAAATGAAGTTTCTTTATATATTCTTTTTGAAAATAAAATAATATTATCTTTAGATTTTGTATTTATTTCTTCAAGCATAGGTATTATTAAATTTCTTATTTTATTTCTTGCATAATAATTTTTTTTATTTGAATAATCTTCTCTATAAGAGAGTTTATTTTTTTCAGCATAAACTTCAATATCTTTTCTATAAAAATTGAGTATAGGTCTTAAAATATATCCTTTCTTTTTTCTAAGGCTCTTATAAATATCAGCTCCAGCACCTTTAATCATTCTGTAAATAATAGTTTCAGCCAAATCATCTTTATTATGTGCTATTATCAAATAATCATATATTTTTTTATTATAAAGTTCTTTAAAAAAATTATATCTGTCATTTCTAGCTTCAAGCTGTATATTTTTTTTGTTATAGCTGTTAGGAGGTATTTCTTTAATATATATTTCTATATTATATTTATTCGCCGTATCTCTTGCGAATAATTCATCATTAATTGAATCTTCGCCTCTAAGATTATAATTTACATGAAGCATTATCAAATTGAATGATAGTTTTTCTTTTAATCTGTATAGTATATTAAGCATAATATGAGAGTCTATTCCGCCTGAATATGCTAAAGCTAATGTTTTGTTTTTTATATCATCTATATTTGAGATTAAAAATTTCTGAGTTTCTTCTATCATAAGATTATCTGTCATAAGGTTATCTGTCATAAAATTATCCGTCATAAAATTATCTGTAATTTATAATTTAAATATCATACTTTTTTCATTTATAATTATTTTTCTCTCTTGTATATTTTCTGCATTTAATTTTTTATCTGATAATATTTCACTATCTTCATCATAATCTTTCAATATATTTTTTGAATTGGCATAACAGTATATGCATTCATTTAAGCAGGTATTATACATACCTATATCAATGCTTTCTATACAGCCGCATAATTTTCTTTGAGACTTATCTTTTTTTTCTTTTATAGAATAGCCTAATATTTTTTCTATTCTTTTTTTATCTATGCATGCCGACTTTTCAATATTTATATTATTAAAATCTTGAGAGCAGGATTTTAATTTTATATTATTTTTTTCAGATATTTCTTTTATAGTTTTTATTAATAAAAGTTTATCATCATCATTTGTATTTATATTTTTTATATTATTTTTTATTTTTGAGTATATTTGAATAAAACTGAATATGCATTCATCTGTAAATCCATTTAAATTATCAGAAATATTTTTAAAATTATTTATATGATAATATGCATTAAAGTCATCATTTAAAATAATAGGATCATATCTCCATATTATTCTCTCTCTTGTGAATAATCTGCTTATAGTTTGGAATTTTTTTATTAATAATTTTTTATCAGGTATATTTTTTTCTATGTTTCTGCCGTATGCATTGATAGTAAAATGCATATAAAACTCATAACCTAAATCTCTAACTTTTTTTAAAAAATCTATATCAGGATTCTTTGTCCAAAATACTATTATATCAGCTTTATTTTTATTTAATGGTATTTTATAGAATTTATTTTTGTTTATAGGGTTTTGCGTAATTATATATTGCTCTTTTAACCTATTTAAAAACCATTTAGTATGTAATGAAGGTATATCGGTTCTTCTGCTTGCACTTATTATCATTTTTTATTTTTAAGTTTAAAATTTAAAATACGCCCATTTTTTTTCTTTGCGATAATTTTATTCCGTAAATATCATGCCCTGGATATATTAAAGTATCATCATCTAAAGCAAATACTTTATCCTGTATGCTTTTTTCTAATTGAGCGAAATCTCCTGTAGGAAAATCTGTTCTTCCTATTCCGTAAGCAAATATTGTATCTCCGCAGAATAAATGTCCTTTGGTATAATAGCATACTCCTCCTCTTGTATGTCCGGGAGTATGTATAACTTTAAATTCTATATCCTTCAATTTGAAAGTGTCGCCGTCATTGAATTGTATTTCAGGGCTTTGACATTGAAGTATGCTTCCTAAATATGCACTTACATTCAAACTGCCGTCTTTAAAAAAATCATAATCTAAATTATGAACGCAATGAGGCGTATCAGGGTGCAATTTTCTTATATCATCGGCACCTGATATATGATCAAAATGTCCATGAGTATATATTACTTTCACTAGTTTTTTTCCCTCTAATATTTTTTTATAAATATCATAATTATTTAATTGTGCTGCATCTATAATCATAGCTTCATCATCAGCGGATACTATATAAGAATTCATTCCGTACATATTTGTATTTATGCACTCTATTTTTAATTCGCTCATTATTGTCTCTCCTATTATTTTTTTATTATTATTTTATTACTGTATATTCTGTAAGAAAAATATCCATAGTATCAAGCATACCGAATATGGTATTATATTTTATTATTTTTCTTGCCTCATCATCTTTTTCTATATAAGCAGCAATTTTAGGGATAAATACGGCAAAAGGAATACCCTCTATTTTTACTTCCATTTCATAGCATTCTTTATCTTCATCAGCTATTTTTATTTTTTTTATTCCGTTATTCAATACTGATATATTCAATTTACTGTCTTTAGAAGCATCAGGCATTATAATATTCATTTTATTAGTACTTTCAAACGGAAAAGCCCTAGCTATCTGATATATTCCGTACATAGAAAATATTGCTAAAGAACCTTCTGTATTTGTATAATTTACTTTACCCATTATATCAAATGTATATTCCATAGTACCGAAATCATAATAATCTATAGTTTTATTATAAATTGTTCTCATATTTTCCAAATCTATTTTTGAATGCATTTCAGACTTTCTAATATTTGTCATTATGCTCTCTTCTAATAAAAACGGATCTTTTAATTTATTTGTGACTGATCCTTTTACAGATGTTTCTTTTATATTCCAATATCCATTATCATCTATAAAAGTTTCTGTATATACTATCACAGCATTATTTTTTTTACTTGATATGCCCTTATGTACAAGATATTCGCTTTTTTGAAAATCGGCAATATTAGTATAGGAATAATACTGTGCACTAAGAATTGAGTTTAATACAAAAAAAATTATTAATATAGTTTTCATTTAAATATAATAAACCTTAAAAATACAAATTTCAATATATGTTTTATATATTTTTTATTTTTAATATACTGCCTTTAATATCTATTACAGCAATATTTCTGTTTATTTCTATTTCATATTTATTTTTTTTCTTTATTATTCTATATATATTAAAGCTGGTATATTTATTTTTTAAAGTTTCTATAACTTCTTTAACTTCTTTTTCTATAATATTATCTTCAGCAAACTTATATATAATTTCTAATGGTATTTCATTTCCATTTCCTATTATAGAACTCCATTCTCCTTTTGCATTAAAATTAACAGAGCTTCCTCCTTTAAATACTGCATTATATGATGATGAGAATGTTACTTTAAATATATAATAAGAACTAAAATATTTCTCTAAAAAATCTTTTGCTTTGTCAGGGAGTTTTTCATAAGGTATAATATCCATAGCTTAACCTTTTATAATATTTAATAATCTATATGCTTTTAAATTCATAGGCTTTTTCTTTTTATCTATCTATATTTCTATATATATATCTTTCTATATCTCTTTCTATATATATTTCTTATTAATACTTGTATATTTGTTTTTATTCATTATTCTGCCTTTAATGAACTTAAAAAATAACTATATAATATTACAATAAAGCAGTACATAAACTTAAAATATGCAATTTACAAATTACTTAATATATTTAAGAAGTAAGCTATAATGTATAAACGCTATATTTTTCTATATCATCAAAATCATCAAAAAATGTTTAAAAATGATAATATAAAAAATTCATATTATTTTTTAAGCATAATATATAAGACATTTATTTTATGATTAAAAATTAAATATTTCAATATAATAAAAAAGTAAAATTCCGTACTTTTCATATTGACAAAATAATAAATTAAAAATAGTATATAATCAGACCAATTTTAAGGAGATATTATATTTATGAATATTAATGCAATTAATATCAGTGATATGAATATTAAGACAATGGAAAAATCTTTTTTCAAATATGTTTTGCCTTCAATAGTTTCTACTATGCTTGGAGGACTTTATATAGTTGTAGACGGTTTTTTTATAGGCAACTCTATGGGAGATATAGGACTTACTGCAATTAATTTAGTTTATCCTATAGGAACTTTTCTTGCCGCCGCCGCTGTTATGCTTGGTATGGGAGGCTCTGTTATAATGTCATCATATCTTGGCGACAATAACATAGAAGGATTTAATAAGGCTAAAGTAAATACTTTTATTTCTCTGCTTATTTCAAGCATAATATTAACAGTTATTTTACTTTTGCTAAAAAACCATATCATATATTTGCTTGGTGCAAGAGATGAGGTATTTAGACAAGCTGATTCCTATATTACAGTTATTATTTTGGGAGGAGGCTTTCAGATAATATCATTCGGATGCATGCCTATAATAAGAAATCTAGGAAAAACTATTCAAGCTATGATTTTTATGGGTTTAGGACTTATAACAAATATTATTCTTGATTATTTATTTTTAATGGTGTTTAGATTAGAAATGTTCGGTGCTGCTTTAGCTACAATAATAGCTCAGGCATTAGTTTCTGTGACAGCTGTTTATTATCTTTTTATAAGAAAGAAAAACAGAACAAAAATAAAGTTATCAGATTTTGATTTATCTATGACTAAAAGGGCTCTGCAGATAGGATTATCTCCATTCGGTTTAGTAATGGCTCCCTCTTTTATAGTGATACTTAATAATTGGCAATGCATTAAATACGGCGGATATTTGGGAACTTCTGCATATTCTGTAATGAATTATATTTACGCCTCTATTTTGTATTTATTTGAGGGAGTAGCAGAGGGCTGTCAGCCTATGATAAGCTATTTTAAAGGGGCTTTAAGAAATGATATGATGAAAAAAGTATTTATAAAAGGAATATTATTTAATATAATATTAGGGCTTATTCTAATTATAATAGTATTAATTTTAAAAAATAAATTAGGCATATTATTCGGGGCATCTTTAGAAACTAATAGTATAGTTAGTTTTTCGCTTCCTATAATATCAATAGCATTCATAATTCAGCCTATAGTAAGACTTGGAACTGCATATTTTTATTCATCAGAAGAAATCAGATACTCTGCACTTTTAACTTATATTGATCCTTTATTTATAAGCCCTCTATGCATATTAATACTTCCTTTATTTTTTAAGCTTAATGGTATATTTTTTGCTATACCTATATCTCAGTTCATACTATTAATACTATTTTTATTTATATTTTATAATTCAAATTTCAAAAATGATAATTTATTAAATAAAGCAGTTTATGAAAATGAATAATTAATATATTATAAAAATACAGGCTTTAAATAAAAAAACTATTTAAAGCCTAATATACTAATTAAATAATTTATATTTTTTAATTATCTTAATTTTTGCTATATTATTTTATCTTATAGAAGATATAAGCATAGAAATAAGCTTAATTATTATTAATGCTGATAAAGAAAATACAGCAGAAATTAATATAAGTTTATCAGCTTTTTCTATATCGTTAGGATTCAAATCTTCTAAATATTCTCCTACCAATGGTCTGTCATATATTTCACCGTCTTTTATATATTCTCCGCCAAGCTCTATATTCAAAGCTCCTGCAATACTAGCCTCAATTCTTGATTTATTATTTTTTCCGTCTCTTTTTAATGTTATGAATGCATTTTTATATTCATACCTTAAAAACATAGCCGTAAATATATTAATTATAGATACAAATATAGAAGGTATTATATTTAATATATAGCATAATTTAATATTAAATATTCCAAATGCATCATCAGTTTTATTTTCATCTATATATATGGTGTCCGAAGAACTTTCAGAAAGCGTATAAATAACCTTATATGCTATTAATAATGCCGCACCGCCAATCAGTAAAAATACAGCAGGATATATATAATCTTCAGAAATACTTATAGCTGTGTATTCTATAGTATTTTTTATTAACTGTTCTTTTTCCATATCTTCCGTATCTATTTCAGTATTTTCTTTTAATAGAGATTTAGCTTTTTTTATATCATTATTTTTTAGGCTGTGAAATATATATGAACTTATTTCTAAAGGCTTTCTTATACCTAAAGCTATATAGCATAATATCAATTCTATAATTAATCCTAAAATAAAGTGAATTTTATATAATAGCATTAATAGAAAAAAAGTTATTATAAAACATATTGCCGTGATTATTATAGAAAATAAAGCTCCTGTTATAAAAGCTGCCGATTTGCCTGATTTTTTTGACTTTTTTCTAAATAAATCTTCTGCCATAAAATGCAGTCTTGATATAAATACAAAAGGATTAAAATTAATTTTTTTTACAAATATATTTAAAAGAAAAGATATAGGCAGTATTAATAGTATTTTCATATTGTTTATTCCAATAAATATTATTACTAATAATCATCGTAAAATTATAACTTTTCTATAATACTTATATAATTTTTATCATCAATTTCTGTATAATATCCGCATCCGTTAGGCAGCAGATAATCATAAAAGTATAATTTCTGCTTATCATATATACTGAATATAGACATAATAACCCCTCCATGAGTTACAATTGCAGTATAATCTAAATTATTTTTTTTCATATCTTCTATTATATAGAGGTATGCATTTTTAGTTCTTTTAAAGAAATTTTCAGAATCTTCTCCGTTTGGAACATTGCTTTTCCAATCAGATTTAAAAAATTCTTTATAATAATGATTATTTTTTAATTCTTCGTGATTTTTGCCTTCAAAATCCCCGAATCCTCTCTCTTTAAGATTTTCAATAACTTCTTTATCCATAAGCTCAAAATATATATCAGCTGTTTCCATACATCTTTTCATAGGACTTGAATATAATTTTTGAACAGGCTTATATTTATCTATAATATTTTTTTTATTTATTAATGCTTCTTTTCCTGCTTCGGATAATGGAGCATCTGTAGAACCTAACCATCTTCCTTCTGCATTCAGCTGAGTTTGTCCGTGTCGTATAAAAAGAATTTTCATAATTGATTACTCCGACTAAAATATTTTATTTTTCATTCATATTTTACATTATAATTATAGTTTATTTTTTTTCAATATATAATGCAATTTTTTAATAGAATTTATACTATATTAAAAAATAGTAATTAAGTAATTAATAAAAAAAATTAATATAAGTATTATATATATAAAAAATAGTATTAGTTTTTTATTGACAATTATTGACAATTTATGAATATTGTACTATAATCTAAAATTATGAAATTTTACCAAAATTCAAAAAAAGGGTGTATATTATGAATTATGAAATATTAGCTGAAAATGCCCGCTTTTTTACAATATCAGCGGCAATATTAACATTAGCCTTTGCATTCTATTTTTATAAATGGATGCGTAAACAAGATGAAGGTAATGAAACTATGAAAGAAATAGCTTCGCATGTCCGTTCCGGTGCTATAGCTTATCTTAAACAGCAGTATAAAGTTATAGCTTTCTTTTTTGCAGGAGCTTTCATTATTTTTGCTGTTCTTTCTTATGCATTAAAGGTTCAGAATCCTTTCATTCCTATAGGATTTTTAACAGGCGGTTTCTTCTCAACTTTATCAGGCTTTTTAGGTATGAAAACTGCTACTTATGCATCGGCTAGAACAGCTAATGCAGCTAGTAAGTCTTTAAATGAAGGCTTAACAATAGCTTTCCGTTCAGGTGCAGTTATGGGGCTTACAGTAGTAGGCTTAGCTCTGCTTGATATTTCTTTATGGTTTATAGTTTTAAATATTTGGCTTGATAATAGTCTATTAGGTACTGATTTTCTTAATTTAGCTTCTACAGGAATAGCTAAAGGAACTGCTGAATATACTGCTGCCAAAATGCATTTTATCACTACTACAATGCTTAGTTTCGGAGTAGGTGCTTCTTTCCAAGCCTTGTTTGCCCGTGTAGGAGGCGGTATATTTACTAAAGCTGCCGATGTAGGTGCTGACTTAGTCGGTAAAGTTGAAGCTGGAATACCTGAAGATGACCCAAGAAACCCTGCTGTTATAGCCGACAATGTTGGCGATAATGTTGGCGATGTTGCAGGTATGGGTGCTGACCTTTATGAATCTTATGCAGGCTCTATACTTGCTGCTATGAGTTTAGGTTCTGCTGCTTTCGGATATATTAACCCTGATGTAAGTCCTATATTCGCTGTATCTCTTCCTATGATACTTGCGGCAATAGGCACTCTTTCTTCTATTATGGGAGTATTCTTTGTTAAAACTAAAGAAAATGCTACTATGGGAGAATTATTAAAGTCTTTAAGAGTCGGAGTTTATGTAAGCAGCGTTATTATTATAATAGTTGCTTTCTTACTTGTAAAAACACTTCTTCCGAATAATTTAGGATTATTCGTTTCTATAATTGTAGGGCTTATAGCAGGCAATGTAGTAGGATTTTTCACAGAATATTATACAGCTGCCGAATACAGACCTACTCAATGGGTAGCTGAACAGTCTAAAACAGGTCCTGCCACAGTTATTATCGGCGGGCTTGCTGTAGGTATGCAGTCTACTTTGGTGCCTGTTGTTACAGTTGTTATATCTATAATATTAGCATTCGGTTTTGCAGGCGGTTTCGGTACAGGAGCTTCTTCATTCTCTCAAGGCTTATACGGTATTGCTTTGGCTTCTGTAGGTATGCTTTCTACTTTGGGTATTACATTGGCTACAGATGCTTATGGTCCTATAGCTGATAATGCAGGCGGTAATGCTGAAATGTCAGGACTTCCTGAAAGCGTTAGAGAAAGAACAGATGCTTTGGATTCTTTAGGAAATACTACTGCTGCTACTGGTAAAGGCTTCGCTATATGTTCTGCTGCTTTAACTGCTATGGCTTTAATTGCCGCATATATAGAAGAAATCAAAACTGCATTAGGAAGAATGATTAATACAGGAAATTTAACTTCTATAGATATAGGTACTGTTCAGTATACCGCTAATAGTGCTAAAGAGTTATATGATAAAGTGGTTTATAGTTTGAGTATGAATGAGTTTATGAATGCTTTTAATATTCACTTGATGAATCCTAAAGTATTAATAGGCATATTTATCGGTGCTATGTTGGTATTTTTCTTCTGTGCTTTAACTATGAAAGCTGTAGGACGTGCTGCTGCAGGCGTAGTAGAAGAGGTTAGAAGACAGTTCAGAGAAATTAAAGGCTTGCTTGCAGGTGAAAAAGGCGTAAAAGCTGATTATGAAAAAGCTGTTCAAATATGTACTAAATCTGCTCAAAAAGAAATGATTGTTCCTTCTGTGCTTGCTATCATTGTGCCTATTGTTGTGGGCTTTTTATTCGGAGTACCTGCTGTTATAGGTATGTTGGTAGGAGGATTAACTGCAGGATTCTCTATGGCTGTTATGATGTCTAATGCGGGCGGTTCTTGGGATAATGCCAAAAAATATATTGAAGCAGGAAACTTAGGCGGTAAGAAAATCATTGATGAAAAAACAGGAGAAAAGATTACTAACCCTAATCATGCTGCTGCTGTTATAGGAGATACTGTAGGCGATCCATTCAAAGATACTTCAGGACCTTCAATAAATATTCTTATCAAATTAATGAGCTTGATAAGTGTTGTATTTGCAGGTGCTATAGTTGCTTTCTCTCCGAAGATTCAGGCTATATTAGGTATAGCTGATAAAATCATTAAGTAATTAATTATTTTTTGATATAAATATAAGCTGTCTTACTTAATAAAAGTTAGACAGCTTTTTTAATAATTAATAAGCAGTTAAAAAAAGAGTTTATTATGAGATTATTAAAATACTTTTTATTTATTAATATTGTAATGATAACTATTACATATAATGCATTTGCAGGCTTAGAGATAAATTTTCAAAACTATTACGGAATTGAATTTCCTTTTAATTCTATAGATGTAAATAAGGATTATAAAAATACTATTTATGAGAGTCCTAAAGGTACTTTAGGTTTTGAAATGAATTTATTTTTTCAGGTAGGAAATTATTTTAAATTATTTGAAAATGATTATACAAGCATAATCAAGGGAATTAGTTTATTTGCTGATATAGGCTTTAGTATGAATGTATTGATGTCTGATTATAAGCAGAACAGTATAAAATATACAGAGATTATCTCATTTTATTCTATGATGATTGGTGCTTCAGTTAAATTAAATTTCAGTAAGATGTCTATAGGATTAGGCGGAGGAATATTAGCTCCTTTATATGCTATTACTGCTTCAAGCAAATACGGAGGGACTATTACAGCACCTAATTTAAATAATTGGAATGCTAGTGATATAAAAGAACTATTTAAAGTTCCTATAATGCCTTATATGAAAATTACTTTTGAGGGCTTTTTATATCTTCTTCCTAATTTAGCTGTTAATGGAGGAGTTTATATGATATATAATTTCGGTATGCAGTATAACACTGATACTATTAACGGCAATTTAGGGCATAATATATATAATAAGTATAATTTTTCTGCTTTATCTGTAGGTTTATTTTTAGGCTTATCTTTTGGAAGAAGCGGCGGATATAATTAATTTAAAATTCTATATAAATAAAAACCCCCTTGCTTAATATAAACAAAGGGGCATATTTAATCAAAGCCTACTAGGATAATTATGAAGCTTGAGTAAATATCTAAAATATTATTTTAGAGTTTGTAAATAACAGTTTTTATACTGTAGGCAACGGGTATAGTAATATACACCCCTATATACTCTTTAATAAACATAAAAACTATCATCAGTTTTATTTACTACCATCACCGCCAGAAGCTTCAGCTTTCTTTTTTGCTTTGCAAGTAATATCTACTTCTCCATCTTTAAATCCATCTGCACTTAATTTAACTTTAACTTTAAATGTTTTTTGAGTATCATCAGTAAATGCAGCAGCAATATCTTTTTTCATTGTTAAAGTAGTACCGTTATAAGAGAAATTAGCTTCACTAGCTCCAGTAAGACCAGATACACTAGAAATTGTATAAGTTATATTTTTTGCTTCTGAACTTATTCCATTTATAGTAACATTTTTAGTTATATCAGCAGTAAATTCAATATCGGTACCAAAATCAACTTCACTTGAAGGTACCAATGTACCTAAGTCTTTTTTAGTGTCTCCTTGATCTCCGCCGTCTGGTTTTTCTGTAGGTGTGTTTGTGCTTGGCTTAGTAGTTTTATTATTACAACTTACGCCTAATAATGATAAAGCCATTACCATTATAAAAATAGATAAAATTTTTTTGTTCATAGTATGAACTCCTTTTAATAATTTTTTATAATAAACATTATTTCTAATGCTTATTGCTGAATTAAATGAATTATGACTTTTTTTATGAGAATTATTTATATTAAATGGATTTAAATAATGGATTTTACTTGAAAGTTTTATTAATTTATGCAATACAAAAATAGTATGCTGATATATTATAGTTAATTGGGATTTAAAATATTTTTTATTGTTTAAAGCAGAATTATTGCTGAGTGCTGAGT
>NZ_CAJTQJ010000056.1 GCF_910578695.1 uncultured Brachyspira sp.
CTAGAAAGCTAAATATAAAAATTATGAGCGTCTGACATTCACAGAATGGCAGAGTGGCAGAGTTTATTAAAAATAATAATAAAAAGCGAGCCTGAGCAGATGACAGCTTTAGCTGGCATCTAGTATTAGCGAAGGCACGCAAAGCAGTAATAATAAAAAGTTTATTGATAGCAACAATAAAATAAAAAACTTGTAAGTACCTGACATTCGCTAAATGGAAAGGATTATGCAGATATCGGCACAAGTTTTTTTAATTAGTAAATAAAGAAAATCATTATTTATTTATATCAAATATAATATTAAGTTTGCTTTGTAATACTGTCATTGAATAGATATAACCGAAAGGCACTAAAAGAAGTATAGATAATACAGCAGCACTCTCTCCATAGCTGTCTAAATCAGCCTTTTTTATCATATCATTAAAAACTATAGTTCCATATTTATAAAACCAGTATATGCTGAATAATCCGCAGGTTAAAAATGATAATATAGCCGACAATGAAGGATTTAAATATTCTTTTTCCATATAATTATTAATATCATTAGATGTAACATAAATCCAATATATATTATATATTCCGAATGTTATTAATGATAATATAGATATTGATAATAAAGATTTAGATTTAAAATTCTGCATAATATTAAGATTTCTTCTAATAAAATAAAAAATATTTTAACTATTCTAATATAAAAAATATATAAATCAATTATAATTTTCAGCATAAATTCCGCTTGCAATGTTATATATATTATAGTATCATATATAATGTAATAATTATGTTAATGTGGTGTTTAATAATAAATGTTTAATAAAAAAAATAATACAAAAAATAATAATGCTGTAAAGAAAAAAAAATCTAAATTAAAGAGATTTATATTAAGTATTTTTATAATATTATTATTTATTTCAGCAGCAGTTGGTATAGTGGGCATATACTTTGTAGGAGGAGTATATAAAGATTGGGTTGACAGAAGAAATCAAAGTATGTCTATGCTTGAAGAATATTATGATATAATAGTTATCAGAGGCAATGAAAAAAGAATAAGATATTTTAATCCTTTAAATCCTTTCGGAGATTCGCCTCCTACTAAAATATATGACAGAAATAATATATTGATAGGTGAATATATGCCTCCTGCCTATGAGGTTGTTAATGTAGATGATATTAATCCCCTTTTAGAACAGACTTTGCTTTTAATGGAAGATCAAAAATTCTATACTCATAAAGGCATTAACTATTTCAGAACAGCCTATTTAGGTATGCAGACAATTATAACTAGAAAAATAGTAGGCGGAGGTTCTACACTTACTCAGCAATTGGCTAAACTTCTATTTACAAAGAGCGAAAGAACAATAGAAAGAAAACTTTTTGAAATGTTTGCTGCAAGAGAAATAGAAGAAAAATATACCAAAAAAGAAATTTTGGCTATGTACTTTAATACAGTTTATTTAGGAGATGGAAATTACGGATTTGAAGCTGCAGCCAATCATTATTTTAATAAGCCTTTAAGACAATGCAGATTATTAGAATATGCTATACTTGTAGGAATGCTTCCTAATCCTTCATACTATTCTATAATAAATAATCCTGATAATAATAGAAGAAAGGTAGAGCAGATACTTTCAAGATTGGTAAAGAATAATATAATAGATAAAAAAACTATGCAGGAAGAACTTGAATTATTTGATAAAGAATACACAAATATCAGCAAGCAGGTAAAGGGTGCCCAATGGAAAATGACAGTTAATAGAGCACCTTATGTAAATGAATATGTAAGACAGGAATTATTAAATTATTTTAATAAAGATGAGCTTGCATTATCAGGTTTAAGAATATATACAACAATAAATGAAAGATATTATAGAGTTGCCGATGCTGTTATGAAAGAAAATATAAGAAATTTGCAGACAAGTTCCTCTAATAGAAGCTATCAGGGTGCAATGGTATCAATAGATCCTAAAACAGGCGGCATACTTGTTATGATAGGCGGAGACGGATACACATTGCAAAACCAATTTAACAGAGCAGTTCAGGCAAAAAGACAAATAGGAAGCGTAATTAAGCCTTTTATTTATTTATATGCATTTGAAGGCGGTGCTCAGCCTTTTTCTACTATGCTTGATACAAATTATACTTATCCTCAGGGAACAGGAAAGCCTGCATACTCGCCTAGAAATTTCGACAGAAAATACAGAGGAGAAATAACTTTAGAAACAGCATTATCAAAATCTATAAATACAATAGCTGTAAAATTATTAAATGATATAGGACTTTCTTATTTTATAGAGCATTCAAGGGAATTTTTTGGAGAAAATGCCTATATACCTAATGCTTTATCAATAGGTTTAGGAACTATGGAAATGAGTCCTCTTGATTTGGCTTCTGCTTATAGTGCTTTGGCTAATGGAGGTATTAAGTACAAGCCCTATATTGTAGATAAAATTATAGATATGGACGGAAATGAACTTAGCGTTACTGCTTTGGTAGACAGAACGCCTCATAAAATAAGTTCTACATCACCGTCATCTTATTATTTTTTAAATACCACTTTGCAAAAGGTAATAGCACCGGGAGGAACAGCATACAGAAGTGCAAATACTTACGGATTTAAATATCCTTCATATTCAGCAAAAACAGGAACTACAAGCGAGCATAGAGATAATTGGTTTGCTGCTTATAATGATGAAATAGTCACAATTACTTGGATAGGAAGCGACAGAAATGATCTGCTTCCCAATAATGTTACAGGCGGGGCTACCACTGCTTTAGCTACTTTTCAATATCTCAATGCTGTAACCCCTTCTCAAAAAAGAGAATTCAATTGGTCTATACCTGATGATATTTTAATTGTAGAAATTTGTCAGGATTCAGGACTGCCTAGAAATCATACCTGCATAAATGTATCTCCTTTAACTGTAGGAGGAAATGTTGATTTATCTACTCAATGCCCTATAGATCATATAAAAACGGGTACTAGAAGAAATAATGATGATATTATTGAAGAAGATGAAGAAGATTTATATATGCCTTTAGATGAAAATACTAATAGTTATGATGATAATAATATATATATGCTGCAGGAAGATATTATAGAAGACCCTAGTTTAGGCAATATAAGAAGTTAATTGATAATCATATAATTAACATATATTGCAGCTTACATAATATAAAAATTATTATTGCAAATATAACTTTTTTTATTTTCATTTATGAAAAAATTTTGTTTTAATATAAAATATAATTTCAAGGATAAATATGGTTAGTTTTTTTAAAAGCGAATCCACAGAAGCAAGAAGAGATTTAATTCTTTACGGACCTATTACTAATACATTAATAATGTTATCAGTACCAACTCTTATTATGAGCTTGGTTCAGTCTTTAATTCCTCTTATGGACGGACTTTTTCTTAATAATATTGCAGGGACTGTTATAGCAAGCAGCGTTCATTTTGCAGAACCTATAATATATATGATGACAGCATTATCTCAAGGTTTGGGCGTTGCCGCTATGGCTATAGTAGGACAGTATAACGGACTTGGGGATTTAAAAAATGCTAAAAGAATATCCACTCAAATAGTTATTATAGGGGTATTATTTGGTATTGTTATGGGACCAACTCTTTATTTTGTAAGCATATTAGTTTCTGCAAATCTTCTTCCTGATATTAAAGAAAATGTATTTAAATATTTGTCTTTATATAGTTTTGTTATGCCTATGACATTTTTAACAGCTTTATATAACGGCATAAAAAATGCAAATGGCAAGCCTGAAGCTACTCTTATAAGAAGTATTATATTACTGCTTTTAAAAATATTATTTAATTTTATATATGTTTATTTATTTAATTTAGGCATAGTAGGAAGCGTATTAGCTTCATTTTCTACTTATAGTATAGTTACAATTTGGATGTATTATGACTTGTTTTTAAAAAAAGGCGAAGATACTTTATCTTTAAAAGATTTTAAATTTGATTCTTCAGTATTAAAAGAACTTATGATTATAGGTGTTCCTTCTATGCTTAATACATTTTTAACTAATTTAGGATTTTTTCTCATAAATACAGAGGTTGAAAAATACGGAGCTTCTGTATTAAACGGACAAGGTATATCTAATAATATAGTTAATATATGTTTTAATTTTACAGCCGCTTTTGGCTCTGCTGTTACTACAATGGTTAGTATGAATATAGGTGCTAAATATACTGACAAAGCTAGAAAATCATGCTATACAGGAATAATAATGGCAGTTATTACAGCAATTATACTTATTACTATAGTCATACCTCTTGCTCCTTATATCACTAAGCTTTTTACTAAAGAGGCTCAAGATTTATATGTTGCTAATAAATCTCTGCCTATATATGCTTTCGGAGTATTAGGCTTTGGTATTGCTATGGTTGCTCAAGGTGCTATGATTGGTCTTGGAAGAACTAGAATTCCTCTTATAATAAGCATACTTAGAATATGGCTGCTTAGATTCATATTTATTATTTTAACTGCAGAATATTTATCCTATTGGTCAGTATTTTGGGGAAATCTATTTTCAAATACTATGGCTGGAATTATATCATTTATTATAATACTTAAAATTCCTTGGATATCTGTTATTAATCTGAAGACGCAAAACAGCACCATTCTTAGGGCTAGGCTTTTTATAGATTCTATGGCAGCTAAATTATTTCCTAAAAATATTGGTATGAGAAAAGATTATATTGTAAAAATGAGGGAGAAATTAAAAAAAATTAAAGACCCTGTAAAATTGGTATTATTTCAAGAGAAAGAAATAGAAAAAATTGAAAGAATGCAGGAAAGAGAAAAGAAAGCTAAAAAAAATGAAGAGATGAAAAAACTGAAAAGAGCTGAATGGAGAATGCAGTTAGAAGAGATGAAAGAGATAAGAAATAAAATGAATGAAGAGCATAAAAAATATAATGAAGATATAAAAAGAAAAAGAGAAGCTAAAAAATTGAGAATGAAGCAGGAATTACAGGCTAGAAGAGAAGCTAGATATAAATTAAGAGAAGAAAGAAATATCGAAAGAGAAAAAAGAAAAGAAGAGAGAATGAATCTAAGAAATAAAAACAATAAAAATGAGCATTTATGAATAATACATCTTTAATTATATTAATAGCAGGAAGTTCAAAAAGATTCGGCAGAAAGGTAAAAAAGCAGTTTATAAAAGTTGATAATAAGCCTATATTTATACATACTTTAATAAATATGCTTAAATTCAATTTTGATAATATCATTTTGGTAAGTGCTGAAGAAGAGATAAAGAATATAAAAAAATATATAGAAAAAGAATCCCTAATAAAAGAAAAAATAAAAAAAAATATGCATTTTGTAAAAGGCGGAAATGAGAGGGTTTATTCTGTATATAATGCTATGCTTTTTCTAAATGATAATAGAAATGATATAAAAACAGATTATGTATTTATTCATGATGGAGTTAGACCTTTAGTGAGTAAAAATGAAATCAAATCTCTTTGTGAAATGGTTTTTAAATATGATGCTGCAATATTGGCTTCTAAAGTTGTAGATACAATAAAAAAATCTGATGAAAATAATAATATAATAAAAACTATAGACAGAACATATCTTTATAGAGCCGCTACTCCTCAGGGATTCAAATTTGATAATTATATGACAGCTATTGATAAATATATGAATGATAAAAATTCTGATTTGGCTACAGACGATGCCGAAATATACAGCAAATATTTTGGAAATGTAAAGATATTAGAATGTTCTGCCAATAATATAAAAATTACAAGCAAGGAAGATTTAAATACTTTTATTAAGATGAAATAAATAAAATTATATATTAATATTTGCATTTTTTTTTATTAAATGATAAAATTTCTGCATTAAGTTATTAGGGGCAATATATTTTGAAATGCAGTATTTGTGGTAAAGAAAAAGCGGTATTACATATTCAGGAAATTATAGGTAATGAACGCAGACAAATAAATATATGCAAAGACTGTGAAATCAGCAGTAATGTTATAGAGAAATGTTTAGAATTAGAGTTTAATAATATAGATACTATATTTCCTAATTATAAATCCCTGCCGTCTAAAAAGAAAAAAAAGAAGTATTCTGATACTAATAAGATATGTAAAGTCTGCGGATATTCTTTAGATGATTTTATTAGAACAGGAATCGTATCATGTCCTAAATGCTATGAATATTTTAAATCAGAGCTTAATAAATATATAAAAAAAATACATAGAGAAAATAAGCATATAGGAAAGATATCAAATAAAAATCTTACAAATAAAGATATAGAAGCTAAAATAAATAAATATAAAGAAGAAATAGAACTTTTAATAAAAATTGAAAAGTATGAAGAAGCTGCTTTGATAAGAGATAAATTAGAGTATTTGAAGAAAGATTTAATATCTAAAAAAACTAAGAGCGAAAAAAAAGATGTCCGTTAATAATACTGCAAATTGGATATATAAAAAAGGGGAAGATGATAATATAGTATTATATTCTAAGATATCCATTTATAGAAATTTAGATAATATTAGATTTTTTTATAATATGGATAAAGATGATTTTAATAAAACGGATTCTATATTAAAAACTAATATAGAAGAATTAAATCTCAATTTATCATATACAAAACTCATTAATATGCCTCCTATAAATATTAGAATGCTTATAGAAAATCTTACATTGCCGAGCAATAAAAATATAGTTCATGCTTCATTATTTACAAATGATGATGAGGATTTATCTTTATTGATAAACTCAAATGAACATTTAGAAATTCAAACTATATCAAGAGGCTTAGAATTAGAAAGCTGTTTCAATAAAGCATATTCTATAGAAAGCTCTTTAGATAAAAGATTAGATTTTGCTTATGATAAAAAATTCGGATTTTTAACAAGTTCCCCAAATATAATAGGTACTGCCTTAAAAGCGGAAGTCTGCATAGCTGTTCCGTGTCTTGTTTGGAAAACTCCTGATAATATTGATTATATCATTAATGAATGCAGTAAAAACGGACTTGATATTAATATAAAAAACGGACTTCTTATTATAAGCAATAATATTATGATAGGGGTTACTGAGAAGTTTATATTAGACAGTATTATAGAGAAAGTTAAAGAAATATCTGAAAAAGAAAAGAAAATTAGAAATAGAATAAAAAAGCTAGATAGAGTAAAGGCTGAAGATAAGATATTTAGAAGCTATGCAGTATTATCGTATGCAAGATATTTAAAATATAGGGAGCTTGTTAATTATAGTTTATGGCTTAGACTAGGCATTTATTATGATATGATTGATAATATAAGTTTGGATACTATATATTATATGGCATCTATTGGAAAATCAAGTCATTTGAAGCAATTATATGAAAATAGAAACTATTATAGAAATATTGATGAAATAAGGGCAAATGTTATAAGAGATATATTAAAAAAATAGATATTTTATTTATTTCAGCAAATATATTTCTGCATTATAATTAAATTTAAATCTCATTTTATGTACAGAAAATGTTAAAGTTATGTCTCCAATGCATTTTAAACTTTCTAACTTTAAAGCCTCTGCTGCCGTTTCAAATATATCAGAATATTTCGCATTACATTTCATATTTATATCTTTAAAAGAGTTGGAAGGTATTTTTATAATTCCTTCATTTTCGTATGAACTTGAATTTGCAAATATTTTGCCTGAATTATTTATTAAATTTATTTCTATTTTTTCTATTGGAAGTTCAAAAGGCAGATTATTTTTTATTTCTATTAATATATTCAAAGTTATATCTTTTAAGCTGATATTATCTAAAGAGCCGCTTTTTACTTTTATATCAGGCTTATATTTTTCTATATATTCTCTTGTATATGTTTTTACTTTAGTACATGATATTAAAAATATCATTAAAAAAATAGAGATTTTAATTATTTTCATATTTTTATATTAGCATAATTTTTTATTTTTATTAATGCCTCTTACTTAAGATAAAACATATTTTTTATTCTTTAAATGTTAATTCTTTAGTATAAGGGAATTCAAATTTCATTGCGTATATTGTAAATGTAATAGTCATTTTAGCACTGCATTTAAAAGTTTTTGTTTTTATAGATTCAAAAGCAGTTGTAAATACATCGCTGTATTTTGCCGTAAAATTTAAATTAATATTTCTTGCCTGATTAGCAGGTATTTTTAATGTTTCTACAGATTCAGCTATTGTAAATGTTCTTCCTGAAGTATTAATAAGCTCTATTTTTAATTTATCTATAGGAATTTCAAAATCTAAATTATTTTTTATTTCAACTAATGTAGTTAAAGTAATATCTTTTAAAGTTATGCTTGATATAGAAGCCTTTTTTACTCTTATATCAGGTTTATGCTGCTCTATATAACTTCTTGTTATTTCTCTTGCTGATGATTTTAATGTCTCGCAGGAAACTGCTGTTATCATTATAATCAATATAGATATTAAAGCAATGATTTTTTTTCTCATAATATTAACCTTTTATTTTTATAATTACCTAATTATTGTCTTTTATAATAAATATTTATCATAAAAAATAAAAAAGCTGCAGCTTATTAATTATTATTGCAGCTTTAATAATAAGAATTATTCAAAAATCAATTATCCTAATCTTAAATTGCACTCATGTTCTTCTTTTTTATACATAGCCTGTCTTTTCATAAGAATATCAAAATCTATTAAATGTCCGTCAAATTCAGGACCTTCAACACAAGCAAATTTAGTTTCATCTCCTACCTTCACCCTGCAGCATCCGCACATTCCTGTACCATCTATCATAATAGGGTTTAAACTTACAGTGGTATGAATATTATATTTTTTAGTAAGAATACAAACAAATTTCATCATAATAGCAGGACCTATAGCTATAACTTCAGAAATTCTTTCTCCCCTATCATATATTCTAGTAATCATATCTGTAACAAGCCCTTTTTCTCCGTAGCTTCCATTATCAGTACAAATAATAACTTCATCAGATATTTTTTTCATCATATCTTCCATAATAATAAGGGACTTATCTCTGGCACCTAATATAGATATAACTTTATTTCCAGCATTATGATATGCCTGCATAATAGGATGCAAAGGAGCGATACCGACTCCGCCGCCTACTCCCAAAACTATGCCTTCTTTCTTTTCAATATGAGTAGGCTGTCCTAAAGGTCCTATTATATCCATTATCTCATCGCCTGCTTTAAGCTCCATAAGTTTGGCAGTAGAGTATCCTACATTCTGAGTTACTATCATAATAGTACCTTCTTTTTCATCAGCATCGGCTATAGTAAGAGGTATTCTCTCTCCTTTCTCATCTAGTCTGAATATAATAAAATTCCCAGCTTTACGATGTTTAGCTATATCAGGAGCTGCTATCTGCATCATAAAAACTTTTTCTGACCATTGTTCTTTAGCAACTATTCTATAGCCCATAAAAAATTCTCCTTGAAAAAATCAAAAATATTATTCTTCAGCTGAAGAACTGTTTTCTTCTTTTTTGTTATTTTCAACAGCATTTTTTAAATCGGAATGCTTAGGTATTTTAACACCTAATCTCTCTACTAAGCGTGCTTTCTTACCAACTTTCTTTCTAAGATAGTAAAGTTTAGCTCTTCTTACTTTAGCTTTTCTTATGATATCAACATGATCTATTCTAGGAGAATTCAAAAGGAATATTCTCTCAACACCTACCCCATAAGAGATTTTTCTAACAATAAAACTTTTATTAATTCCTTTGCCGCGAATAGAAATTACAGTACCTTCATAAGCCTGCAATCTTTCTCTGTCGCCTTCTATGATTTTTACCCATACTTTTACTGTATCTCCTATTTCAAAAGGTAAAATAGCTTCTTTCTTATATTTTGCTTCTACTAATCTTATCTGCTGATCCATTTAATATCTCCTAAATATTTTATTTATATTAATGTTATTTACATTTCCAAAATTAAAATAAACAAATATAACATTATAGAATATAGTTGCAGTATTTTATCATAATACGCTAATTTTATCAAGTAAATTTTTTATATTTTAATAATGTCAATCATAAAGATTTTCTAAAAATATTATTTTGGAATCAGATACTAACCAATCAATATTTTTATTCTTTTTATATATCATTTCAAACATAATTTTTCCAGCATTATAGCCTTCTAAAAACATTTCTTCCATAACAGTAAAAGATATTATACCTGCTTTTATTAGTGATTTTATGCTTTCAGCCATACCGTGAGTTACTATTTTTTTATCTTTCAATATATTTTTATCTATTATATCATAAATTTCCTGAGCATATCTGTTTATATAAATTCCTTTAATATCATTTTTTGAGCAAATTTCTTTTATAGTATTTATGCTGTATTCTATGCTGCCGCAGTAAATAGGACCTACAATATCTATATCAGTATTTTTTATCCTTTGCAAAAAACCTTTCAAATACATTCCTGAAGAAATTTTATCATCTCCATTATCTATTATAAGCAGTTTTTCATCTTTTCTTAAAATATTTGATACTATGCCTGCCACCATAGAACCCTGCATAATATGATTTGGTCCCACATGAGGTATATTTTCCGATAATCTAGTGCCTATAGATATTATATTAATTTTACCAAAATACGGCTTTAATATTTTGTATGCAGCATCTTTATTTAACGGAGTAATTATTAATCCATTAATATTATCTGCATCATCTAAAATATTTTTTAAAATTTCTATTTGCTTATCAGGAGAATATATCGCTGTAGCTGTAATTTTTAGATTATAATTATACATAGAATATTCTCTATGAATTGCATTAAGCCCTCTTATAATTTCTCTTGTATAAAATTCATTAAAAGAATATGCTATCAAACAATGAACTACTTTTTCTTTTTGATTTGCTAAATAGCTTCCTATATAATTTTTTTCATAATTTAATTGAGAAGCTAATTCTAATATTTTTAATTTAGTTTCTTCTTTTATAAATTCGCTTCCGTTTATAGCTCTGGCTACAGTAGTTCTGCTTATACCTAATATTTTTGCTATTTCTTTTTGCGTAACTCTTTTTAGTTCTTTAATATCATTTTCATTTTTTATTTTATCACTCATAACTATCATTCATAATACTTTATATTATCCGAATATTTAATAAAACCTTATTTAATTATAGAAAAAGTTATAATTTTTTGCAAACATAAAATCAGTTAATTAAAAATATGTCCTGTCTGTGAAATAATATTTGTTCCTGTTTCAAATTTTAAAAAAGGTAATTTCCCCATTATACCGGCTATTATACTAGACGGAGGATTAGTAGTAAGTTTATTATATTCTAATACATGATCATTATATATAGATATAGATTTTTTTTCATCTTCTATTATAGGCTTCATTTCATTCAATGCTGCTATATAATTTTGATTTGTTCTTAATACAGGATAATTTCTAGCAGTATAATTAATTTTATTTATATTTTCAGTTATTCTTGCCTGTATATATTGATATTCCTGAAAAGTTAATGGTTTTTCTATCAAAGTAGAATCTGCCTCTATAGATTTTACTCTTTCTATATAGTTGCTTAATGCATATAATGTATATATATCTATTCTAGGTATGACAGATACTGCATTATAATAATTTTCTGATGCTTGATTTTTTCTGTAATATATTTCTATTATAGAGTTTAGAGATTCTCTTGATAATTTTTCTTCTGTAAGAATAGATTTTTTTATTGATGTAGTAGATACCATCATAAATATGCTTATAGCTGCAATGTTTACTATAATAAATATTACAGCTACTACAGAGCCTCTCATTTTATTATAATTCCCGTTTACATTTATTTAAATTATATATTAAAATTTTATTAATTCAAATTTATAAAACAGTATATATATGATTATGTGATAAATATATTAGTTATTTTTCATACAATACATATATATCGTATTTAATATTCTACAATTATTATTATAGTTTTTTGAAGTATAAAATCTACGCCTCATAATTTAATCTGAACTTTCAGCATTTCATAATATATTATTTAATAATTTTTTTATATTAACTCTATACTATTTATCATTATTATATTAAATTATTAAGCTTCTTTATATTAATATTACTAACAATTAAAGAGCTGTCCTAAATAACTATAATTTGTTATTGCTAGCTGAAAACTCGATATAATTATATTAACAGCTCTAAAATCATTTTTGATAATCACTGCAATTTTTAATATTTAACACACTCATAATTTTTATTAGCAATAATAAAAAAGTTTATCGCTAGCAATAATAAAAAATATTTTTATTTACTTAAATATTTTTTTTGATATACTAATATATATAATATAAATATTGTGCTTTGGAATTACTTAATTAAATAAATTTTTTTAAAGCGATAAACGAGCAGCTGGCAACTGACATAAGGAAGTTGCCAGCTATTATTAAGCGAGTTTATCGCTAGCAACAATAAAAACTAATAATTTTTTAAATACTATAAAGCTAAATATAAAAATTATGAGCGTCTGACATTTGTAAAAATGGCAGAAAATTAAAGCTCATAATTTTTATAGCAATAACAAAAAATTTGTCTTTACTTTTTATTTTTTCACTGTAAAATATACTTATGATTAAGAAATATTTTA
>NZ_CAJTQJ010000057.1 GCF_910578695.1 uncultured Brachyspira sp.
TTTTCATTTTCGCATTAATCATTATAGAATTGATAAAGTCTAATAAAATAACTTCACTCCCTTTATCAGTAAATAGGTATCTGACAAAATAATCGTTTAGAGTATTAAAATATTTTTTATTATTAGCTTTCATATATAATATTATACTAAATATATAATAATTTGTCAAAATATTTAAATTATAATATTCTAATTATAGCTAACTGTAAACTTGATTTAAATGACTGCTAAACAAATTTATCAGTTATTAAGATTTTATCTATTCTCAAAGAAAAATCCGAAACTGAACATTAAGCCTACAGAATGATACTGTTTAGTATTATGATATGAAAATAAATTACTCATATCATCAGTATTAAAAATCATATTCTCGTAAAAGAAATGAATGCCTGCAAGAAAATCTGTTTTTTCTGTTTCAAAAAACTTTCTTTCAAATGATAATCTTACATAAGGAGATATTGGAACTGATTTATAATCTGCATTTATTAAATGACTAAACTGCACTCCTGAAGATATTCCTACAAGAAGATTCTGATTATTTTTACTTAAATCAAATTTTAAAGCTATGCCTGCATACATTCCTAAAGCAGTAATTCTATTTATTGAAGCTGTATTCTTATCCATTACAGATATCATATGTTCATTAATACCAAAATCAAATAAAAGATCTATGCCGCTTAATAGATTAATATTATTTAATTTAAATCCGTATCCTATTTGAAAATTTATATCTAATCTTGGGTCTAATAATACACTATTATAATTTTTAGTTTCGGCTATATTTATATCTGCTCCTAATTTAGGGCTGATTCCGAACTTAAAATTAGCAAAAAGATTAAAAGAAAATAATATTAATAATGCTGAGACAAAAAATATTTTTCTTTTTATTTCCATATAAGTGCTTATTCCTTTATATATTTTATAAAATACAGTTTAAAATTTTTAAGAAAAAATATAAATAGGTGAAAGTTTTTTCATATTTTTTCTCCTAAATTTTTTTTTATTATAATTATAACAAAAAAACAAGATTAGTTTAAAAATTATTTAAAATTTTTAGAAAAAATTTTAATATTTTTTGATGTTTAAACAAATTATATGAATATCATTTAAATATAATATCTATTGTTTATATGCATAAAAAAATTATTTTGTTGTTGACATAATATGCATATTCATTGTAAAATATTTACAATAATTGCATATGGGGTTTTTATGTATAATACAAAGATGGAAAATCTTTTAAATGAAGTATCATACAGAATCAATAATGAAGATTATAATCAAACTCTAGAAATACTTGATGGCATTTTAAAAAAAGTACCTAAAAATTACAGAGCAAATTTATATAAAGGACAAGTATGCGTCGAACTTAAAGAATTTGAAGATGCTGTAAGATATTTTGAAGAGGCTAGAAAAGTTGATATAAAAACTTTCAAATCTTATAATCTTCTTGGCATAAGCTATCACGCTATAAGGCAGTATGATAAGGCTATAGAATGTTTTAATGAAACTTTAAAAATTACCCCTAATTCTTTCAAAGCATATAATCTTCTTGGTATAAGCTATTTCGAGAAAAAAGATTTTACTAAGGCTATAGAAAATTTTAATAAAGCAATAGAAATTAATCCTAAATATGATAAGGCTTTCAATAATTTAGCACTTTTTTATTATAAAAATAAGCAGTATAATGAAGCTATAGAATTTTTCGAGCATTCCAAATCTTTAGATGAGAGAATATTTAAAGCTTATGATATGCTTGGAATGAGCTATTATAATATCAATAATTATGATAAGGCTGTAGAATGTTTAACTAAATTTCTTCAGTATAATACTAAATCATACAAAACTGCAAATACTTTGGGGGCTGTTTATTCTCTATTAAAAGATTATGATAATGCAGTTAAATACTTCAATATAGCTATAGATATAAATCCGAAATATGCTAATGCATACAATAATTTAGCTTTAGTTTATTTCAATAGAAAAATTTTTGATAAGGCGGCACTTTATTTTGATAAGGCAAAAAAATTAGATATAAATGCTTTTACAGATTATAATAAATTAGGAATAAGCTATTATTCCAAAAAATATTATTATGAGGCTATTGAATGTTTTGAGAGAGTTATAGAAAATAACAGCAATGCTTATAAGGCTTATAATTTTATAGGAATATGCTACTCATCTAATGAAGAATATGATAAGGCTTTAAAATATTTTAATAAATCTATAGAAATCAATGACAGATATTATAAAGCTTATAATAATTTGGCACTTGCATATTATAATTTGAAAGATTATGAGAAGGCTATAGAAAACTTTAATAAATCTATAGATATAAATAATAATAATGCATATTCATATAATGGAATAGGATTATCATATTATTATTTAGGAGAAAAAGAAAAGGCATTAATTTATTTAAATAAAGTACTTGAGATTAATGCTTCATCATACAGCAGTACTTATGAAACATTATTTAAAATATATTTTGATTTTAAAGATTATGATAATGTGTTATTTACTGCTGATAAGATTATAGAAGAAAATCCTAACTCATTTAAATATTATGATAAATTAATTGATTTATGCTTTAATAATAAAGACTATGATAATGTTATAGAATATTCAAATAAAATAGAAAATAAAAATAATGATATTTACAGAATGCTTGCCGAAGCATATTATAGAATAAAAGATTATGATAATGCAAGTTTATGCTATAATAAATTGATAGAAGAAAATAAATCTGTTTTTGAGCTTTATAATAATTTAGCTGTTATTTATTATTTGAAGAAAGATTATGATTTATTAATAGATACATACAATAAATATATAGATAATTTTGATTTGAAAAATAATAATTTTGCAAGTTATAATATTTTCTTATTATCGTATACTTTGCTTAAAGGAAACATTATAAAATATAATGATTTTTTAAATTTATTTGAAAAATCTTTGAATAAAAGTTTAGAGCTTCATAATATTCATAATGCATATAATTCTATGACTTTATACAAAAATATAAATTATAATACAGAATCTCTAAAATTACTTTTAGGCAATATTGAAGAAATTAAATTTGATAATTCCAAATTAAAGACAGTTAAGCCTATTATAGAAAAAATGAATATCAATTTTTATTCTTTCTCATCATCTTTAAAAGATTCTATTGATAATTTGAATGATAATAATATATGCATAGAATACAAAATAGAAAATTCAATTATTATTAAAAATAAAGATTATATAGCAGAAAAAAATATTTATGGAAAAAAAGCTAAGTTTCTCGCTAAAGAAGATAAAATCAATTATGAATCTCTTATTTATATATTCTCTTATATTAATGATGATGATTATACAGCAGTTTTATTAAATAATGATAATATCAAAATAAAAAGTATTTATTTTCATAATAGCTTTGATGATTCTAATATAGAAATTATAAGAAGAATTATCAATAATGAAAGTATTAAACTTTGCAAATTAGACAATTAAATACTATATCTTTATAAAAACTATATCCTTGAAAAAAGTTTTTAATATGTTATAATTTATATTATTAAAAAATAAAAAGGATTTTGTTTTTTAGGGATATAAATATATGGACGAAATGATTGAAACTAGCAGTACTATTAATGAAATTTCAGAAAAGAATTCTGAATATAATGCAGAAAACCAAAAGCTAAGCACAGAAAATAAAAATACTTTAGAGATAGACAGTTCTATACTTTCTAATGATGAAGAACTTGAAAAGATTATGGAAGCTGTTATATATGTTGAGGGTAATGTTCCTATAAGCAGATTAAGAACTCTTTTCAAATGCGAGAATTCTGATATAAGAAATCATATAGAAAATATCAATAATAAATACAGAAACTCTAAAAGCGTTATAGAGATACTTGAAGTAGGCGATTCTATTCTTATGACAGTAATTCCGTCTGCATTCGGGGCATTATCAGAAATATATGATAAAAAAAGAAAGAAAAAAATATCCAAAGCAATGCTTCAGACTTTATCAATAATAGCGTATAAGCAGCCTTTAACTAAAGCTGAAATTGATGATATAAGACAAAGCGACAGCGGATATCATTTAAGGGCTTTAATGGAAGATGGTTTTATAGCTTGGAAGGGAAGAAAAGATTATTTGGATAAAAGACAAACTTACGGCACTACAGATAAATTTTTAATGCATTTCGGTATAAGCAGTTTAGATGATCTTCCAAAATTAAGAGAGTTAAAAGATTTAGAGTTTAATAGAAATTAATAATAATAAATAATTAAAGTCTTTATTTTTAAATTAAATATTTACATACCCACTGTATTTTTATTATATTTAAAGCATTATTATAATCAAGTATTTATTAAAATCTGTAATATAAATTCATTAATATAATAAAAATTGAATTAAAAAATAAATTAAAATGTATAGAGATTTTCAAGTATAATTAAATTTTGAATTATGACATTTATTTTTTGACAATTAAAAGCTTTTGATATATTATCTTTTAATTAAAAATGTTTTTTAATAGAATATTATATAAAGAGAATATTATATATGAATGATAATAAATATGATGTTATAGTAGTAGGTGCAGGGCATGCAGGAATAGAGGCAGCACTTTCTTCTGCAAGACTTGGAATGAAAACGCTTATTATATCTATTAATTTGGATACTATAGGACAAATGTCATGCAATCCTTCTATAGGCGGTGTTGCTAAAGGCACTATAGTTAAAGAGATTGATGCACTTGGCGGCGAGATGGGTATTTTGATAGATAAAACTATGATGCAGTTTAGAATGCTCAATAGAAGCAAGGGAAAAGCTGTATGGGCTCCTCGTGCTCAGGCTGATAAATATGCATATAAGGAAGAAGCTGCTAAAACATTATATGCAGAAAATAATCTTATGCTTCATCAGGATATAGTTACAGAAATAATCACAGAAAATAATATACTCAAAGGACTTAAAACAGAAAGAGGCAGAGAATATGAATGCAAAGCAGCAATACTTACTACAGGAACATTTTTAAACGGACTTATTCATATAGGCGAATATCAAAAGCAGGCCGGCAGAATAGGAGAGTTTCCTGCAATAGGACTCTCTGATAATTTAAGAAGTTTAGGATTAGAGGTTGGAAGATTAAAAACAGGAACACCTGCAAGAGTAGATTATAATTCTATTAATTTTGATGTACTTGAAATGCAAAAAGGCGATGATGAAATAACGCCGTTTTCTTTTTTAGATGATAGTATTGATATAGTTCAGGAACCTTGCTATATAACATATACTGATGCTAATATTCATAAAATCATACAGGATAATATACACCTTTCGCCAATGTACAGCGGTATTATAACGGGCATAGGTCCTAGATACTGCCCAAGCATAGAAGATAAAGTAGTTAGGTTTGCAGATAAGCCTAGACATCAGCTGCATTTAGAGAGAGAAAGCTATAGAACAAATGAAGTTTATATAAACGGATTTTCTTCGAGTCTGCCTGAAGAAGTGCAGATAAAAATGATAATGTCTTTAAAAGGACTTGAAGAAGTAAAAATATTAAAGCCTGCTTATGCTGTAGAGTATGACTATGTAAACCCTATAGAATTAAAGCCTACATTAGAAACCAAAAAAATAGAAGGCTTATTTTTGGCAGGGCAGATTAATGGTACAAGCGGATATGAGGAAGCTGCATGTCAGGGGCTTATGGCAGGTATAAATGCATGTTTAAAAATAAAAAAAGAAGCTCCGCTGATATTAAAAAGAAGCGACGGATATATAGGCGTTTTAATTGATGATTTGACTGCTAAAGGTACAAAGGAGCCGCATAGAATGTTTACTTCTCAGGCTGAACATAGAATGCTTTTGAGACAGGATAATGCTGATGAAAGACTGACAGAACTTTCTTATAATATAGGGCTTGCGAGTAAAGAAAGACTTGAAAAAGTAAGAGATAAAAAACAAAAAACTCAGATACTTGTAGAATATTTAAATAAACGCATACTCACTCAAAAAGAAACTGAAGATTTAGGATTTAAAAAAGAGGCTGAGGAGTACCGTACTATGAGTTTAGCTTCTATAATAAGGCGTCCCGAATGCGGTATTAATATGCTTATATCTTTAATAGACAGAGATTATAATAAAAATGTTTTGGAGAATGCAGAAACTTCTATTAAATATGAGGGCTATATTTCAAGATATTTAAATGAAATAAAAGATATAGAAAAATATGAGAATATGCTCATACCTGAAGATTTTGATTATTCTTCTTTAAAGAGTGTGAAGATAGATGCTGTTAATAAATTAAAACAATATAAGCCTTATAATATATCTCAGGCTTTAAGAATACCTGAAGTAGATAAGTCAGTTGTACATATTCTTATATTGGCTCTTACAAAGAAGAAGAAAAATTATAATTAAAAATATAATAATATTTTAAATACACTTGACAAAAATTATTTATGATGTACTATATTGAAATGAATAATATGATTATTATAACCAACAACCAACAACCAACAACCAACAACCAACAACCAACAACCAACAACCAACAACCAGACTAAAATATACTTTATTTAATATTTCTTTATATTTAAAAGATATAGCTCCATTATATCTATTGCATCTATTTCTAAATAAAATCAAAATTAACTTGCAAATAATCATCTATGATTATTATAAAAAATTTTTTAAAGGAGTTTCTTATGTATAAGAACAAAAAAATTATTAAAACTTTATTATTGATAAGCTTATTTTCTTTAATGTCTTTGATTTCAATAAGCTGTAAATCAAATAATAACCCTACTTTTAAACCATCAGAACTAGTCGGCACTTGGAAATCTACTGTTGGTGCAACTACTTTTAATTTAAAAAGTGACGGCAGTATGGTTCTAAAACCAAATGGAGGAGCTGATGTAGACCTTAAAATAACAGATTGGGCTTCAGCTAAAGATAAAAGTGTAGGTTCATATTCTCTTAATTTAAAAAGCGGTAATGATACATATACATTTAAATTTACAAGCAGCAGTGAATGTGAAGTTACTTATTCAGCTCAAGCAGGAGTAGTTGAGCCTTTCAAAAAACAATAATTATATAATTAAATAAAATAAAAAATCAGTATAGAATGCTATTTTTTATACTGCTTTTCATTTTATCAGTAATATAAATTAAGGAGAATCAAAATGAAATTAATATTAACAATTATGTTAATGTCTATACTTTTAATTACAGGATGTTCAACTATGACTGCTGATAATATCCCTCAAAGTCTTCAGCTTAGCGGAAATGATATTATTGTAGGGGAAGTTTTAACTGCCGAAATTCGCTACAGCGGTAATGAAAATGCTTTGAAAGAACAATTAATAGCAAAGGCTTTACAAGGCACAAATTATGATTTTTTAATTATGCCTAGATATGAAATTGTACCCGGTATAATTAAGAAAATGAAAATAAGAGGAAGAGGTGCCAGAGTAAAATAAAAAGTTAAAATTACATTAGTATAAATATTAATTGCTGTTATAAACTGCTTGGTGATTATTTACTATGCAGTTTTTTTTATTTCATATAATTGCATATATAAATAATATTTTTTAATGTAATTGAAAGCATTAATAATATTTTAAATGAAAAATTATACGGATTATTATATAATAAATGATATTATATATATTGGAGTTTATTTTATGATTAAAAAAACTGTGATATTCTCAATTTTTTTGCTTTTTATAGTATCTTGTAATGCTGATAATAACAGTACTACATCAGCATCATCTCAATATAAAGAAATTCCGAGAGCAAGTATAGGATTAACTAATTTTTTAGGTATTTGGCAGGCTAAGTTTTCAAATAATGAATCAAGTGTTGTAATAGAAAGCAGTGAAAATATACTGTATAATGATTTAAAGGCTTTATCTGTAGAAGATTTAGGAAATGACAGATATAAAATGACTGTATCATCAGATAAAACTTTTTCAGTTATATTAAAATTCAAGTCTGATACCGAAGGAACAATTGAAGATGATAATTTGGGAATAGGTACTTTAATAAAGGATAAATAATTTTCTAATTATAATTTTTATAAAAATAAATTTGAATATTATTTTTTATTTCCTAGTAAATATTTATAAACCATTTTCTTATTCTTTGATTTTTTTATATTAATTTGTATGCTTATTTCATTTAAAAAGCATAATGCTGTATTTATAAAAAAAATAAGTACTTAACATATAGGTATAATTAAAAAATTATATATTATTTATAAGTTATAATATAAAAATTGACAAATAATGATACTCTGTTAAAATAGCTTAATAAAAAATATCATAATGGAATGCTGTAAATATGTCAGAAAATTATAAAGTAATAGCAAGAAAATACCGTCCTCAAACTTTTGAAGAAGTAATAGGGCAGGAACATATTACTAAAACAATATCAAAAAGTATAGCACAGAAAAAAATAGCACATGCCTATCTTTTTTCAGGTGCACACGGAGTGGGTAAAACTTCTCTTGCAAGAATTATAGCTAAGGCATTAAACTGCATTAATGGTCCTACTGACAGCCCCTGCGGAGTTTGTACTTCCTGCACTCAAATAGAAAACGGTACTCCTCTTGATGTTATAGAAATTGACGGTGCAAGCAATAGGGGTATAGAAAATATAAGAACGATTATAGAAAATGTACGAATATCCCCTGCTGCAGGAAAATATAAAGTATATATTATAGATGAGGTGCATCAGATAACTAATGAGGCTTTTAATGCTTTGCTTAAAACATTGGAAGAGCCTCCCGCCCATGTTGTATTTATACTTGCTACTACTGAAGCCGATAGGGTGCTTCCTACTATAAGAAGCAGATGTCAGCAATATACTTTTAAAGCTTTGGGCATAGAAGATTTAGAAAAAATATTGAAAGGTATACTTGATAAAGAAAATATTAAATATGATGAAGAAGCTGTATTTTTGATTGCGAAGCAGGCTAGAGGTTCCGTACGGGATAGTGAAACAATACTTGAAAAAATGATAGCATATACTGCAGATAAAAAATATATAACAAGCGATGATGTTAATGCTGTTGTCGGAGGAAATAACTTTTCTTTTGTAAAAGAGTTTTTTGATATTATGATGCTTTCCGATAAAAAAAAATATTTCGAGTTTATGAAAAAATTATCTGAGCAATCTGCTGATATCAGAACTTTTATGAACAGCATAATAGAGTATTTGAGAATTGTACTTATGATAAAAAGCGGTATTGATGATATTAAATTGCTTGAGATAACTGAAAATGAAAGAGATGACTTAAAAGTTTTTGCCTTTCATTACAGTGATGATGAGATTGAAAGGATACTTGATTATATATTATCGGCTGAGGAGCGTATAAGAAATGCTTCTAATCCTAGAACTATATTTGAAATGCGTATGCTTCTGCTTCTTAATACTGATAATTTAATTCGTCCTGTTGATATAATTTCTGCAAATATTCAGCCGTCTATTCAATCGGAAGCTGTTAATAATGAATATGACGCTTTTGTAAATAATGCTTCAGAAAATACTAATAAAAATCAATATGATGTTCCTTTAAATCCTACAGATAAAAGAAGAATATTTTATAATAAGATACTTTCTTTTATAGAAACAGAAAGCCCTACAATATATTCTTTATTATCGCAGGGCAATCCTATAGAAAGTAAAGGAGCTGTTTTAATAGTGGCATTGCCTGATCATATATTTGATATGACAAAATCTGATAAACGCATTAATGATTTGGTGGCTAAAGCTATACCTAGATTTACTAAAAATAAGGATGTAGCTATACAGTTTCAGAGAGCTGTTGAAGGTAATATGATAGATAAATTAAAAACTCGTTTGCAGGCTACTGAAGTTGATGAAAGTTCTTTATAATAAAAAGTAAGTGATTAATATATGAATATAGATAATTTAAATGAAGTAATAAAAGAATTATTAAAATTGAGAGGCATAACTTCAAAAGAAGATATTTATGATTTCTTTTTTCAAGATATATACTCTTTATCTAATCCTTTTAATATAAGAGATATTAATGTATTTGTAGATAGAATAAAAGAAGCTGTAGAAAATGATGAGAAAATACTAATATACGGAGATAAGGATGCAGACGGAGTAACGGCAGCATCTATTATATATAATACTCTTAAAGTTGTTACAAAGAATGTAGAAGCATTTGTACCTAATCATACAACAGGCTACGGACTTTCTAAAGCTGTTATAGAAGAATATGCAAATTCAGGAGTAAGCCTTATTATTACAGTTGATTGCGGCATATCAAATGCTGAGGAAGTTGAGTTTGCAAGAGAGCTTTCTATTGATATTATAGTAACAGATCATCATGATATACCTGAAATACTTCCTAATGCTTATGCTGTATTTAATCCCAAACTTTCAAATACAGGTTTTTCATCTAAAAATTTTTCGGGCTGTGCTGTTGCTTTCAAACTTATGCAGGCATTCGTATTTTCTTATACAAAAATATGCAATAAAGATATAATAGTATTAGATTATAAGATTGATAAAAATAAAAATATTATAAAAACAATAAGGGCTTTAAAATCTACTAATTTTGTTATAAGCGATGAAGTATTCGGATTTGAGCTTATTGATGATAATAATAAATATAAGTCTATTTATATGGATTATTATGATGAGTTTATGAGCGAAGATGAGGTATTAGAAGAGCTTGCCAGCTATATGTTTGAGGGAGACGGTACTGTACTTGTGCTTACAGGGGGAGAAGACAGACTTAAAAAGCTTTTATCATTTTATGAAAAATATGAAATATATCTGCCTGAATATGACAGTGTTTATGATTTGCTTCAGCTTGGTGTCAGATACGGAAATATTAATATAAATAATATGAAAACTTTAGATGATTTTGCTTTGGCACTTAATGTTAATATTTACAGATATGAAAATATAGAGTACAGAGATTTAATAATTAAAATGGAAATATTTAGGAGATTATTTTATATAAGTCAGAAGCAGTTTCAAAATTATATACGGAAAAAATCCATACTTGTATTATTAGGCACTGTTGCAGATGTTGTGCCCCTTATAGAAGAGAATAGGGCTTATGTAAAATGTGCTTTGAAGGAATTAGAAAATACCAGCCATATTAGATATAATATTATGCTTGAGAAAATTAATCTGCTTAACAGCAAAATAGATACTCAGACTGTCAGCTGGAGGCTTGCACCTTTTATAAATGCTGCAGGAAGAATGGGAAGTCCTGAAACTGCTTTAAAGCTTCTTACTTCTGAATTAAAGGAAGATGCTTTAAGGCTTTCTGAAGAGATTTATAATATGAATGAGACTAGAAAATCTTTAACTGAATCTAATTTTAGTATTGTAAATGAATATATAAAAATTAACGGCTGTTTGGATTTCCCTATAATAGTAGTAAAAAGTAAAAATATAGAACAAGGACTTACAGGCTTGATTGCAGGAAAGGTATTAAGCGAATATGGAAAAACTGCTGTTATTATGTATGAGAGCGATGAGGGTATTTGCATCGGCAGTATAAGGAGCAGGGGAGATGATAATGCCAGAGATATGCTTGAGTATGCAAATGTATATTTGACTAAGTTTGGAGGACATAAAAATGCTGCGGGCTTTACTTTGAATGCTGAAAATTTTGATAAGTTTAAAAATAAGATTGTAAAATATGCAGCTTCTCAGAATTTTACTTCGGAAAAAAATGATTATGTATTTGATATGGAAATTAATTTAAAAAATATAGATATGAAATTAGCAAAATCATTAGAACTATTTGAGCCTTACGGATTTGGAAATGAAGAGCCTTTATTTATATCAAAGAATGTGAAAGTTAATAATATAATTAGAATGCAGAAAAATAATAAGCTTCATTTAAGGATTGAGCTTTTTCAGGATAATAAAAAGATAAGAGGTATTATATGGAACAGCAATGAAGAAGAAGTGCAGAAATTATTATCTTCAAATTATATAGATATTATTTATAAATTGAGAGTTAATCGTTTTGCAGGAAGCGAAGATGTAAGAATATATATAGAAAACTATAAAATTTTTTAATATAAATAAAATAATTAATTTATCTTTATTGCTGCTAGCTATAAACTCGCTTTAAAATAGCTGACAACTTTCTTTGTCAGTTGTCAG
>NZ_CAJTQJ010000058.1 GCF_910578695.1 uncultured Brachyspira sp.
TAATAAAGATATTGAAAAACAATTAGAAATTATATATAATTTAGCAAAAAGGGAGCTTTTTTAGTTATCTGGGTCAGCCCCTTAATATTTAAAGGCGGACTTAAAATATATGTAAATTCAAACGGAGAATGGAACACTATAAGCGGCAGCGGAGATGAAATATCCATAGACTATATAGAAGAAAAGGTAATAAATACTATAAAAAGAGAATTTCCTAATGAGAAAATTATATATATTCAAAAAAAACATAAAGGATATATAATTCAATTTAGAAGAGGAAATAAAATAACTGTTGATATTGAAGGAAATATAACTAAAGGAAGAAGAAATTAATATGCTGAAAAATTTAAGAAATTTAATAAAAGGACAAGTAAATATTATTTTTATTTGTTCTTTTTTATTATTGCAGCTATTATGTGCCATCTGCTCAGGTTTGATTTTTTATTATTTTTATAATAAATATCAATAATAAAAATGTTTGACCGATAATATATAAAACTAATTATAGAGCTTTAATATGAATAAAATTTTTACTATGATAGCAGCACTATTATTAATCATATCCTGTGAAGAAAAAAAGAAAGAAAGCAGGCAGTACAGACTAAATATAGTAGAAACTAATAAAGAACATATAGATATTAAAAGCCGAAATTTTGATGCTATTAATTTAATTAAAAATAGCTCATTTACTTCATACCCGCATATTACAATAAAAAGCCTTATATCAAATTTTCATTCTGTTGAATGGCAGGATTTTATATCAGAAGATGATTATAAAAGATATATAGATATAGTAGCCAGATACGGCACTAATGAATATATAATACAATTTCAAATATTGGATCAATACAGATGGGATTTATATGCATTTGAAATGAATAAAACTCCGTATACTATAGACATAGTTTCAAGCGAATTATACAAATTATATACAAATAAATAATTAATGATATGTTAAAGATATGCTTCCTCTTTTGATATCTATAGGACCTGCTATATTTCTTGAAAGTTTTATTTGTATAGATAAACTTCTATCTAAATCATTACCTGTAGTCCAAGCATTTTTCTGAGGTTCAAATATTCCTACGGTGGTTGCTGTACCTGAATTTCGCCCTAAAAAAATTTTAACATCATAATATGTGATAATTATGCCTTTGAAACCATTAACAGTATCTTCTGTAACTTTTAAAGGTGCTGTTATAGAGGATCTTTTTATTTCATCTTCTGACATATTTTCAGCATTTTTTCCGCCTATCACATAATAAACTTTATCATTTATCTCTACAGCCTGAACTTCCTTATCAGCTCCGTAAACTGTAACTTTCATTTTTGCAGGATCATCTCTAGTTATATTACCTTCTCTATTTTCATTATTATTTTTAACAACATTATCATCTTTAGGCTTTACAGTATAACAGCTTATCATTATACAAATTAAAATAACTTGTATCAAAACTTTTTTCAACATCATAATACCTCGTAAATTCCAAAATATGAAATCACATACTATTTATAACTATCGGAAATTATTTTAGTAATATTAAAGAATAATTTTTACAATTTATACTTGAATAAAATTATAATAAATCTATACTTAATAAATAGCTATTATAAATTAAAAGAAAGAAGGTAGAAAAATGCAAATTTCTGAAAACAGATACAGTAAAATCATATATAAAAAATGCGGTAAAAGCGGATTAAAACTTCCTATAATATCATTCGGGCTTTGGCATAATTTTGGAGAGAATTGCGATTATGATAATATGAAAGATATGATAAAAACGGCATTTGATAACGGCATAACATATTTTGATTTGGCTAATAATTACGGACCTCCTCACGGATATGCTGAAATGAGTATGGCTAGAATTTTAGGTGAAGGTCTTAATAAATACAGAGATGAGCTTATAATAAGTACTAAAGCAGGTTATGATATGTGGAAAGGACCTTACGGAAATTGGGGAAGTAAAAAACATTTGATAGCAAGCATTAATCAGAGTTTAAAAAGGCTTAATATAGAATATATCGATATATTTTATCATCATAGAATGGACAGAGAAACACCTCTTGAAGAAACTATTGAAGCATTAACTAGAATAGTAAAAGACGGCAAGGCTTTGTATATAGGGCTTTCAAATTATGACGGTATTACAATGGAAAAGGCATCAAAATTATTTTATTTGGCTAATGTCCCTTTTATTATAAATCAAAATAGATATTCAATATTTGACAGAACTATAGAAAATAATGGACTTAAATTAAAATCTAAAAAATTAGGAAAAGGAATAATAGCATACAGTCCATTAGCTCAGGGTTTATTAACAGACAAATATCTAAATGGCATTCCAAGTGACAGCAGAATAGAATCTGACGGAAGATATTTAAATCGCGATGCTCTAAATAGAAAAAGAATGAAGCAGATTAAAAATCTTAATAATTTAGCAAAAGAGAGGGGAGAAACTTTAGCACAAATGTCTTTAAGATGGGTTCTTAGAGACGAAGAGATTACAAATGTACTGATAGGAGCTTCAAAGTCAAGCCAAATAATAGAAAATTTAAAAATTATAAATAAAATGCCTCTTACTGATGAGGAATTAAAAATAATTGATGATTTAAGTTTATAGACTGGCTATTATTTTATATAATATGAAATTACTATACTTATAAATTATTTAGTATTTAAAAAACCTTATAAAATAATTAGTATATACTAGATTAGCATATTTTATTATACTTTCAGCAGTCTATTTATAAGTCTTTTAAATAAATAGTAATAATTAATAACTTTTATTTAAGTTTTTTAATAGAACAAAAAGTTTTTTATAATACTGATTATGCATTAAATTATTTGGTTATAAATATAACAAAAGGAGAATTTATTATGTATGATGAATTAAAAATAAAATCATTAGAATATCATTCTAAAGGAAAGGCTGGTAAAATAGAAGTAATATCTGCGAAGCCTTGTAAAACTGCAGATGATTTATCTTTAGCATATACTCCGGGCGTTGCAAAGCCTGTACTTGAAATAGCTGAAAATCCAAATGAGGCATATAAATACACTTCTAAAGGAAATTTAGTAGCTGTTATTTCAAACGGCACTGCAATACTTGGCTTAGGGGACAGAGGTGCTTTAGCTTCCAAGCCTGTTATGGAGGGAAAGGGAATACTATTCAAACGCTTTGCTGATATTGATGTATTTGATATAGAAATTAATGAAAAAGACCCTGATAAAATTATAGATATAGTGAAAGCATTAGAGCCTACTTTCGGCGGTATTAATCTCGAAGATATAAAAGCTCCTGAATGCTTCAAAATAGAAAAAACTTTAATAGAAAAATGCGATATACCTGTGTTTCATGATGATCAGCATGGAACTGCTATAATATGTTCTGCTGCTTTGATTAATGCTTTAGAAATTTCAAATATAGATAAAAAAAATGCTAAGATAGTATTTAATGGAGCTGGTTCTGCTGGTATTTCATGTGCCAAAATGTTTGTAGCATTGGGAGTGCCTAGAGAAAATATTATTATGTGCGATAGTAAAGGTGTTATCACTAAAGATAGAATAGAATCTGTTACTGAAGAGAAAAGAGAATTTGCTACTGATTTAAAAGTAAAAAATCTGGAAGAAGCTATGAAAGGAGCTAATGTATTTGCTGGGCTTTCTGTTGCTGACTGCGTTACTGAAGACATGGTTAAATCTATGGCTAAAAATCCTATAATATTTGCTATGGCCAACCCTAACCCTGAAATACAATACGAAAAGGCTATAGCTATAAGAGATGATTTAATCATGGCTACAGGAAGAAGCGATTATCCTAATCAGATTAATAATGTATTAGGTTTCCCTTTCATATTCAGAGGTGCTTTAGATGTGAAGGCAAAAGCTATATCAGAGAAAATGAAAATGGCTGCTTCATTAGCATTGGCTGCCCTTGCTAAAGAAAAAGTACCTGAAGAAGTTTTCAAAGCCTATGGAAATAAAACTTTTGAGTTTGGTAAAAATTATATAGTACCTAAGCCTTTTGATCCTAGAGTTATTGAATGGGTATCGCCTGCTGTTGCTAAGGCTGCTTGTGATGAAGGGCTTGCTAAAGAGCCTATTAATGATTTTGAAAAATACAAATCTTCTCTAAAAGAAAGAATGAAAAAGTATTGGGAATAGTTTAATTAAATATAATGTATAGTAAAAAGTCTGATATTTATAGTAATTTGCTATATTTTTTAATCAATAGGGCGGGTATGTAAATTAAGTTTTAAAATTTAATTACATATAATTACATAGAAATAAGCCTAATATTTGTTTTGAATATATTGAATTGAAGTAAATTTTATACTATAATTGTTAAATATTATATTAAGGATTCATATGCATAATGATACTATTAAAGATTTACAGTTATGTACATCTGAAGATATGGTTAAAAAATTCTTTATTAAAAATGGAATAGAAGAAAATGATTATAAACAAAAAATAGAATTACTAACAGAAGCTTGCTGTTCAGATAATATAAAATTTTTTAATAAAGATATATCTGATGAAAAAAAATATAGGTCTATACTGAAAATGTTTCTAAATGAAGAGTTTAGATTTTATAGAGGCATATAATTAAAAAATGCATAATATTAATTTATATAATATATTTAAAACTTGTGTAGGCAGTGTTTTTAATAATGGCAGTGAATCAGATGAAAAAAAATTAATAGATTTAATAGATACTAATTTATTTAAATCAATTTTCCATAAATATATTGAAGCTTCTTATTTATCACATTGGAAAAGTACTATAGAAAATTTAGTACTGCAAAACAGACAAAGACAGCTTAAAAATAATTTATTTGATAACACAAATTTTAATAACTTATTTAAAATTATTTTAGATAAAAACAATATTGATTATTTATTAAATAATATTCCAATTTCAGATGATAATTTAAAAGAATCATTTAAAAATATATTTTATAAAGATTTAAATAAAACATCTTCATATATTAAAAGAATAATATTGAATTCTCTTTATAAAATTATTATAATACAAGATGATATAGATATACCTGCTATGTATTCGCCTGATAGTAATTTTTTTACAGATATTATTTTTATAAAAAAAGATATGGATGTAGAAGAAAAAAGAATAATAATAGCACATGAACTTGGACATATAATAATAAATAGAATACTAAAGGAAAATAGTTCATTTGCTATAGATTGGAATATTATAAACGAAGAAAATTTTTCTAATTTGTTTATGTATTATATTCTATATGATAAAAGCTGCTTTTATAGTGATGAGGAATATTTGAGTAATTTTATTAGGAATTCAGCATTAGATTTTAAATCCTCATACGAAGACATATTAAATAAATACTCATAAAATTTGTATTATATTATTAATTAACATTATATACTAAATTTAAATATAAATCCAATCATCACTTTTAATGAAGTAAAAAAGTGCAGACCTTATTTAAGATTTGCACTTATTGTTTTATTTATTTTTATTTTTGACTTTTTTTATTAGAGGAAGCTCATCATAAATTTCATTAAATAAATATTTAAAGAAATCATTATTATAATTATTAATATCTTCTATAAATATCATCTCTTTAGCATTTTGATAAGGCGGTTTTAATATATAATTATTTATTAATGATTTAGCTTTATCAGTAGGCTTTATAAATAAATGATTATCGCATACATAAGCCATTATTTTATTTTTATAATAAATTATGTATTCTCCCATCATAGATTTATAATAAATATCATCTAAAGAATCTAATTTGTTTAATACTGTATCAAGATATTTTTTATCTGAAGCCATTAATTAACCTTTTCTATCCTATCAAATCCTGTAAATGGTCTTAAAGCCTCTGGAATTATTACGCTTCCGTCTGCCTGCTGATAATTTTCTAATATAGCAATCCAAGTTCTTCCGACAGCAATACCAGAACCATTTAAAGTATGCACTAATTCTGTTTTACCGTTTTTTCTAGTTCTCATCTGCATTCTTCTTGCCTGATAATCCCAGCAGTTGCTTACGCTTGAAATTTCTCTGTAAGTATTTTGTGAAGGAAGCCAAACTTCTATATCAAAAGTTTTATAAGCGGCATTTCCTATATCCCCAGAAGAAAGAACCACTACTCTATAAGGAAGTTCTAATGCCTGCAAAATACTTTCTGCATCTTTAAGCATTTTATCATGTTCTTCTTTGGATTTATCGGCAGTACATATTTTTACAAGCTCAACTTTATCGAATTGATGCTGTCTTATTAATCCTCTCATATCTTTTCCATAAGAACCAGCTTCAGAACGAAAACAAGGAGTATAAGCTGTAGCATATATAGGAAGCATATTTTCAGGTATAATCTCTTCTCTGTATATATTTGTAAGAGGCACTTCTGCTGTAGGTATAAGGTATAAAGCAGGATCATCTGTAGTTTTAAATAAATCCTCTTCAAACTTTGGAAGCTGTCCTGTTCCAGTCATAGTTCTGCCATTAACAAGCATAGGAGGTATATATTCTGTATATCCATGCTCGCTTGTATGTTTCTTAAGCATAAAATTAATCAATGCTCTTTCTAAAGCAGCACCTTTTCCTTTCATAAGTGAAAAACGGGTTCTTGACATTCTAACAGCTCTTTCAATATCAAGTATATCAAGTCCCAAAGCTACATCAACATGGTCTTTTACCTCAAAGTCGAATTTGCGTGGCTCTCCCCATCTTATAATCTCTTTATTGGAATGCTCATCGTCTCCGTCAGGTACATCTTCTGAAAGCATATTCGGAAGATAAAGTATTTCATTATTAACAGCCTCTTCCAACTGCGATAATTTTTCTTCTTTTTTATTTAAGGATTCTGTAAAATTTTTCATTTCTTCTTTTATTTTTTCTGCTTCTTCTTTATTGCCGGATTTCATATATTCGCCGATTTTTTTTGAAGCTTCATTTTTTTTAGCTCTGTCCTGTTCAACTTCTTTTAATAAGTTAAGTCTGTCATGTTCTAATGATTTTAATTTGTCAAGTGAAGCTTTACTTCTTCTTTTTTCTAAATTCTTTTCTACTAATTCGATATTTTCTCTTATTAATTTTACATCTATCATTATAAAAATCCTTAAATAAAAAATTTTAATAATTATACAGTTTTTTTAAAAATAGTAAATTGCATTTTATAAAATTTTATTTTATAGGAAGAATGAAGAAACTCAAGAAGCTTTAAATTATTCCATACAAAATAATATATATCCGAATGTTGAAATTATCAATGCCGATGCTCAATCTATTGCAGAAGCATATAATAAAGTAATTAACGGAGAAGTAAAATTCAGATATGTAATAGATATGAAAACAATAGATAATCAATAAAAAACTAAAACAATGAGGTTATTTAAAATGAAGGAGTATATACAATAATATCAGCAAAAACTTTAATGGAGGAACTTGAAGCGTTAAACAAGTCTAAAAATTGGCAGTTACCTCCGCAGCATATAATGTATTTTATATTAGTAAGCCAATTATAAAATAAAAATCAAAAATACATATTGACATTAGAGTACGGTTTAATGTTATAATAATAAAAAATTTAATATTATAGGAGTTATTTTTTATGCTTTTAGATAATAATTTAGAAGAAGCGAATTCTGGAAAAAGAATAAATGCTAAAGGCTATGCTGTTCATAGCAAAACAGATACTTTTAAACAATTTGAGTTTTCAAGACATTCTATGGGTGATAATGATATTTTGATAGAGATAATGTATGCAGGAATATGTCATAGCGATATACACTCAGCAAGAAGCGAATGGCATGAAGGAATATATCCTATGGTTCCGGGACATGAAATTGCAGGGAAGGTTGCTGCTGTAGGCAGGAATGTAAGTAAATTTAAAATAGGTGATTATGCAGGTGTAGGCTGTATGGTAAACTCATGCGGAGAATGTGAAGCCTGTAAAAGAAGTCATGAACAATTTTGCGAAAGAGGACAAACTGTACTTACTTATGACTGTAAAGATCATTTTCATAATGATGAGCCTACTTACGGCGGATATTCTAATAATATAGTAGTAAGCGAGAAATTTGCTGTAAATGTACCTCAGGATGCCCCAATGGAAAAGGTTGCTCCTTTATTATGTGCAGGAATAACAACTTATTCGCCTTTAAAATTTTCAGGTGTAAAAAAGGGCGATAAAGTGGGAGTTGCAGGATTTGGAGGACTTGGCTCTATGGCTTTGAAATATGCTGTTAATATGGGAGCTGAAGTTTATGTATTTGCAAGAAATGATAAAAAGAAAAAAGAAGCTTTAGAAATGGGAGCTAAAGATTTATTTACTTCAGTTTCTAAAAAGGATATTCCTATCAGATTTGATTTGATAATATCAACTATACCTACAGGATATAATGTTAATGATTATGTTGATTTACTAAAATACGGCGGAGAAATGGCTATTGTAGGACTTCCTCCTGCTGAATTAAAACAAAGCATAGATTTGGCAAGACTTATATTTGCAGGCGGAAAAAAAGTTTACGGTTCTATGATAGGCGGTATAAAAGAAACTCAGGAAATGCTTGATTTTTCTTTGAAGCATAAAATATATCCTGAAACAGAAATAATATCTGCAAATCAAATAGATGAGGCTTATGAAAAACTTACAACAGGAAAAGCTAAATTCAGATATGTAATAGATATGAAAACTCTTTAATATTCTCTTAATTTTAATGTTCATAAATATTTTTAGGCAAATAGTATAATATATACTTTTGCCTCTTTAATTTTTATATAATTATTCAATTTCTTCACAACATTGACAAATAAAAAATAATGTTTATAATAAAACAGTATTTTTGTATTCGGCATTAAAATGATATTAGATGAAGTAAAAAAATATTTTGATATTATAAAATATACAGAGTTAAAATCTCTTTATGAAGATGACTTTCAATTTGAAGTTTTAAAAAATAAAGAAGAATTAGAAGAACATATATATAATTTAAATGATGATGAAAAGATAAAAATAAGAAATGCTGTTGAAAATGAGATTAGAGATAATAAAGAAATAGTGTTTTATACTTCTGAAAGTTTAGGAGAAGTATATTCAAATGCTGAAGATTTTTTAGTTTATCTGCTTAATGAAATATTATATGAAAAATTGCTGGCAAAGAGCGAGAAAAGAACTTTATCTAATAATTTTATGGAATTGGAAATAAGCATAAAGAAGCTGCTTATATTAATTTGGACTAGATAAAAAATAGATAGGTTTATTATTATGAAGAAAGTTTATATTTTATTATTTTTTAATTTTATATTTATTTCCTGCTATTTACCTGCAAAGTCATATTTTAATATTTTATCTGCTGATAAAGAAAACGGCAGCATAAAAGTAATAGTTGAAGCTAAAAAATCAGGAAGACAGTCAGAAAATATATTTTTGATTTCTCAGTTTATGAATGATGATGATATTATAGTTAATACTTCTATGTCTCAAATAGGTCCTATGATGTTTGATGCAGGAAAATATGAATTTAATATACCTTCTCCTACAAATTCTTTTACTAAATATACTAATTTCATCGAAGAAATTAAGCCTGAAAAAGCTAAGATAATAGCTGACAGAGGAGGATTCGGAGGCAGTTTTTTTACATATATGATGCTTATGAATATGATAAACAGCAGAAGACCTGTATATTATGATGATTATGGCAGAAGAAGAACAATTAATAAAGACTATTTTGATGACAGATATTCAAAAACTCCTAAAAGAAATGTATTTAATAATACTTCTTCTCAAAGGAGAACTTTATATAAGCCTAATTCTAGAAGCTCAGCAAGAAAAAAATCTATTTTCAGAGGCTCTTCAATTAGAAGAAGAAGATAATATTATTATTATATCTTTGACAAAACAGTATTTTAGTATATTATAAATTAATTTCAGAGAGTAATTAAAAAAATGAAAAAACAAGAAGAAACTGTAAGATTAGTAAAGGTAATATTAGAATCTGGTTTTGCAAGCAGAAGAAACTGCGAAAAGGCAATAGTATCTGGAAGAGTTAGAGTAAATAATCAGGTAATATTAGATCCTGCATATAGAGTAAAAGAAGAAGATTCTGTTTCTATAGACAGACAATTAATAAAAAGACAGGCAAAGAGATATATGGCATTATATAAACCTCTTGGGGTTGTAAGCACTGCTAAATATTTGCCCGGAAGAAGAATAATTACAGAATTTTTTAAAGATATAAAAGAGAGACTTTTTTATGCAGGCAGGCTCGATTCCGAATCAAGAGGAATAATGATAATCACAAATGACGGAGAATTTGCCAATATAATTACGCATCCTTCGTATGAAATATTAAAAGTTTATGATGTTACAGTAAACGGCAAAATAGATTCAGAAGCTCTTTTTAATGCAAGCAATGGAGTTACCATAAAAAATATTTCGTATTCTCCTTTCAAATTTAAAATTTTATCCAAAGGTAAAGTTCAAAGTAAAATTCGTTTAACTATAAATGAAGGTAAAAACAGAGAGATAAGAAAAATATTTGATTATCTAGGATATAAGGTTATAGACTTAGAAAGAATATCTGTAGGCTGTGTAGGAAAATATGATGAAGTTTCAGGCACATTAGAGGCAGGGCATATTAGAGATTTGACTAAAAAAGAAATAGACTTCTTCTTTAATCAGAAAAATAAAAAGCTTATGGATATAGAAAATATATTTTCCAATATTGATAATTATGATAATATAGATTATGATGATATAAATTATAATGATAATATAAATTATAATAATGAAGATAGTATTTTAGAAAATAATAATAATTTAGAAAATAGAAATAATAATTTAGAAAATAGAAATAATAATGAAAAAAAGGAGGAAAAAAAACATAATAAATCTAAATGGGCAAAAGCTAAGCCTAAGAAAAAAAGATTATCTATAAAAAAAACAAATACCTTTCAAAATAAAATAAATAAATCCAAAAAAAATAATAATATAAAAAACTCTAAAAGAAAATAATAGAATTTTATATATTATCTGAATATAGAAAATTTTTAAAATAATCAGGATAATCTATTTCAAATTCTAATATTTCTTTTGTTATAGGGTGAACAAATTCTATTCTTTTAGCATTAAGCATAAGTCCTGAATATTTATTAAAACTTTTAGAATATATTTTATCGCCTGCTACAGGAAAACCTTTATATGATGAATGAACTCTTATTTGATGAGTTCTTCCTGTTTTTATATTGATTTCTAAAAGAGTATGGTTTTTGAATCTTTTTAAAACCTTGATATGAGTGAGTGCATCTTTGCCGTCTTCTCTTACTGCCATTTTTTTTCTGTATAAATGATGTCTTCCTATAGGTAAATTTATCTCTGCATAATTATCTTTTAATAATCCTATAACTACGGCATGATAAATCTTTTTTATAGTTCTATTTTTAAACTGCTGCTGAATGCTTAATACTATATTAGAATTTTTACCTACAATCATAAGTCCTGATGTATCTTTATCAAGTCTATGTATAATTCCAGCCCTGCTTTTATTTCCCAAAAAATCAAAATCTTTTATCTTGTAAAGAAGAGCATTAACTAAAGTACCGCTCATTTCTGAAGGAGAGCAATGCACACTCATACCAGCAGGCTTATTTATTACAAGTAAATATTTATCTTCATAGATTATATCCAAATCAATATTTTCAGCGATAGGATTTTCAGTATCTTCTTTTGATATATCATTTAAATTTATTACTATAATATCATTTAATCTTACAGAGTATGATAATTTTTTTTCTATGCCATTAACAGTTATAGAAGTTATATAATTTTTTATCTGACTTCTTGTAATATTTAATTTTTCGCTTATAAATATATCAAGCCTTTTATCTGCATCATCTTCTAAAACGATAAATGATTTTTTATTTTCATCAGATAAATTAAGTTCATCATCTTCTATTTCTAATGCTTCATTATTATTAAAATCTAAACTCATAATTTATATTTTTTTTATTGTTGCTAGCTATAAACTCGCTAAAAATTAGCTAATAACCAGCTTTGC
>NZ_CAJTQJ010000059.1 GCF_910578695.1 uncultured Brachyspira sp.
TATGAGCTTTGATACTCTGCCATTCTACGAATGTCAGACGCTCATAATTTTTATAATTTAAGTTATAAACTGCTCGTTTATCTTTATTGTTGCTAGCGATAAATTTACTTTAAATTAACTTATAACTGATATTATAAAAATTGTGAGCGTATAGCAAATTCGCCGAAGGCATACAGAGTGATTTACTTTACTTTTTGCCGCAGGCACGCACCGAATGGTGGCGGCGAACAATTTTTATCAGCAATAATAAAAAATAATAATTACTGCATATCAGCTTTTAATATAGCAGAAATATGATATATAATAGCATCTCCTTCTTTACTATTAGAGCTGAATGTTAAGCTTGATAATTCTTCATAAATAGTAAAATCTATATTATTTATAATTAAATTTCTAGTGTATATGCCATTCATAATATCAGATTCTTCATTTTGTATAATAATATTATCGTATTCATTTTCTAAAATATTCATCAATAATAAAATAGGAATTTCATCATCAAAATCATCATAAATACAGTAAAGCTCATATTTATTTTTAGCCTTTCTTAAATACCATTTATTCATAGCATCTCTCCTATTAAAGATAAAATAATATTACAAAAAACAGCATCAAATTTAATTGTATAATTACACTTTATATATTATATAAATATTTTTTATTAATTTTTAGAATATATTATTTTAAATAATATTTCAATTTATTAAAAAAAGTAAAATATCTAAAAACATTACTATTGACAATAATACTATTTAGTGTATAATATTTTCAACAAATAAAAATAAAAAGGAGATTAATTTATGTCTTCTCAAATGAACGAACAGCTAGAAGCCATTTATAACAAAGTAGTAAAAAGAAATCCCGGTGAAAATGAATTTCATCAGGCAGTAAAAGAAGTATTAAGTACTTTAGAAGTTGTATTGAAGAAAAAGCCTCATTATATTGAACAAAAGATAATAGAAAGAATATGCGAACCTGAAAGACAAATTATGTTCAGAGTTCCTTGGATGGACGATAAAGGAGAAATACATATAAACAGAGGTTTCCGTGTACAATTCTCAAGCGTTATAGGACCGTATAAAGGAGGACTTCGCTTTCACCCATCTGTTTATTTAGGCATAATTAAATTTTTAAGTTTTGAACAAATATTTAAAAATGCCCTTACAGGTCTGCCTATAGGCGGAGGCAAAGGAGGTTCTGATTTTGACCCTAAAGGAAAAAGCGATAATGAAGTTATGCGTTTTTGCCAAAGCTTTATGACAGAACTTCAAAGACATATAGGATATGATATAGATGTTCCTGCAGGAGATATAGGGGTTGGAGCCAGAGAGATAGGATATTTATTCGGGCAATACAAAAGACTTAAAAACAGATTTGAGCCCGGCGTATTAACAGGAAAAGGCTTATCTTATGGAGGTTCTCTTGCAAGAAAAGAGGCTACAGGATACGGACTTGTATATTTTACAGAACTTATGCTTAAAACTAAAAATGAATCATTTGAAGGCAAAAAAGTAATTGTTTCAGGTTCAGGCAATGTTGCTATTTATGCTATGGAGAAAGCTTCCCAATTAGGTGCTAAAGTAATTGCCTGTTCTGACTCTAACGGAGTGATATTAGATGAAAACGGCATAAACTTAGATACTGTTAAAAGATTAAAAGAAGTAGAGAGAAAAAGATTAAAAGAATATACTAATTCACATTCTAATGCCAAATACTTAGAAAACGGATGTATATGGGATATAGAATGCGATGTTGCCTTGCCTTGTGCTACTCAGAATGAACTTAATGCTGACAATGCTAAAACACTTCTTAAAAATGGCTGTAAATGTGTTGCTGAGGGCGCTAATATGCCTGCTACTCCTCAAGCTATTGAAGAGTTCCAAAAAGCAGGTATATTATTCGCACCGGGAAAAGCTACAAATGCAGGAGGAGTTGCTACTTCAGCTTTAGAGATGCAGCAAAATGCTTCTATGGATAAATGGGAGTTTGAATATACTGATAATAAACTTAAAAACATTATGGCTAATATTCATAATACTTGTTATCAAACTGCTGAAGAGTACGGATTTAAAGGCGATTATTTGAAAGGTGCTAATATAGCAGGATTTGTTAAAGTAGCTGATATAATGATACCTTATGGTTTAGTTTAATTTTATTTAATAAAATAATTAATGCCGTTAGCATATTTATATATGTTAACGGTTTATTATTAAGAACAAACTATTTCATTAATCGTTAAATTCTTTTATAATTTCAGAATACTGTCTAAATCTTAATAAACTAAATTTATAATTATAATTTTTAAGTACCTCTTCGGCTCTTTTTATGAACTCATCTTGATTATATAAAAGCAAATCTATATATCCGCCTAATGTACCGAAAGCACTTCCTAATATTATACCTATTTCTTTACCGCTTCCTTTTTCTCCCATAATATTTTCAATATCATCTGTAATATTATCTCTTTCATTAAGAAGTATTTTATTTATATTTTCATCATCGAAATCATTATCTTTATTCTCATAAAAATGATAATGTAAATACACTGCCCTAGCACCCATTTTAGAAATCTTTACTAAAGCATCATAATTATAATTATAGAAATCGTATACAAGTCCCATATAACAGCTGTTTCCCATAAATATATCATCTCTTAAATAATTATCATAAGGTTTTCTTTCATAAAATGAATATCTTTCTGTAGGCTCTTCAATTATTTTTTTATCTCTGTTTTTTAGAATATCAATTATAAAGTCATAAAGTTTTGTAAGCTCTATCATACCATCAAGTTTTTCATAACTTTTCAAAGCTTCTCCCAAATAGAATTTTGCTATATTCTCACCTATTGCATGTTCAAGCATTATATAAAAAGTATTGTATGCATAATCTTCTTCCAATTCATTCAATTTTTCATTATAAAATTTCAAATTAAATGAATCTGCATCCTTATTAAACTCAGCATATACTAAAATTTCTTCAAAACTGAAATCCTTATCATATATTTTAAAATTAAAATTTTCCACATTCTGTTTCGGCATATAAGGAAAAAATTTCCATTTACTTTTTAGCTTATCAGGCATAGCAGATACTATTCTAGGAGTAAGATAAAATAAATATTCCTTACCCTCTATAGTAAATATAAACTCATAATTACCGCCGAAATTAAACTGCAAATCATTCGATATTAAAAGAGTTCCTTCAGATACAAACTCTGCTATTTCATCTGATGACATACTAGATTTCTTTTCTATAAAATCAGATATAATTTTTTCATTTTCTTCAAACCATTTCCAAAATATATTAACTCTTTTTTCAAAATTAATTCCTTCATCTCTGTCTTCAGAACATAATATATAAAAATTATAAGCATCAGAATCTTCATTATCCAAATCATAAGCCTTTTTAAAATATATTTCTGCATTTTCTTTATTGCCATTATAATAATAAGCATATCCTACTCTATAGTTCCATAAATTGTCATCAATACATTCCTCTCTAATATACATTAAATTATCTAAAGCCTTATCATATTCTTCAGTATTATTATAGGCTCTGGCAAGCAAACTAAAAAGTTCTGTATTCATTTCTTCATTTGGGATTGAAGTTATAATTTCAATAATTTTTTCATGCTCATCTTCTTCATGCAATTGATTAATTTTTTTAATGATATTCATCAAGTTATCCTTATAATTTAAGTTCATAAAAATATTTTTTTGTATTTAAGTCTTTTTTCATATATATATTATAATGAAAATTATTAAGTTTGTAAAGATAAAGTTGTATATTAGTTCTTGAAAATAAACCTATTATTAACTCATCATTTTTGCATGCATCTTTAAATGATAAAGTAAATTCCTTTAATACTTTAGTGTTTTTGTTTATGATGCCAATAATTTTAAAAATTCTTTCAAGTCATATAAAATACTACTATCTAAATCCCATATATCTTTTTTCATAGCATATTTTAAACCGCAATATTTACTTGCATGTTTCTGTTCTAATTTACTGCATGTATCAAATCTAATATAATTATTTATATATAACTTATCAAACTCTTTATCGCTTATATCCTTACCATTATTTTTTAAGCATTCTCTCCAACTCTCTAAACAGTCAGCAAAAAAGGAATCAGACTTTTTTATTGATTTTAATACAGTTTCTAATTCTCCGTATCCATTTACATGCATAATATAGCATACAAAATCAACATCAAGTTTAGAAGATTTTTCTAATTTATTTATTTCAGTGATATTTACATCATCACATACATTTTTCAAAGTATTATTTATAAAATTAATTCTTTTATCTATACCTTCTTTATCAGCATCTAAAATAATGCCCACTTTATTATATTTATCAAATTTTATTTCTTCTAGTTTTTTATTAAGGTTGTTCATACCTTCTAAACATTCAAATTCGCAAATACATTGAACATTTATACTGCCGACATTAGAACATTCTATCAGTCTTTCTATAAAAAATTTATCATTTTCACTTTCAACTATTATTAAATTATTCACCTCTAAACTCCCCATTATTAAGAAGTGCATATTCCAGCTGTTCATTATCTCTGTCTTTTATATTAATAAGCCCTGTTTTTTGATTTCTATAAAACTCTAAATATAATCCTTCATTATTTTTATTTTCATTATTAAAAGCTTCTATACATTCCTTTGAATGAGTAGCTGCAAATATCTGACAATTAGCCTCTTTAGAAATATCAAAAATTAATTTCCATAGCTTAGGATAATTTGTATAATGTATGCCGTTTTCTATTTCATCAATAAATAAATATCCGTCCTTACTAGCCCATATAGCACAGATTATAGCAATATATCTGTTTATGCCCTCACCGAATGAAGATAATAAAATAGGTTTTTCTATGTCTTTTAATTTTAATTTCAATACTATTTCATTTCTATTTTTAAGTATTTGTCTAAATCCCACAATATTATTATCAAATATTTGCAAAGATTTATCGAGATAATCTTCTTTGGATAAATTAATAAGATTGCCATACAAAACAGCTATATCTCTTTCACCCATTTTTGATGTATGTACAAAATTTGAAATATATTTTAAATCTTCTTTTATTATTCTAAAGCTTCTTATAAAATAATTTAAATATATTTTTTCATTTTTTTCATTTACAGATAATAAAAAATATGAACTATACTTTTTACTATCTTTCAATTCATCATCAAATTCTTCTAAAAAAGATTCTTCTATAATATAATTATTATTATTTACATGTTTAACTTTTATATTATTGATATTTGATATAATATTAAAATATATAAAATCATTATAAAAAAAATCTATTTCAAAATCATCGTTTAATGAATTTTGCCTATTTCTAATCATTTCTTTTAATTTATAGGTAAGAGAAATAATAGTATCAGAACAAACCGCAATATCAACACCTTCCATGAAAGATGTTTTTCCTACATTATTGTGACCGCCTATTAAATTTACTCTTTTAAAACCATCAAATTCTAATTTTTTAAAGCATTTGAAATTTTCAAAAGATATATTTTTAATAAAATGATTTTCCATTGTTTCCTCTTTATATTATACAATTGTATGTATTTTATAATTTATAAATATTATTGTCAAGAATATCAGATTATGACAAAATCAAATCTTTAATATAATCATAATAAATATTTTATATCTTTATTTATGAAATCTTTATTTTTTCTTATAATGAACTTTATCATTTTTCAATTCTATGCAAAACTATTTTATATCAATAGTTTACAGTATTAACTGAAGTATCTTAATTATATCAGCAGAAATAATATTTTAATTTTCAATAATCTTTATAGGAAGAAGTCTTTCAAGTTCTGTCTTTGATATCTGAGTATTTCCTGTTATAAGGCTTAATACTTTTATATTTTTTTTATCATTTAAAGCATTATAAATATATTCTAAACTATAATCTTTATTATAATTTTGTAAAGGATATATAATATTAACATGATTCTCGCATACAAACTCTTTCTCTTTTACTATTGCTGATTTTATATTTATATTTTTATGAGAGCCTGTTATTCTGTTAACAGCTATAACATTATTTTTTAATATTAAATCTTTAGATATATTTCTTATATACTGAAGCTTTCTTTTATTAGGTATTAGTATTTTTCCGTCAGCTATATTAGATGAATATATTAAAGGTATAGAATTATTTTTATCATCAGTAAGATTTTCCTTATATTTATTCCAAGCAATGCTTCCTGTTTTTACCTCATAACCTATCTCTTTTAAACTTACAGTATCTTTATATGCTTTATTTAAAAATGCTTTATCTTCTGTAAATATTGTAATGCCATTTTTTGAGAATATATATTTTTTATTTTTATGATTATTAGTTTTTTTAAGTATTAAAAGCATAACTTTTTGATTAGCCATATAAAAATTGTCAGAGCCATCTACAATATGCATATATTCAATACTGCTTCTATTTATTATATATTCTCTTAATTTTCTGAAAAAAGCCCCGTTATTCATAGAAGGAGGAACTACATAAGCTAAATATCCGCCGTCTTCTAAAAGCTCTAAACCCAATTTTATAAATATAGAAAATATGTTAACTCTTCCGCTTATTATATCATTATGCTTTTTCTTTAATTTCTTATCAGGCTTAAACTCAAAATAAGGAGGGTTTCCTATAACATAATCATATTTAATAGATTTTTCACTGTCAAGCTTCAAAGTATCCAAACATCTTATATCAGCATTCTTTATTAACTTCTTTGATATAGCAGCTAAACTCTCATCAATATCAAAACCGTGTAATTTAGGACTTTCAAAATATTCATTGCATGATAAAAGAAACTCTCCGCTTCCTGATGCAGGATCAAGTATTTTAACATTATCTTTTTTTTTAGAAATGGATAATAATTTTGATAAAAGCAAATCTCTTATACTTTTAGGAGTGAAGTACTGACCTAATTTTTTTCTTTTTTCTATATCAGTATTTTTAAGATAATCAAAACTTTCTTTAGTATATTGCTGATGCATATATCTCTCTTACTCTTTACAAACTATTACAAAACTCTATTACATTATTTTCGCATTTTATTCTATCCGTATGAGAAAAATAATCTGCATTAGCATATTTATTTATATTCTTATTTTGTTAATACCATAAGCAACTCTAATATAAACATCAAATTCTCTGTCGAATTTATATAAATAAAAATTGCGTGCATATTATATCTGAAAATATATTTTTAATTTCTTTGTTATTTGATATTCTTCTATTAAAACCATATTTTTTTAAAGAAGCTTCAAATCTATCTTCAAACTCATTTCCCTTTTTACTTTTGAGCCATTCTTTTTTATTTTTCTGTATGTCTGTAAAAATATTGCTAAGCATTTTTTTAATATAATTATAAATCAAAATATTGTCAAGTATTATATTTTATACTAATTGTTTCCATAGCCAAATATCAGGCTTACCTATACCATTTGCATCAGGAAAAATTCCTGCTATTTTATATCCGTTTTTCTGATAAAATTCATAAGGATGATTATTAATATTTTTTATATTATCAAATATATATGACATACTAGTATTATTAAAATCAAATTGATGCAGATTTGTTTTAAAATACTCATCATCTGAGCCAAGCATAATATTTAATACATTTTTTAATTTTGCTTCCCTTTCAATCTCTTTTAATAACTTAGAACCTATGCCAATATTTCTATATAATGATTTTACTATCAAAGGGTGAAGTTCAAATGTTATATTTGAGTACATATATAAAAGCCCCGCATATCCTATCAATATATTATTTTTTATATATCCCAAAGAAATAAAAGATTTATTAATCAATTCTATTACATCATCTATACTATAAAAACTGTTAAATGCTTCTGTCATCATTATTGATATATCTTTTGCATAATTAATATTTTCTTTAATATTTATAAACATAAATAAAAATCCTTTTTCATATATTGACTGTTATAATCATTAAATATATAATCTCTAAAATATTTATCAATAATAAAAATAAATAAAAATAAAAACTATGAAAAAAATTATTATCATAATATCTTTAGCAATACTGCTAATATCATCATGTAATACTTTAAATATCATTGTGCCTAATAATATAAGAAAAATATTAGCAAAAAATATTAATGAAGATAGAAGTAAAAATCCTCTTTACAGAGAGTTCAGAGCAGCTTGGATATCATCTGTAGTAAATATTGACTGGCCCCTAAAAGGAGGAAGCGAATCCGAACAAAAAAAACTTATATTAAAATATCTAAACACATTATATGAAAATAATTTTAATGCATTATTTATTCAAGTAAAACCAGATGCAGGAGTAATATTTAAATCAAAAATAAACCCTGCAACAAGATATTTTTCAGGCTCATATACAACAAATGAAAGAGATGATTATCCTTTCAAAACAGATATGCTTGAATTTATTATTGAAGAAGCTCATAATAGAAATTTAGAAGTTCATGCTTGGTTTAATCCCTATAGAATATCTTTAAACTATGATAAAAATAAAAGCTATGAAGAACAGTTTTCCAAAAAAAATTTTATTCATACATATATTTCTAATAATTTAAAGCCTATATATTGGTATGATAACAGACTATATTTAGACCCGGGAGAACCCATAAGTGCAAAATATATAAAAGATTCTGTAATGGAAGTAGTTGAAAATTATGATATTGACGGCATACATTTCGATGATTATTTTTATCAGAATGCGGCAAAAGGAAAAACATATAAAGACTGGCCCGATAAAATAAGTGCTGAAAAATATGGAGAGAAAAGAGGATATGATATTAATAATAAAGATTATGATGATTATGGAGTTAATGGGCTTTATGCTTGGAGAAGAGATAATATTAATAGGCTTGTAAGCGATATATACAAAGAAATAAAATCAAGAAAGCCTTATGTAAAATGGACTATATCTCCTGCAGGCGTTTGGAGAAATAAAGAAAAAATATCAGAATATGCAGGAAGCAAATACGGAAGCCGTACAAAATCATATAATCCGAATTTTGATGCATTGCATGCAGATGTGCTTTTATGGATGCTAAACGGAGAAAAAACATCTAGCTTGAATAATGCATCAGTAAAAGACGGATTAAATAAAATGTATATTGATGCTGTAATACCTCAGGTGTATTGGAGTTCAAAACATAGAACTGCTCCTTTCGATACAATAGTAAAATGGTGGGTTAATGAAGCAGAGAAATCAAGCAGCGGAAAACTTGCAGATATTTATATAGGGCATGCATTATACAGAATGGGAAGCTCTTCCAATATAGAACCTTGGCAGGATATTGATTTAATGTCAAGGCAAATAAATTATATAAGAGATGTTGGAAAAGGATATATTAAGGGATCATCTTTTTTTACTATGCATAATATGTATAAAAATGACAGAGATACAGGAAATTTCGGAAATGATGCGGTTAAATATATAAAAGAAAATAATTATATATTTAAAGCAATAGTACCTACAATGAACACTATGAAAAATATTAATAAAGCTCCTCTAAAACTAGAAAATCCGTCTATTAGAAAAGTGTTTGGCGGGATAAAATTAACATTTACAGATCCTAATGAATACAAACTAGATAAATATGGGCATCTGCTTCCCTCTTATTCTGCATATTATGCAGTATATAGAGAAACTATAGGAGAGACTGGAATAGAATTGATAGATAAAATAAGAAGGAAAAATTTTAATGTTAATTCAAAGGTAACTTATAAAGATAAAACTATAGATTCAAAAAAAACATACATATATTATATTACTGCTTTGGATAGAATACATAATGAAAGCGAATATCTCAAAATAGTAAATAATTAAAATATAATTTGACAAATATTATCTAATAAGTATACTTATAGATATGATATTAGAAAATTTATATTATAGTTCCTACTATAAAAATCATCGTCTTAAATACGAAGTTTTATTTTCAGATAATAATTTTGAAAGCGAAAAAAAAGCTATATTAAATGATGATTACTATATTATTCATAAAAAATATTCAGCATATATTCATCAAAAAGATATTATAGGATACGATAGAAGCATATACAAAATTAATGATAACAAACTTATTTATAATTATAAAAGCGATGATGCCAGAATGTTTAAAATTATAAATCATAATAATAGAGAGTATTTTATTTTTAACAGAGATTTATCAGGTTTTTCTATATTAAAATTAGACAATACATACGAGGAATTTAGTTTTTATAATAATAAATTTATAGCTCCAAATGGCACTATAGTTTTTACAGATGCACAATATTCAAATAATAAAATTCTTTTTTATATTTTTTATTTATTGAAATCAGATAACGGTACATTCAAAAGAATATTTGATTATTTATTATTTGATTTATCTGATATATCATCAGAAAATAATATTCATTTTGCAGAAATAAGAAAGCTAGTGTCAAATGTATATAATCATAAATTATATTTTATTTATAAAGCATATTTTAAAGATAATGATATAATAGCAGAAGATTTATTAAGTAAAGAAAAATTTATATTAAAAAATATTTAATTATAAAAACTTATATATAAATAAATTGATATATAAAATTAAAATCTTAAATAAATAAAATATTTGGGGCTGGCCCAGATAACTAAAAAAGCTCCCTTTTTGCTAAATTATATATGATTTCTAATTGTTTTTCAATATCTTTATTGTTGAATCTAAATT
>NZ_CAJTQJ010000060.1 GCF_910578695.1 uncultured Brachyspira sp.
AGAATCATTATTAATATTTATAGCTTCATCTTCTTTTTTCTTGCATGACAAAATGCAAATTATTAATAAAGAAATCAATAATATATTTTTTAACATTTTTATTTTTTTCATAAACATTTACAACACCTCTGTATTATAATTAATAATTTTTATAAATAATAATATTTAACTAAGCCAGCCGAAGCCATCTCCACAGTGTATAAGGCAAATTCATTTATTTGCTTATTATAGGCGTAGACGCCAGCAGTAAGAATAAAACAATTTTTATGATTAGCTTTCTAGTATTCAAAAATTATTATTCTGTTTTTCTTCAGCCTCTTTCAATATTTCAAATACAGCACTATTATTATTATCTCTTGCTATATCTATAGGGTACTTTCCTCTGTTGTTTCTAACCATTACATCGGCACCTGATAATACCAACTCGCTTACTATATCAATATTGCCAGAATTAACAGCCTTATGCAAAGGAGTATCGCCATTTTGATTTTGTATATTAAGATTAGGTTTTTTTTCTAATAACATTCTTACAATAGGCAGCTTTGAATATTCTGATGCTATATGCAAAGCAGTATCTCCGTATTTATCAACAGCATTGATATCTGCTTTCTGAGTTAATAAAATTCTAGTTATATTTTCAGCACCGCTTTTTGCAGCTATCATTAAAGGCGTATAGCTTGATATTCCTGCATAATTTATATCAGCACCATTTTCTACCAATATCTGAAGCAAATCAACATTATCATTATTAACAGCATATTCAATTAAACTTTCGCCATCTTTAGTTACAACAGAAAGATCGGCTTTATTTTGTATAAGCAGTTTTGTAAGCTCTGTATCATTATTCATAACAGCAATAGTTAAAGGACTAAAACCATTACTATCTTCTATATTGATATCTGCTTTATTTTCTACTAAAAGATTTATCATATCATTTCTGCTTGATTCTATAGGACTATTAATAGCATATAAAAGAGGTGTTTTTTCTTCATAGCTTTGAGCATTAATATCAGCCTTATTTTCTATTAATATTTTAGCAAGCTCAATATCTCCGTTATTTGCCGCATACATTAAAGAAGTCCATCCGTCAGTATCTGCATAATTAATATCCGCCCCATTTTCAATAAGAACTTTAACCGTATCTATATATGAATTTCCTGCCGCTATTATTAATGCATTCTTTCCATTAATAAGTTTATTTAAAATATTTTTGTTTATATTTGTAATTATTTTTTTCATCACTTTAGCACTGTCTGCAGATTTCTGCTGCATTAATACCAAATCAGCAGAAGATGAACTTGTATTATTAAATTTAGAACCAGCTGCCGCCATTACTATATTTCCATATATACGGCTTTCCCCAGCATCATCTATTTTAGCATTTTTAGATAAAAGATAATCTACTAAATTAGGATTAAGAGATAAAACAGCATTATAAAGCACTGTTATGCCATCAGAGTTTTTATAATTAATATCAGCCCCATTATCTATTAAATAACGAACTATACTTTCATCGCTTTTTTCTATAGCATAACTTAAAAGCGAAGGCTCTCTTTTTAAATCAAATGAGTTTTTTAAAAGAAGTTCTATCATAGATTTATTAGTATGAGACACCGCATAATACATAGGATATTTTTCTATATCATTGCCTGTATAAGAACCATATATATTAGCTTTTCCTTCCTTTATAAGAAGTTCAGCAATTTTTGTATTATTATTACTTATAGCAAGCATTAGAGGAGTAATTCCTAAATTATTAGCTATTTCTGTATCAGCTTTATTTTCTAATAAAAATTTCACAGCATCAATATTATTATTTTTTACAGCATAATATAATGGGCTTTGATTATTATTACCTGTTTCATTAATATCAGCAGAATGATTATTAACCATTTCTTTTACAATTTTATCGCCGTATCTTTTATTATATATATCTTCGCTGTATATTTCATACTTGCCGACCATTTTATTCATATCAGATTTACCTTTTATAAATAAAAATAAACCTACAAGTATTCCAGCTCCTGCAAGAAGTACAAATACAATAGCACAAGCTACTACAGCTACTTTAAATATATATTTTTTATTTTCTTCAGCTTCTTTAATTTTATCAGCTTTTTGTATGCTGCTATTAGAATAATTTAGATTATTATTAACTTGATTATTATTTTCATTATTATTTTCATTGTTTAAATCATTATACAAATTTTCCATAAAAAACACCTCCGCATAAAAATATTTTAAAAAGTATAATAACATATTTTTTTAAAATTAAAAGATATAACTAAAAATAAATACACTGTTTTATTATTGTAATATAAAACTTCTAGTCTCTATACAAGGCGTTTCATCAGCAATATATGATTCTATAACAATGATATAATTTCCCTTTGGAAGAGATGATAATTCTTCTTTTGATATAATTAACTTAAATACATCATTTTCTAAAACTGCATTATATTCCCTTTCTACTCCATTTGGCAATTGCAGTAATGCTTTTACTTTTATACTAGAATCAGGAAGTTCTAAAGTATTATCAGGATAGTTATATGAAGAAACATAAATATCTATATTCATATCATTATTTCTATTTACTATAGAAGGTATTTCAATATCTTCTATTCTGCTCATTTTTACTGATAATTTTTCAATCCAATATTCGGCTGCATATCCATAATCTTTAAATGCTGTTAATTCTATATAATTAGCTTTAGAATCTATTCTTGAAATAAAGAAAGGTCCGTTTGATATATAAGCATGTCCGTATTTATCTATAAAATCAATAGCAGCCTGATACCTTTCAACAGCCTCATCTTCTGTAATAAAATCTTCTATTCCGATAGGCATATATCTGCTGTCTCTCATTTCAATTAACTTTTCTTTTATATCAGATACGCATACAGGATTTTTGACATCTATAGAAGTTAAAGACTGATTCTGAGAAATAGTATAAACATTTCCTGATTTTGAACCTTCAATAACTATTTTCATTATAGCCTCATTTATTTCAAAAGGAATAACGGTATTTCTATTAGGATTTCCTATTTTAGGACCTATCGATGCAATGCCTATTTGTCTATTCATATCCATAGGCCAGTAATAATTTCCGTAAACAGTAAAACTTCCGTCATCATTTATAACACTCCCTACAGCATTGTTCATAGCAGAAAGATATCTTCCAGCCATAGCAGAATCATAATATTTATCATTTTCATTAGTTTTAGTTATTATATTAGCAATAAATACGCTTCCGTACATCAAATCTGCCAAAGATGACTGAATACCGTGATGCCATTTAAAATATCTAGGCTTAAAGCTGCATTTTACATAAGCAGTAATATTATCGCTTTTCTTATAAACAATATTTCCATTTTCTACTTTTGCAGTTAAACTTTCTTCCCATTTCTGAGTATAAGGATTGTACATTTTAGCATTCTGAGGCACTTTAACAGTACCAATTGGTATTCCATTATTTCCAGCCCTAACACCTATCTCTAAACTATTAGTGTCAGCTTCCCCAAGTATAAACTCTGTCTTTGCGGTGGAAGGCGATTCAAATGAAGCACCCGCATCGGAACAAGGTCCTATCATTATAGAAGAATAGGCATCTGAAAACCCTCCTACTCCTACAGGATCCCAAGGACTTATAAATAATGAACCCTGAGCCGAATGCTGAAGAACTCTAAGAACTTTCTCGCCGCTTCTATTAGGCTTTATATCAGCACTTCTTATAGACCAATCATTTATGCCGTCCCCTATTCCGTAAAGCATTCTTTTATTAAATCTCTCTTTATTCGCTACAAAAAACTGAGTTTGGGAGTTTAAATATATTCTTACAGCATCTTCAAGTCCTATCTCCTGCAAACGCATATTGCCATTCCAATATTCATCAGCAGTTAAAAACCAGCCGTTTGAATTTTTATCGCTTATTCTTGAAGCCTCTCTATTATCATAATTCCAAAACTCTGAAATATTAACGCCCGGCATATAATTTCCTTCCCTTACATACATCTGCCTTAATGTAACATCCCACCAAGCACGCGTAGCACCTGCTCCCCAAGCCTCTGTTATGATATTCCACTCATAATTTTTCGGATCAGTGCCGTATACTATTTGAGTAGATTTATTTCTGTCATATAATAATTTTTCTACTTTTATTCCTGTTTTTTCTATCAAATCTGATATTGCATTTCCTGCAGGAAGTCTTCCAGCAGTATCATCAACTCTTATAACAAATTTAAGCGTTACTATTTCTCCGTTATATTTCCACCACCCGCCTTCTTTTATTAACTTTCCCCTATTTTCAGGTAAGGCTGCCGCTCTTTCCATAGATTCATTTATATCATTAATAGCTTTTTCCTGATTGCCGTTTTCTGTTATACCCATTTTTGAAGGAATAAGATTATATCTATAAGTACCGGGCTGACCTGGTGTTGCCTGAGTAAATGAAGGCTGTCCTGCTCCTTTTAAAATTTCATCAATTAACTTTTTTCTGTCTATCAAAAAATTCATAGCAAATCTTATTTCTTTTATAGCTAAAGGATTAAAATGAGTTTTACCGTCTTTGGTTGTAACTGTATATGGTGCTTTATTTGGTACAGGATTAAATAATAAGCTCCAAGAACCTGAAGGAACTGCATAAGTATCTAATTTATCTAAATCGCTTTCGCTTAATGATAAATAAACACCGCCGTCTATACCGCTTGCCATTAAATCAGCTCTGCCGTCTGCTACATCTTTAATAGCTATTGTCATATCTGTTCTTACTTCATATATTATTTTATCTATTAATGCATTGCCTCTCTCTATTTCTCTCTGTTCAATTTTGTCTTGATTATTAGAACATGATAATAATATCATAAAAAGTATTGATATTGAAAATTTATAACAAATTTTACTATTCACTTTCATCATTAAAGCCTCATTATGCATATAGATTAACATAATATATAATAATAGTATAAATGATAAATGTCAATAATAAAGAAAAAACATAATATACTTTTAATTAAAAAACTTTATTATTAGATTTCATATATAAAGAGTATAATAATAATTAACAAAGACTTTATAATAATTCAAATATTTAAAATTATTAATCAATTTATATTTCTGCAAGTTTTTTATATTGATTAAAAAACATACATACAATCAATTTTATCTGTATGCTTATTTAAATAAAATATCATTAATAAAATATCATTAATAAAATATTATTGATAAAATATCATTTACCAGATAATACTGCAAAGAAAATTAAAGGCGACTTTCCGCTATTAGAAATAGCATGACTATGTCCTGAACGGCATATTGTCATATCTCCAGATTTAACTTCATACTGACTTCCATCTGTATCTGTATAAGTGCCAATACCAGATACTATTAAATAGCTATCCTCATTATCTTCATGTTTATGCAATCCTACAGAATCACCGGGCATTAAAGTCATATAACCCATTTCTTTTGTAGTATAATCCTTCGGAGCATTATCTCTGACAAAGGCATATTTAACAATCAAATCTCCATTACCGCCTGCTACTTTATTTCTATTGGTTACTTCCAAATCGTCTAAAGTATAAACAGCAGGTATAAAAGTTTTATGAATTTCTTCATTAGACAAAGCATCATCATACAAAACATCATTATTTGACTTATAAGCAGAAGAATTATCAGTATTTGAAACAGCATTATTAGTGCAAGAAGCAGACATTAATAATAACAGTAATATTATAAACGGCATATTTATATCCTTATATTATATTTTTATTATTATAAATTTAATAAATAAAAAATCAATATTTATTTTATTTATAGTAAAAATATTAATTTTTTAAATACTAGAAAGTCAAATATAAAAATTATGAATGACTGATACAAGACTTATTAAAAATTTTAAAAAAGCAAGCCTGAGATAGAGATGCCAAAGGCGGACTTTGTCGGTGAGCATTGCCTATTTTATTTCGCTAGATAGACTTCGTTGCTGTAATAGTAATAATAAAACAATTTTTATTAGCAATAATAAAAAAATATAGAAATACTTATTTAAATATCAATTTTTATCTTACAATTTTTTTATTTAATATAAAACTATTTTGAAATAACTTTTCCGTCTATATTAGCAAAAGGCACATTGCCGAAATCTCTGCTGTCATATCCATAATCTCTATTGTCAGAAAGCACAAAATATTCATTATATCCTATAATATAAGGTCCGAAATTATCTCTAGGCGAAATTTCCTTATCTAATATTCTGCCGTCAAAATTTACATTTGACCAAGGCTCATTTAAAATTTCTCCATTTATATAAACAATTTTATCTTTTATCTCTATAGTCTCATTTGGAAGCCCTACTACCCTTTTTATTAAATATCTGGTTTTCGATATATTTAAATTCCCAAAAGAAAAAAAGTAAACAAAATATGAAAAAAATCTTTTAATAAAAAATTCTTTCTTTGTTCTAGGATCAGTAAGAAATACAATATCTCCTCTTTTCGGTCTTGAGAAAATAATAGTTTTTCCTGTAAGAGATGAAACAAAAGGATTTATAGCGACTGCATATTTTAATTTTGAAGTAATTAATATTTTATTAGGCTCTATAGTATTCATCATCGAAGAACTTTTCATTCTGTCAAATCTTACAAATAAAGTAAGCATTCCAAATAAAATAAAAGTTATAATAAAACCTAATATAAGCCTTGCAATAGCTCTGTAAAGCAAATTATTGCTTCTGTAATATATAAAGATAAAAGGCTTTAGTATAGACTTTACAGCATTTCTTTTTTCTTTTTTTATTTCTTCTATATCATAAGAATAATTCATCTATAATTGATGACCTCTGTAATTGAAAATATTTTAAGATTTTTTAGCCTGATGTTCGCTATTTTCTAAAGCTGCAGGAACAGCAGGCACTACAATATAGCCGTACTCTCCGCTTCTGCATAAACTCATTATAACTTCATTACTCAAAGTTTCGCCTTGAACATCCTCTCTCAAATATTCAGGCAAATCTATAACATGATATAAAGGCTCAATACCGTCAGCATTTACTTCAAATAAACCTTCTATAAACTCTAAATCTTTATTTAATCTGCTTAGCATTTCATCTTTTTGATTTTCTTCTATTCTTAATCTTGTTTGATATAAAAGTGCTTCTAATTCTTCTCTATCTGTAGTCATTATTATATCCTTAAAATTATAATACCGTTATATTATACTATAATTAATATTTTTTCAATAGCTAATATTTTTGTATTTTATATAATAATGATTTTATTTATTTTTCAGATAATAAATTAATGTATAATACTGCATAGTTTATTAGTTTTAAATACTTAATTATTAAAAGCTATACTATAACAATATGCTTAATTTATATATTATTATTATTATTATCTATCTATCTATAGTCATATAAATTTTTTTATTTAAATATTTTGATAAAAATAAATATTAAAAAACATTAAATCATAGATTTTGACAATTATCAATTTGCTGGTATAATCTATATGCTTTAATTAATTTCATAAAAATAAAAAAGTTATTAAGGGTATTATTTATGAATAAAAAAATAGAAATATGTGCGGATTCTGTCAAGTCCTGCATCAATGCTGAAAAAGGAAAAGCTGACAGAATTGAGCTTTGCGGAAATATGTTTGAAGGCGGCACTACTCCTAGTTATGGTGTTTTAGAATTAGCAAGAGAAAAAGTAAGCATACCAATATATGCAATGGTCAGACCTAGAGGAGGAGATTTCTGTTATGATGATATTGAGTTTGAAATAATGAAAAGAGAAATTAAGCTTATGAAAGAATTAAAAATTGACGGCATAGTATTCGGCATACTTACAAAAGAAGGCAGAATTGATAAAGAAAGATGCAGTAAATTATTAGACTTATGGGGAAGCAGTAAAGCAACATTTCATAGAGCAATAGATGTAAGCTGTAATTTAAATGAAGCATGCGAAGATATTATATCGCTTGGATTTGAGAGAATATTAACTTCAGGCGGCGAGGCTAATACTATGAGCGGTATAGTCAAATTAAAAGAATTAGTTGAAAAATATAATGATAAAATAATAATAATGCCCGGAAGCGGTATAAATGAAAGAAATATTGAATACATAAAAGATACTGTAAAAGCTGATGAATATCATATGACAGCTAATAAAACAATAAATAGTATGATGAAATACAGAAATGAAAATGTATTTATGGGTACTGCTTTAAGGGCTTCTGAGTTCAGCATAAAGTATACTGATGAAGAAAAGATAAAAAATATAAAATCTAAATTATGATATGAATACTAAAAAATATGAGATTATATCAGCATTAAAATATGCATTTCCTTTTACTATACCTGTTCTTGTAGGGTATATATTTTTAGGTATGGCTTATGGGGTATTAATGAAAGCAAAGGGTTTAGATACTTGGCTTGCAGTATTTTTAAGTTTATTTGCCTATTGCGGAAGTATGCAGTATACGGCTATTAATTATTTATTTTTAGCACCTTTTAATCCCATATATGCTTTTATGCTTACATTAATAGTTAATTCAAGAGTAGCTTTTTACGGAATATCTCTCGTGTCAAAATATCAGGATACAGGATTTTTAAAGCCCTATTTGATATTTTCTTTAAGCGATGAAACTTTTTCTATACTCTGCTCTGCTGATATACCAAAAAATATTAATAAAAATGCATTTCTTTTCTTTGTATCTTTTATCAATTATAGTTATTGGAATATAGGTACATTGATAGGCTGTCTGATAGGCAGTATTATAACTTTCAATACTAAAGGTCTTGATTTTGTGCTTACTGCTTTATTTGCTGTAATATTTATAGAGCAATGGCTTGACAGTAAAGATCATAGAGGTGCTTTGATTGGGCTTGCATGCTCTATACCTATTTTAATATTTAAAACTAATATATTTATAATACTTGCTATGGTATTAATATTTATATCGATAAGCATAGTTTATAAAAATGGAAAAATATATGAATAATAGAGAAATATTAATAACCGCCTTAATGATTATAATAGGAACTGCTTTTCTTAGGTTTCTGCCTTTTATAATAATAAATAAATCATTATATGAAAGCAAATATATACAGTTTTTAGGTAAAATGCTTCCTTATTCTATGATAGCACTTCTTGTAATATATTGCCTGAAAGATATTAATATTATTAAATTCCCGTATGCAGTTCCTGAAATAATATCAATTATAATTATAACAGTGCTGCATATATTAAAAAGAAATGTGCTTATTAGCATAGCTGCAGGCACTATAATTTATATGTTTTTGGTTCAGGTTATATTTGTATAGTTGTAGACAATATATTTTCAAATTATTGATACCAATCTGTATATTTCACCTGCGAGGCAT
>NZ_CAJTQJ010000061.1 GCF_910578695.1 uncultured Brachyspira sp.
TTAACGCCAAAGGCGTGCGTTTCATACCTAAATTTTAACAAATTTAAGTTATCTAGTACAGCCCCTTAATATTTTTACAATTGACTTTTAATAAATCATATAATGAAAATGCACCCCGTTTTCCTCCTGAATATCATTATATAATTTTATAAATCCAAGTTTTTTATAGAATTCCAAAGCATAATGAGTAGATTTTACAGTATATCTATCCAAATTTAAAATATTTTTAGCCTCATTAAATAAATTTCCAGCTATTCCCAATCTGAAATATCTGTCATCTACGAAAAAAAGTGCAATATGATCATAATTGATTATTTCAAGCATTCCTATTATAGTATTTTCTTTATTATTGATAGCTGTAAGCATAAGAGAGCCCTGCATATAAAATCTTAATCTCATACTATCAGCAGATATGAATTTAAGGACATTATCAATTCCTTCTTTAGTATCTAAATTAGAATTATATTTTAAATAGATATTTTTAGCGAGAATAGAAATATCATCAATATTTTCTATTCCCGCCCTTTGAATTTCAAACATAAATTATATTATTCAAATGCTTTTATTAATCTTTGAAAAGGCAGATGATTTGTATCTTTAATAAATGATCCATTTTTATAGTATCTCAAATAAGGTATTAGTCCATTATTCCATACAGTTTCTTTAAAATTCATAAAAGGTTCATATAGTGGGCTTTGATTATACATACAAATAAAAATAGTAATATCAATAGAATTATCTTTATTTGCATCTAATTCTCTTTTTAAATTATTCCAATCTCCGCACCAATCCTGAGTAAATACAGCTAAAACATTTTCTGCATCTTTTTTTATATTATCGCTCACTTCTTTTGTATCAATAATATTTTGCATTTCTTTATCATCTATATCTTTAAAAATTAACATTATTTTTCTCTCCCATAAAATATTTATCAATGATACATTAAAATAATATTTTTATCAAGCAAATATTTTTAATTACGATATTATATAATGTATGGAAAAGTTTATAAAAAATATATTTATTATCATAGTTTTTTTTAATATAATTAATACGGTTTTATTTGCAGGCAATTTTCTTAATGAACAAAAAAGATACAGCAGAGTAAGAACAGCGATTGAAGAAAAAGATAATATTATAAAAAATACATTAAAAAATAATAATATAAAATTAGAAGAATTAAATATATTAATAACAGCATACAAAGAAGAAAATATACTTGAAATATATGCAAAAAATAAATCTGACAGTATATACAAAAAAATAGCTTCATATAATATAGCAGCAAAATCAGGAATATTAGGACCTAAAAGAATGGAAGGCGATTTACAAGTGCCTGAAGGCTTTTATTATATAGACAGATTCAATCCTGCAAGCAGCTATTATCTTTCTTTGGGAATTAATTATCCTAATGAATCCGATAAAAAGAAAAGTAATGCTAAAAGACTTGGAGGAGATATATTTATTCATGGTAATAATGTCACTATAGGATGCCTGCCTATGACTGATGATAAAATAAAAGAAATATACTTATATGCTTTATATTCTAAAGATAATGGGCAAAATAGAATACCTGTTTATATATTCCCTTTTAAAATGAATGAAGAGAATATTAATCATTATCAAAAATATTATAATAAATCTATAATAAATTTCTGGGAAAATATAAAAAAAGGTTATAATATATTTCAAAATACTAAAAAAGAATTAATCATAAAAACAGATTCAAATGGAAACTATATATTTTAAATTCTTGAAATTTTTTAATAAAAATATTACTATATAATATATTATAATCGGATAATAGTTGATGACTCAAATAAATAAAAATATTTCTTTTGTCGGCACATATAGTTTCTGGTCATACATATTAATTGCTATTGTATTTATTAATTATTTATTTTTCAGAGCTATAGTTATAGATAATAGTTCATTCATATATTTAATAACAGTTATTTTAGACTATAGTATATTAATATCATTCTTCCTTTTAGTATTTTACAAATTTTATAATTGTATATTTAACTTGGAACTCTCAACTGCAGTATCAGGCATAGCATTTTTAATATTCGGTATATTAAAATTATATGCTATGGAAATTAACATACATAATATTATCGAGTTATTATATTTCATATCAATATTTATTCTTACGATAAAAATATTAATTTCAATGATAATATCAAAAAATACTATAGAATTAGAAAGAGGAGTATATATATTTATTTTGGTTTCTTTATTATCATCTAATGCGAATTATATTTTAATATCAGCAAACAAAATAATAGATACTAATGCCTTTCATTATATATCTAGTTTTATATCAGCTTATATGAATAAATTATCATCTTTCTCATTTTTAATATTAATAATAGCTTATATATTGTTTTTTATAAAAAAAATCATTATGAAAAATATTAATAAATCTTTTTATCTTGCAATAGCAGCCGTTGTATTATCAGTAATTACAATAGTAATATCAGGAAACAGCTTCTTTTTAATTATTATGTCATTTTATAATGCTTTAGGAGTAACTATGTATCTGCCTTTTACTATATATATGGTTATTATAATAATGTTTTCAATAACCTTATTTACATCTTTTACTGCTTCTATATTATTAAAGTCTTATTATCCTAAACTAATAATATTTACTATGTTTATACTTTCGGGACTTGATATTAATAATTTTTCATTAAGATTAATATCTGTATTTTCTCTTATGGAAATGCTTGCAGTTTATAATGATGAAAAATATGATTCTTAATATTTGACAAATAATAATCTATAATATATTATTTTTATGATATTTTATTATTATTATTTATATAAAATAAAAACATAAAAACTATGAAAAAAAAAATTCTTAAAGAAGAAAAAAATATAAGTCTCGAAAATATAAAAAACATTGCTGAATATTTAAAAAACATATTAAAAAACGGAGACATTGTTATAATGGAAGGAAATCTTGGATTTGGTAAAACTACATTTATAAGAATCCTATCAAAATTGATGGAAAGCGAAGATATTGTAAGCAGTCCTTCTTTTACTTTAATAAATGAATATGATATAATTATAAACGGAGAAAAAAGCATATTAAGGCATGCAGATTTATACAGAATTGAAAGTAATGAAGAGCTTGATGATATAGGATTCAAAGACAAAATCAGGGAAAACGGAATTACTATGATAGAATGGGGAAATAAGTTTATAGATTATTTTGAAGCTCCTTATTATTTATTTGAAATAGAAATGCAGGAAGAAGATAATAGATTATATAGGATTAGTTTAATTTCATGAAAAAATCATTTATATTATTGATAATAATGTTTACAGCATTAGTATCATGTTCTAAAAAGATAGATAAAAATACTGTAGTAAGGGCAGTTTCAAAAATTTCATCTGTTAATATCATTATTGGAAATACGATAGATTATGAAGTTAGAATAATATCAAAAAACGATATAGAGTATAATTTTGAAGATTTATCATTTGATGATAGGGAAAATAAAAGCAGAATAATATCTGTAGAAAATCAAAATAGAAATATAGGAAACTATAAAGAAAGAATAATAAAATACAAAATAGGTTTTTATGATGTAGGGCAATTTGTAGTATATCCATTTAAAATTTCATATAATTATAAAAATGAATATTATGAGCTTAATGGAGAAGATACTGCGGTATTGGTACACCCTTTTTCAGACGGTGAAACTCTGCCGCCTATGAAAAATACCATAAGTATAGAAATGCCTAAATATGTATGGATATTTACTGCATTAATAGTTTTTGCTATTATAGGAGTGATAGTTTTAATTTTTGTTATTGCAAAATATATAGAAAATAAATTTAATGAAAAAATAAATATAAAAGAAGATACAGAAGCATTAAATAAATTAAAAGGTATTGATATTAATGCTTATTATAATGAAAATAAATATGCACAATACTATTTTGAATTAACATCTATATTTAAAAGATATTTAACAAAAAGATTCAGATTCAATATAGAAGATATGACTACAAGCGAGATAAATCAATTATTCAAAGAAAATATATTTAATGAAAGCGAGTATATTATAAATATGCTTAAAGAAGCTGATTATGTTAAATTTGCAAAACAAATTCCAGAACTCAATATAATGCATAAAGATTATGACTTTTGCGTGAATTATATAATAAATAACGGCAGCTTATCTGCGGCATTAAAATTAGAAGAAAAAGAAAAGAAAAAAATAAGAAAGCTTGAAAATAAAAAATTAAAAAAACTCAAAAAGAATAAATTAAAAAAAGAAAATGAAAAGCAGTATATACAAGAAAATGCAGAAGATGATAAGCAAGAGTTAAAAATATGAATGAATACGATATAAAAGATACTATAGCAGCATTAGCAACAGCGTATTCAAAAAGTGCATTAGCTGTAATAAGAATGTCTGGAAGCAAGGCATTACAAATAGCATCAAAAATATGTTTTTATGCTAATAATGAAAATAAAAATATAGAAAACTTTGAGCATAGAAAAAGCTACTATGCTTTAATAAAAGATGAAAATAATATACCTATAGATGAGCTTATAGTACTTTCTACCCTAGCCCCTAATACATTTACATCAGAAGATACAATAGAATTTATATCTCATGGAAGTATTATAGTAATAGATTCTCTTATGAAGCTTATAATAAAAAACGGAGCAAGGTCAGCAAATAAGGGAGAGTTTACATACAGAGCATATATAAACGGAAGAATTGGCATAAGCGAGGCAGAGGCTATACATGACTTAATTGATTCCAGCAATAAACTTATGGCTGAGGCAAGCATATACAAAATGAGGGGAAGACTTACAAGAGAAATAGATAAACTTAGGGAGAATATAAAAAATTCTCTTATGATTGTTTATGGAGAATTAGATTTTCCTGAAGATGATACTGAAAGTTTTTCTTATAATAAATTAATAGAAATTTTTATTCAAATAAAAAATGATATAGAAAATATATTATCAAATTCAAAAAGAGTTGAAAGCTTAATAAACGGCATTAAAGTCGCTATACTAGGAAAAGTTAATGCCGGTAAAAGCAGTGTATTTAATATGATATTAGAAAATGAAAGGGCTATTGTTTCTAATATTGCAGGAACTACAAGAGATTTTTTAAGCGAAAGTATTTATATAGAAAATATACCTTTTTATTTTATGGATACAGCTGGCTTTCATAAGAAGGCTGATAATGATATAGAACTTGAGGGAATTGAAAGGGCTAAAAAATGTGCTTATGAGTCTGATATTATACTTGCTGTTTTTGATAATAGCTGTAATGCAAATGATGATGATATAAATTTAATAGAGTTTTTAAATACATTAAATAATAAAAATATTATTTATATAATAAACAAAAATGATGAAGATAAAAAATTTAATTATAAAATAGAAAGCGGTAATATTATAAGCATAAGCACTAAAACAAAAGAAGGGCGTGAAACATTAATGCAGGCTTTGAAAAATCATACTTCAGATTCTGATATTTATATTTTCAATAAAGAAAGTTATGTAAATAATAGAGAAAAAAGCTTCCTTGAAATGGGGCTTAAGCAAATCGATATATGCATAGAAAAATCTATATCATCATTCTCATTAGATGAGATTGCTGAAGAGATGAATATATTAAATAATATAATCGGAAATGTGAGCGGCAAAATAGATGCTGAAGAAGTAATAAATGAGATATTTGCTAATTTTTGTATAGGCAAATAAATAAATTGAGTTTATAGCCAAAAATAATAAAATAATTTTTTTATTATCTCTAGTAATAGTTTTTACATCAAGAACTGGTTCTCTTAAGTAATATTTTCAGGCATATTATGAGGATTAAGAATTTCAAAATTATGTACTTCTTCAAAGCCAGAATCTTTAAGCACAGAGTTTACAATATTTTCTAGTATATCTTTATTACCAATAGAGCCTAAAAGATAACGCACAAAGACTAATACAAAACTTGTACCGATATCGGCATAATCTCTGCCATTTGCGAATGTCAGGCACTCGCAAGTTTTTTATTTTATCGCTTTAAAATTGTCAGCATCTTCACAGGCTTTTTAGCAAATAATTTTTATTATACTATAAAAAACCCTCTAATAAAATTATTTATTAGAGGGAATATATTCTTATACTAATTATATTTTTATTATTATTTAGCAGTATAAGCAACCATAGTCATCCAAGATAATGGTTTATTATAATGAGGTAAGAAGAAGAAGTCAGATAAAGCAAATTCCTGAACAGTCATACCTCTTTGTATAGCAAGAGAGAATGCATGTATAGCTTCAGCATGATTATGTTTAGAAGCAATTTGAGCACCTAATAAACGCCCTGTACCTTCTTCATAAACTATCTTTACTAATACATCTTCATAAGAAGGCATAAATTCAGGTCTTTCAGCATCTTTGAAGAAATTAGATTTTACTTTTAATCCTTTTTTTATTGCTGTTTCTTCAGACCAGCCAGTAGAAGCCATATTATATCCGAATACGCATATAGCATTAGAACCTTGAGTTCCGCAGTATTCAACATGTTTTCCTAAAGCATTATTAGCAGCAACAATACCCATTCTTACAGCATTAGTAGCTAAAGCAATATATTCTTGTTTTTCAGAAGCTCTTGAATATACAGTAGCACAGTCTCCTATAGCATAAACATCATCATCTTTAGAAGATTTCATAGTAGTATCTACAACTATAGCACCATTAGGAAGAGTTTCTAAATAGTCTTTATAAAGCTCATCATTAGGTCTGAATCCTACAGACATAACTACCATATCTACTTCATAAGAACCTTTATCAGTAACAACTCTTTTAACCCTGTCATCTCCTTCAAATTTCTTAACAGTTTCGCCTAAATGCATTTCTACGCCTGCTTCTTTAATTACTTTTTCAGCTTCTTCAGTAATTTCTTTATCGAAATAGTTAGCCATAACTCTAGGCATAGCTTCCATTAGTATAACTTCTTTACCATGATTTTTGAAAGCTTCTATAAGCTCAACACCTATATATCCGGCACCGACTACCATAACTTTTTTTACATCAGGTCTTTTTAATTCCTCAATAATTTCCTGTCCCTGCTGATAAAGTTTAGAGAAGAAAATACCTTTTTTAAGACCATAAGCAGTACCTTCCTGCTTTAATCCCTCAATAGGAGGAGTTATAGGCCAAGAACCAGAAGCAAGAATAAGTTTATCATAATTATCTTCAAATTCTTTTCCTGTTTTGAGATCTTTTACATGTAATTTTTTATTAGCCCAGTCTATTTTCATTACATCATGCCCCATATGAACTTCAATGCCCTCATCTTTTAAGCTTTCAGGAGTAGCATAGAATAAACCTTTAGGATCCTTTACTACACCGCCAACCCAAAGTGCAATACCGCAGGCTAAGAAAGATATATTGTCATTTCTATCATAAGTAACTACCTGACAACTAGGATCAACAGCCTTCAATGTTTTTACTGCCCAAGTACCAGCGTGATTACAACCAATTACTATAACTTTCATAAATAAATTAACCCCTTAATACAAAATTAAATATAAATATTTCGGATTATTATAGTACAAAATAGATGCTAAGTCAAGATATATTAAAATAAAAACAGCATAGCAAGAATACTTATTATTTTTTTTATTTTAATTTATTATAATTTATTTTTAATATTTTTGTCTTAAATATAAAGAAATAATACTGAAGTTTATATAAAGTCCAGCATTATTAAACATCATATTGATATTTATACTTTTTATGCTATATTTGAGAAGAATGAATTTTATTTTCGGATTTTTATTATGATGCAATTTAATGAATATTTTTTGATGAAAGATGAAGATGTATTATTATATGTTAAAGATAAATTAAAATATTTTTCTCAAAATGATAATATAACTTGTAAAGAAATAGGCGACGGTAATATTAATTATGTATATAGAATAAGTAATGGCAAAGAATCTATAATACTTAAGCAGGCGGGAGTTCATACTAGAAGTAATTCATCTGGAAGAATATTAGATATTAATAGAAACTCAAGAGAAGCAGAAATTTTATCTCATTATAATAATGTTCTTCCTAATTCAGCACCAAAAATAATTCATATAGATAGAGTTATGAATTTATTTGTGATGGAAGATTTAAAAGATTTTCTTATATTAAGAGATGCTTTGATTAATGGGAAAATATATAATCATTTACAGGAACAATTAACTGATTTTTTGGTTGAAAGCACATTATCTACAGCAGATTTTTTTATGGACGCTTTTGATAAAAAAGAAAATGCTGCTAAGTATGTTAATAAAGAACTTTGTAAAATAAGCGAAGAATTAGTATTCAGAGAGCCTTTTTTTAATGTACTTAATGAAAATGTTTTTTCTAATGAATTGAATGAATTTGTTAATGATAATTTATATAATAATAAGAAACTGCAGTTAGAAGCTGCAAAATTAAAATATGAGTTTATGAATAATGCTCAGGCTTTAATTCACGGAGATTTGCATACAGGTTCTATATTTGTCAATGAAAACTATATTAAAGTTATGGACTGCGAGTTTGCTTTTTACGGACCTATAGGTTATGATTTAGGTACTATTACAGCCAATTTTTTATTTGCTTATGTTTATCATTTGAATATTAATAAAGATAAAAATTACCATTCATTCTTATTTAATGTTATTAATGATATTATTAGACTTTTTAAAAGCAAATTCACTGCTAAATTTTTGAATGACAGCAATGATATATCTGTAAAAAATGATGATTATATAGAATATTATCTTATTGATGTATTAAAAACTGCTTTCGGCATTTGCGGGCTTGAAATACTTAGAAGAACTACAGGCTGTGCTAGGGTTAAAGAAATAGAGTCTGTTGATAATGCTAATATAAGAAAAAATATAGAATATATGCTTTTAAATATAGGTATTGAATGCTTATCATATAGAGAAAGGCTTGCTATTTCTAAAGAAGAAGATTTTATGAGATTTATAGACAATATAGCAGATAATATAAATAATAATGGATAATATATAATGTAATAGTAGATAATATATAATATTAATTTATAAAATTATTATTTTTATTATTGCTATGCTCGCCTTCGCTTTAACTACATCGATAA
>NZ_CAJTQJ010000062.1 GCF_910578695.1 uncultured Brachyspira sp.
ATATTTTTATTATTATCTATATCCTAATTTCCCCAGTAAGAAGCCTCTGCATAAGCCCTTTCTTCTGCTCTTTACGAAGCTCTAATAATTTTTTAATATTGTCAATGTCTTCGTCTATTGTAGAAAGGAAAGAAGCAATTTTATTTTGTTCTTCAATAGATTTAGGAATTTTTAATGTATATTCTTTTATATATGATAACTGTATGTTTGGTAATCCAGAACCTAACCTTAATTTCATTATTTTACTTTCATTATATTTCAAACATTGATATAAAAATAAACTGTCTATATTAACATCATGTAATGTATAACAATGCCCGCTAGCCCAGAATTTAGTTTTTATAAAATTAACATATCCGCAAGAATTTCCGCCTTCGCTTATAGTTATTGTATTTGCTTCTCTATTATATAAATTATAATATCCTGAAAAATCCATTCCGCCGCTTAATACAGGATATTTTCCATTTTCAATTAAATCTAATTTATTTTTTTGTTCTCCTTTTTTTATATTACAAAGTTTTTCCAGCGGTTTAAAAATCCACTCATCAGTAAAACCCTCAAACCGCTCTTCGCCTGTAAGCACTCTTTGCATCACACCTTTCTTATAAAGTTCTTTTTTATATATAAGTTTATTAAGGTTTTCTATTGCTTCGTCGCATAAGGAGAGTACTGAGGCTATGCGTTTTTGTTCGTCTAGGGGCGGAAAATAGAAATACAAATCTTCTAGTTTTACTATAGTTAATGCTTTTTGAGATGATCCCATAGAAATTTCCATTATTTTATTTTGGTTATATTCAAATAAGTATATCAAAAATTTAGGACACTCTTTTATATTTTTTAGCCATATTAAATTACCATCTTTGAAATAAAAAGGCTTGTCATCATCTATCATATAAGCGTTACCTATTGTTCCAACTGCTGTAATTAATATATCATTTTTTTGTGGTACTCCATATTTATTTTTTAGTTCCATATATTTTTCTTCACTTATATATATGACTTCTTTTATTTCTTCTTTATTTTTTAATAAACTTATTTCTTTACCTCTATAAAATGGTATACCACTTTTTACATATTCTTTTTCATAAATTCTTTTACTTGAAGTTACTTCTGATATATCTATAATCTTTTTTTCTTGCCAGCCGGTTGGGTAAGTCATTGTTGGCTCCTTTTATATTATTATTGCAGTTCTTTTGGTTCTTTTATACCAATAAAAGAACTTGGGTGTGGGGCAAAGCCCCGCAAAACTATTATTCCTAAAAAGGATAATTTAAATTCTTTAAATATTATTATGAGTGGGTGCGTCATTGTTAGGACTCGTTTTATTATCTAATTTATTTATACTAATAAATTCTATCATTATATTATAGATAAAATTATTTAAATTAGTAGCTAAATGGTGTATATCTGCTTGTTTTACCCTGTATGAACGTAATGCACTTAAATCACATTCTAAATTATATAAATTGTTTTGTAATGATGTTAAATATAAATTTTTCCAATGATTGAAATAATCTATGGCTATTTTTTTATTTAATAATAAAAAAATACAAATTTCTTTTATTATATTTTTATTTTCATTAACCATTTTTCTATCTTTATCGAATATTTTCTTATTGTATACACTATATGGATCTTCAGATATTAGGTCATAAGAAAAATTTATGATTATTAAAAAATTTATACTATAAGAGTTTATAGCATTATTTCTTGATTCTTCATCAGTAAATTGACCTGAAAAGTATATTCTTTTTAATGTAGTTAAAATAAGATAACTAATTAAATGAAATTTCAAAATTAAATCTTCAAATGTTAATATTTGATCCATGATTTCTTTAATTACTTCAATTTCTTTATTTAAATTTATAAATTCTATTGAATTTTCTAATGCCTTACGATGTTTTAGTAAAATATATGGTTTTATATCTTCTGAGTTTGATATTGGGTTTAGCTCTTTTTCAATATCATTGATATTAATATCATTAGATAAATAATATAGTTTTTTTAATCCAGACATATTATTAATATTTAGCTTTTCAGATTTTCCATTAAAAGAAGAACGTTTTATTTCTGCTTTTATTCTTATTGATAGTTGATCGTATACATATTCAAAATAATCATCATTAGCATTTGGATCTATGATTATTTCGGATATTAATAAATTCCATATATCTATTTTAAATGGTAATTTTACAAATCTATAATATTTACCATTATTAAAAGTAGATACAATTTTAGGATATATAACTTTTTTATTATTTTCATTTTTTATTAATAAATAATTATTTTTATTTAAATCCACAACCCACCTGCTTTCATTTTCATATTCATATCCTTTTCTTTTATGGAATAAATATTCTAATTTATTGTTATTTTCATTTTTTACAAATTCTTCATAATCATATTCCATATCACGCCAATAACTATCAAATGGAAAAGGTTTAAATATACCATCATTTGATTCTTCTGGCATAATAGGTTCTCTATATTTTTCTGCATCGAATTTAATCATTATCCCTAAATGATCTTTAGAATATTGTCCCCACATCATAGGGCTTTCATAGGTTTTACTCCAACATTGTACAAAGTAAGAATCTAGTTCTTTATATTCTTTTACATCTTCAAATACTGTAGGATGAGAAAATGTTATAACTTCATTATCCAAATCATCAATTAAATGTTCTAATTTTGTTATACGATATAAATTATTTTGTGGTAAATTATTTTTTTCCATAAATGAAATCTCCTCTCATAAACTTCAGTCTTTCACCTGACAAAGGCACGCTGTGTACTCGCAAATAAATATATTATTATAATTTTATACCCTTCAAAAAATCTTCCAACTTACTGCTGTACTTTTCGCGTTCTTTTTCTAATATATTTATTTCTTCGCTTATGCTTTTCAAATCAACATACTCCTCATCTTCAAATGAATCTATATATCTAGGTATATTGAGATTATACTCATTTTCTTTTATCTCTTTTAAGCTAGCCTGTTTACAGTATTTTTCTATGTCTTTTCTCTCTTTATAGGCTTTGACTATTTTTTCTATATCCTCATCGCGTAAACGGTTTTGATTTTTTCCTTTCTCATATTCTACACTTGCATCTATAAATAAAATATCTTTCTCCTTTCTGTTCTTTTTTAGTATGAGTATGCATGCTGGTATCGATGTGCCGTAAAATAAATTGTTGGGAAGCCCTATAACCGCATCAAGCAGATTTTCATTTATTATCCTTTCGCGTATTATCCCCTCGCTTGCTCCTCTAAATAATACTCCATGAGGCATTACAACTGCAGTTATGCCGTTGTCTGACATACTGCTTATCATATGAAGCACAAAAGCATAATCGCCCTTGCTTTTAGGTGGTATGCCGTACTCAAATCTATTGTATTTATCTTTAATTGCTGTTTCTTCTCCCCATTTATCCAAGCTGAAAGGAGGATTAGCCACTACTATATCAAACTTTTCTAAATTACCGTTTTTATCCAAAAATTTAGGCTCTTTAATTGTATCCGACCATTCAATCATAGCCTTATCTTTTATCTCATGCAAATACATATTCATTCGGCATAGAGAATATGTCTGACTGTTTTTCTCCTGTCCGTAAATTGTGCAGTTATTTCCGTCAAGCTCTTTATATACTTTTACAAGCAGAGAACCGCTTCCGCAAGTAGGATCATATACTTTAACACCGCCTTTTATATTCAAAGTTACTATTTTAGCCATAAGCATAGATACTTCAGGAGGAGTAAAGAACTCTCCGCCTTTCTTCCCCGCATCGCCTGCAAAGTTTTTTATTAAATACTCATAAGCATCGCCCATAACATCATTATTTTCTAATGCACTAGGACTTAAATCTAATGCAGGATCATTGAAGTCTTCAAGCAGATTTTTTAATATAGAGTTTCTAGTCTTTGTATTGCCGAATTTATTTGAATCATTAAAATCTATATTATTAAAAATGCCTTCAAATTTACTATGATTTTGTTTTTCTATTTCTCTTAATGCAGTATTGATTCTCTCTCCGATATTGTTCTCTTCTCTTATGGAATAGAGATAATCAAAGCCGGCAGTTTCGCTTATTTTATAATCAAGCCTTTCTAAACTTCTTGATAAAATGCCTTCATTATCTTTATATTTATTTTTTAATTCAGCAGTTTTTTCTTTAACAAAATCTGATAAATATTTCACAAATAGCATACTCAATATATAATCTTTATAAACAGATGAGTCTATTGAACCCCTAAAAGTATCGCATGCCTTCCAAACTATATTTTCAACTACTTCTTTTGTTGTTTTCATTTAATTTCTCCTTTTTTTAAATATTAGTATTATTAAATTTTTTTAATATTTTATTCTTTTTAATATTTTATTCATAGCCTCTTTATAAAATATCTGCTTTAATTCAAATAGCCTTTCCTGAATAAAAATATCTCTTTCAAATAATGAATTTATTTCAATGATTTCCTTTTGTTTTTCTATGTCGGGCAGTTCTATTTCTATATTTGCAATATCAAAAGCTCCTATAGATATTATACCTGTTCCCCTTGATTTCTTTTTTAAATATTTTTGAACTTTTTTATCATTTAAATAAATGGCAATAAAATGAGGCAGGCATATATTATGAAATTCGCTTTTTATTCTAATATATGCTGTCAATGAACTTATTATACAATTATCAATATTTTCTTCTATTATTAAACTATTAAATGGTTCTCTTAATCTTATAATGATGTCATTTGCCTGTATCATATCAATATTTTTTTGTTTGATTTGTATTATATCAATATTTTTTTCATTTTGTATATATTTGACTGATTTATTATCGAATGCTTTTAAGTTTATGAGATTAATCTTATATCCTTTTTCATATCTCTTTGCTAATGCTCTTGATACTGAAGCACCTACTCTGATATTTGCTATATCTTTTAATATAATTTTATGCATATATTTCTCCTATACTTTTATATTATAAGATATAAAATAAATCTTTTAAATATTTTTTTTACTCTATTATACGCTCTAATATAAAATATGCTGTTAAAAATATATAATTATTATTTTTTATTATACAAATAATACATATCTTTGCTCTATATAGAAATATGCTCTTATTTTTTATATTGATATGCTTTACTTTATAATTATAAAATATAAAAATTTGATATGTATGATAAAATAATAACAAGCGGATACAAAAAGTTATATCCGCTATTAAGGTAAATTATGAAGAAAAAATTTATAAAATTAGATACAAATCAATTTTTGATTATACTAATAATATATAAATTTTTTTTAAAAAGTGTGAAAAAAATATAATTTTTTTATGTTTTTATTATAATATAATATAAAATAAATTTGATAATTTGTTTATATTACAAAATTGGAGTTTTCAATGAAAAAAGTACATAGTTTATCTTTTAAAATACCTGCTGTGATATCATTAATTTCTTTTGTAATTATAATTATGATATTGATAATTTCTGTTACCATAGCAAGTAAAGGATTGAGCAGAAGCAGATTTCAGGGATTTCAAAATACAGTAAAAACCTATTCTAAGTTATTTGATGCTATTTTAATAGATCAGGTATCATTAGCCAAAACCTATTCAGTTGCTCCAGCCATTATGAATTCTCTTTTAAATAGAAATGAACAGACGGAAGCTGAGGCTTTGAATGCTTTAGCTTTATTTAACGGAGCCAATGAATATTCTATAAATATAGCTGTAATAGATATAAATGGAAATATTATAGCTGATGCTTTGGGAAATTCTGTAAATAATAATATTGCTGATACCAGACCTAATTTTTGGAATAGATTAAAATCTAATAACTTTGATCATGTTTATGATGAAGAGATTATTAATTCTAAAGATACAGGAAATAAATCATTAGCTTTAGGCGTAGCTGTAAAGAGTTTAAGAGGCGATTTACTAGGAAATATACTTGTTATAATAGATTGGAAGCTTATACATGATAATTATTTTACGGATATTGATCTTGGAAAAACAGGGCGTCTTATAACAATAGATTCTAATTTAATAGATATAATGGATAATCTTTATGAGCAAATAGGCTCAGATATAGTTAAAGAATATAAAACAGTATTTGATAATAATTTAGAAGAAGGTATTTTATCTTATGTTTATATGGATAAGAAAAGAACAGGATCTTTCAGTAAAATGAAGACTATGAATTGGGTAGTTGCGATGACTATGTTTGACAGCGAGATATATTCTACAAATAAAGAATTGATTTTAATAAGTTCATTAGTAGGATTAATAGCAATTATATTATTATCTTTATTTGTTTATTTATTTATAAGAAGATTAATGACGCATATAAACAGCATTATAGAAGAAGCTAAAGAAATAGAATTAGGAAATTTAACTTATGTTTCAAATGAACATAGCAGAAAAGATGAGCTTGGTATATTATTTGAATCTTTCAGCGGAATGCGTAAAAAACTTACAGAAATAATATCTCAAGTTAATGATTCTTCTATAAAGATAACTTCAGCAGCACAGGAGCTTGCAAACGGTAATTATGACTTATCAAGAAGAACAGAGGCACAGGCTTCAAGTCTTGAAGAAACTGCAAGTTCTATGGAGGAAATGGCTTCCACAATAAGATCTTCTACTTCGCATTCTATAGAGGGCAATAATATGATGAAGGAATCTATGAGTTCAATTAAAGATGCAGGAGCTATAATTTTGGAAACTACTAAAAGTATAGAAGAGGTTAATGAGGATAGCGAAAAAATAAAAAATATAACAAAGGTTATAGAGGATATTGCTTTTCAAACTAATATATTAGCCCTTAATGCTGCAGTAGAAGCTGCACGTGCAGGAGAGCAGGGTAAGGGATTTGCCGTAGTAGCAAGCGAGGTTAGAAATTTAGCACAGAACTCTCAGTCTTCAGCTAAAGATATCACTAATTTAATAAATGTTATATATGAAAAAATAAGCAAATCCGCAGAAAAAGCAAAAGAGTCTGAAAAAATATTTGAAGATTTAGAGAGAAAAATAGAGGAAACTTCTAATATAATGCGTAATATTAGTGAAACAGCTATAGAACAGCAGACAGGAGTTGATCAGGTAAATACAGCAGTTTCTCAAATGGACAATGTAGTGCAGCAGAATGCGGGATTGGTAGAACAATCTGCTTCTGCAGCCGCTTCTCTTCTAAATGAGGCTAAAGAATTAGAGGAGGCTATGCGTTTCTTCAAGCTCGATAAATAATTAAAATAGGAGTTATTTATTAAATAATGATTAACAGAATGAATGATTACTTTGTGTATTATCTTTTTGGCTCTATTGGTAATGAAGATATACTAGAGAATATAGTTAATTGTGTGCTTAAAGATTCAGGATTTGAAGAGGTGCATAATTTAGAATTAATCAGATTATTAGTATTAATTTGCTTAATTTCAATTTGAATTTTGGGGATAGAGGCAAAGCACATAGATGTTTTAAGTTAGTAGACATAGAAGATATTAATGTATCATTAGATATGATTCAAATGCATATACTAGAAATTCCAAGATTTATTAATATATTAAATAACTCAAGCATAAATGATAAATAAAAATTTTTTAAAGCGATAAACGAGCAGCTAATAAACAGCAAATCTGGTTATTAGCTAATTTAATGCGAGTTTATAGCTAGCAATAAAGAAATAAAAAACTTGTGAGTGCTTGACATTTGCAGAATGGCAGAGTATCAAAACTCATAATTTTTATTGGTAACAATAATAAATAATTAAAAAAAAGCGAGCCGAAGCCATATGCTGACACTGTCAGCATATATTTATGGGCGAAGGCGAGCATAACAATAATAAAATTTTTTCTTTACTTTTTATTTTTTCACTGTAAAATATACTTATGATTAAGAAATACTTTA
>NZ_CAJTQJ010000063.1 GCF_910578695.1 uncultured Brachyspira sp.
CAACACAACACAACACAACACAACACAACACAACACAACACAACACAACACAACATAACATAACAGCCAAAACATTTTTACTAAAGCTCATAAATTTAATTTATGGGCTAGATTCGTTTCTTTCAAAAATATAAATTCAATTTTCAAGGCTTGAGTTTATATGTTTTTGAAAAAAAATTTGATTGAATATTTAGTATGGCTTATTCCAATTAAAAAATTGAGAAACAGCATAAGAATAAATTCCATTTATTTTAAAGATTTAGGATACAAAATAAATTATAATCATTATAAAGACAGCATAAAAAATAAAATAACTTTTTTTGTAAGAAATGACTGGGCTGTAAATGAAATGGAGTTCAGCAATAATTATTTTTATAATTTAATAAAAAATAATTATATTAATGATTTAGAAATCAGCTGCAATCCTGATATAGAATTTTTTGCTCCTATAGGAAAAAGATATTTTTTAGAAAAATCTAAGGCTAAAATTAAAATATTTTATACAGGAGAATGTACTTCAAAAAATGCTATAGATAAAAGCTGGGCTCAATATTCTGATAATTGTATCAATGATGCAGATTTATCGCTTGGTTTTGATAGAATAGATGAAAACAAATATAAAAATTATATTAGGTTTCCTATTTATATATTTTATCATTTTAATTGTTTATTAGATAATAAAAATTATACTAAAGATGATATTAAAAAAGTTATAGATAATATTAATAATTCTAAATCTAAAAAAAATAAATTTGCTTCATTAGTTGCAAGCCATGATGCCACTAATATAAGAACTCAAATGTATAATCAAATAATAAAAATAGATTATATAAATTGTCCCAGCAGATTATTTCATAATGACGATACATTAAAACTAAATTTTAATAATAACAAAATAGAATATTTAAAAGATTTTAAATTTAATATATGTCCTGAAAACACTATTAGCGAAGGATATATAACAGAGAAACTTTTTGACGCTTTTAAGGCAGGATGCATACCTATATACAATGGCGATGAGAATATAGAGCTTGATTTAATTAATAAAGATGCATTACTATTTTTCAAAAAAGATGAAGATAATACAGAACTTATAAAAGAAATAGAGAAACTTCATAAAGATGATAAATTATTTGACGCTTTTCAAAACAAACAAAAAATATATGATTCTATGGTTGATTATCTTTGGGAGAGAAGAGTAAAAATATTAAGCAGATTAGAAATGCTTATCAATGAAAAACTTAAATAATATTTATTTATTTATAGGTATTCTCAAAAATATTTCAGTTCCTATAGAAAGTACATTGCTGTTTAATTTATTCCAAGCTTTTATTTCAGCTATATCAATATTAAATCTTCTTGCAATAATCCAAAGAGTATCCCCCGCTCTTACATGATACATTATATCTTTATATTCATAATCAGGAGGCGGCAAAGATTCAAAGTATACAAATCTTCCCTCTCTTATTCTCTGCTGTTCTTCTTCATACTGTACTAAATCTACCTGCTTTGCATTATCAAGTCCTTGTATAGGAATCATTATTTGCTGTCCTATATTAAGGCTTCTTGATTTTAATTTATTTATTTCTACTATAGCATTTATAGGAACAGAATAAAATTTAGAAAGATGAGAAAGTGTTTCATTCATTTTTACTTCATGTCTTCTGAAAGTAACTCTTTCTGATGCTGGTATTTTAGCAAAAGTATCATTAAATTTATTTCCCATACCTTCAGGAACTCTTAAAGGATATCTAACCATACCAGGAGGCGTTACTCCTCTTGCTAAATGAGGATTCAAAGCTTTCAAATCTTCATTATCAGCATTTATCATTTTAGCTATAACAGATAAATCAGCTGCATCATCAACATAAACTAAATCACCCTGAGGAAATACTACTTTAGGCTTATTTACTTTAAACCCAAATCTTTCAGGATTTTTTGCTATTATAACAGCAGCAACATATTTAGGTATATATTCCTCTGTTTCTTTAGGAAGTACGCCTGCTTTTAATAAATCTTCAAAATCATTGCTTTTTACTTCTCTTATGGCTCTTGATATCCTTCCTCCTCCTGCATTATATGCAATCAAAGCTATTACCCAAGATTTAAAATTTTTATCAAGTCTTATCAAATGATCAGCAGCAGCTTTTGTAGAACGTTCAGGGTCAAATCTGTCATCAGACCAATAATTAACTTTAAGATTATATATAGCACCCGTCATAGGCATAAACTGCCAAAGTCCTGCAGCACCCGCATGAGAAACAGCCTGAGGATTAAAATCGCTTTCTATTATAGGTAAATAGACTAAATCTTCAGGAACTCCTTTTTCTTTAAAAACTTCTTTTATATAAGGAAGATATATTTGAGCCCTATCTATAATTTTCTGCATATAAGGCTTCCAATTTCCTTGATATCTGTTTATATAATAAGAAACTCTGTCATTTCTAAAATTATTTACATCAAATCCTCTAAGCTCAACAACTTTTATATCCCTGCCTAGCGATTCTCCAAATACGCTTAATTCATAGAGATTAGCACCTTCCAAAGCTTTTCTTACATACAAATCAAAAGTATCGCAGGAATTGATAAAAAGCATTATTATTATAAGAAAAATAATCAATATAATTTTTTTTATTTTTTTGATAATGAAAAAACCGCCTCAATAATTAATTTATATATTAAACATTATTATCAAAAGATTTTCAAGTTATTTTAGTATTTAAAATCGGATATTAATAAAAATAAGTTTAATAAAATAGGCAGTATGAAATACTAAATATACACACTGCCTTATAATAAATACAATAATAATTAATTTTCTAAATATGCATAGAAGAATTTATGAAAACCCAATGGATTATATACAACATTTTTTAAATTAGGACTTACAAGTAAAGGTTCTGTGAAAAAATAAATAGGTATAGCTCCCATATCCTCTTCTATAAGTATTCTCTCAGCTTCATGCATAGCCTTCATTCTTATTTTATTATCGTCTGTGGACATAGCTTGAGATATAAGCTCATCATATATTTGATTACTGTATCCGCCGTTATTTTGAGTATTATAGCTTGTAAATAAACTCATCATAGACATAGGATCAGAATAATCAGCAGACCAATAAAGTCTTCCTATCATAAATTTTTTCTCTAATAAAGTTTGTCCAAGCAAAGCATTATCCATTTGAGTAATTACAGAATCTATATTAAGATTTTCTTTCCACTTAAAATTTATTATTCAATTTTATATAATTTTTAAACTTAGTCAATTAAAAAATAAAAATTATTTACTATTGCTGGCGACAAACTTTATATTATTTCCGCTGCTGCACCCTTTGGCGCAGCCATATATTTGGTGCTTGATGACGAAATCTAACATTAGTCTACAACTAAAGCGTCATCTGAATCATTTACTTAAATTTTAATTTTTTAGTCAAAAATAAAAAATCTATGCTGCAGTTTTGTATTGCAGCATAGGTTGTAATTTATTATATTTTGTATTATTATAAAGATATATGTAATCGCTGCATATATGATAATTAGGTCTGGTCTGGTCTGGTCTGGTCTGGTCTCTATTTTAAATTTATTTCTAAAATTGTCTCTCCATTTTCTAACTGGAATAAACCAAGCCATAAAATCGATAAGATTAAAAAATATTTTTTCATTAGATAAAATTTTACCTTTCAAATTTAAAATTATATTATATAAATATCTTGTTGGAATTATGTTTTCTATATAAAAATCAAGTTTATTATAAGCATCGTTTTTATATCTATATTTTGGAATATAATTATTAATTCTGCAATCACATATATCTAAATTACATTTTATAGGTTTAATTAATTCAAAAAAATCTATTTCTTCTCTATGTATATTACCAACTACATTAGATATTGAACATTCCTGCCCTTTATAATTTCCATTTGAATCAATAGATATAGAATTTACCCCAGATAAACAGTAGAAATCTTTAAAGTTTTTCATTTTTTCTACAACAGATTGCCTATGAGGAATATATTTTGCTTCATAATTTGTAAATATATATTTAGTATTATAATCTTGAAAGAAATCAGGAATATATCCATTATATGCATTATTATTTTCTTCAATATAAAATTTTTCACTAGCTTTATAAAACCAATCTATATCTTCTTGATTGTATCTGCTGTCTAAACCTATATCATTATTATTATCATAAATAAGTCCTAAATCTAATCCGAAAAAATATTGTTTCCTATATTCCAATAATTCATTGAAAAATAATATACACTTTTCTTTTAAATCAGGATTTACCATTAATGATACCATAATATATTTATTAAAATTATTAGCATATTTTATAATATTTTTAACATGATCTATATTAGCATATTCCAAATGTATAGAAAAATTCAAATAAAAATTATCCATTATAAACAAATCTTGAAAATAATTTTCATTTTTATGCGTATTAGAAAATAAATACGCAAATGAATTTTTATTTTTTAATATATACTTAATCAACTCTTTAAATTGCGGATATATAGTAGGTTCTCCTCCTGAAAAAAGAAATACATATCTCTCTTTATTAATATTAAAAATTTTATCTACAACATTTTTTAATACAGATATATCTGCAAACTGCATTTCCTTACCTACATGCGGGCTATGAGATATACAATAAGAACAGCTGTAATTACAATAGCTAGTTGGAAACCAATGAACTATCAAATCATATAAGTTATCGTTTCCATGAAATATAATATTATTTTGCATTATTCTTCCTTTTTTTTAAAAAATACATATTGTTAAATATTGATATACTATGTGATTCATTTAATTTATGAGAAAAAATTTCTTTTATATAAGGATTTAACCATTCACTGCCGTCAGCACATACTCTATTTCTAACATCAGCATAAAACGGAGCATCTATTTTAGGTACATCTCCAAGCGTTATAAAAGCATGAGCATTAAAACAATGCGGCAATAAACATTTTTCACCTATAGGTTTAAAAGATATTGGCTTATTAATATCTTCAAATATATTTTGATGATAATTAGAAGCATAACATTGTCTTGTTTCTCCCGTACCTATATTTACAAATAATGAATAAACACCAGCATAACAATATTCATCTATTTTTTTACCAAAAATACCTATTTTAAAATTAAATAAATTTGAATCGAAAACTTCCCAAGTCTTTTTATACTCATCTCTAGATAAATTAGTTAATATAGGTATACCATATTTATCATCTGATCTAGCTATAGTAACATGGCAAATATTACCGACATTCTCTCTTACTATGTTTTTTATATTTTCTATATCTTTTATTATTTCATCATACGGCGTCAATTCAACTGTAAATGAACATCCTGCATCTTTCATTTTTTTCACATTAGAAAAATAATCTTTTATTTTATTTACTCTTAATAATTCTTTATAATGAAATGAAAACTTAAATACTAATCTGTATAATAATGATTTATCTATTTTTTGTAAAATTTCATCGAATCTTTTATTTACAGTTCCATTAGTTACAACAAATACATAATGTCCTTCTTCTAATACCTCTTTAATCAGCTCTATAACATATTCATGCATCAAAGTTTCTCCGTCAGCACACATATTTAATAAACATACCCCCCCCCATTCTTTCCTTAGATAAAGCTTTTCTAACATATTGAGGAGAATATTTAAAATTGGGTAAAGCATCTGACCATCTATTAGTCTGTGTAATATAACAATATTCACATCTTAAATTACAAGTAGTAACAGGTATATGACATTCTATATATCTTTTTATAATTGGAAAATTTTCATACAAAAGTTTATTTTCAAATTGAATAAAACTAGGACTATAACTATTTTCTAAAGCATAATCATATATTTTAGTAATATTGTTTTTAATATTATCATTATCCAAAAAAATTTCATGTGTAAACATTATTATATTATTATTTAAATCTATTGTTTTTACAGCAATATCTATATCAGAAATATTTTCAATTCTTAATGTAGTTTTAATAAATAAAATATTATTCTTTATATCTTTGTATTCTAAGTGCTTATTAAGAAATATATTTTCATTATTTTTTAAATAGTAATTATCTCTATCATCATCAGCAGTTAAAACTCCGATTATACCGTTATTTAATTTTTTCATTTTGGTTATATTAAGAGCATTTCCTGAAAAACAATGAAGTCTTGGTATATTATCTATAATATCATTGCTGCCTGTAAACCTATACACATATTTTAAAAATAATTTATAATCTTTATCAGCTGTATTTTTATTTGAATTATATCTGCTATTTTCATTATACCCATGAAATCCGATTTTCAGCCAATTAGAGTTTTCTGAAAACTCTTTTTTATATTTAACACTTGTATTAGATATATTAAAACCTTTATACTCAATAAATACATACAAACTTATACATGCTTTATATCTATCATGCAGATATTTGAAAAATGAAAAATATTTACTATCAAATAAAGAATTATAATTATTAACTGTTATATCTCTAAACATTTCTATACAATCATCTACTGAAAAATGTATTATATTACTCATTTATCTTCTCCAAAATTTTGAATATTCATAAACTCTCTTTCAATAATTTCATCATAATTTATAATTTTTTTATTATCAGAAAAATATAAATATTTATCTATAAGTAAATTAATTTCATTCATATCAAATGCAGAAACTCTATGAATCCAATCTATATCTTTAAACCATTTTACACCATATTCTATTTTAGAGTCTAATGAATCAAAAATTATGCAAGGCGTCTTTGTAATATATGAAAATATCATTCCATGAAATCTGTCTGTTATACAAAGTTTATAAGATGATATTAAATCTAAAGTACAATTTATATGCCACTCTCTCTCATCTATATTTATATCATAATCTAAATATGTATCATATTTTAAATATCTTTCTTTTTTCTGCTCTATATTTTTAATTATAATATCGATAATATTGTCATCTAATATTTTTTCTTTATCCTTTCTTAAAATCAATATAATACCATCTCTTATTTTTGACGAAAATTGAAATTTATTAGTCATATATAATGCTATATCTGGAACAAGCAGTATATTATTTTTATTAAAATTTTTTAAAGCAAAATTATAGCTATTTTCATCTCTAACCATAATGCTTAAATTTCTGCATGAACTATATATCTCTTTGGATAATTCTAATTCTTTTCTGCCATCGTCATCATCTGTAAAAGTTATTGATACTGGAAATATAATTATTTTGTTATTAGAATATTTCTTTAATATTTCTCTTCTCAAAGATTCTTCATTCAAATAGAGATTTCCCATATTTCCGCCGCCCGGCAAAAATATAATATCATTATCATTTATAAATTTTTGTATTAAATTGCCAATATTTAATAAGTTATTATAAGTGTATTCTAAAATAACAGAATCTGCAAAAAATTTCTTAATTAATATTTTAGAAGAATGTACTATAGCATGATCGCCGATATTTCTATGTTCTGGGGTTTGAAGGTAAAACACTTTTTTTCTATCTCTATACAAAATCATATCAGATAATATATTATAATACATACTATCTATTTTAGCATTATCTTCTATTTTATTTAAAGTATATAATACATTTCTAACAGCATTTCTAAGTTTTTTAAATGGTATAAACCATGCTATATCATCTATTGTCTTAATATCCATATATTCCTCAGAACTTATTAGAATTTAAACAAAAAACCTATACTGCAATATAAAACTGCAGCATAGGTTGTAATTTATTATATTTTGTATTATTATAAAGATATATGTAAT
>NZ_CAJTQJ010000064.1 GCF_910578695.1 uncultured Brachyspira sp.
CTCCAAAGGCATGCGTTTCATACCTAAATTTTGACAAATTTAAGTTATCTAGTACAGCCCCAAAATTATAATACTGAATCTTTTAAATATAATGTTTTTCCTTCCTTAATAGTTTCTAAAATTTCTATATCTTTTATTTTCATAGCACCGCATGTCAAAGGATTATCGCTTAATATAATTAAATCCGCTAATTTGCCTTCTTCTATGGTTCCTTTTAAATGTTCTTCTTTATTCTGATAAGCTGCATTAATAGTTACAGCCTTTAAAGCCTCATAAGGAGTAATTTTCTGATTTTCTCCTAATAATACTCCGTCTTTTGTAACTCTGTTTACAGCACAAAAAATAGTTTCAAGCATATTAGGTTTTATTACAGGCGTGTCCTGATGATAGGTAAAAGCTAAATTATTGTTTAATGCAGTTTTGGAAGCACTTATCTGAGAAGCCCTATGCATACCTAAATTGATTAAATGTACATCTCCCCAATAGTAAATATGAGCTGCGAATATTGATGGTATAATATTAAGATTTGACATTGATTCATATTGTTCTTCTCTTATTATTTGGCTATGAACTAAAACTGCCCTGTAATTATTATCAGTATTTCTTTTCATCATAACATTGCTTAATGCATTTATATACTGATCTGCTGCTGCATCTCCATTGCAATGAGCCTGAAGCTGCATTTTATCATCTAATGCCTTTTCAACATATTCTTCTACAGATTTATCATCGTATATACCGTACCCCCTGTATCTCGCAGGTCCGCTTATATAAGGCTGCTCCAGCCATGCTGTTTTTGCCTGAGGAGAACCGTCTAAAAATATTTTATAGCCTCCTATTTTAAATCTATTTTTATATATGCCTATCATTTCCTTATTAGTTTCTGCTATAGAATATGAATTTTTTAAATCTATAAATCCTATTATATCTATTTTAAATCTATTATTAGTTATCATCTTATTTATGATAGGAAATTCTGCAGTAGAAATTAATGCCTCCTGTGCTGTTGTAATGCCGTATCTTAAATAAATATCTTCTGCCTGATTTATAAAGTCCATTAAATCTTCATCTGTAAGTTCAAAATTAATGCTTTGAGAATAATGCATAAATGCTGTCTCTTCCATATACCCTGTAGGCTTTCTGCTGTTAGGATATCTTTCTATCAATCCTCCTTCTATATCAGGAGTATTTTCATCAACTCCAAACTCTTCTAATGCCTTTGAATTCATACTGCCTACATGACCTGATGCATGCGTTATAAATATTGGGTGATTAGTTGAAATTTTATCTAAATCATCTCTATTAGGATTTTTCTTATTAGGAAGAATATTATTATCATATCCGAATCCTATAACCCAAGCATCAGACTTTAATTTGTTTACTTTTATATAATTAGTTATTCTTTGAGCAATTTCAAGCAAATTGGCAGAACCTGTTAAATCTACGGTTGTAAGCGACTGGGCAAATCTCACTAAATGGCTATGAGAATCTATAAAAGAAGGCATTAAAGTTTTACCTTGTAAATCTACAACTTCAGCATATACATTATTTAAAATACTTTTTTCATCTTCTTCTGTATAAACTACTTTCATTATTGTATTATCTCTTATTTCTATTGCTCTTGCATAAATAGGCTCATCTCCTTTCATAGTAAGTATATTGCCATTATAGTAAACTTTTATTTTACTTTTTATTTTATTATAGCAGGACATTGATAATATAGATAAAATCATTAACAATACAAAATATAATTTTTTCATTTTTATAACCTCTAATTTTTTATATATGTCTTTATATAGTTATCTCTATTCTATTATTCTCGCTGTCAAGTATTACGCTTTCATAATATCCGTCCCCTGTAGTTCTTGGATATGATGCAATTTTAAATCCGTCTTTTTCTAATTATTCTGTGAGACTCTCAATTTTTTCTTTACTTCCTACTGATATTGAAATATGAGCAAAACCGTACATTTCATCATTAGTATTTCTTTCTTTTATACCTTTTTTAGTCATTATCTCTAATCTTAAGTCATCTTCAAAATTAAGAAAATATGATTCAAAATATGTTTTCTTATTGATATATTTATCACTGCATTTACATTTAAAATATTTAATATAAAAATTTTTAATATTCTCTAAATCTCTAACCCAAATTGCAATATGAGATATTTTCATTTTATAACCTCAAATAAAAAATTATATTAGTATTATAACATTAATATAAAAATAAAAAATATTTATTATAAAAAATTATAAAAATTATATAATATGGTTATGATATAAAAACTATTGATATAATAATCATTGCATATATAATCATTATATTAAAAATTTAAACTAGGAAATTATATCAATGAATTACCGCATCTTCATAGAAAAAAAAGAAGGTTTTAATTTAGAAGCTAAAAGATTAGAAAATCAATTAAAAGAAAATTTCAAAATAAAATGCTCCGTAAGACTTCTCAATGTTTATGATATTTTTAATATAGAAGAAAGTCAGTTAAATAATTCTATTAAAGTGATATTCTCAGAACCTCCCACTGATAAAATTATAGAAAAAAAAGATTTTGAGAGTTTAAAATACTTTGCAGTTGAATATTTGCCAGGACAATTTGATCAAAGAGCAGATTCAGCTTTACAATGTTTAAAGCTTCTCTATAATGATATAAAAGATGTAGCTATAGTAAGCGGAAAAGTCATTATTTTTGACGGCGATATAAATGATGATACTATAGAGAAAATAAAAAAATTCTATATAAACCCTGTAGAAAGCAGAGAAAAAGATTTAAAAAAGCTGGAAATAGAACCTAATCAAAAAGCTGATGACATTAAAGATGTTGAAAATTTTATTAATCTGAATACAGAAGAACTTTATAAATATAGAGATAGTCTTGATTTGGCTATGACTTATAAGGATATAGAGTTCGTACAGAATTATTTTAAAAATGAAGAAAAAAGAAATCCTACAGAAACAGAAATAAAAGTTCTTGATACATATTGGTCAGATCATTGTCGCCATACAACATTTATGACAAAGATTAATGATGTGAAATTAGAAGATGATAAAAGCAGTTTTTCTGAAGTTATACTTAATACTATTAACAGATATTATGCTATGAGAAGAGAACTTTACGGAGAAGATGCTGACAGCAAAAGAGATATTAATTTAATGGATATGGCTACAATATCAGCAAAATATATAAAGAAAAAAGGCAGGCTTGAAGATTTAGAAATTTCAGATGAAGTAAATGCATGTTCTATTTATATAGATGTTGATGCTGCTTATGAAAATGGAAAAAATAAAACAGAAAAATATTTACTAATGTTTAAAAATGAGACGCATAATCACCCTACAGAAATTGAGCCATTCGGCGGGGCTTCTACTTGTTTGGGCGGAGCTATAAGAGACCCTCTTTCTGGAAGAAGCTATGTATATCAGGCTATAAGAGTAACAGGAAGTGCTGACCCTTTAGAAAAATTAGAAAATACTTTGCAAGGCAAATTACCTCAGAAGAAAATTACAGCAACTGCAGCAGCAGGATATTCCTCTTACGGCAATCAAATAGGGCTTACTACATGTTTGGTTAATGAAATATATGATGAAGGGTATAAGGCTAAAAGGCTTGAAGTAGGTGCTGTTGTAGGTGCTGTTCCTGCAGATTATGTAAGAAGAGAAAAGCCTAAAGCAGGAGATATAGTTATAGTGCTTGGCGGAAGAACAGGAAGAGACGGATGCGGAGGTGCTACAGGTTCATCAAAAAGTCATACTGATACATCTTTGAGGCTTTGCGGTGCTGAAGTACAAAAAGGAAATGCCCCTGAAGAAAGAAAGATACAGAGATTATTTAAAAACAAAGAAGCAGCAAAATTAATAAAAAAATGCAATGACTTTGGTGCAGGAGGTGTTTCTGTTGCTATAGGCGAATTATCAGAAGGAATTGATATTAATCTTGATGAGCTTCCTGTTAAGTATTTAGGTTTGAATGGTACTGAACTTGCAATATCTGAATCTCAGGAGAGAATGGCTGTTGTTGTAGAGAGTAAGGACGCTGATAAATTCATAAGTCTTGCTGACAAAGAAAATATCGAAGCTGCAAAAGCTGCTGTAATAACAGATACTAACAGGCTTGTGATGTACTTAAAAGGCAGAAAGATTGTAGATATAAGCCGTAAGTTTTTAGATACTAATGGTGCTAAACAGGAAACTAATGCTCTTCTTAAAAATATTAATTTTGAAAATAATCCTTTCAGCACAAAAAATGCATGCTCTTTGAAATCTCATTGGTTTGAAATGATAGAAGATTTAAATATCGCTTCTCAAAAAGGACTTATTGAAATGTTTGATTCATCAATAGGTGCTTCTACTGTATTAATGCCTTTCGGAGGAAAATATCAGATGACTCCAAGCGATGTGAGTATTCAGAAAATTCCTATATTTGATAATAATATTAAAGATATAAATACTGCTTCTGCAATCACTTGGGGATATAATCCTTCTATAATGAAATGGTCAGAGTTTCACGGCGGTATATATTCCGTAATAGAATCAATATCAAAACTTGTTTCTATAGGTGCTGATTATAAAAATATAAGATTATCATTTCAAGAGTATTTTGAAAAATTGGGTAATGATCCTAAAAAATGGGGTAAAGTTTACTCAGCATTGCTTGGAACAATATATGCTCAGAGTGAATTTGATATACCGGCTATAGGCGGAAAAGATTCTATGAGCGGTACTTTTAATGATATATCAGTGCCTTCAACTTTAATATCATTTGCAGTATCTGCTGTAAACTCAAAAGATGTAATTTCGCCTGAATTTAAATCAGCTTGCAATTATGTTTACTTAATAAAACATAATATGCTTGAAAACTATATGCCTAATATTGAAGAGATAAAAGAAAATTTTAACTTCATTCATAAAAATATAACAGACAAAAAAATATTATCAGCATACACAATTAAATTCGGAGGCATTGCTGAGGCTTTAACTAAAATGTCTTTTGGAAACAGAATAGGTATTGATATAAAAGATGAGCTTTATTTCTTTAATTTGATGCCTGCTTCATTTATAGTTGAAACTAAAGAAGAATTAAATTATAAAAATGCTGTATTAATAGGAAAGACTATTGATGAGTATAAAATAAAAGTATGCGGAGAAATAATAGATTTAGAAGAAGCAGAAAAATTATGGCTTGAAAAATTATCTGAAGTTTTCCCTTATAAAACTAATGAAGATATAGAAACCTATCAATTAGCCGAATACAAAAGAAAATCACCATTTATATGCAAAAATAAAAAAGCTAAGCCTAATGTTTTAATAGCTTCTTTTTTAGGCACTAACTGCGAATATGATGCTCAAAAAGCATTTTCAGATGCAGGAGCTAATACTGATATTTTTGTATTTAGAAATATAAAGTCTGAGTATATAAAAGAATCTATTGAAGAGATGAGCAAAAAGATAGATAACTCTCAAATATTTATGATACCAGGCGGATTTAGTGCTGCAGATGAGCCTGACGGTTCAGGAAAGTTTATTTCTGCAATACTTACAAATGAAAAAATAAAAACTTCAATACATAAATTATTGGAGCGTGACGGACTTGTTTTAGGTATATGCAATGGCTTTCAGGCATTAATAAAATCAGGACTTCTTCCTTATGGTAAAATAGGAAATATTTCAGAAAACTCTCCAACTCTTACATTTAATAAAATAGGAAGACATATTTCACAAATGGTAACTACAAAAATAGTATCAAATAATTCTCCTTGGCTTTATAATATACCAGCGGGAAGCGAATTAGTTGTACCTGTTTCACATGGAGAGGGAAGATTCTTTGCAGATGATGATATTATAAAAGAATTAATAAAAAAAGGACAAGTTGCTTCTCAGTATGTTAACTTTGAATCAAAACCTACTAATGAGTTTAGATTTAATCCTAACGGCTCAGCTTATGCTATAGAGGGTATACTTTCAGAGGACGGAAAAATATTTGGTAAAATGGGACATAGCGAGAGATACGGCAATAATTTATATAAAAACATAATAAAAAAAGATATTTATAACATCTTTGAAAACGGCGTAAATTATTTTAAATAAAAATATATAAATTTATAACAATGAAAGCTGTAGTCTTAAATAAAGATTGCAGCTTATTTAATATTTATTCTTTTATAAATAAAATATCTAATCCTATATAAATTAAAACTTTATAGCCTCTTTCTTTCATAAAGTTTATTACAAAATTATTTTCAACTGTTATTAATCCAAAAGAATATTTATTAAAATCTATTGTTTCTAAAACTATTAATTATCCTCCTTCAATATCTACTAATAAAAAGTCTATGTGTTTTATATCTGGATAATTTTTTGACATTAAATCATCAAATGTTATAGAATTAACTTCTATAGTTTTTAATTCTTTTTGATTACTTTCATTTTTTATTCTTTGAATATGTCTGTCAGATGCTTGTTCTTTTAATACATTAAGAACATCTATGCTTGAACTTATAAATTCTAATTTATCTCCTGTTTTAGAATGTATAGCTAAATTATAACAATCACATTTTCTGTTATTTTTTAATAATATATAACAGTAATTATTAAGCAAATAAAAAGATTATTATATAATATCGTATATATCATCTGTTTGTACAATTTTTTCTATATTTTCTATTTGATAAATTTCTGTTTGTATTAATAAAGTTCTAAGATAAGGTATTTTAATGATATCTGTGTCTCTATCGCCTATCATAAAAGAGTTAAATAAATCTATATTATATTTTTTTGAAGCAAGCAAATGCATTCCAGCCTCAGGTTTTCTAAGCATAGAAATTATATTATAAGGCTCTGTGCTTCCTTTTATATGATAAGGACAATAATAAAAATCATCTATAACAGCATCATTTTTCTTATATTCTTCATAAAGATAATTATGAACATTATCAACATCTTCATTAGTATAATAATTATATGATACGCCTGCCTGATTGGTTGTTACTATTGTTATATACCCTTTTTTATTTGCATATTTTACTATATCTATAAAATCTTTTTTTATTTTTACTCTGTCGGCAGTTCCTATATATCCTGCATCCTCCATTAATACTCCGTCTCTATCCAAAAATAATGCTTTATTTATTTTTCTGCTGCTGTCGGTAAAATAAGCAGGAATACCATATAATTTATTTTCATTAAATGCATTGTCTATCAATCTATAAATATCTTCTCTATTTTCATTAATTTTATCTCTATTATATAATTCGCCTTTACAAATTACCAAATTATTACTGAATGAATATCCTGATAAAATATTTGATATATCATTTCTCACTATTTTATAATTTTTATCTATAGTAAATAATTTTGAATATTCTAAAAATGTATTATTGGTATTAAAGTCCAATGCTATAAGAATGGAATCATTTTCCAATATTTTATAAAATTCCAAAAAATAATTTACTATATTTTTACTAATATCCATAATTAAAAACCTTTATATAATTATTTAAGTTTAATATAAAAAAATAATTTTATCAATTAATTTTATCAATAAAGCTATTATATCATAATGATTGATTTTTTTATTTATAATATATTAGGGGCTGTCTTAGATAACTTAAATTTGTTAAAATTTAGGTATGAAACGCACGCCTT
>NZ_CAJTQJ010000065.1 GCF_910578695.1 uncultured Brachyspira sp.
TGTCTGTCTGTCTGTCTGTCTGTCTGTCTGTCTGTCTGTCTGTCTGTCTGTCTGTCTGTTATTACTTTTATATATTTGTCCATATTATCCATTTTTTCTAACATTTCATCCATAGATGAAAATTTTAATATTGCAGTACCTATAGTACCGCCAGAATTATCAAAAGATAAAATACTATCATTTATTTTAGATAAAATATGATATTCTATAATATTATTTTTCATTAGATCATCAGATATTTTTACTTCTTTTAATATTCCATTATTTTTACTATGCATCATAAAACATGACCAGTAACCTTTAACTTCTTGCATTTTTAAATCTTCACAGTTCTCGCCTAAAGAAGCCTTTATTGTATATTCTGCTGTATCTACATTTGCAGCATATTTTATAACTTCAGCTATTAAATTTCCTCCATTTCTAGGTCCAAGCTCCATTAATATAACTTCATCTTTTTCATTTATTCTAACATCAAAATTATAAGCACCAGTTCTCATATTTAATAAATCAAGTAATTTCTGTGTTTCTTTATCTACTTTACTGTTTGTATATTTAGTTATTGGTCTATATGGAAAACTTTCCCCTATTGGAACGATTGAATTAGTATTAAAATGTTCATTTGCATAACATCTAAATACTAATTTGCCATTTACAGAAAAACCATCACCAGCAATCTGATAACCATTTTTTTCAACATATTCTTCAATAATAAATCTATTATTTCTAGAAAATGATAATGCATATTTTATTTTTTCTTCTAAATCTTCTTTCCTATCTATTTTAGAGACACCTTTACTGCCTGCAGAATCTACAGGTTTTACCATAATTGGTTTTTTAAATATTTCCCAATCATTTATAGCTTCGTATATATTAGCAGAAGTATATCCTTTAGCTTTAGGGCAGTTAAATCCATTATCTAACAAAAATTTTCTAAATAGATCTTTATTAGTTAATATCTCTATAGATTTTAAAGGCTGACCAGGAAGTCCCATTTTTTCAGCTACATAAGAAGCAGTAACTGCCGCAGTATCAGCAGCATAACAAACTATGCCGTCTATTTTTAACATTTTAGCTAATTTTAATACAGCTTCTTTATCCAAAGCACTTACTTCATAATACTCATCAGCAAATTTATGACCTGGATTATTAGGATTATAATCACAGGTTATGGCATAATGTCCTAATCTTTTACATGCTTTTATAGAGTTAATTTGAAAATGTGTTCCGCCTAATAATAAAACTTTTTTCATTTATAAATCCTTATTATTATTACTCCTAATATAATTTATTCTATTATTACTTTAATATATTTTTCCATATTCTTAATCTTGTAATGCATTTCATCTTGAGAATTAAATTCCATTATTATATTACCTATATACTTTGACAAATCAGTAAATTTTTCAACTTTATCACCAATATTCTTAAAAATATTTAATTCCAAAATATTATTTTTTAATTTCTCAGATATTTCTATTTTTTTAAGAAAACCGTCTTTATTAGAATGAATATTATAAAATGCACAGCATCTATATGGTTCTACCATAGATAAATCATCTATATTATCACCTACAGCTGCTTTTATAGTATATTCTGCTAAATCTATACCTGTAGCATATTTAATTGTCTGCGGTATATTTATTCCTCCATTTCTTGGAGTGAATTCCATAAAAAATATATCATTATTAGAATATTGAATCTCTGTACTATAAACACTTGTACTCATATTTAAAATATTTATTATTCTTTGTATTTCTTTTTGCATTTTTATATACAAGGTTTTATTTACATTATTTGGAAAAGTAGTTCCTATTATAGAAAAGTCTTTAAAATATTCATTTCCCAAACATATAAATTTTAATTCCCCATTAATAGAAAATAAATCTCCTTCAAGTTGAGGTAGTTCTAAAAATTCTTCTACTATAAATCTACCATTTTTTGAATAACTCAAAGCTTGCCCTATATAGTATGCAAATTTTTCTTTATTAGATGTATCATATAGTTTACTTAAACCTCTAGCAGAACTAGAGTCAGTAGGTTTTATAACAATCGGCCTATTAAAATATTTCCAATCTTCAATAGCATCATTAATATTAACATACCCACTAGCTTTAGGAGAATTAAAATTATTATCTAAAAGAAATTTTCTAAACAAATCTTTATTTGTAAGTATCTCAACAGATTTTAAAGGCTGTCCATGCAAACCCATTTTTTCGGCTACATAAGCAGCTGTCATACTTTCATTATCAAGTGCATAACAAACAATCCCATCTATTTTTAATTTTTTTGCTAATTTTAATACTGCATCTTTATCTAAAACACTTACTTCATAGTATTCATCAGCATATTTATGCCCTGGATTATAAGGTCTATTATCACAAGTAATAGTATAATATCCTAATCTTTTAGCCGTCTGAATGGAATATATTTGACCGTATGTACCACCTAACAATAATATTTTTTTCATTATAAATCCTAAATTTAAAATAAAAAGCAGCCGCCTAAACTCTTTTTAAGTTTAAGCAGCTGCTTGACTTTTATAAAATAATAATGTATTATATTGTATATATATTAGGGCTGTTCTGTTCTGTTCTGTTCTGTTCTGTTCTGTTCTGTTCTGTTCTGTTCTGTTGCAGGCACTCCGTAGAATATTTTATTATCTTCTATATTTTTTGTTACAACTGATCCTGAACCTATTATTACATTCTTTCCTATTTTTATTCTAGGTAAAATTGTAGCACCCGCACCTATAAAACTATAATCGCCAACCTCTATACATCCGCATAAAGTAGCATTAGGTGCTATATGAACACCTTTACCTATAACACATTCATGATCTACGGACGCAGAAGTATTTATTATAGAATATTTTCCTATAACTACTCTAGGCATAATAGCAGCATTCGGAAGTATCTGAACGCAGTCCATTATTTTAGATGACTTAGAAACATAAGCATATTTGGATATAATACTAATAGATTTAAATCCAAAATTTAATAATTTTTCTGATATACTAACTCTATCTCTTCCATTTGCACCGCCTATAGCAACAACAAAATATGTTTTATCCATTTTTGTTAATTCGCTTTCATCATAAAATATTTTTATATTATCAATCGGAGATTTAACTTCTTTATTTCTATCAAAAAAGGCTACAATATTCAATCCCATATCAGATATTATTTCTTCTAAAACTATTGATTGTCCTGTTGCTCCCCATACTATTATATTATTCATAATTATCCTTAAAGAATTTTCTTTATAATATTTACTACCCTATCAATATCATTTTCCGTTATATCATGATAGCATGGTAAATTTACTGCCCTATTATAAATAGAATAAGAAACTTCTGTATGCTCTTTAAATATCATTTTTTTAGAATCTATACTGTCTTTAAATATTAAAGATAATGGCCAGAAAAATACTCTCCCATCTATATTATTATTTTTAAACTCTTCTAAAAGATTATCTCTGTTAAAATTAATATTTTCATCAAAAATAGCTGTAGTCATCCAATAACTATTTTTACAATCATCAGGAGTATAATTTAATTTTAACGGCAGTCCTTTTAATTTATCTTCATACATTTTAAATATTTCAATTTTTCTATTAACTAACTCATCTATCCTTTCCATCTGAGCACAGCCGATAGCTGCCTGAATATTAGACATTTTATATTTAAAGCCTATAATATCAAACCAAAATTGTTTATACTGATCCTTCTTTCTTCCATGATTAGACAGAGTTAATACTTTGTTATACAATTCCTCATCATTAGTAGCAAACATTCCTCCTTCGCCCGTAGTTAATGTTTTAGTACCGTGAAAAGAAAAAGCAGAAAATATGCCCATAGATCCTGCTTTTTTACCTTTATAAACTGAACCCAATGCTTCGGCAGAATCTTCTATAATTGGAATATTATATTTTTTAGATATTTTAAGAAGCTCATCCATATTACATAAATTACCATAAATATGAACAGCTATTATAGCTTTAGTTTTTTCATTTATTGCTTTTTCAACTTTCTCTATATCTATACACCAATCTTTTTTACTTACATCAACAAGAACAGGCTTAGCTCCTAAATATGTTATAGGTGCTATAGTAGCAACCCAAGTAATATCAGGGGCAATAACCTCATCGCCTGCACCAATACCTAAAGCAGATAATCCCATATGTAAAGCACCTGTACAGCTGGAAGTAGCTATTGTATATTTTACATTTAAATATTCTTTAAACATATTTTCAAATTTATTAATATACTCATAACATTTATTTCCCCAGCCATTTTTAGCAGCATCTGTCGCATAATCTACTTCTTTTTGAGTTATTGAAGGTTTAGAATAATAAATTTGACTTAGACTCATCTAGTATGTTCCAATAATAAAAATTACGTTAACTAAAACTATATATTATAACAAATAAAATGTCAATAATGCATACTATTTTATTTGTAAATAGAAAAAATTTGTTATTTTTATTAGAAATAATAGATAATTCAGCAATTTTACATATAAAATTAACAATAATATAACATAATTTTTATTATAGGACATTATAATATGATTAATTACTTCATCTATATTTGTATAGCTGAAATTTAACTCATTTAATAAAATCGAATTATCCCCTACTATTATATTAGGTTCATTACTATTTAATTCTTTAAGATCAAGCAATTGTATTTTGTTCATACTATTTGCTATTAAAGATGCAATATATCCTAATGATAAGGCATTACCAGAACATAAATTAATTATACCATTTAAATTTGAGTCTGTAATCATACTAATAGCTTTGGCTATATCTCCTGCAAACATATAATCTTTTTTTAATTGAGAATAGTTAATAGATACTTTCTGATTGTTTTTTAAAGAATTTATAATATATGGAAACAGCCTGTTTGGATTTTCATTACTGCCGTAAGTATAAAAAACTCTGCCCCAGCAAAAATCTATATTATTTTTATTGGAATATAATTCGGATACTTCTCTTAAATAATTTTTAGTTTTAGCATATATTGTTTCTGGGTTAAGTTCATCATATTCTTTTAACGGAGCATCTTTAAACTTATATTCAAAACAAGTTCCAATAAATACAGCTTTCTTTCCGCCATTTTCTTTAAAATATCTAAACATTTTTATAGATGAATACAATAAATCAAAATTATAATCAGAATCTAAATAACCTTTTTTAGTATCCCAAGCTAAATGTATTAAATATTCAGGCTTTATCTCATTAAAAATACTTTCTAATTTTTTATGATCATTTAAATCTGCATAAAAATAATTATGTTTTTCTATATGCTTAGTACCAATGCCGAAAACTTCAAAACCTAACTTATTTAAAGGTTCAGTAATATATTGTCCTATAAGTCCGTTTATTCCTGTTACTATAACTTTTTTCATAATACAAAGTCTGCTATATTTTTATCTTTATCGCTCATTATTCTATTTTCGCATTCGGGCCACTGAATATTAAATGCAGGATCATTCCACCTTAAATATCCATAAGCATTTGGTACAAAAGAAGCTCCGACAAAATAACATATCATACTGTCATCTTCAAGAGTCTGTATGCCATGAGCTACATAAGGAGGAATATATATCATTTTACCGTTATCCTCACTTAATTCAATTGTGAAATGTTTGCCGTAAGTAGGTGAATCTTTTCTTATATCAGCTATTGCATCAAAAACTCTTCCCTTGATGCATCTTACAACTTTTATTTCACCATAAGGTGCTATTTGATAATGCATACCTCTTAATGTACCCTTTTTAGCACTATAACTCATATTCGACTGCTTAATTTCAAAATCTAAATTATGTTTTTTTAATTCATCATTACAAAATAATCTCAAAAAATATCCTCTTTCATCTTCTATATAATTATTCTGTATTATGTAAGCACCATCTATATTAGTTTTTTCTATAGTCATAATTTCCAAACCTTATAAAAATTATTTTTCCCATTCAGGAGCAAATTGCTGATTTATTTGTATGAAAGATAATTCATTATTCCAATTAGCATGAGATGATTGAAAACATCTTTTGCATTCATCACACATATTATTCTGATCATTAACATTTTTTCTAAACTCTTGAAACTCTTTAGAATTCCACATATCTTCAAAATTATCATAATTCTCAAAATTAAGAAATTTAAGGGCTGTAGACTGACAAGGACGAACATAACCGTCTGATGCTAAGAAAAAATCTCTCCAAGCAACAAAGCAGTCTTTATGATATTTATCTTCAGCTATATCATAGCCTTGAATAAATGGAAGCTTCAATTTTATATTTAATTTATTTGCTAATTCTAAAGCCTCATCAAAAATTTTTATCACCTTATCTTGTTTATTATATAAAGTTTCATTCAATAAACTATCAGTAAATACAGTCAGATATACTCCCTTTACTTCTTCAAGCCCAATATCGAAAGCCAATTCTATAAGTTTGGGAAGTTCTTCAATATTGGAATCCATTAAAGCCATAACAAAATTCATATAAGGATAATTTAAATTTCTTTCTTTTTTTTCTTTAACTATATCCCTTATATTTTTTATTATAATATCAAAATTGCCCCCGTATCTTATTCTATCATTAGTTTCTGCTTTTGCTCCATCTAAACTAATAGCCATAATATCAACCCTATAATCAAATAAAGCATTCTTTATTTTATCTAATCTCATACCATTAGTGACAAAATATTTTCTAACTGGAAAATCATTTAAATATTTTAATATATCTATAAAATTAGGATGCATTGTAGGCTCACCCCATCCAAAAAGTGTTACCTCTTCTATTGTATAAAGTAAATGCTCCATTTTTTTTAAATAATCCAATTTAAATACTGTGGGGTTAAATTCAGCTTCATCTCTTCCGCACATTATGCATTTCAAATTGCATGCATTAGTTAACTCTAAAACCAATCTTTGAGGATATGATTTTAATATTGTTTTTTTATTATCCATTTCCTGCTTATTTAATATCGTATTATCAATTTGCTTTTTAGTCAATTCTCTAGTCTGCAGTAATTCTTTAGTTTTTGATCTCAATAACATTAAGCAGCCTCCTCTATATGATTTTGAAGAGGACTTATGCTAGAATAATCAGCAGCTATATTTTTATTATAAAAATAAATTTTATTGTTGACATTATCAGCATTATAATATTTAATATAAATGTACTTTAGTCTGCTGCTCTGCTCTGCTCTGCTCTGCTCTGCTCTGCTCTGCTCTGCTCTGCTCTGCT
>NZ_CAJTQJ010000066.1 GCF_910578695.1 uncultured Brachyspira sp.
TAAAGCTATAAACGAGCAGCTAATAAACAGCAAAGCTGGTTATTAGCTAATTTAATGCGAGTTTATCACTAGCAACAATAAAAATAAACGAGCAGCTGGCAACTGACATAAGGAAGTTGTCAGCTATTATTCAACAATAAAAATAAACGAGCAGTTTATAACTTAAATTATAAAAATTATGAGCGTCTGACATTTGTAAAAATGGCAGGAGTTATTGACTAACAAGTTTTTATTATTACTAATAAAAAAACTTATAGCTGCAGTAATAAACTATTTTTCAATATCGATTCTATTTTCTTCGCTAAAAGAAGTTTGATATTTAAGTTTTTCTATTCTGATTTTAGTAACAATATTTCCGCTTTTTCCCACAACAGTAAATGAATACCCATTATATTCTATGGCTTCATTTCTCTTTGGAAGTCTTCCAAGATATGAAAATAAAAATCCTCCAACAGTATCCGCCTCATCATCCGGTATAGGAGCCAATATTTCATATTTATTAAAATCTTCTATTCTTACTCTGGCATCAACAAGATAAGTACCGTCATCATTACTTTTTACTTCTTCATCTTCTTCATCATACTCATCTCTAATATCTCCTATAATCTGTTCAAGAACATCTTCCATAGAAACAATACCAGAAAAACCTCCGTATTCATCAACTACCATAGCAATATGAATTTGCTTCTCTCTAAAATTTTTTAATAATTCCATTAATGATATTGATATAGGCACGAATAAAGGCTTATGAAGAATTTTCTTAAGGGAAAAATTTTTCTCTTCAGTATCAATTAAATCTTTAACATACAAAACCCCTACTATATCATCTATTCCGTCTTTATACACAGGAATCCTTGAATTTCTATCCTTCTTAAAAGCATTTATAACTTTATCATAAGATGAATCTATTGGAATCATAACTACATCAACTCTTGGAACCATTATTTCTCTAACGCTTTTAGATTTTAAATCAATGGTATTTGTTATTATTTCTCTTTCTGCTTCTGTTAATTTTGATAAATTTACATAATTGCTTTTTTCAAATTCATTATCTTTTTTCTTAGATATTTTAGATATTAATTTTTTTATCGGCATTTAAATAATCCTTAAAATTATAATCTGATTTTTATTTATACTTTATTTATATAATTTTTATTTCTATGTTCTTTTATATTTTTTATTACATTACTGTATAATTCTTTCATCTTTTCATTATTTTTCATTAATGACTTTTTAGTATAATTATGATGTATTCCTTTCAAATGAAGTATAGAATGAATAATTAATTTTAATATTATTTTATTTATTTTTTCTTCACTATATCTAGCATTCACCCATTCATAGGAAATAACTATATCTCCGCCTTCATTAATATCGCCCATAGGAAATGTAAGTACATCTGTTGCTTTATTTTTATTTCTAAAATCATTATTAAGTTTTTTTATATATTCATCATCGCAAAAAACTAAATTAACTTCTCCATAAATATCAGCTGTATTTGATGAAAAATATAAAAAATATTTATAATATTTCAAATTTATATCATAATCTGTTTCATTAAAAACATTAACTTTCATAATATATTATTTCTTTACTGTTTCTTTTTCTTTTGATTCTTTATTATTATATTTTAATTCTTTCTCATCTTTTTCATTTTTATGTTTTATAGGTATTTTTTTAGCTATTTTTTCTTTTATATTTTCCTTATTTTTTTCTTTGATTTTTTCACTAACTTTTTCATTAACTTTTTCTTTGGCTTTTTCATCTTTTTTGTATTTTTTTATAGAATCTTTATTTTCTTTATTTGACTGATTCGGCTGTTTTTCTTCTTTTTCAGATTCAGATGTTTCATCAGGCAGTTCAGGATATTTAATTCTTTCATGCAGTGAAACTATAATTTTTTGGAATGATATTTTCTTTATTGTTTCGATATCGCTTAATGTTAATCCGCTGTCATTCAATTCTCCATTAGACATTTTATCATTTACAATATGTTCTATAAGCATTTCCAAATCCTCTCTTTTTGGAGAATCTAAAGACCTGCTTGCAGCCTCTATAGAATCTAATATCATCAAAATAGCTGTTATTTTAGATTGAGGACGAGGTCCTGCATAAGTAAATAAATTAATATCAACATCAGGATTTTCTTTTAGGGCTTCTACATAAAAATATTTTATTAAACTTGTACCATGATGTTCTTTAATAGCTGCAATAACCTCTTTAGGAAGTCTGTATTTTTTTGCTATTTCAACACCCAAACGAACATGAGATTTTATTATTGATGCAGAAAGAGTAGGCTTTAATTTATTATGCCTATTTTCATTTCTATTAGAGTTTTCTATATAGTAGAGCGGATTTTCTATTTTGCCTATATCATGATAATATGCTGATACACATGCTAATTTAGGGTCTTCTCCTATTTCTTCAGCTATAGTTTCTACTAAATTAGCCATACTTATAGAATGGTGATAAGTACCGGGGGCATTCATCTGAAGTTTTCTAAGAATAGGATTATTCAAATCTGATAATTCCTGAAGCCTGAATATGGTAGCAGTTTCAAGCATATATTCGCAAATAGGAAGAAATATCATAACAAGTATAGCCTGAACAAATCCGCTTACGAATGAAAATATAAAAGTTAAATATGTGATTTTTATATCATTATTGAGCATCATTTCTATCAAAGACATTGCACTCAAATATGCTCCTATCAAAAGCCCAATCCAAAAAATAGTATATCTGCTGTTGATTTTTCTTGATAGTATAGAAATGAATATTGATATAATACACAAAACTGATATTTCAAATATATTAGCCTGTGCTGTATTTGCTGCAAGTAAAGTTATGCATAATGTAATTATAGATGATATTCCTCTTCTTGCACCAAGCAATGAGTTTATCATACCAAACATAGGAATAAATGTATAAATATAAAAAGGTATATAAGTATCTTGTATTTTATATGATATATGATTATAAAAAATATATGTTATTGCAATAATGACAGAATATTCTATAGAAAAAAGCAGAAAATTCTTAAAATTTAAATAAAAAGGTATCTTATACTTTATTATAATAAACCCTATAAACATAAACAGAAGAAGAATAAATAATGCCTGCCCTATAAAAATAGGTATATTATAAGTATCAAAATTATTTCCAAATAAAGTTCTAATTAATTCAGCTTTTTCTTCAGTTACCCTCTCCCCTACTTTCAAAATGGGAAAGCCTTTTTTTATTGTATTATAAACAGGATATACAGACGAAGCAACTTCATCTATTCTTTCTTTGGTTTTTACAGAATTAAATATTAAATTATCTTTTAAAAAAGAATTAACTATAGATGATATTGTATTAACATGAATAACATTAAGATTTCCGTATTTAGAACCTATAATATAAGGCAGCTCCATTCTTAAATCTTCCAAAAAGAAAACTCTGTTTCTAGGAAGTATCCTTTCTTCTACCATATAATCATCATATATATATAAAAACACTCCGTTATTAAGTATCAAACTCAAAGTGTCTGAACTTAAATTGCTTCTGGATGTGATGCCTATATCAAAAAGGTCTTTAATAGTGTCTATTATTTTTTCTTCATAACCAATACTAAGATCATTAACAACAGCATTAGAAAATACAGATTTATTTATAGGCTCATTATACAAAATAAGAAATTCATCATATATTTCATCAATCGGCATTTCATTATTATAAGACATTCTCATAAAAGCAAATATATTTCTGATTTTAGATATAGTTTCATATTCTATATTTCTAGGCATATCAAATATAGGTGCTACAGCAGCTTTTCCATAATTTATAAGTTTTTGAGTTTCCTCTTTATTTTCATACCTTACATTTCTCTTTACTATTAAAGGCTCTTTTACTATATCGCCTACATCAGGAATATTTACTCTTTGCATATAGGTTGGAAAAACTAAAAACAGAGTAAAAATATAAATCAGTACAGCAATACTTAACTGCATAGAATATTCTATATTAGGTGTTTTACTTATAACTGATTTCATTATTTTTTTATTTGTATTCATAATTATATTACCTTTTCATAGTTTTATTAGAATTATAATTTTTATTAGAACTATAATTCTCGTATGCTTCTAATATTTTAGAAACTAAATGATGCCTTATAACATCTTTTTTTTCAAAATAGTGAAAACTAATTCCATTTATACCGCTTAATATTTTTAAAGCATTTTCAAGTCCTGATTCAGTATTTTTAGGCAAATCGCTTTGAGAAATATCTCCTGTAATAACAGCTTTAGACTTTTCTCCTATTCTGCTTAAAAACATTTTCATCTGAGATATTGTTGTATTTTGTGCTTCATCAAGAATTATAAAAGATTTGCTTAAAGTTCTTCCTCTCATATAAGCAAGAGGAGCTGCTTCTATTCTTCCCTCTTCTGTATATCTTGATATCATATCATTAGATAAAAGACTATACAAAGCATCATAAACAGGACGCATATAAGGCGATATTTTTTCTTTAAAATCTCCGGGTAAATAACCCAAACTCTCACCCGCCTCTACAACAGGTCTGGTTATAATTATACGGTCTATTTTTCCTTCAGATAATAAATTTATAGCATAAGCTACAGAAAGAAAAGTTTTTCCTGTACCAGCAGCACCGACAGAAAATATTATATCATTTTTCTGCATTTTATATACATATTCGCCTTGAGATATAGTTTTCATCTGTATGCTTCTTCCCAAATAAGGAAGTTTTATACGAATCGATATTAACTTATTTTCTTTTTCAGTATTAATATTATCTGCTATGCTGATAACCTTTTGGCTATTAATCTCTGATGAAGAGTTATATAAATCTTTTAGTATATACAAAACTTTGACAGTATCTTCTATTTTACTTGAATCACCCTCAATGGTTAATTCATTACCTTTCGGATATATAGCAACATTGAATTTATCTTCCAATATGCTTATATTTGAATCATTAATACCGCATATAGAAATAAAAGATTCATTATCTTTAAATTTTACTTTATTATCAAATATCTTTCTATTAATATGCAAAATCCTTTAAAAAATCAAGCTATATATAATAGTATACAAAATTATATCTATTGTCAATATGAACTAAAAAAATATCATAATTTTAATACTAAATAATACTGCATTTAAATATAATAAAAATATATAAAATATTAGGGCTATCCTAGATAACTAAAAAAGCTCTCTTTCTGATAAATTATATATGATTTCTAATTGTTTTTGTTTATTTATGCATTTCATACTTAAATTTAAATAATTTTATAATAAAAAAATTATTTATAAACTTGCTTAA
>NZ_CAJTQJ010000067.1 GCF_910578695.1 uncultured Brachyspira sp.
TATCTGTAATAGTAATAGTATATAATTTAGGCGAAAAATATTTAAGGCAATGTTTAGAAAGTGTTATAAATCAAACACTAAAAAATATAGAAATAATTATAGTTAATGATAATTCACCGAATGTAGATGATGATAAATTATGTTTGGAATATTCATTAAAAGATAGCAGAATAAAATATATAAAACATGAAAAAAATATAGGAGCAGGCGGAGCAAGGAGCACAGGATTAAAAGAAGCAAATGGATATTCTTTGTTTTTTGTTGATGGAGATGATTATTTGTCATTGAATGCATGCGAAATAGCTTTTTACCATTTGATTAAATATAATGCAGATATAATTACATTTGGATATTATATAGTTAATGGTTCTGAAACAAATATTAAAGATGTATTTTGTGAAACTTATCCATTACTTTATGATGCAAATATAATAGAATCATTTTCATTAACTAAAATAAATCCAGCATTATGGAATAAATTATATAAAAGAGATTTATTATTGAAACTTGGATATGATTTTATGTTAACTCAATGCAGGTCTGAAGATTTAAATGCTAATTATAAGATATTTAGTTTAGCTAATTCTTTAGTAAATATACCATTTAGTTTATATTATTATAATTTTAGAATTGGATCGCAAGAAAATATTATTAATGATAAATATTTAGAAGATATATTTATAGTATTTGATAATTTAATTGAATTTATCAAATCTCATAATTTTATTAATGAGCATAAGAAATATATTAATTTAATTTTTATTAATATTTGTTATTATACTATAAATGAAATAAATGCAAAATCTAATGATTCCAATAAATTTGCTGATAAATTTATTTTTTATGTACATGAATTTATTAATAAAAATTTAGATATTATGGATAAAAAAATTATAAGTAAAATCCAGACCAGACCAGACCAGACCAGACCAGACCAGACCAGACCAGACCAGACCTAATATGTAAAGAGTACATATACTTTTATAATAATTCAGAATATAAAAAATTACAACCTATATTGCAATTTTGTATGCAGTATAGGTTTTTTGTTTTTTAGGAGTTATTAAATGTTAAAAAGAATATTAAAATTTATATACAGTAAATATGATAGCGGCATATATAGAATAAGAAATATATTTGGTATTAAGATAGTGACAAAACCATTAGTTAATAAAATAAATGTATTAGAAGAAAAAATAGATAAGTTAATTTATCATAATAATTTGAATAATATATTACTGTCTGGATATTATTTAGATTATTTATCAAAATATAGCAATATGAATTGTATATATGTATCTGTAATAGTAATAGTATATAATTTAGGCGAAAAATATTTAAGGCAATGTTTGGAAAGTGTTATAAATCAAACACTAAAAAATATAGAAATAATTATAGTTAATGATAATTCACCGAATGTAGATGATGATAAATTATGTTTGGAATATTCATTAAAAGATAGCAGAATAAAATATATAAAACATGAAAAAAATATAGGAGCAGGAGGAGCAAGGAGCACAGGATTAAAAGAAGCAAATGGATATTCTTTGTTTTTTGTTGATGGAGATGATTATTTGTCATTGAATGCATGCGAAATAGCTTTTTACCATTTGATTAAATATGATGTGGATGTAGTAACATTTGGATATTTTATTGTTAATAAATTAAAAATTATAAGCAGTATTTTTCTTGAAATATTACCATTACTTTATGGTAAGTCAATTATAGAATCATTTTCATTATCTAAGATAAATCCAGCATTATGGAATAAATTATATAAAAGAGATTTGTTATTGAAACTTGGATATGATTTTATGGTAACAGCATATAGAGCACAAGATTTAAATGCCAATTATAAAATATTTACTGTAACTAATTCATTAATAAATATTCCTTTTCATTTATATTATTATAATATTAGATATGACTCAAAAGATAATACCATTAACGAAAAATATGTAACAGATATATTTTTTATTTTTAATGATTTAATTAATTTTATAAAAGAAAAAAAATTAGATGAAAATCATAAAAAATATATTAATGCTTCTTTTTTAGATAATGCTGTATTTTATATTATAAAGAGAATAAATAGCAGTAATTGTGATAAAGAAAAACTTAAAACTATTTTTAAAAGCAAGGTTATAGAATTTATTAATTTAAACTTGGATTTTATTGATAAGGATTATTTATATAAAATTTTACATAAAAATGGTTTAGAAATAAATTAAAAAATCATTCTTTTGCTTTACTTGAATTTTTTAAATGATTTTGATTATTTTTTATATATATGTTATTATATATAAAAATATTTTAGGTTTATTTTATGAGTTTTATTTCTATAAATAATGAAGATGCTAAATATAAGATATTGAATATTTTTAATATAAAGATATCTTTAAAAAAAAATTATTATAATAAATTTATAAAACATGAAATAAGAGAAAACTCTATTCTCATAGTGGAAATTAATGCTTGTCATGGTGAGACCATACCAGGTTTTATTAACTATTTTCAAAAATTAAACTATAATGTTGATATAATAGTCAGTTATTATATGGTTAGAGATAAAGTTTTGGATAGATTTGCTTTTAATAATATTAATTTATTTTATATGACTGAAAATGAAATTTATAAAGTATTGACAGATAGCTTTTATACTAAATATAAATATTTGTTTTTTAATACTAGTATCTATTATGAAACAAATAGAAATCTAATATATGATATAATTAATAAAAATATAGTGTTTAATAAAGATAGAATTATTTTAGTAGAGCATACTATTGATAATTTGAAATTATTAAAAAAAAATACTATTACTCTTTTGCCTAATAGCAGTAAATGTAAATGGGTTAATCCTCATTATTTTGGAGAAAAAAAATTAAAAAGTAAGAATAGGGATATTATAAAATTTCTTTTAACTGCAAGAGAGGCTAATAGTGCTAAAAATTTAGATTTATTAATTGATTCTATTAGAGATGTTATTAAATCCGGCATTAATAATTTTAAAGTAATTTTTACAGGAAGAATTGCAAATTTAAATATAAATATAAATGATATTAAAGATAATGTAGAGTTTACAGGTTATTTAGATTATGTTCAATTATATAAATACTGTGAAGATGCTGATTTTATTTTGCCGATGCTTGATCCTAATATAGAATCTCATAAAAGATTTTTTGAAGATGTTTCTGGTAGCTTTCAATTAGTTTATGGTTTTGGTATTGTACCTATTGTTCATAAAGCATTTTCTTTGAGGTATGGTTTGGATAGTGATAATTCTTTGGTTTATAATAATTATGATGAGTTTATACAAAAGTTTAAATATGCCGTAAATATGTCTGATTGGGAATATAAAAGTAAAGCTAAAAATATATTAGATTATTCTGATAAATTATATAAAGAATCTTTAGAAAATATTAAATCTATATTAAAAGATTAATCTTTATTTTTTTCGTTTTTGTATTTATTATAGATATCAGTAAATCTTATTTCTAGAGCTTCTTTCCAAAAAGGAGGATTTGGCAAATTAAATCTACTTCTAAGTTTTTGTCTTAAATTTGGTATCGGCATTAATTTAACTAAAAAATGCATTATTCTTGTTTTAAAATTTAATTCATGATTAAGCTTTATATTAATTATATTAAATCCGAATATTTGAATTATGAAAAAATTATCCATTTGAAAAGAACCTACTTTAGTTGTTTTTCCTATAAACAGAAAAGTTTTTGTAGGTATTGTACTTTCGCCTATTCTACATAATTGCAAATCTATTAATTTATCCGAGAGTTCATCTTTTGATATTTCTTCTACTTCTTCACTTATATATTTTGTATCCTCTATATACCGTCTTTTGTATACTTTAGACCAAGTAAATATATAATCTATAATTTGGCTATATTCATACATAAACTCTTTTTTATTATATTTGAAATTATTATCATCAAAAAAATTAAATAAATATTCTGTTGCTCCTATTAAAAAAGGTCCTGCCGTAATAGCGGGCGGTAAAAAATTATTATTTGCAGATATTATAGTTATTCTAGAATTTATTAACATATCAAAACTAAAAAAATAATTTTCTATATCATTTCTATTAATAATAATACTTTCCAAATTATCATTAGCAAATAATATATGTAATTGATTTGTTCCTGCTGACCCTACAAAAGACTGAGCTCCTTTTAATATGGAAATTTTTTCATATAATGATAATTCTTCCGGATAAAATATTTTATAGCCATTCTTTTTAAAAGTTTTATCTATCGGATTATTGCATAATGTTCTTTTCTGTGATAGTTTATTTCTAGAAAAATAAACTTTCTTATATTTTGAAGTTTTTACATTTGCTTTTATTTTATTAATAATAGATTTATATTTTATATTGATATTCCAATCTAATTTAAGTGATTTTTCAGGTACTATAATTTCTTTGAATTTTAAGGGCTCTTTTGCTATTATGATATTATCTTTTTTTATGCCAAATAATTTTAATAAATCTATGCAGTCTTTAGAAATATCCCTTATAAATACTATTTTATATTCATTAATATTTTTATCTAATAAATACCATAGTCTGTCTATAGATTCAATTAATGTTTCGCCATATTGGTCTTGATGATATCCTATTCCCATAAAAACTGCTTTTTCATTTATAAATATAATATTAGATTTAGAAGGAAATAAATTTTCATAAGAAAAATCACTATTATATTTTTTACCGTATGCACTTATTGTATATCCTCTTTTAGATAGTTCGGATATTGTGCCGTTTTCTCTAAACACTCCTCCGATATTAACTTTGTCATTTTCAAAAGGAACTACTATACCATTTGTTATTTTTTCATATTTTAATTCTTTTTCAGATATATTTTTACATATATTTAGTGAGTTATCTATTTTTGATTTCATTATATCACTGCCATAAACTTTTATATACATATATAATTCCTAAATTATTACTATTTACATTTTATTCATTATATAGTAGTATATAATAGTTTGCAATATCATAATGATAAGGATATATAAAAAATGTCTGAAACTACTATAGACACAGTACAAATATTTAATCTATTACCATTTTTTATTTTATATGATTTGTCAATAAATACTAAAAAAGAATCGTATATAACAGAAAAAAAATTAAATAATTCAGCAAATATTATAGTATGGTTTATTGTATTTATAAAATGTATAGATATTTTTATACCAAAATTTAAAATAGACAAGACAAGACAAGACAAGACAAGACAAGACAAGACAAGACAAGACAAGACA
>NZ_CAJTQJ010000068.1:0-216 GCF_910578695.1 uncultured Brachyspira sp.
CCCAATATCCCCCTTTCTTTTTTTATAAATAAATAACTTTATTACTTATATAACTAATTGGATAATATTAATCATCATTTTTTGATTCTATATCTTTTTTAATATTTTAAATTTTATATTTGACTATATCTTATCTATATGAAATAAATCTTTGTCATATTCTTTTCTATGGGTTATTAATTATATTTATATAGTAAAGTGTTATATTTTCCTCCT
>NZ_CAJTQJ010000068.1:226-2687 GCF_910578695.1 uncultured Brachyspira sp.
TTCAGAGATAATTGTATCAGTAATTGCTTTAGGAATTAGCGATATTGAACCTGAAAGACCTAAACGTAAAAATATAGATGAAATATGTAAGTTTTATTAGTTGCTATTTTATATAGTAACTCAATGGAGTCAACTTAAGATTCAAGTCTTAAGCTGACTTTTTTTCATTCATTTTAGTATTTTTTATATTTGTAGTTAAGTATTAAAGATATATTTCTTCTATATAAATTATTTTTATATTATAATGTAGTTAAGGAAGAAGGGATTTTTATGTTTGTTAGAGCTGTAAAAAATAATAAAGGTAAGAAAAATACCTGTTTTTGTTCTCTTGTAGAATCATATCGTGATGATCATGGTATGCCTAAACATCGTATTCTTATAAACTTTGGGCAAGTTGATGAAGAATCTGTTCCTTATTTAAAGGCTGCTTTTGCTAAGAAAAAGCCTCGTCTTGTCTATGATGATGAATAATGTAGTTAAGTCATCTTTACTCTCATCTCTTTTATGTGAATTTAATGAAGCTGTTCACTCTGATATTGTCAATCAGCTATGCAGAAAAAAGTGTACTGATTTTACCAGAAAAAGAAATATGAACTTTTATTCACTGATCTATTACTTTATCTTTAGAAATAAGAAAACAACCAATTCAGAACTGACATGGTTTTATTCTTCTATCTGTGAATTTGAAAAAAGAATAAGCAAACAGGCTTTAAACAAGGCTGTCAGAAAAATGAATCCAAATGTCTTTATATATCTTATTCATATTTTTTCCAAAATATATTATTCCTCTCAGCTTCCAAAAGACTATAGAGGCTATTATCTTATTGCAGAAGATGGTACTTATGTTGAAATTCCCTATAATGTCTATAATGCATATGATTTTCAGTTTTGTCTTGGCAAACATGTTCATGATATTTTTGATGTCAAAAAAATACAGTCAAAAGCTGGGGGTCTCTATGATGTGATGAATGGATTGTTTGTGGATTTTTCAATGAAACCAGCTCCCTATTCTGAAACTCCACTTGCGTTTGAACATCTGTATAGAACTCAGAAAATATTTGAAGGGAAAAAGGTCATATATCTTGCAGACAGATACTATGGTTCAGCAGAAATTATTTCTCATCTTGAATATCTTAATTATAATTATATTATCAGAGGGAAAAAATATTTTTATAAGAAACAGGTTGCACTTATGAAATCGGATGATGAATGGATAAATGTAGAAATTGATAAAAAATGGCTGAAAAGATTTAGATTTTCTAATGAAGCCATACAAATCCGAGAAGAAAAGCCAGTGATCAGAATAAGGGTCATCAAAAAAATTTTTAAATATATCAATCAAAAAGGTGAAGAATGCAAAGAAGAATTGATTTATTTCACGAATCTGGACAGTCAGCAATTTTCTACTGAAGAAATTCTTCAATTGTATTCCATGAGATGGGATATAGAGGTTTCATATAAAACATTGAAAACAACTCTGGAACTTGAAAGATTTATAAGCGAAGACGGAGATGCAGCTAGAAACTGTGTTTATGGAAAAGTTCTGTTTCATAATATTGCTGGTATAATAAGAAAGGAACTAAACAAAAAAATTTCCAGGGACACAACTGACGGTAAACAATATGTAACGAATATTACACAGCTTCAGGAAATGGTATATGAGACTAATTTTCTTTATTCAATAATCAATGGGAAAAAGACTCAGATAAAACAGAAAATAGAGAATATAGTAAAGATGATCAATAAAATAAAAGTGCCTGTTCGCCCAAACAGACACTATAAACGCTGGGGCAGGGTTATAGTCAATCCACCAAGTTATCGATTTAGATTAGATGGAAGAAATAATCCAAAAGTTAAAAGTTTTAAGCACGTTCTGATAACAGTAGCCCCGTAGTTAAGAATACAAATATATTGTATCATAAAAAAAGAAATGTGAAAATTTAAAAAAAAGATATTTTTTTATAGGAGGTTTTTGCGCTTTTTTTCAAGTATGTTTTTCATAATAAAAAATATGAAATTGAACAGATAAAATAAATATAAAAAAGAAAGAGTCAGCTTAAGATTTGAATCTTAAGTTGACTCCATTGAGATGCAAATTATTTTGCATCTTTTTCACATCCAAATATAATATTAGCACTTTTACGAGCCTTAGTAAGAACATCCATAACAATCTTTGAATGTTCAAGCATTAGATCACAAGTATTAAAATCTCTATTATCAATATACTTAGAGATATTTTTAAATTCATCATACATTCGATGATTATTACTATTTACTTCAATACTTTCATTTATTTTATCATTCTTAATAATTTTTACATCACTAAGTACACTAGTAGGTCCTTCAATTTTAATACATCCTAAATCCCCTTGAATTGTTGATGAAATAGGAGCAGCACAATCTTTGGCGCCAATACAAACTGCCTTGAATGTTGGATATTCTAAAATAATAATCCCTGAAG
>NZ_CAJTQJ010000068.1:2707-3060 GCF_910578695.1 uncultured Brachyspira sp.
TTCCTCTTTCGATATTAGCAAAATATTCAACATTTTCTGGTTTACCGAATAGACCAATTACAAAATGTAAATTATAAACATTTAAATCCATTAATGCTCCACCTGACATATTAATATCGAAAACAGGTAAAATCTCACCTTTTTTAAATGCGTTATAGCGTGAAGAATATTGGGAATAATTACATGAGATAAGACTAATTTTTCCAAGTTCATTTAATCTATCTTTAATATTTTTATAAGTAGGTAAATATTGATTAGTAATTGCTTCAAAAAGAAGGCATTTTCGTTCTTTTGATAAGGCAATCAACTCATCTAATTCATCTATATTTGAAGTAAATGGTTTTTCACAAATA
>NZ_CAJTQJ010000068.1:3147-5279 GCF_910578695.1 uncultured Brachyspira sp.
CATTTAATAAATCATCATAATTGTAATATGTTTTTTTTATCTGATATTTGTTTGTGAGAGCTTCAATCTTTTTTTGTGACTTTTTTCTTCCTAAAATAGCAATTAATTTAATTTCTTCAATAGTGTCAACAAAAGAGAGTAAATCCTGAACAATCATACCACTACCAATAATTCCAAGTTTCATTTTAATTTCCTCCATATATAATTATATTATAACATTCAGCACTGACGAGTAAAAATTTATCGAGCTAAATAGAGATAATAAAGTTATAATTAAAGTAGGTAATACATATAATTATAACTTTTTCTTCGTGGTGATTAATGAAAGTGAGCTGAAAGAAGATGAAAACCTCCAGAAAAGAAAAACGCGACAGAGAACAGAATTTAAATATGTTTTCTGATGTTCTTAAAATTATTCAACATCGTTTTAGCGGGTTTAGCAAATGGATCAACAGTATATCCGATCCCCGTCATCAAAGCTATATCAAATATGATCAGGAGCTCATAATGATGGTTAGAATATTGGCTTCGTGCTGTCACATTGAAAGCATGAGAAATATGAACTGCAGGTTTAACAGCAGCAATGTGATTGATAATTTTTCCATTTTATTTAATAAGCAGTTTGATGAACTGCCTCATGGTGATACAATAAATAATTATTTTAAGGAAGTCAGTGTAGAACAGGTGAAAAATGTCCTTACAAATATGGTAAAACAGTTAATAAAAGACAGGGTGTGTGAAGAATACAGGATAAACGGGAAGTATTATCAAATAGTACTTGATGCAACACAGTTAAACAGTTATAAAGTTGAACATACACCAGGTTCATTAGTTACTCATCATGCCAACGGTAATGTATCTTATCATAATAATGTGCTTATGGCACAGCTGATTTGTGGCAATATGGCAGTTCCTGTAGATTTTGAGTGGCTGGAAAACTCAGAAACAGGATATGACAAGCAGGACTGTGAATTAAAAGCAGCAAAAAGACTATTAAAACGGCTAAAGAAGACATATAAAAGACTGAATATATGTATAAGTGCAGATGCCCTGTATCTGGGAGAGCCGATTATTGAAATATGCAGAGAAAACAACTGGAAATATATGATCACATATAAAGAAGGAGTAATCAAAACAGCAGATGAGTACTATCAAACAGCTAAGGAGCATAATGATACTCATAGATATAATGAAAGTGATAAAGAGGGTAAAAAGAATTATGAATACTATAATGAAATAGAATACCGGGATTATAAAATAAATATAGTGGAGATGAGATTAACAGATGAAGAAGGGAAAGTAACAAAGTTTGCATATGCAACCAATTTAAATATAACAGAAAACAACTATAAGAAAAGGATTGGAGAGGGCAGAAGAAGATGGAAAGGAGAAAATAAGGGATTTAATGATCTAAAGAATCATGGATATAATATAAAACATGCATACAGCTATAATGAAAATGCAATGAAAGTGCATACAGTCCTGCAGCTGATATCGCATTTAATAATGCAGCTGGTAGAGCACTATGAACGAACAAAAGGAAGGTTTGAGACAATAAAAGAATTAGGATATAAAATAAAAGAGGCACTTAGAAATAAAGTTCTGAGTGCCAAAGACATAAGGGATATCAATCGCCCCTTCCAAATAAGAAGGGAAATATCCTACTAATATAATAACGCCAGAGGTCATTGAAATCAACGTCAACAATAATTTTTTTAAAGATAATAAAATAAAAGGGGTATTATACACTAAAAATAGAGTTGATTTTATCAAATAATAATTACATATTAATAAATCATGAAAAATGCTTAAAATAAGAAATTTACTCGTCAATGCTGAAATAAAGCACACAAATATTGACAAAAAGCGCTTTCTGGTGTAAATTAATACTGTAAATAGTGTGTAACTGGTAAAGCAGGCATTAGCTATACTAAGATTTATAAAAAGTTTTGGCTTTTTATATTGGTTCTAGTATCGCTAATGCTTTTTTTAATGAAAAAGCGCGCATTCATTATGACATGTAACATTATTTTATGATTTGTTAAAGAAATAGAAAGGAGAAGAGATATGAAAAAATGGAAACAAATTACATCCGCTAGTTTATTAAGTGCGATGATGGCGTTAGGAAATGT
>NZ_CAJTQJ010000069.1 GCF_910578695.1 uncultured Brachyspira sp.
ATATAATTCATTGAAATATTATACATAAATTAAAAAAATAGTCAACTATATTTTTTCTAAATATTTAAACTATATAAACAGTTAATATTGTAATTTTTTATATTCTTTTTAAGATTAATATATTCAGAGAGTTAATTTAATATGTAAGAAAATTAATATTAAAAAGTATATACAATTATAAAAAAATTTATTATACTTAATATGAGATTTTTATATATATATGATATTAATCTGCATTATATAAATCAAAAATATATTTTTATAATCAGGAGTTCTTTAATATGAAAGATAAAATTTTTGGCGTATTGCAAAGAGTAGGAAGATCTTTTATGCTTCCTATAGCTGTACTTCCTGTAGCAGGGCTCTTTCTTGGAATAGGAAGTTCATTAACTAATACTACAATGCTAAAAACTTATAATTTAATGGGAATTTTGGGACCTGGTACCATTGCCTATAATATATTATCAGTATTAAGTGAGGCTGGCAGTATCATATTCGGTAATTTGCCTATTATATTTGCTATGAGTGTAGCTATTGGTATGGCTAAAAAAGAAAAAGAAGTTGCAGCATTATCAGGTGCTATAGCATTTTTTGTAATGCATGCTTCTATAGGCAAGATGATAACAGTTATGGGGGGAGCAGAAAAATTATTAGCAGGCTCTACTGCTAATGTTGTAGGTATATCATCGCTTCAAATGGGTGTATTCGGAGGCATTATAGTAGGACTTGGAGTAGCCCTATTGCATAATAGATATTATACTATAGAGCTTCCTCAGGTATTATCATTTTTCGGAGGCACAAGATTTGTACCTATAATATCTTCTATTGTTTTCTTGATAGTAGGCATATTGATGTATTATATATGGCCCCCTATACAAGTTTTAATGAATAAATTAGGAGATTTGATAGCTGGTTCTGGTTATATAGGAACATTATTTTACGGTATAATAGAGAGAGCATTGATACCTTTCGGACTTCATCATGTATTCTATACTCCATTATGGCAGACTTCTTTAGGCGGTACTATGATGATAGACGGTACATTAGTAGAAGGTGCTCAAAATATATTCTTCGCTCAGCTAGGCTCGCCTTCAACAACAGCATTCAGCGTAGATGCAACAAGATTTATGACAGGTAAATTTCCATTTATGATATTCGGTTTACCCGGTGCTGCTTTGGCTATGTATAAAACTTCAAGATTAGAAAAAAGACAGGTTGTAGGAGCTTTGCTTTTCTCTGCAGCTTTAACTGCTGTGATTACAGGAATAACTGAGCCTATAGAGTTTACATTCATATTTGTAGCTCCTATATTCTATGCTATTCACTGCATACTTGCAGGCATATCCTTTATGCTTATGCATATACTTCATGTTACAGTAGGTATGACTTTTTCAGGCGGTTTAATAGATTTATTATTATTCGGCATAATACAGGGAAATGATAAAACTAATTGGGTATGGATTATAGTAGTAGGTGCTGTTTATTTCTTTGTTTATTATTTACTATTCTCTGCTTTAATTAAGAAATTTGATTGGAAAACTCCGGGAAGAGAGCCTGACAGCGAAGAACCTAAATTATACAGAAGGGCTGATGTTGCCGCTGCTAAGGCTGCTGCAAGCGGAGAAAATGTTGATACTAATCCTTTATTTAAATATGAAGAAGCTCCGCTTATAACATCAGGACTTGGAGGAAAGAAAAATATCAGCGATGTAGACTGCTGTGCAACAAGACTTCGCATAACAGTACATGATGCTTCTAAAGTTAATGATGCAGTATTAAAGGCTAGCGGTGCTGCTGGAATAATAAAAAAAGGAAACGGCATACAGATAATATACGGACCTAAAGTTACTGTAATAAAATCAAGGTTAGAAGACTATTTACATGACCCTATAAGCGATAAAGAAATAACAGATAATGAGATAATAGAAAATAAAAAAGAAACTGTAAAAGAAACCAATAAAGAAGATATCAAAAAAGAAGAAAAGAAAGAAAGTTCAGCATCAGATTATAAAGTTTATGCCCCTATAAAAGGAAGAATAATAAAATTAGAAAGCGTTAAAGATGAAGCATTCTCAAGCGGTGCTATGGGTAAAGGTGTAGCTATTGAACCTGCAGAAGGAAAAGTATATGCTCCTTTTGACGGTATAATAGAAACTGCTTTTCCTACTAAGCATGCCATAGGCTTGACTTCCGACAGCGGCATTGAATTGTTAATACATGTAGGTATGGATACCGTAAAATTGGGAGGTACGCATTTTATATCGCATATAGAAGAGGGACAAAAAATTAAAAAAGGTGATTTATTATTAGAATTTAATCCTGAAAGAATAAGAGAAGAGGGATATCCAACTATAACACCTATTATAGTTACTAATTCAGATGATTATTCTGATGTAGCTGAAAACTATTCTAGTCCTGTAGATATTGGAGACAACTTGCTTGATATAAAAAAATAATGAGATAATTTAATTTTAAGGGGGCTTATTAATTTAAGTCTCCTTTTTTATTAATATAAAAAATCATAATATAATTGCATTTATTATGATAATCTAATAGCAATATATTTATTATTAAATTAAATTTTTGTTTTTAATTTATTTAAATAAAAAATATTTTGATTTAATATTTTAAAAGTGCTTATTTTTTAGAACTCCATAATACAAAAATCAATTAATATTTATAATATTTTACGATTTTTCTGCACAAAATATATAATGAGGCATATCAATATTATAATAATGTTTTACTATATTATCTATTATTTTCATACCATTTCTAATAGCCACTTTTTGAGAGGCAATATTATTATCTCTTATTATTGAGTAAACTCTATCAGCATTTAAAACATTAAAAGCATAATTTTTACAGGCAATTGCAGCTTCTATTGCAAATCCTTTATGCCAATAATTTTTATTAAATAAATATCCTATTTCAAGAAGTTCATAGGAATTATTTATTTTTTTATCAACTTTTTGTATGCTAAGTCCTGCCTGTCCTATAAATTCATTATTTTCTTTGAATATGCAAGCCCATAATCCAAAACCATAATTCTTATATCTATTTAATTGATTTTCAAACCATTTTGATACCTCTTCATCAGAAAAAGAATGTTCATAAGCATACATTGTTTCTTTATCCTGAAGTATAGAACATAAGTCTTTATAGTCTTTTTTATTATCTTTTTCTAATTCCCTTAAAATAAGTCTTTTAGTTTCTAATATTTTTTTCATAATGATAAAACTAAATATAATAATAATTATTCTTTAAATCTTTTTTTAATTATTTTAATTATAATAAGACATAGTAATATAGCAATAATAAAGGGAATAGCAAAAATAAAAGAAATACTAGGAGGGGCAGAAGCTCCGTCAAATTTAACAGCATAAAACATATACCCGTAATTAAAAGCAACTACAGTAACCATCATATAAGAAAATAGATACGCTATAATTTTAATAGTTTTTATAATTCTTTCTTTTTTATTCATTGTATTTATTATCTTTATTATATAAGAAGTTAAAAAAGTTTAAATATAAAAAATCCCAACAGAAACATCTATTGGGATAAATATATAATATATACCCGGCAACGTTCTACTCTCCCGTAAAGCTACCCTTACAGTACCATTGACGATGAAAGGCTTAACTGCCGTGTTCGGAATGGGAACGGGTGTATCACTTTCTCTATGGTCACCGAAATAATATTAACAAATTAAAAAGAACAAAATTTCAAGTATCTTTACCAGATATATAAGAGCGTAGATAGTCTCATTCTGCTTTTCATTATGAATTCTTTTATTTATTTAAGAAGAAAACGATAATATGGTCAAGCCATTGGTCTGATTAGTGCTGCTCAGCTGAACAGGTATTTCTTCCCTGCTTACACTTGCAGTCTATCAACGTCGTAGTCTCCAACGAAACTCATAGGGAAAGTTCATCTTGAAGGAGGCTTCCCACTTAGATGCTTTCAGCGGTTATCCCGTCCGCACATAGCTACTCTGCGATGCTCTTGGCAGAACAACAGATACACCAGCGGTGCGTTCATTCCGGTCCTCTCGTACTAAGAATGACTCTTCTCAACTTTCCAACGCCCACAACGGATAGGGACCAAACTGTCTCACGACGTTCTGAACCCAGCTCGCGTACCGCTTTAATTGGCGAACAGCCAAAC
>NZ_CAJTQJ010000070.1 GCF_910578695.1 uncultured Brachyspira sp.
AAACGAGCAGCTAATAACTTTAGTTATTAGCTAATTTAAAGCGAGTTTATCGATAACAATAATAGGAGTAATTTATATGCAAAAAAGAAAATTAGGAAATTTAGAAGTATCAGCAATAGGTTTAGGCTGTATGGGATACGGCAATTATGAAAATTATGATAAAAGAGAATTAATATCGCTTATAGATGAGGCTATAGAATTGGGTATTAATTTTTTTGATACAGCAGAAGCTTACGGACCCTATAAAAATGAAGAAATAGTAGGCGAAGCATTAGAAAAATACAGAGATAAAGTTGTGATAGCTACAAAATGCGGAATACAAATTTGTGAAAATGGGAAATCTGTATTAAATGCCAAAAAAGAAACTATAAAAGCATCAATAGAAGGTTCATTAAAAAGATTAAGAACAGATTATGTTGATTTATATTATCTTCATAGAGTCGATACTAATACGCCTATAGAAGAAGTTGCTGATACAATGAAAGAATTAATAAAAGAAGGAAAAATCAGGTATTGGGGACTTTCAGAGGCTGGAGCAAATACAATAAGAAAAGCTGATAAAGTGTGCAAGCTTACTGCATTACAAAGCGAATATTCTATGATGTGGAGAGAACCTGAAAAGGAAATCATACCATTATTAGAAGAATTAAATATAGGCTTCGTTCCTTTTTCTCCTTTGGGCAAAGGTTTTTTGACAGGCAGATTTAAAGACAGTTCAGAATTTTCAGAAAATGATTTTAGAAATTCTATTCCAAGATTTCAAGAAGAAAATTTAAAGCAAAACTATGCATTAGTTGAAGTTTTGGAAGATATAGCAAAAACAAAAAATGCCTCAAAACCTCAGATAGCATTAGCATGGGTGCTTCATCAAAAACCGTTCATAGCACCTATACCCGGAACAAGAAAAATAGAAAGATTAAAAGAAAATATATCATCTGTTAATATAGAGTTTACAGAAGAAGAATTAAATAATATAAATGAAGCACTTAAAAAAATAGTGATTTATGGGGAAAGATACCCAAAAGAACAATTAGAAAGAGTAGGAAAATAATATTTTTATTTTTATATATAGAAGTTATGAGTGCCTGCTATTCGCGAAATGGCAGGAAATAATTAAATAACAATTTTTATTAGAAATAATAAGCTAATTATAAAAATTATGAGCGTCTGACATTCGTAGAATGGCAGAGCATAAAAGCTCATAATTTTTATTAGAAATAATAAAACAATTTTTATTAACAATAAAAGATAAACGAGCAGCTAATAACTTTAGTTATTAGCTAATTTAAAGCGAGTTTATAGCTAGCAACAATAAAAATAAACGAGCAGCTAATAACTTTAGTTATTAGCTAATTTAAAGCGAGTTTATAGCTAGCAACAATAAAAATAAACGAGCAGCTAATAACTTTAGTTATTAGCTAATTTAAAGCGAGTTTATAGCTAGCAACAATAAAAATAAACGAGCAGCTAATAACTTTAGTTATTAGCTAACTTAAAGCGAGTTTATAGCTAGCAACAATAAAAATAAACGAGCAACTGACATAAGGAAGTCTATTTACTAGCAACAATAAAAAACTCGTGAGTGCCTGACATTTACAAAATGGCAGGTATTATACCTATATCGGCACAAGTTTTTTATTAGTAATAATAAAAACTAATAATTTTTTAAATGCTAGAAAGCTAAATATAAAAATTATGAGCGTCTGACATTCTCAGAATGGCAGAGTTTATTAAAAATAATAATAAAAAAGCGAGCCGAAGCACATCGATAATTTATTATCGATGTAGTTAAAGCGAAGGCGAGCATAGCAATAATAAAAATAATAATTTTTAATAATAATAAAAAAATAATTAAAAAAAGTGAGCCGAAGCATATCGATAATTTATTATCGATGTAGTTAAAGCGACGCCTGCCAACACTGTAGTGGACTTCGTCGGCACGCTTCGCGAGGCGGACTTCGTCGGCGAGCATTGCCGCAGGCACGTAGTAGCGGCAATAATAAAACAATTTTTATTAACAATAGTTGAAAATAATAGTTTTTATGTTGTAATATTACTTGGGCAACGGGTATATAGAGGCGGGTAATATCCACCCCTATATACTCTTTTAATAAATATAAAAAATATATTAAATAAAAATTAATTATCTCTTAACTTACTTTTAATTTAATAATGTTGAAAATTTTAAAGTCTATATATTACAGATGAAACAATTTACAGCTTATAAAAGGCTAATATAATAATAAGCCAAGAATATACAGAACAAATAAATTTATTTGCTGATTGCAGACTGACAAAACTAGGCATTCTGATAAATGGGCAAACATAATAATAACAGTGAGCCTAAACTAGCCCGACAGGGAAATTTTAATTACTAGCTAATTGAAGGCACCTTTACAGGTGAGCGAACATAACAATAACAGTGAGCTGAAGCTAGCCCGACAGGGCAATTTTAATTACTAGCTAATTGAAAGCTGAAGCGAACATAACAATAGTAGGATAAAAAAATGAAAAAAAAATTTCAGCCAAAAACTAAAGAAGAATTAGAACAATTAGTAAGAGATGAAAATATTAATCTCGGAAGTATTGATACAAGTTTAATAACTGATATGAGTAAATTATTTGAAGATAGCAGAAGAACAGATTTTTCAGGCATTGAAACTTGGGATACTTCTAATGCTGTAAATATGGAAAAAATGTTTTACGGATGTAAAAACTTTAATCAGCCTTTGAATGATTGGGACACTTCTAATGTTGAAAATATGCATCGTATGTTTTCTTATGCAGGCGGTTTTAATCAGTCTTTAGATAAATGGAATGTATCAAAAGTAAAAACTATGGAAGCTATGTTTTGCGGAGCTTACAGTTTTAATCAGCCTTTAAATGATTGGAATACTTCTAATGTAGAAAGTATGAGCAGTATATTTAATGGAGCTAAAAATTTTAATCAGCCTTTGAGTAATTGGGATACTTCTAAAACTGAAAATATGAGCAGTATGTTTGAAAATGCTGAAAACTTTAATCAGTCTTTAAATGATTGGGACACTTCTAATGTTAAAAATATGTACTGTATGTTTAATGGAGCTGAAAGCTTTAATCAGCCTTTAAATAAATGGAATGTATCTAATGTTGAAAGTATGAACAGTATGTTTAACGGAGCTGAAAGCTTTAACCAAAACATTAATGATTGGAATACTTCTAATGTTGAAAGTATGAGCAGTATGTTTAACGGAGCTGAAAACTTTAATCAGCTTTTGAACAATTGGAATACTTCTAAAGTAAAAAATATGAATTGTATGTTTGAAAATGCTAAAAATTTTAATCAGCCTTTGAATAATTGGGATGTATCTAATGTTAAATATATGCAATGTATGTTTAAAGGGGCTATCAGTTTTAATCAAAACATTAATGATTGGAATACTTCTAATGTTGAATATATGGAAAGAATGTTTGAAAATGCTGAAAGTTTTAATCAGCCTTTAGATAGTTGGGATATATATAATGTTAAAAATACGGCAGGTATGTTTAAAGACGCTGAAAGTTTTAATCAGCCTTTAAATAATTGGGATACTTCTAATATTGTAAATATGGAAAGTATGTTTGAAAATGCTAAAAACTTTAATCAGGATTTAAATAACTGGAATACTGAAAAAACAGAATATATGATAAAAACATTTTTTAATGCTTCTGCTTTTAATAAAGATAATATAAAAAATTGGAGCTTTAAAAAAGTTAAAGATTTTGATAAAATTTTTAATGACTTTTCATTAGAGTTAGTAATAAAAATTTATTCTCATCAAAGCTCGAAAGCCGCTGTAAAATTAGTTGAGACGGCTGCTGATAAATTCGGAAGAAAAGAGTTTTATAAAATCGGATTAAAGTATAATAAAAAATCTATTGCTGAAGTTATAAAAAAGTTAGAAAATACTTGCTATGATGAGTTAAAAGATTTGATTGATAAAAAAGAAGAAATCATAAAAGAGTATAAAGAATTAG
>NZ_CAJTQJ010000071.1 GCF_910578695.1 uncultured Brachyspira sp.
TGACATTCACAGAATGGCAGAGTATCAAAGCTCATAATTTTTATTAGCAATAATATAAAGTTTATCGCTAGCAACAATAAAACAATTTTTATTAATAATAATAAAATATTTATGCATAAAGTTTTTATTAATTCTTATAATTAAAACCGCATTATTAATACTATACAGCTAATAATAAAGACTTATTTTTCATAAAATTAATTATACAAAAAAAGTAAAAATAAAGAATTATAAGTTGACTTTAAATAGTAATAGTATACTATATATTGATAATGATATTATTTATGAGATACTAAAATGTTATGCATAAAAAAATATGTTATTAAAATTGTATTGACAATAGCTTTTTTATTATATTCATTTACTTCTGTATTATTTGCCGAAATAGATTTTAATTTTATTGTACCATTTGGATATAACTACACTTTTTCTGATATGAAAATAACATCTCAAGCAAGCTATGTTTCATTAATCACTTCAAAAGACAGCAGTTATTATGAAGCAGGAGTGCAGTCTCAAATAGGATATAATTTCCATATAAAAAACAGCATTTTTAAAAGCATAAGCGTAATGGCTGAAGTGGGATATCAATTATCCCCGATGTCAACATCATATTACAATAACGGCTATATTACAAATAATGTACTATTTCATACTTTACATATAGGATTAATTCAAAAGTTTTATGTACTTGATAATTTATCATTAGGTATAGGAGGCGGAATAAGAATACCTTTCTCTGCTGATATTATAAAAAATGATGAAAATAAGGCAATCGTACCTCCGTTTCCAATTAATGACGGAAAGTATGATTATAATTATATAAAATCTTTATTTGACAGCAGAGTTATTCCTTATATAAAACTTACTTTGGATTCATATATATTCTTTAATGATTTTACAGCATTATTAATAGGTTTTTATTTTACATATAATATGGATATGAAATTTAATACAGATAAATTAAATTCTTATTTTCCTCAGGAAAATTATCATAGCTATTCATATTCATCTGTTAGTTTTGGGATTAATATCGGCTTATCTATAGGAAGAAAAGGAAGCAATAAAATAAAAAGAATTGAATAATTATTTTAAGGTTATTATTTTATGAAAAAATATTCAAAATACATTATACTTATTTTTACTTTTTATAATAGTGTTTTTGCAGGAATAGACTTTTCTTTATTCGTACCATTTGGTATGAATTTATCCGCTTTAGAAAAAAGTATTGATAATCGTCAGCCATATTTGAAAAATGTATATGAATATATGTTTTATAGTACCGGCATTCTTTCTGAAATAGGCTATAACTTCAAATTGAATAATAAATATATTAATAGCATAAGTATATTAGGCACTATAGGTTATACAGCTTATTCTCTTCCTATTGAATATAGTATGTATACTTCTGAAATAGGTACTTTCTATGAAGTTACATTTCTTCATACTTTAACTACAGGAGTTTCAATAAAAATGGTTAATCATTTAACTGATTATAATTTTTCATATTCTGTAGGTATAGGCGGCGGTGTAAAAACACCTTTCTCAGGTGATATTATAAGTCAGCTGGCGACTGTAAATGAATCATTTTTAACTGGAAAAGAATATTATGATTTCAGCGATATAAAAAAAGTTTTTAAAAATGCTGTTATACCGTATATAAAATTTGATGTTAATTTATATTATCATATTAGTAAAAATATATCATTTATGGCAGGGGTTTATATAAATTATAATTTTGCTTTAAAATACAATACTGATTATATAAATAATTATTTAATAGAAAATATAGGTTCTAAAATGTTTAATAAATTAGAAGTTTCTAGTTTATCTGCAGGCATATCTTTAGGTTTTGCCATAAGAGATAATGGGTATTAATTATGAGAATTACAAAAATTATTATTATAATGCTGATTATAAAAAGTTTAAGTATATTTGCTGCTGATTTTATAGATTTTAATTTATCTGTTTCTATGGGCGGAAACTATAATTTTTTTGACGGCTCTATTGGCGACAGTGTCATATCAGCACCTAATCTTATGATACCAATTTCATCATTAAAATCAGGGCTTTCATTTGAAATGGGAGTTTTAGCACAGATTGGATATAATTTTAAATTGGATAATACAGTTTTAAAAACTACAAGCACTATGATTGATTTTGGTTATTATATGTATCCTATGGCTATTAATTATAATAAATATATTTACGGAGATGCTGAAATAAACTCTAAAATAACATTTCATAGTATAAATATAGGCGGTATTCAGAAATTTTATTTAGGAAATAATTTTGCTATAGGTTTGGGCGGAGGAGTAAAAATACCTATATCATATATCTTTGATGATGATTATTCTAAAAATAATAATCCTATACCTCAAAAAGAATCTGGAAACCGCAAATACATAAAAGAACTTTATGACAGCAAAGTAATACCTTATATAAAACTGACATTGGAAAGTTTTTTCTTTGTACATAATAATATAGCATTTAATATAGGACTATATATATCCTATAATATAGGTATGAATTATAATATATATAAATTAAATGATGAAATTTCAAAGCAAAATAATACATCATATACAGAATATTATAATAAACTTAACTCTTCATCTTTGGGAATAGGCATTATATTGGGGGCTTCTTTCGGAAGGGTTAATCCTAAACTTCAAAATTAAAAAATGGATAAATAAAAATGAAAAGAGTTTTTTTATATATTTTATTGTTTGCCTTATATTTTTTCAATAATAATAAACTTTTTGCAGCAGCAGAATTTGATTTATATATTCCATTTGGTATGAGTGCCACATATATTGACAGCAGTGTAAAAAATGATTATGCTGTAGAAAAATCATTTAAAGAATTCTATAACGGACTGTCTGCAGAAATGGGAGTTTTATTTAGAGGCGGATATAATTTTGAACTTAGAAATCCTATAATAGAAAGCGTAAGCTTAATGCTTGATGCAGGCTATTATATGTCTCCTGTATCAATATTATATGTAAACACTATTATGGGTAAAACTTCAGAAACAACTTTGCTTCATACATTAAATACAGGTATTGCATTAAAAATATATTTTTATTCAGCTGCAATAAATCTTTACTACTCTCTTACATTGGCAGGAGGCGTAAAAACTCCCTTTGGAGGAAATGTTTTAAGCAGCAGTGCGATGACAGATCAATCTATATTATACGGATTATACGGAAAAGATGAATACGGATATAGAGATATAAAAAATTTATTCAAAACTCCTGTTATGGGATATTTGAAATATAATCTTGATTTTTATTATATACTTACAGAAAAAGTATCCATTATGTACGGTATTTATGTTTCTTATGATTTTGGAATGAAATATAATACAGAATATCTTAACAGAAGCAAGCATTTAGAATATTATGCAGATAGTACTGGCACACAAGCTCCGATATTTGGTTCTATGAGTTATAATAATTTAAGCGTAGGCATTTCATTCGGGCTTTCTTTTGGCAAAAATCATATCAAGGCAAAATACGGCATTAATAATTAATTTTATAATATTTTATATTTTTTAATAATTATTAGCTTCTAGTTTATTTTTATTATAGCCAGTGAATTTGATATATGCTTATAATTTTTTATTATAGTTTATTTATTTCTTATTTATATTCATAAAAAACTTGTTCATCGCTCACCAATATCTGCATTATCCCTACCATTCTTACGAATGTCAGACGCTCATAATTTTTATATTTCTTTTATTATTGCTAGCTATAAACTCGCTTAATAATAGCTGACAACTTCCTTATGTCAGTTGCCAGCTGCTCG
>NZ_CAJTQJ010000072.1:0-2889 GCF_910578695.1 uncultured Brachyspira sp.
TTTTAAACTTAATTGTAAACACTTTCAATAATTATTATAAATAATTTATTAAAAAAAACAAAGCAAGCATCTAATTATTAAAATAGACAACTTGCTTATATAATTTATTTTATTTCTTTCTCTTTAAATGTATATCCTTGCTTATTATAAAATTCTTTTATTTTCGTAATAGAGTATTTATCATTTTCAATAAAACTTATTTGTTGTTCATCAGCCTCCTTAACTGCTACTATATCAACTTTATTATAATCCCACTTTTCTTCAAAATCAAAACTAGTATCTGTAACCTCTAAAGAAACCTCAATTCCTTCTATCTGTTCATCAATAGATTGACGATTAATTAACTCTGCCAAAATCTCATTATTCGTTACAGTTTTCTCTAATCCACTGTATTTTGTTTTAAAGATTCCATAAGTAGCTACACCACTTTCACTGTTATACTCTATTTCAATAGTTGATTTAAGTGTTTGATTATCCATTGAACTACTTAATGTACCAATTAACTTTTTATCAGCTTTTACATCTTTAGGTCCACACCCAATAAGCAGAATTGTGACAAATAAAAAAATAAAAATCTTTTTTTTCAATTCTTTTTCCTATACCATTTATATGATACTTTTCCTTTCCTATTAATATTTTTCTAATAAATAATATAACATATTTATTTCAAATAAAACACCTATTGTTATTTATTGAAAATAAATCATTATAATGTGCAATTATCTCTAAAATGAATTGTATTTATTCATGGTATTATCTATAATATTCAAATTACTCAACACACACTCTTATTAATTTTTAAAAAAAATTAATATTTGATTCTTTTTCTAATTAACATTAAATAATATCGTATTATATATTTAAACTCCCATTTATTGATATGTTTTATAAGATTCATCTATATTATTACTAATATCACTATTTGCATGATTTACCTACGCTTTTTTATTATTTAATACTATTAAAAAAAGTTTAATATCTTTTAAACAATTAGCTAAATCTAGAAATATTATTTTTACTTTTGACTAGAAAACAATATAATGATTAGAAAAAACAGGCTATCTCAAGATCAATGTCATTAAGTTAAGAAGATAAGAAAGAAGTCATAAGTATAGAATATAAAAAATCTATGCTTATGGCTTTATTTTATGTACACAAAAAAGTACAGTCTTGAAACTGCTTTTCCAAAGGTATATAATAGTCGTGTGTTAGTCAAACCTATAGTTGAAACATACGACTTTTTTGGCAGAAACATGACGTGTGCTTGTTCTTCCTGGTCGGACAGGAAGTATTTCTTTGGCTATCAGGTTCTCAACGGGTGATTTTTTACCCGTTTTTTTGTTTAGAAACCTTCTTATGATATGCGATGCCCTTGTAAAATTAATTTGATATGTATACTTTGTCTTCTTTTTTATTATCTTTATATCCTGTACAATTCTTTGACAAAAGTTATAAAGTAATAATCTTGCATATATCTCCTGTTTGATAAGTTTTCTTTTCTTTGAATGTAATGCATGCAGTCCTATCGCATATTTGACCTGCCTGAATGAAGTTTCTATTCCCCATCTTTTATTATAGAGTTCCTTTATATCCTCAATAGAAAACTCATCTCTGTCAAGATTAGTTATGATGCATTCATATGTATCTTCAGTTATTTTTATTCTTACTGTTCTACATCGAAAATCATAGAATGGTTTTTCTTTGCTTAGATAATCAAAAGTGTGATTAGATGGTATAAATCTATATATTTGTGGATTTGCCTTGATTTCATTTGTTTGTTTGATTGTTAGTATTCTTGAAACATCTATATCAAATTCATCAGTATCGGGATATGGACCAAAACTCTTCATTATACTCTTGCTGGAAGTTATATCTCTAACTCGTATAAGATATTTATTTCCAGAATTGACGACATGTTCAAAATTATTATAGGATTCATAACCTCTGTCAGCTATGAATATGGCTTTATGACCTTTGTATCTATCCACAAGTTCATTGAAAGCACTATTTTCGTTAAAGACTGCTTCACCCTGAATAATAATATCATCATAAGTGCATTCTAAAAGATCATAGCCTGCATTGATATGAAAAGCTGAATATGTCAAATCCTTTATACCTTTTTTCAGAAGAGTTGTTTCCTTGTCATAAAAAGTATTGTCAATAGGTTCTTCACTGCCATCAACAGCTAAAAGACGATAACCTTTATAAGTTTTCAGTTTTGAAGTCTTTTTATTAAAATTATCAAAAAGAGATTTAAAAGCATCAATCTTAATTTTATTTCTGGCCTGTACAAAAGCTGAAGCAGTAGGAGTATCAATAGAATAGTCATTAAGCTTCAATAATTCATCTTTCAAAGAACCAGCTTCCAAACAAATGATATTATTAATGACAGTAGAGAAATCAAGTTTACGATTACGGATAAAATCAGTATTAGGATTCTCAACGAAAAGAGAACGAGAATTATTCAAAATCTTAATGCAGTGATTCAAATTTTTTCTAAGAGAGTTAAAATTGTTCATAAGTCATACCTCCAAAAGTTCATACCTATAAACAATAGGCTTATTATTCATAAAAAATATGAATAATAAGCCTCACAAACTCATTTAAATGTCAACACTTTTTTATAAAAAAAAAGAGGATACCAATATTTTTATATCGATATCCTCAATATCATTTCCTTAACTTAATGACATTGATAAAACAACTGTTAATTTATTTTTTATCAAGTTTATATTTTTGTACCCACTCATCAATAACCGTTTCATTCATACCAGATATAGAAAAATTCAAATAATTTTTTTCTTTACCTTTTTCTGCATAAAAAACTCCAGGGGTTGTGGTAAATTCAGGAAAATATTTTTTTATAATTGCAAGATTCTCTTGTTCACT
>NZ_CAJTQJ010000072.1:2939-3695 GCF_910578695.1 uncultured Brachyspira sp.
GAATAACTTCATACATAACTACATGGTGTGTTTTAATATATTCATCAAATACTGAATGAAAATCACGACAATATAAACAATAAGTAGTAGAAAAAATAATTGGAAACGATTCTTTCTTTTTCAATTTAGATTCCATCTCTTCTAATGTAATATAAATTATTTCTCCAGGGGTTGAATCTCTTTTATATTCAGTAATCTCCTCTTGATCTTTATCCTTTTTATCAGGTTTTTCATTAATATTTTTATTACAAGCCGTTAATCCTATGATCATTAAACAGATCATCACTATTTTCATAAACTTCATATCTACATTGCCTCCATTATATAAAACATTTACATATTTTAACACTTTTTGCTACAACAATAATATATTATAAAACAAATAATCAATTATTGATATACTTTTTAATATTTTATTATATCAATAAGCACATATTAATAAAAACTCTTATAAAGAAAATAATAACAATTTTGATAACTAATACTTAAATACATTTAAAACTAAACAAAATAAAATACAGCCTTATATAGCTGTATTTTACTTATTATTTAATTGAAGCATGATAATCTTGTAACGATTTAACCTCATGGCTACCATGAATCTTCATTTCCATAATCCCCTCAAGCGAAGCTTTAGCAGCAGCAATATTTGTCATATATGGAATTCTCATCTTAATAGCTGATTTACGAATATAACTATCATCATGTGCACTTTGTTTACCATTAGGTGTATTAATAATCATTGCCAAATCTCCA
>NZ_CAJTQJ010000073.1 GCF_910578695.1 uncultured Brachyspira sp.
TTGCTTCGTCGCATAAGGACAGTACTGAGGCTATGCGTTTTTGTTCGTCTAGGGGCGGTAATATAATTACTATATTTTTTTTTAAAGATGTAGGGTTAATATTACATTGACTTACACCTTTACTTATTAATTTTGAAATTTGATTTTTATAATATTTTGTATTAAGTATATTATTTAAAAATATTGGATTTACAATATCTTGATTAGGTCTCAAAGCAACTATATATGAAGCAATTGTATAATCTTCTTCCATATTAAATAAAGAAATTTTACCAACTAGTTCATAACTATTAGTTCTATTAAAAAGAATGTCTCCTTTTTTCAATTTGATTTTATTAAATTCATCATCTGTTAAATCTATATAAGACAATTTATTTAAAATAATATTCCCATTATCCATATTATTCATTTTTAATATAGGATATTTTCCTGTTTCTGATGATGGTAATGATGTTCCATAAAATGAATACAATAATATATTTTCTAATTTTACTTCTTGCCAGTCTGCGGGGTATGATTTCATTTGCTGCCTTTCATATTTTCTAATGCTGCCAGCACACAGCCGTGTAATATTTTTTTAGCATACTGCCCTATACTTAAATTATTTGCTTTAGCTATTTCTTCAGCTTCTTTATATAATGCTTTGCTAATTTTAAAAGAAATACTTTTAACAGGCTTTACTTTTTCTTTGGGCAGCAATTTTTTTCTTACTGCTCACTCTCTTTTCATAATATTATCATTATTATTTTTTAATTATATTTAAAACAATCACTGCAATTAAAAGAACGCATGTGATGATATTTAATATAAAAACTGCTGTACTCATTATTTTTTATCCTCTTTCTTCTTATTGTTATTAAGCATTCTTCTTATTATTAAGCATTTGAATTACAACTATTAAAAATAGTACGCTTCTTACAAGCTCAAGCCAAGTATTTAAAATTTCTATGTTCATCTTGACACTTCCTTTATTTTTTATTATAATAGCAGTAATGGAAGGGCTAACTTGACTCTCTTTCGTAAATCAATTAAAGGTTTTAATCTTTAATCGATTTAACTACAGATATTATTGTTGCAAGCAAATTAATAACTGCAGTTATGCCGACGCTCTGCGTGCCGTAGGCAAGGCACCTACTTGGTGAAAGTTAAGACTTCCATTTTCTACCTCCTAAAATTAGGATAAATATATTATATAATGATAGAAAAAAATATCAATGTATTAAATCAAAGAATAAACTTTATGCTTTGGTTAGAGATTTATTTTTTTAAATGCATATATTATATATTCATTCTAATTTTAATTATTATAAATACAATTAAAGCAATAATATTGTATAATCATTTCACTAATAAATAATTTAAATTTTGAAATATATATTTTGATTATTTTGCTGGTAATAATATTATAATAATATTCTTTTTTTAAAACAAAAAATTATGCAGTATCTACAACTCTTAAACAAAATAGGTTTAGCAATATATATTGTAAATTTTTTTAATGAATGTTATAATATAACTTGATATAGTAATATCGTATTTAGAAATTCGCATAAATCAAAACTACAATATATTAACTTTTATAATAATTAATAGTTGATTTTATTAAATTTTATGGTTGATTTTATTAATTTTTTTTATTAAATTTTAAGGAGAAAATATTATGCTTAAGAAGAGAGAGTTTAAAGTTGCTGTTGCAGGTTATGGGCATGTAGGAAAAGATACAGTAAAAACTATTATAGAAAATAATTCCATAATGGAAAATAGAACAGGAATAAAATTAACCGTAAAAACCATTTTCAGCAGAAATATAGATAAAGTAAAAGATGATATTTTTTTGAACAAAGTAGAGATAAAAACAAAAAATTTAAATGATATATTAAATGATGATGATATTGATATAGTAATAGAAGTATTGGGCGGAATGGACACTGCAAAAGAGCTTCTTATGAATGTAAAAAAGCCTGTAGTTACAGCAAATAAAGCATTGCTTGCAAATTGTTTCGGCGAGCTTATAAGGGGAAGAAAAACTGATATAGCTTTCGAGGCTTCTGTTGCAGGTGCTATACCTATAATAAAAGCTATGAAGGAAAGTTTAGTTTCTGATAGAATAGAGAATGTATACGGAATATTAAACGGAACCTGTAATTATATTCTTACCAATATGACAAAGAATAATTTGAATTTTAATGATGTTCTTAAAGATGCACAGGAAAAAGGATATGCAGAGGCTGATCCTACATTTGATATTGATGCAATAGATACTGCACATAAATTATGCATACTTTCATCAATAGCTTTCTGCAATGTTATAAGTTTTGATAATATATTTATAAGAGGAATAAGAAATATTATATTAGATGATATTATATTTGCATCCGAGCTTGGATTTACTATCAAATTAATAGCTGAAGCTTCTTTAGATGAAAATAATAATGCATATATATATGTTATACCTACATTACTTAATGATAATAATATGCTTTCTAAGGTTGATTATGCTTTTAATGCTATAACTATAGCGGGAGATCGCTCTGGGGATACAGTTTTTTATGGTTCAGGTGCTGGGGGAAGACCTACAAGCAGTGCTATAGTTTCCGATGCTGTTACTTTGGCTAGAAATATTCTTATTACTGATGAGCTTAGAATACCTATATTAGGATTTGTTAATGAAAACAAAGAACTTAAAGTTAAAGATTTCAAAGAAAAAAATGAAACTTTCTATGTGAGATTTAAATCAAACAGCAATAATTTAGATGCATTCAATGAGGCTTTTTATGATATTAATATTGATAAAAGCACAGTAAGAAACGGAAATTTTATGTTTGTACTTAAAGATGTTAATATTAATTCCATAATTGAAGCTATAGAAAAAATTGAAAAGATAGATGATATATTTATAGCTAAGATAAAATAGAACAATATAAAACATATAATAATTAAAAAAAGTTATAAATGAACTTTCATTATTATTATAATTAAGTTTTTACTTTTAATAAAAAATATTTATTTCTGCTGATAAAATATTTGGGGCTGACCCAGATAACATAAAATTATTATATTTTATGTATGAAACGAAGTAA
>NZ_CAJTQJ010000074.1 GCF_910578695.1 uncultured Brachyspira sp.
TAAATCATATATGTCAAGCATTTTTAAATAATTTTTTGATTTAAAATATTATTTCTTGACAATTTAATATTTTATAGTATAAAGAATCATAAATAATATACTAATTCATATTGCAGGAAAATACAGGAAAATATATGAAAAAAGGAAAAAAATCTGAAATAAAAAAACTGCGTGTAAAAACACATAAAAATCTTTTGCTTGTAAAAAATGACAGTGAAGAAGATAAAAAAAAATTGGAAATAATAAGAGATATATTAATCAATGATGAAAATAAAGATAAAGCAGATCTACATAACTATTTTCTTAATAATAAAGGCGAAGCCATTTTTAAACATCTTCCTTTTTTTGATATATACGAAAGACATTTTTCTAAATACAGGGGAAAAGATATTAATATGATGGAAATAGGTGTCGGAAGCGGCGGAGCTGTAAAAATGTGGAGAGAATATTTTAAAAATAATAACAGCAAAGCAAATGTGAATATATATGCGATAGATAAAAATCCTAAATGCCTGCAATTTGAAGAGAATAATATAAAAATATTTATAGGTTCTCAAGATGACAGAGATTTTTTAAAAGAAGTAAAAAAACAAATACCGAAATTAGATATATTAATAGATGACGGCGGACATAAAATGAATCAGCAGATTATTACTTTTGAAGAGATGTATGAACATATAAAAGATGACGGAATTTATTTATGCGAAGATGTTTATACTTCTTATTGGGCTAATTTCGGAGGAGGATACAAAAATCCAAATTCATATATAGAATACACAAAAAATTTAATAGACTCTCTTAATGCATATTGGGCTGCTGAAGAAGATGATTTATATCCTAATAATTTTACTGACAGCACCTACTCTATTCATTATTATGATGCTGTGGTAGTGATAGAAAAAAAGAAAAGAGATACTAGATATAATGATATATGCCAGCAGGCTATAATAGGAAAAACTAAAGAATAAATTTATAAGCTGATTAATTATTTTTCTTTTCTTATTGCTGAAATATAAGCAAAACTGTCAAAATATTTCATAATACTTTCATCAGTATTATATTCATTATCGCCGAGCAAATAATCGCATAAAACTTCTCTTAATCTTGTAAACTCTTTTATGCTATGTTTTTTATACTGAGCTTCTATAGTTAAATCTAAAAGCTCTAAAGCTCTGTATAAAGCATTTTTAGAATATTCAAAATTATTTTTCTTTTTAAACTTTATTGCTCTGTAAACTTCGCTTCCAATATTAGCCATTTGCTCTGCAAGGCTCAAAGTTTTCCATTTTCCGTTTGCCGAATCTTTATGCATATAACTCATAATATTTCACTTAATTATTAAATTATTCAATATTTCTATTATTTTGTTTCTAATATTTTCATCTTCTATATATCTATTTATATTATTGTAAGAAGGTTTTATATTAATTAAAGAAGTAAATCCTATAAAATCATAATCATCTAATTCAGGATAAATATTAATGCCCCATAAATATTTCTGCGATGAACCATTTTCTATAAGCAAAGCTTCCAAATCGCTATGAAGCTCTGCATCTAAAGCTAATTCATTTTTTTCAATATCTATAACGCCTTTAACCATATCAGTAAAAAAATTTCCAAGCATATTTTTTATTTCTGAAACTTCAATACTTTCTTTAATGATTATCATAAAATATTAATACTCCGTAATTATATTTACTTAACATAATATTAACGGAAATATAATTTTTTTATAAAGAAAATTTAATATGATGAAAGAAATTTTATAATATAAAAAAATTTAATATATATGCATAAATATTTTTTATAGTTTATATTCCGACAATAAAAAATGCTTATAATGAATTATAGAATTATTATATAAAAATTGCGAGTGCCTGCTGCTTACATAATTCAAGAGTTAGTTTATTAAAAAAAAGCGAGTCTGAACTAGCAATACCAAATGAGGCATAGCGGTAATAATATAAAGTTTATAGCTAGCAATTTTAAAGCGGTAAACGAGAAACTGATAACTAATATTATAACAATTGTGAGTGCCTGCTATTCGCAGAATGGCAGGGAGCATTAACGAACAATTTTTATTAGCAATAATAAAGAGGTTATTAGCTAATTTAATGCGAGTTTATAGCTAGCAATTTTAAAGCGGTAAACGAGAAACTGATAACTAATATTATAAAAATTGTGAGTGCCTGCTATTCGCAGAATAGCAGGGAACATTAACAAACAATTTTTATTAGCAATAATAAAGAGGTTATTAGCTATTTTAAAGCGAGTTTATAGCTAGCAATTTTAAAGCGGTAAACGAGAAACTGATAACTAATATTAT
>NZ_CAJTQJ010000075.1 GCF_910578695.1 uncultured Brachyspira sp.
GGATTATGCCGATATCGGCCGCAGAGCGACGAACAAGTTTTTTATTAGTAAATAAGAAATAGAAAATTTATAAGTAATATTTTTATCGAGTTTATATAAATATAAAAAAAGCATAGACTTACAAACAAGCCTATGCTTAATATAATAAAATTAATTAATTTACATTTTTCTTAAAGCTATGCCAAGAAAAAAAGCAAATCCGCCCCAAATAGCTAATAAACTGAAGCCCATAAATATAGCAGAATCTAATCCCATAATTAATTACTCCTTAACTTATTTTTTATTTTGTTTGATGAGGTATATCAGGCTGTCTGTCTTTAAATTTAGCCAATAATATTCCAACTATAAATGCTATTACAGGCATTGACCAGCCTAAAAGAGTTAAAGCCCAAGCAGGATAATTTCCATAAGGATTTTTAAAATCATTTATTAATTTTAATGATAACATTATAGCTAAAAATATAGGAGTTAAAAACTTTAAGCAGAAATTCCACCAATTACCAATACTAAACTCGCTTACCTCATTAATAGTTTCCTTTAATGAACCTAATTTATACACCCAAGCAATTAATACAATCTCTATTAATCCGCTTACTACAATATTATAATTATTTACGAAAGCATCTACTATGTCAAGTATAGAAAGTCCGCTTCCTGTAGCATATATCATAGATAGGCTGCCTTGTATAAGTATAATAATAATGCTTACCTTTTTTCTATTGAAATGAAATTTATCTATAAATGAAGATATAACTACTTCAGAAAGAGAAATTGCAGAAGTAAGTCCTGCAAATGAAAGAACCAAGAAAAATACCAAACCAAATATACTATTTAATCCCGGAAGAGAGTTAATAGCTTCAGGAAATACCATAAATGCCAAACCTATGCCGCCGCTTCCTGCCACTTCAGCAACTTCTTTTCCTTGAGAATGAGCCATATACCCTATTATACTAAATACTGTAATGCCTGCAAATAAACTGAAGCTTGTATCTGCAAAACCTGTCATAAATGCATTATTGGCTATATCCGAATCATCAGGCAAATAGCTTGAATATGTAATCATTATACCGAATGCCACAGACATACTGTAAAATACCTGTCCGTAAGCATCTATCCAAATTTTAGGATTAATAAGTTTAGAAAAATCAGGCTTAAACATATAATCAAGTCCTGATAAAGCACCTGGTAAAGTAATGCCTCTAATTAATATAATTACCACTAAAAAAGCAAGTAAAGGCATGAATATTTTATTAGCTTTTTCTATACCGTCTTTAACACCGCCTATAACAGAAATCAATATAATAATCCAAACAATAATTAAAGGTACAGCAACTCCAATATTAAAATTGCTGAGTGAAAAACCATCTTGAAGTTTTAAATATTCTTTTATGAAGAAACCAGCTGTATCAGTTCCCCATTTTAATCCTTGAATAGAAAATAAACCATAGGATAATGACCAAGCAATAATAACTGAATAATAAACAACAATTACAAAACATGTAAATACCTGCAGCCAGCCTAACCATTCCCAAGACGGATTCAAGGCTTTTAAAGCACCGGGAGCACTTTTATGAGTTTTATGCCCTATTGAAAACTCTAATATCATTATGGGTATGCCTGCAGTCAGCATAGCTATTAAGAAAACTATCATAAAAGCTCCGCCGCCGTTAGAAGCTACCATATATGGAAAACGCCATATATTACCCAAACCAACAGCAGAACCTATAGCTGCAAGTATAAAACCTGCTCTAGTACCCCACTGCCCTCTGTGATGATGATGACTCATCTTTCATCTCCTTATTTTTTATTATTACTTTAACCTTATATGATATATAAAATATATAAAATAGCAATACTTTGTATAGAAATTTCTTTTAATAAGATATATGCCTAAATACTTTTTATATAAAAAATACAGCTTTAGTTATAAAAAAATATAAAAATAAAAAAACTTAATTGTTTAAAATTATTGTTTTCTGCTATTTATTGCTGATAAAAATTGTTTTATTATTATAGCTGCTGCCGCTTTTGGTGTCGGAAATATTAGCCTATAATTAGCTTATATATTTAAAATTATTTTTAATAATGTCAAGTACTCGTAATTTTTTATTATAGCTTTTATTTTTTATATAAAAAATTAATTATAACTTTTCTATTTCTTTAATACTTAATCCTGTTAATTCACTGATAAGATTAATATCCATATTTTTAATTTTCATATTTTTAGCCATTGATATTTGAG
>NZ_CAJTQJ010000076.1 GCF_910578695.1 uncultured Brachyspira sp.
CTGTATACAGTCTACAGTCTACAGTCTACAGTCTACAGTCTACAGTCTACAGTCTTAAAAATTTATACTTTATATTTAATGCCTCTTCTTTCGGTATTGCATCAGTTTTTTATTTTAATGACAAGATGCATCATTTTATTATATAAATTAATCAATCATATTTGCGGGGGAGATTATTTCTCCTTCAAAAAAAACAAAAAAATCAAAAAGGATAATATAATTAAAAAATTAATCTTATATGCTTTTATGCTATTTGTATTTAGTGTATCAGTATTTGAAGCAAGCAGAAAAATAATAGGAGGTTTATATGAAAATATATGAATTTTTTTTTAGTCCTACAGGCGGAACCAAAAAAGCTGCTGATGTAATAGCTTCAGAAATTAGTTTAAATAATAATAGCAGTATAGAAAAAGCCGATTTAACTGATTATAATACAGATTTTTCGAGTGTTGAAATATGTAAAGATGATATCGCTATTCTTGCAGTTCCGTCTTATGCAGGCAGAGTTCCAGAAACAGCACAGGAACGTATATCTCAAATAAAAGGTAATAGAGCTAATGCTATTATTATATGTGTTTATGGTAATAGAGAATATGAAGATGCTTTAATTGAACTTTATGATATAGCAAAAGAATCCAATTTTAAAGTTACTTCCGCTATAGCTGCGGTTGCTAAACATTCTATAGCTTATAAATATGCTTCTAATAGGCAAGATGAAAATGATGTAAAAAAGCTTAAAGAATTTGCAAGTAAAATAATAAATGCTTCTGACTTTTTAGATGAACATAAATTAAAAGGCAATCGTCCATATAGAAAGATGAGTAAAACATCATTAGTACCAAAAACTAAAAACAAATGCACTAACTGTAAGCTATGTGCTAAGAAATGCCCAGTTCAAGCAATAGATATTAATAATCCTAAAATAATTGATAAGAATAAATGCATATCTTGTATGAGATGCGTTTCAATATGCAATTATTCAGCTAAAAGTATTAATAAGATTATGTTAGCTTTGATACATTTTGCTTTGAAAAAATCATGTTCTAAAGCAAAAGATTATGAATTTTATATTAATTAATTATATAATTATACTGCTGTAAAATAATATAAATATTGTAAAGTATATCTATAATTATTTATTTTTAAAGATACATATATATTACTTCGCTTTAGTTTTACAGTAAATACAATTATAACTATTGCTAATATTATAAATATAAATGCAAGCATTTACTTGGCTTATTCATTAAATCTCTGCTGTTTTTATCATAAAATAATTCTTTTTTCAATAATAATAAGTTCTAAAATAATAAGTTCTAATATTAAATTTTAGAGTCTGCACTCTTTTATTTTTTGCTTTACTAATAATTTTGACTATCTTTTTTTTGATTTGCATTATATTGCTGCATAGGTATTACTTTTAGTTTATCTGTAGTAATTTAAATTATTGCCAAAGGCACGCTTTGCGGGACGAAGGCGAGCATAACAATAATAAAAAAATTTTCTCTTTACTTTTTATTTTTTCACTGTAAAATATACTTATGATTAAGAAATATTTTAATGTTTTAAATGATTATTTTATCAGATATCTTTTTGCTAAAGAAGGACATGAGGATATACTAAAAGACCTCATCAATTCGGTAAGAATAGATTCTAATCAAGAGCCCTTTGAATATATCGAAGTGCTTAATGCTTCGCCAAAGGCGGGCAGTCGCCTTAATCTGAAAGAAAATATTTTAGATAAAGAATCGATAGCACCGAAGGTGGGCAGATGCCTGTATGTCAAAGCTAGAACAAAATCTGGCGAAACTATAATTATAGAAATACAAAGAATAGGCAATCAGTCATTTATATATAGAAGTTTGTACTATTGGGCTAAAAGCTATTATACAAATCTGAAGTCTAAAGATATATATTCGGACTTGACTCCTGTTATAAGCATTAATATTTTAGATTTTAATTTAATAAAAGACTCAGATAAACCACATAGCTGCTATTTCATCAAAGAGCTGGAAACCAATCATATATTAACTAATCATTTGGAGATACATTTTTTAGAATTGAAGAAGTTTAATAATAACAATAATAATTTATATGAGGGTTTATCAGATTGGTTTAGATTTTTAAATTCAAAAGATAAGTTGGAGGATACTATGGAAGTTTTAGTAAAGAAAA
>NZ_CAJTQJ010000077.1 GCF_910578695.1 uncultured Brachyspira sp.
TTTCATTTATTAAAAAATGCCAATTTAGATAAGATATTGAAAAACAATTAGAAATTATATATAATTTAACAAAAATGAGCTTTTTTAGTTATCTAGGACAGCCCCAAATTTTATTATTAATGCTAGCTTAAAACTTTTTATCGTTAATAAGAATTATAAGTCTATTTTTATGAATGCTGCATACTCATAATTTTTATATTTAGTATTTAGGCAATTAAAAATCATTTAGTGCTAATAAAAATTACTCCGCAGCACCTAATTCTTTAAGTTTTTCTATTAGTGCCTCATTTGCCCTACCATTATTATATCGTATTCTAGCATAATATAAAACTCCGTCTCCATATTTATTTTTACTGTTTATGTCTATTCCTAAATCTTTAACTAAATATTCAATTACTTCTATACTATTATATAAAACAGCAATATGAAGCCCATTCACGTTGTATATGCTTTCAGAATAAACTAAATCAGGATCAAACTCAGCAAGCATTTTTATTGTATCAATATTTCCATAACCGCAAGCCCAAAGAAAAGCATTCTCACCGTCATCATTTTCAACAAAAGGATTCGCTCCATTATCGAGTAAATATTTCATTATACCTAAATCTCTATAAAATACAGCAAACACCAAAGGGGTAGCATTTTTTACATAAAATGTGTAATCTATAAACTCGTTGTATAAAGTACCTCCTGTATAAATTTGATTAATATCTTCGCCTTCTCTAACTAGTTCCTGAACTCTTTTTAAATTGCCGTTTTCTATAGCCTCAAATATACCATAATTTTTAGCACCTAATTCTTTCAATTTTGCTATGATCTTATAATCATATTCATCATATTGATATTCTTCTTCATAAAGACCAAGAAGTGTTTTTCCATATATATCTTTATTATTTATGTCTATTCCTAAATCCTTAACTAGATATTCAAATACTTCTATATTATTACATCTAAAAGCCGCAAAAAGCCCATTATTTTCGTATTCGTCTACCGAATTAATCAAATTAGTATCAAACTCAGCAAGCATTTTTATTGTATCAATATTTCCTCTACCGCAAGCCCAAAGAAAGGCATTACAACCGGAACCCAAATTATCGAGATGAGCTTTCTCAAAAGGATCCGCTCCATTATCAAGTAAATATTTAATTATATCTAAATCCCTACACCATACAGCAAAAATCAAAAGTGTATATTCATCTCCATAATAGGGTTTAATACTATTAATATCTATACCTTCTCTAATTAGTTCCTGAACTCTTTTTAAATTGCCGTTTTCTATAGCCTCAAATATACCATCGCTTTTAGCACCTAATTCTTTCAATTTTGCTACGATCTCATATTCATATTCATCATAGTTATATCGTTCTTTATAATAATCAAGAAGTGTGTTTCCATTTATATCTTTATTATTTATGTCTATTCCTAAATCTTTAACTAAATATTCAATTACTTCTATATTATTCCTAAATATATTGGCTACAAAAATCCCATCCCTTCCGTATTGGTCTACCGAATTAATCAAATTAGTATCAAACTCAGCAAGCAATTTTATTGTATCAATATTTCCTCTACCACAAGCCCAAAGAAAAGCATTCCAATCACCATCAAAATAATAGTCATAACATATATTAAAAGGATCCGCACCATTATCAAGTAAATATTTAATTATATCTAAATCCCTACACCATATAGCAAAAATCAAAGGTGTATATTCTCCGCATTCTCCTCCAAGTTCATATTCTAGACTTTCATCGATATCACAAATTTGATTGACATCTTCACCTTCTCTAATTAGTTCCTGAACTCTTTTTAAATTGCCGTTTTTTATAGCCTCAAATATATTATAATTTTTATTTTTGCCTTTAATCTTCACAACATTGGTATATGTTTTATGATATATATTTTCAGAATTGCTTATATAATTAGAATCATTATTAATATTTATAGCTTCATCTTCTTTTTTCTTGCATGACAAAAT
>NZ_CAJTQJ010000078.1 GCF_910578695.1 uncultured Brachyspira sp.
AATCGCTACATACTGTCTGGTCTGGTCTGGTCTGGTCTGGTCTGGTCTGGTCTATATATAAATCTCTAAAAAAACTATTATTTTCTATTTCACAATATTTAAATATTAAATCAAATCTGTTATTTAATAAAAATAATTTTTCTCTATATTCTACACTAGTATTATAATCTATATATGTATAATCGCTATTTAAAACAAAACCCATAAAATTACTCCTTGCAGTTTATCTTAAATTTAACAGTAAAAGTTATTCCAAAAACAACTATTTTTATATATCGTTTTGATTTACATATACCAAATAATCTAAACCATTTTTCATTGTCATTCTTTACATTTTCTATTCTTTTTGTAATATCCTCATAAAAATTCATAAAAAATAAATAGTTATCATAATTAGAGGATATTTTTATTAACATATAATTATAATATAAATAATCATTAGTAAAATCTTTATTTATTTGAACTTTGTTATAAAAATTATGTATATGTATAAATGCCTCTTCTTTATTTAAAAAAATGCTGTACCTATAGAATATTAAATTACAAATTTTAGGCATTAAATACTTCATAAAATTTTCATCACATTTGATCTTGCAATATTCTATGCAGTTATTCATATGAGAAATAGTAGCTATTATACTATTTATATTTACCTCAGCTTCTTTCATTAAAGATGAATTTCTTTGCCTATAAAAATAATATCCTTTATGATTATAAGAAGTTTTTGGCTTATTAGCAATAACTCTATAGTATAAGTCAACATCTTCAGCACCTAAAGCAATATCCATAAAATAAAGTTCATTAGAAATTAAAAATTCTCTTTTAAATAATTTATTCCAAGACATAGGAGATAAAAATTCTTTTTTGCCTTCATAATTCTCGGTTATCTCTATAAATGATTCGCCTTCTAAATAATTTTTAGGATATTGTTTTTTCCAATTAATCAGATTATTAAATGTTTCGGGCTTATAAGGTGTTATTTTTCCATCATAATCAGCATTTATATTAAGATTACTAACTATATCCGAATTATATTTTTTTGCTGTAACATATAATGTTTGTATATAATCATTGGATATATAATCATCTGAATCCATATAGAAAATATATTCTCCATTTGCTCTAGCCAATCCTGTATTTCTGGCAGGTCCCAAACCTCTATTAATATTATGTTTAATAAGAATAATTCTAGAATCTATATCTTTATACTTATCAAGTATTAAATAACTGTTATCTTTAGAGCAATCATCTACACAAATAATTTCTATTTCTTTTAATGTCTGATTAATTATACTATTCAAACATTCTTCTAAATATTGCTCTACATTATATACTGGGATTATGACGCTTACTTTAATCATTACAAGCTCCCATATTTAATTTTGATAAAATGAAATGGTGCTTGTAATTTATTATATTTTGTGCTATTATTATAGAGTATGTATCTTTTACATATTCTTGTCTTGTCTTGTCTTGTCTTGTCTTGTCTGTCTTGTCTTGTCTTGTCTTGTCTTGTCTTGTCTTGTCTTGTCTTG
>NZ_CAJTQJ010000080.1 GCF_910578695.1 uncultured Brachyspira sp.
TTCATTCATTCCGCTGTCTAAAAACATATCAGTCATATATATAGCTTCTTCAGTACACCAAATTTCTAAATCCTGGTCAAAACTTTCAGCTCCATTAAACATATCATCCATATTTGCTACCATAGACACATCCCAATCTTCTAATGGCTGATCAAAATTTTTAGCTCCGTTAAACATATTTCTCATATTCATAACATGAGAAGTATCCCAATTATCTAAAGGCTGATTAAAGTTTACAGCATCTTGAAACATTCCATCCATAAATTCTACTTTGGATGTATCCCAACTATTTATATTTTGATTAAATTTTTTAGCCATTTCAAACATATTATCCATATCTTTAACATTAGAAACATCCCAATTATTCAAAGGCTGATTAAAGTTTTCAGCTTTGTAAAACATATATTCCATAGTTTTTACTTTTGATACATTCCAATTATTAATATTTTGATTAAATTTTTTAGCTTTATAAAACATACTATCCATATCTTCAACATTAGAAACATTCCAACTA